>JBDRCO010000067.1:0-13456 GCA_043821645.1 Pseudomonadota bacterium | reverse complement strand
GTCAAGCACAGCCTGACCTCGCCCGGGCTATCGTTGTGTTCTGTGTCTCCCCGGCCTGACCTCCAAACTTGTTCAGCGGATCCCCGGTGTCGTCGTCGAGAGCGTCTCCTCAGCCATCGATACGTGCTCTTGGTCGGGCCTGGATGCCCGGGCACAGAATGGTATTCGAAGGGTGGGTGCCATCACCCAATCGGCACGGTTGCCCCGCCATGGCACCTGCCGCACTCCACCCTCTTGATGACCTCCGACGGCTCACCTTGGGCTCCGCGGTGACCTGCAATCTCCGTCGTCACGCCTTGACGTGCATGGGCTCGAACGCCTGCTCGCGCTTCCCCCTGAAAAGAGGAGGGGACAGAGCCTTCTCTTTCTCTGTTTCCGCCCCGGCCAGGGATGGACATAATATCGGGATGGCCGTGCCGCGTGCTCTGGTGAATATCTGTCTGGTCGGTCTGCTCGCTGCTGGCGCGAGCTGCCAGTGCGGTCTCGAGCCGACCTCGCCCGATGGCGCGGAGATCCGCGACGGGGCTGTGAGCGATCGCGTCATCGGCGATCGCAGTGTCAGCCCCGACAGCCTGGTTGCCGATGCCAGTGCCGGCGATGCGCTGGATGACGCCGGTGACGCCGGCTTCGTCTGCACCTACCCCGACATCCCACCCCACACCGTCGATGAGGACGCGGGTGGTGCGACCTGTCCCGACGAGTTGGCGGACCTCACGGGCAGCTTCTCGGGTTACTGGCAGGGCCGGGTGTTCGGCGACACGATCTTCACCGGACCCTTCGACATGACGAGTTCCGGCGCCATGATCTTCGAGATCGGCTGTGCCGGCGACAAGCTGTGGGTGAGCGGAGTGATGCGCGGTGTGGCCCAGGGAGGCTATCCCTTCGAGGGGCAGATCGTCGGCAGCTTCGATGCGCTGACCAGCCAGATCGAGATGATCGTTGACCCGGCCTACTTGTGCTTCAGCGTGCCCAGCGAGGACGCAGGGGCGGCCGAGGACGGCGCTCCGGTGGATGCAGGATTCCAGTGCGGCAGCCTGGGCATGGCGTTCAAGGTGGCCCTGAGAGGCACGCGCTCCGGCACCAGCTTCAGCAATGGGAGCTGGTGCGGCAACTCGACCTTCCCGACCGGGTGCATGGGCGAAGGAGCCTGGAGCGCCAGTCAGGACTGAGAGAGCAGAGAGAGCAGTAGAGCAGGGGACAGAGCCTTCCGTAAGTACCTGGTGTTATTGGATAGGTATTTGGCTGGCACCCACCCTGGGGCGACGGCGGTTGACGCCAGCGGCGACGAGCTCAGTAGTGCTTGGCCGCGGAGACGTAGTCGAACCTGAGCAGGATGTCCTCGACGTTGTGCAGGCGCAGGCCGCCGCTGCCGTTGATGTCCAGGTACTCGGCCGGGAAGAACAGGGCGTATTCGCCGTACAGCGCCCGGCAGGCCAGCTCCTCGGACGACCCCTGCGAGTAGCTCTCCTGCTCCATCTCGCCGGTCGCGACGTTGAAATAGGCCTGGATGCGGGCGCGCACGTACTCGCTCTCGTCGTTGTTGTTGCTGCCGTAACCGCCGCCCCAGATCGGATCCTTGAACAGGTTGCGCGATGGCCGGGTCGAGGCGCTCAGGAAGGGCGGCTCGTCGGCGGCCGGTCGGTGACACCACTGGCTATAGAAGGTGTTGCTGTGGCGCAGGTCGATCCTGGTGTAGGTCGACTCACCGCTGGAGATCTCGTCCCCGAGGATGGAGGCGTTGACAGACCAGAGTCGCTCAGCGCAGTCCGAGCCGGTGAGCACCGGGATCGACCCGGGATCGCCCAGCTCGATGATCCCGAGCGGCGCCAGGGAGAATGGTATCCGCTGCCCAGCGTAACTCCCGTCGTCGCCGTACTCGGCAAACCGCTCCGAGGTGAGCAGGGCCTGGAAGCGCTGGACATCGGACATGGTGTGCTGCCCCGCGGGCCACTCCGAGCGGTCCTCCAGCTGCAGCAGGTGGTCGCGCAGGCGCAGCACCACGTGCAGGTTCTCCGGGCTCTGGCCGCCGATGTTGCCGGTGCCCACATCGGTCTTCAACTGCAGCAGCACCGCGGCCAGGTCGTCGGGCGTGGTGGCGGCGAGCACGTCGGCCCTGTCCTGCCGGGTCACCTGCCACTCGTACTCCACGGCGCGCACGGTCAGGTACATGATGCGCTGGGCGATGCGCATGGCCTCGCGGTAGTCCTCGACCTTGCCCTCGAAGGTGGCCCGGTCGCCGGCCCACAGGTCGCTCCAGATGTCGTTGAACAGCGACGCCCGGGCGCGGCCGGCCTCGGCCTTGGAGCGGTTGCGGCCCTCGATGATCAGGCGCCTGAGCTCCTGCTGCCCGTTGCGCAGCTTGAGGACAGCCTGGGCCAGATCGATCTTGGCGCGCTCGAGCCGCTTGGTCTGGGTGTCGGCGCTGACCAGGTGCATCTCGGCGTCGTTGAAGCACAGGGTGTTGGCGATCTCCCGCTGGTGCTCGGCCAGGAAGTCGGCGTGAAGTTGCTGGACTTCCCCGAGCCCCATCGCGTTTGACATGGACTCCAGGGTCTTGCCGGAGACGAAGTCGAAGACGGACGCCAAACCGCTGTCCGGCATGGCCAGCGCGGTGCTCGCGGCCGACAAGATACCTCCCATCGTCACGCTGCTCACATCGCATGCAAACTGAACTCCCCCCAGATAGGTTTCCAATTTGCCCGAGATCGCGCCCAGCTGCGCCGAGACATGTTCGGAGAACTCGATCCCCTCGTCGATGATGATGCATTGGTGCACGGCGTTCTCGTAAGCGTCGGTGAGGTCCTGGATCTCGCTGGAGGCGACCTCGATGTCCTTGCGCGCGGCGCGCGCCGCCAGCACAAGCTCGCCCAAGGCGCCCTGGTAGCAATCGGGGTGGTCGATCGGCTCCAACTTGTCGGTCACGAAGCCGCCGTTGGGCAACAGCGAGCCGCACTCCTGCCTGGCATTGAAGAACGCCCGCTCGTCCTCGATCCCAGAGTACGAGAAGCGGTCAAGGGTCCACAGGTCGGTCATTCCGCGGCCGCCCTCGGGGTCCCTGATCTGGTTGGCCAGGTCGATCGCGATCTCCACCAACCCGGGGTCGAAGACCCCCAACCACCAGTCCACGGATTCCGGCTGCTGGAGGTTGCCGAGCACGTCCTGCATCTCACGGATCTGGGCGTTGAGCTCCGCGTCGGAGAGCTGGGCTTTGTCGCCCAGGCGATTGTTCAGCTCGGCCACCACGCACATGTGGTACATGACGTCGTCGGCGGTCAGGGCGTCGGCGATGGCCTGCTCGTCGTAGACGCAGCTCGGGTTGGCCTGGTTGAGGAAGCAGTTCTGGGAGTTCTGACCCACCCATCGGCCCGGATCGAAGACATCCTTGGCGTCGACCAGCCCCAGCGGGTTGCCGCACATGTTGAGGATCTTCTCGCCGTACTGGCGCTGGATCGCCTCTGCCCTGTCCTCGCCCTGGTCCTGGGCCGCCATCTGCAGCTGGCGCTCGAGCAGGGCGGTCCAGGCAGTGTCGGCCGCGGTCTTGGCGTCGCGGGCTGTGGCCACGGCGTCCGTGGCCCAGTTCTCGATCAGGTAGCTGGAGATGGCCGAGAAGCGCATGCCAGCCGCGTCGGGATTGATCAGGCCGCGGTACAGGGGCAGGTCCTCGTCGTCGATGCCGAGCGGGTTCTCCCCGGTCAGGTAGGCGCGCCACTCGCGCATCACCCGGCCCAGCTCCTCGGCGAAGTCGTCCTGGGACGCGACCCACAGCTCCTCCCACGCCAGCTGGCCGTGCTCGGTGGCCCGGGTGTGCAGCATCTGGGCGATGGGGGCCAGGATCGACGCGTAGCGCAGGGAGCGCGCCACCTGGCTGGGCAGCGAGGACCCGGACTGGTACCGCGCCTGGACGATCAGCCGCGAGGCCGCCTCGAGCTGGGCGGTGAGGCCGTCCAACATGACCACCGGCAGGCCCACGGGCTGGGTGTTGTCGCGGTTCATGGCTTCGGGCAGGGTGACGACGTCGCGGTAGTCGGGCTCGGCCAGCAGCGCCGGCGGGACGTGCAGCAGGCGCGCCCCCACCTTGGGGTGCAGCATCAGGTCCCAGCCGTTGAGGCCGGTGTCGAGGGCGGTCTCCAGATCGTTGGGGTTGCCGCCCAGGAGACGATCCACGCCCTGCGCCGTTTCGCGGACTACAAAGGTGTGGGTCTGGATCCACTGCTGCAGGGCCCTGAGCCCCAGCTTGGCGCCGAGATCGGACGCGACCGTCCAGTAGAGCCGATCGGCGCGGGGTGCGATGGATTCCATGCCCAGGACCGCGCTGTACAGCGCCAGCGGCCCGTCGATGCAGGTGGGCATCTCGTTCGCGTCGTTGCAGCCGTTGGTCTCTCCACAGCCGGACATGGCGTCGAGCAGGGCTGCCCCGGTCTGCATCGTGCTGGGTGGATCGCTGGCCACGAAGGCGAGCTCCTCCATGCACCCCCCCAGGGCCTGCTGGGTCGTCAGGGACACAGTGCGATCCAGGTTGGTAAACAGGGGGAAGACCGTGGGCCTGAGGTCCACATCGTCGCACTTGAGGTCTTGCATCGCGGTCAGGTCAGCGGTGTTGATGGATAGCGATACCGACGTGAAGTCAGAGGGGTGGCTGTAACAGAGCCAGCGCTGCACTGCCTCAGCCTGGTCCGCGCCGCCCAGGTTGCCGGCCCCGGAGTTCTCGATCTCGGCCTCCCACGGCGCCGCGTGGTCGACGCGGTCCGCGTACTCACCGAAGACCGGCGCCTGGCCGCCGCCCAGCGGGGGCGGGTTGTCACCGGCCTGGATGTCGCCGGTCCGCGTTGCCGTGAAGCCCCACGACACCTTGAGCCGCTCGTCGATGGCCAGGGTCGGGTCGTACAGCGGGCCGAAGCCGCCCATCCGCACTCCCAGGGTTCCGGAGACGCCGTCGTCGACGGAGCGCATCTCGCCGTGCGCCGAGATCACCACCTCGACCGCGGCCTCGTCGTCGACCGCGGTGGCTCCGCCGAGGTAGACCTGGGGAGAGCGATCCACCTCCTCGCTGATGGCGTCGAACGTGCCGTTGGCGCGCAGCGTGAACACCAGGTGCTCAGGGAGGATGCCCGCGTGGTCCTCGATGGTGTCCTTGAAGAGATCCGTGAAGGCCACGGTGCCGTCGCTGTACACCTTCAGCTGCAGCGGCAGGTTGAGCATGCTGAACCCCGATGCCAGCGGCGCCCGCACATAGGGGTCGTTGCCCTGCAGCAGGGCTTCCGCGCTGCTCAACCAGATCTGGCCTACGTAGACACCGGGCTGCGGGAAATGGGCGCTCGGTGGCATGATCTTGGTAATGTGCACACTCTCCACCTGGTCGTCGTGGTGGAAGCTCACATGCCACTCGTCTCTCGTGCTGGTCGCCTCGGGCTTCACCGAGACCGTGACCCTCTGCCCGTCGGCCGCGACCGAGGGCAGGAGACACTCCCTGACGAACTCACTCGCGCACCTGACCAGCAACCCCTCGCTGGCCACCACGCGGACGTCTGAAAGCGCCTGGTGGACCGCGCTCAGCTCCACCTCGCGCACCTCGGAGACGTCCATGAGCGTGAGGTGGGCGGTCTTGAGCTGCAGCCTGCCGCGCAGCTCGCCAGTCACCGGATGGATGGACATCGTGTCGGCGGCGCCGCGGCAGCGGCCGAAGAAATCGCACCAGCCGTCGCAGTCGCTGTGCTCGAGGCACTCGTGCACGCACAGACCCGCGCTGCAGTGGGACCCGCAGGGGCAGTGCACGTCGAGGCTGCAGGCCCGGTGCTCGGCGAGCAGGTCGAGATCCTTGACGCAGGTGTAGCCCGTGATCTCGATGTCCACATCCTCGCCGGTGTGATCCGCGCCCGTGTGATCCACGCCCGTGTGATCCGCGCCGGTGGCAGCGTCGTTTTTCGGCTTGGAGCCTCCATCCTCGCCGGTGTCGGGATCGGGGCAGCCGCCCACCAGCAGGGGCAGGGCGAGGAAAAGCGTCGAAAACCGGTGTTTGGTCTTCATGATGGATGCTCCTTACTGCCTCTCGACCGCGCCCAGGTCCACGACGCCGTTCTTGCGCGGGTTGCCGAGCAGATCGGTGGGGGTGTCCATGGCGCCGTCGTTGCCCACGTTGAGGCACGGCGAGTTCGGCCCCAGCTCATAGACGCCGTCGCTGCCGACCGGCAAAAGCAGGGGATCCTGATTGCGGTTGCCGGTCTGGTCGGTGGTGCAGCCGTTGGCCGTGGTGCACCCTCCCTGCACATCGCTGTAGGTGATGGAGCTGACCTCTGTGCTCCCCTTATGGATCTGCCTCCTCATCACGTCCGACGAGGGAGACCTGTTACCCCAGAGGATGGAGTTGATCACGGTGAGGTCCGAGTAGGGATGATACACAGGGTTCTCGACCACGTAGTGGAAGACCCCGCCGGCGCTCGTGCCCTCGTTGGAGTAGAAGGTGCAGTTGACAAAGGTCGGGTTGTAGTAGCCGCTCCAGAGCTGGACCGCTCCTCCTTCCGGGGCAAAATTGTTGACGAACATGCAGTTCTCAAAGGTCGAGTAGTCAAACCCGGCGATGAACAGGGCGCCGCCGCCGGCGTAGCCCAGATTGCCGTTGAATATCGAATCGCGGATCGTGGGAGTGCTGGTATCCGTCGCGATCGCTCCACCGCGGTTGGATTCGTTGTCCGTGAAGATGCAGTCCTCGACGACCAGCGTCACCACCTCTGGCTCGGTCCGGTCGTACGAGCTCCTGATGGCGCCTCCCTGGAGATCGGACTGATTGCTGTGGAACAGGCTGTTGGTGACGGTGACGTGGCCCTTCTTGTTGTACATGCCGCCGCCGTAACCTCCATGTCCGGTGACGCCATCGTGTGCGCTGTTGTCGACAAACCTGACATCGGTGAGGGTGGCGGTCGCGTCCCCGTTGTACACACCGGCTCCGAGCATGTAGGCCCTGTTGTCGGCGATCAGGTCTCCGTACATGGTGAGGGTGCCGTGGTTGCGGATGGCGCCGCCCCCGCCGTCGACGGCGGGGGTTTGATTTGTGCTGGTGTTGTGGCTGTAGGTGGCGCTGGCGCTGGTCATGGAGGTGCCCCCGCCGATGAGCACGCCTCCGCCGTTGACCGCCGCGTTGTGCTGCACCGTCCCGCTGGTGACGATGATCGCGGTGCCGCTCACGTTGTAGACGCCGCCACCGTTGCCCATGGCCACGTTGGCGTCGACATCGCACTCGAACAGCTCGAGCGTGGTGCCCGTGTTGAACAGACCTGCGCCGTGGCTCGTGGTGGTGTTGTTGGCCACGACCACCGCACTCAGCACCAGGTCGGCCACGGAGTCGTTGTAGAGGCCCCCGCCGTTCTCCGCCGAGTTGGCGCTGAACAGGGTGGCGCTCATCACCGGGGCCGCGGCGTTGTTGTACATGCCGCCGCCGGAGTGGGTGGCCGTGTTGCTGGCGAAGACCACGCCGGTCAGGATCGGGCTGGCGTCCTCCACGTTGTGCATGCCGCCGCCCGAGTGGGACGCGGTGTTGCTCACGAACCTGACGTCGGTGATGGTGGGGAAGGCGCCGGCCTCGTTGTGCATGCCGCCGCCGTACTCGGCGCTGTTGAGCCGGATGAGGCCCAGGTCCGCGCCGGTCTGCCCGAACTCGGGTGCGCTCGACGCCCCGTTGAACACGGCGCCGCCAGAAACGGCCGTGTTGCCCTCGAACGCGCAGTCGGTGAAGACCGCCTGCGAGCCGCGGTTGGCCACGCCGCCACCGCCCTCGGTCGCGGCGTTGTCGTAAAAGGCGCAGTGGGTGACCTCCGAGACATTGGCTCCGTTGTACATGCCGCCGCCCCACACGGCGGTATTGCCGACAAAGGTGCAGCGGGTGATGCTGGGTGAGACGCCCGCGCTGTACATGCCACCGCCGTAGTTGTTGGGGTTTTGCGGGTCGGCGTCGTCGACCGCGCTGCCACCGGTGATGGTGAAGCCGTCGATGCCCGCGTTTTCGGCGCCGGTGACGACGTGGAACACTCTGGTGGCCTCCGTGCCACCGTCCTCGGACCCGACGTCCTCGAACCCGGCATCATCGGAGCCGGCGCCAAAGGAGCGGCCATCCAGGATGGTCTCGAACTGGTTTGGATCCGCTGCACCGGCAAAGCCGTTGTCAAACCCGCCGTTGAGCTGCACCCGCGGTGCCAGCAGGATGGTGTCCTCGGCGTCGTTGACCAGGACGTTGTAGGTGCCCATGGCCACCCGCACCTCGCAGGTACAGGGATCGGGGGCCAGGGCAATGGCCGCGTCGATGCCGGTCTGGACATCGTGCAGCGCCGTGGCCGGGGTGAGGCCGTCGCCAGGGGTGGCCACGCTGTTGTCCACGTAGACCACGCAGGTGGCGAGACAGGTCGGGGCGGCATCGGGCGAGGTGCTGCCGTCCTCGTCGATGGCCGCGTCCGGGTTCGATGCCGTGTCCGGGCCCGTGGCCGTGTCCGGGCCCGTGGCCGAGTCCGGGCCCGTGGCCGAGTCCGGGTCCGTGGCCGAGTCCAGTTGAGGGCTGGCGTCCGTGGCGGTGGTTGCGTCGTCGTCCGGTCCTGAGTCGGACTTGGAGGAGCTGCCGCCGTCTTCCTCGGTCGGTCCACCGCAGGAGCAGCCTCCGAATCCCAGGAGTAGAAACGGAGTGAGGATGAAGGCCGAGAGGTAAATGCGAGGTTTCATGGGCAAGAACCTTTCGGAGGAGCGTTGCGCAATCCGCAAGGCTTCGCCCAGCGCTCCATCAAACGAGTAGCTGCTCAATTTTCGATGAGAGTTCGTAACACATACAAATAGTATGAACAACCAGTGCACAGCCCGTACGGGCATGCCGTGGTCGAATAAATTTACTAGTTATTGCGGTAACTTGCGGCAGAGCCTTCTGTAAATACTTAGTATTACTGAATAGGTATTTGGCTGGCACCTGATTGGGGGGTTACCGCCTCCCGCCGACGACCTCGGCGCGAACTTATGCTGTGTTATCGAGCAGGTAGAGCAGGGTACAGAGCCTTCCCTATCAGGCAGGGGACAGAGCCTTCCGTAACGACCTGGTACTACTGGATAGGTATTTGGCTGGCACGTACCCTGGGGCGGTCTCACCGGTACTCTGGTTCTGCCGAGTGCTGGCGCCGGGGTGGCTTGTGCGGCGGTTTGGACTGCTCGGTGCCGAGCCACCTGGCGTCGTAGGTGCGCAGCAGGCGCTCGAGTCCCTCGAGCCATATGGTCGCTGTCTTGTCATGGGAGCGGCGCAGCCACCACATGGTGGCCGAGCGCACGTGGTAGGGGTCGTGGCCTCCCGAGTTCTGCGCCGATGTGCCCAGCACGTCGTGGTACAGGTCGAGGTCCGGGCCAAGCGCGTCCACCGTGCCGCGGTCGGCTGCGCCCAGGTAATACGGCACCTCGGCATCGATCCAGCCCGGCTCGGCCGAGATGGCCCGCCACACCTGGTAGTACGTGCGCGCCAGGTTGCGGACGCTGCAGTCGTAGCTCCTCTGCGTGGTGGCTTTCAGCTTGACGTCGTCCGCCGCCGGCACCAGAGCCATGACTGCCCCGGCACAGGTGGCCCCGGCACAGGTGGCTGGCACCTTCCCTGCAGCACCTTCCCGGCAGTCTGTACGACCTGTACATCGATCCGCACTTGACGGTCGATTTCCAGTAATGGGGCTTCGTTTCCTTGCAGCTAGGCGTCGTGCTGCACGCACATTTTGTTTGACCGGTAGAAATCCATCTCTCACCTCCCGGTACATCACCTGAGCTGAACCGGAGCCCCCTCTCCGAGTCGTCTGCGAAGAGCGTGACGTGGGAATGGGCGCAAAGGGGGATCCCGTCTATGGTTCCTCCACACCGCAGGAGATCCGATGAAGGCCATACTATTCGCCCTCCTGTTCCTCGTCGCCTGCGCCGGTTCCACCCACGGAGTTGCGAGGGAGGTGAACACGATGCAGCCCACACAGCCGGTGACCGAGGCAATTGACGGCGTCGCTCGCAACAGCAAGGCGAGCGCGGTCCTCTTGGCCGAGGACGGCCGCGTGATCCACATCTCGGGTTTCTCCTCGTGGCCGACCGGCGTCGAGGGGCGTGTGGTCCGCGTCGAAGGGCGGCTGGTGCAGGCGGCTCGTGTGCCTCGCGCCAGCCAGGACGCCGACGGCGCCTGGTCGCAAGGGGTTGCCATGGACAGCATGCCCGAGTGGTGGCTGGACGACGCGACGTGGTCACTCGTCGACGCCGGGCCGGAGACGGGTCCGTGGACGGTGCACGTCAGCGACGGCAGTGGCAACACCACGACGGCAACGATGGACGTCGGCGCCTCGGCCGCGCGCTGGCGGTACGCGCCGGTGACGCCGGAGACGAGCTCCAGTGGCAGCTACTCGGGAGGTGAGCCGGCTGCGGGCACCTTGTCTGTCGTGCAGGTCCGCGAGCTGTGGAGTCTGGTGCATGCCCTGGAGGCGGCCACCGCGTACCATGTCGCCGATCGGGCGCTGGGCACGACCCAGGTGATGGTCGAGAGTTCGGTCGGCAAGCGGAGCTTCATCCTCAGCCCAGGCTCCGCCGCGGATCTGGAGCTGCTGCTGGAGAGGCTCAGGGCGCCTTGAGACGGTCCCAATACCCCTCTCGGAGGTGCCCCGAGTAGGTGCCAGCCAAATACCTGTCCAGCAATACCACTCACCTAGGGCCCACCAAGGATCTCGATCCCGCGGAAGGTGCCCAAGTTTCGGGCACCTCCTTGGAGTGCCCCTCAGTAGGCGACCTACAGCGACGTCCCTGACCTGTCGTCTCGGCAGCCCCAGCCGCCTCGAACACTCACGCGATTCGGGTCCTGGCTCTGCGCGTCGCTGGGCACACCGCCAAAGACATGCTGCCTGGCCAAGAGCCCTCGACTGTAGAGCGTGCGGTCGGTCATTTTTCTAAAGACATCCTGCAGCTTCTCTTCGACCCAGGTGCCCTCCAGCACCGCAAAAGCGCGAGCGATGGCTTCGATCGTGGAAAGCCCCCCCTCCTTTGGTTCCGAGCGCAACCGATAGCGCGTCAACGCGCCTGCGGCCAATGTCACACGAGGAAGGGCGGCCATCCACTCGAGGCGCCGCGTCATCTTGGTCGCTTGGCGCCAGGTACCATCGGGCACAACCAGGCGCACCGGTCCACTCTCCGCATGCTGGGGCCCAAGGGGTTCGGCCTGAGCACAGGGGAAAAGCAGCAATTCGCGCAGGCTCCGACCGCCGATCTGCGCCGGTGCTGCGACGCGCTCACCGACACGACCGTGGACGAGGATCTCGCTTCCCTGCAGGCAGCGCGCGGCCAATCGCCCGGTGTTGGTCGTCTTGAGAAGTTCATCTCGATGCATCACCAGACAGAGCTTGCTCGCCGTGGTGAGACTTGGCACCTCGGCACAGATACACAGACTCAAGTGCATCGCACACTGCCTGCATCTGTGTTGTCCGTTGTCCCGCCTGCTCATTCGCTGTCAGCCCTCCACCCCCGACGTGGTGAATGACAAGGTCCGCGGCTTTTCGCCAGCGCGGTCTTGAAGGCCAAGCCAGCCCCCCAAAAAAAACAGCTGACATCGATAATGCGGCCTGCCAGGTCCAGCACTGCCTGACCTCGCCTGGGCTATCGCTGTGGGTCCTCCACGAAGGGCTCGTGCCCCAGTGCCTCAAGCTGGTCTGCCATCCAAAACGAACTGGTGCTGGCCTCGACGAGATTGCACATGCGATCGAGCCAGCCAAAGACCTTCGTCACCGCGTCGGGATTGTTGCTGACAGTTCCCTCGCGCTGGATCTCGCTCTTCTCGTACGCGATACCGGTGTGACTCGACCTTTTTCCCCGGTCCAGTCCACAAGAGTTCTCGGTTGGCTCCTCTCCGCTGTGCCTCGAGCACGCTGCCGCGGGCTGTTCCTACAACCACGACAGCGCCAGATCGGAGCCGGCCGCTTTTCTTCATCAGCCAGCTGTTGGAGCACCTGTAGAGGGCTGCTAGTGCTTGAACAACAGTTGGGTTGCGCCGGGTTGGCAGTGGCGACGTGCACAATCAAACCTGAATTGGGGCTAACCCATGGCTAGGCTGAGGGTGCTGGCAAAGTGCTGCGGGTCTTCCTCAACCAGGATGCGTGCCACTTCACCCCGGATGCGCCGCTTCATCTCGGCGTAAGTCCGGGTGCGCTTCTGCGCCAGCAGCGCGGCCATGGAGCGGGCTGTGGGTAAGAGATCGGCCTCAGCGCAGACCTGATCGACATATCCCAGTATCTTGGCCTCGGGCGCGGTGAAGCGCTTGCCCGTGTAATACAGCTGCCTGAAGCCCTGGGGCGGCAAGATGGCCTGGCAAATGGCGATCATGCCGGGCAGCAGCGGGATGTTGATGTCCACCTCGGGCAGGCAGACCCATCCGCGGTCCTCCCGCATCAAGCGGAAGTCCATGTGGGCTGCCAGAAAGGCACCAGCCGCAAAGGTGTGGCCGTTGAGCGCCGCCACCGTGGGCTTGGGATACAGGGTGACACGATGGAACAGGTTGTTGATGCGCTGCAGGTAGTCCACCACCGCGGTGGGCTCAGCCACCTTTTGCATCAGCCAGTCCAGGTGCAGCCCGTTACTGAAGAACTTGGGATCGCCTCCAGTGAACACCAGCGCACCCGCGCCGTCGTCGGACTCGAGGGCATCGAGTGCCTCGTGCAACTCGGCCATCAACGCCAGGCTCAGGCGGTTCTCGCGCTCGAAGTTCATGGAGAGCGTGGCAACGCGGGTGTTCGTGTCGAGTTGTACGCGCAGGTACTGAAAATTTTTCAGATCGGTCATGCGATCTCCTCAGGACGGGTGCGGGGTGCTGGCCCTTGCCGTCCGATGCACTGGGCCGGTACCGTGCAGAGGCTAGCACTTGAGCGCCGACAGCGTGGAGCCCGTTCTGCCTCGAGCTGGAGACGAGCTGTGAGCGCGTCTGCGTCGAATGCGAGCGGGAGACACGCGCTAGGAGCAGGGGGGACACATCGTCACAGGACCAGAAACAGGATGGCTCCTCGTATCGGGCCTGCACCTCGACCCGGCGCCGTGACACCGGGGTCAAGACTTCTCGCCCAGACACCGCGAGGAGCACAACGAGCCAGGCAGCCCCGTCGCACATGGTCCTGGGCCGTCGATGCCAGGCCCGAAGCTCTGCGAATCCGGGGACAGGCCCAGGACGCGATCGAGGACCCCGAAACAGGTGCCTGATGGAGTAAAGCGGCCGGCTCCGATCCGACGCTATCGTGGTTGTGCGAACGACCCGTAGCAGCGTGCTCGAGGCACAGCGGAAAGGAGCCGACCGTGAACTCTAGTGGACTGGACATGGGCAAGAGGTCGAGTCACTTCTGTATCGTCGACGAGAAGCGCGAGATCCAGCGCGAGGGAAAGGTCAGCAACAAGCCGAGCGCACTGAAGAAGGTGTTCGGCAAGCGCGATCGCATGCGCATCGTCG
>JBDRCO010000066.1:0-49569 GCA_043821645.1 Pseudomonadota bacterium | reverse complement strand
GGCCACTCGTGGCATCATCTCGTCGCCATGACCCTCGACCCAGAGCTGAAAAGGCCGCCGACACGTCACTGGATTACCAACGAATCTTTCTGTGATTACGTGGGGGTGGAAGCGTGAGTGGCGTTAGCAGATCGCGGATGCGCCGGCGGGGTCCACCTTAGCAGGCTGTCCAGGATCCGGGGACCAGCTCAGGCTTCCCTATCGATGTTCGGCAAAACAACGATAATCACTGACGAAGTGATGGCCCGCCTTTTCTGTTCATGATCGATCCGAGCTAGGTGCGGGCAAATAGAGATGAGAGATAGATCATTCTATATTCTAAATATCATTTTCATCTGCCTGTTTGTGACTCATACGGTGATCTACCCATTCTTTATAATGGGGAATTTACAGAATCTACATATCGAGTACAGGGGAGAATTTAATTGGATCACAAGACTCGTCTTGAGCCGGGTATTTGTTTTGGCGATATCGTTATTGCCAACAATATCGTACACAAATGTAATTAAGTACAGAAGCAAAGAAGATCGCTCGATGCGATGGCTAATCTATTCAATTGCATTGAGTATACTCTGTTTGGTTACAATATTTGTCGGACTTGTTCAGTCCCATAACAGGGTAATTGAAAAACTTAGCTCAGAAGAT
Source organism: Pseudomonadota bacterium (assembly GCA_043821645.1). Lineage (GTDB taxonomy): Bacteria > Myxococcota > JACRCW01 > JAFGSX01 > JAFGSX01 > JBDRCO01. The sequence continues at coordinate 48,924 of JBDRCO010000066.1, read as the reverse complement.
TACATGTGATAATTGTATAAAAAATAGCGACGCTTCCCTGGGCATTGTTGCAGAGCTACTGGTCCGATGAAGAACGATATTTTGGCATGTTTCATTTGGCTCGAACTTGACCGCTACTCAAGAAACTCGACGAGGTTGCCCAGCAGGCCAGCAGCCAAGCAACCTGCAACTGTTAAACCTCGATGATTTCTCGCCATGGTTCGTTCATCAAGACCTCGTTACAGGGCCGCCCGAAAACCTCGTGCCGAGCCAGGTGTAGCATCGCGGCCAACTGGGGCGGCGCAAGGAACACGTCCATAGGTTTGGGGAGACGAGGGGCACCGCCTGGTAGGATGAGCCGCAAGCCTGGCGACTCGAAGCAGGAATCGCGACGGCCCTCAGCGGATTGCACGTAGGAATGTGATAACAGGATGACGAGTAAACCCAGAGTAGAAGCCCAGGCTCGCCAGATTTAGGTGTCAAACTATCATGAAGGCAGTTATCAGGATTACACTCCTTTGTTTTCTGGGCTCCTACATCCTAGGAACAGCAGGATTATTCTACTCAGTACAGCGTTCCAAGGAACTCCGGCTTGAGTCTGGTGATGTCGTGAGCTACATCAACCAAAATTCGGATGTGTCTTTGTTTTACCTGAACTACTGGGCTCCATTTTGTGAGCCATGCATCGAGCACTTCGAGGTACTCGAAAGGATATCTTCAAGTCGCCGACATATCAATATTGTTGCCATCTGTAACCAGGAATTCTGCACGAGGGAAGAAGCACACAAGTATGAAGAGAAATACAGGATAAACTTTCTCTACGAGACGGGAAAAACCGACACGGCTGTATTTCCTAAAAGTTTGCTCGCGGATAATTACGCAATGATAGTCGGAACACTCGATGGCATTGCGGAAGAAGAGATGGCTCTCGATTACTACCTGGGTGGGTGTGAGTTGAACTTTGCTACTTTTCTTCTTCTTCCAAGAGCGATAAGAATGGTCATGCAGCATGAAGAGGCGTTGTAGGGGAATTGCTGGTCTTGATCCAGTTCACTCAAACGCCCCTCATGACCAAGGAGAAATGCGATGTTTGTCCCGGAGTGCGTGAGTTCAACCACTATTACCGGTGGCCGCTGGTGGTGCGAGAATTGGGGGTTACATCGGCAATCAAAAGCGTTTTGAATGTGTTGACACCTCTGGAAACATCACTGCGTGCGTGAATGGCACCTGCCAGTAGCGGCAGGCCGCCTTCCTGAACTGAACGCCCGGATTTCTTGAACTCACCACCGACAAAGATGACGTCGAAAGGCGCGGAGCGCAGAAACCGCCCCTTGGATCACCTCCCACTTGCCCCAGCCACACCACCATTCAGGAAAAAACCCCACCGCCCTGCTTGTAGGCTGCCCGGCCAACCCCAGTTTTTTCAAACGCCCAGCTTTACAACCAAGCTTTCGCTCTGAGCCCTTGAGGCCAGCAAGGCAAGGCCACACGCACTCTCTTGTCGGCTCTGTCCACCCCACTGTGGGATGTAATTGGGTTTACTTGGGCGGGACTGGGACACCGCGCCAGTCGGCGCAGGCACTTGCACAAGCACGAAGCACCGCAGTCACAGGCCGGCCGGGGTGGAGAGATCTACGAGGCCTTGCCAGGCCGGTAGGCGTAGTAATGCGGATCCCACTGGGCTCTGGCAATCAACGCTTCGATTTCCGCGTCCTCGAGCAGGCGGCCCAACCCTGTGTCGCGGGCCTCGATGGCCACAGCCTTGGCGACCTCGAAGGACGCCCTGCGGATATCGCTCATGGGGGGCAGCAGGGCACCGTGGCGGATCTGCTCGCTGTCCACCATGGTGCTCAGGGCGCGGCTGGCTGCGAGGAACATGCGATCTGTAACCCGCAGTGCCTTGCTCACCAGGACGCCGAGCCCGACGCCGGGGAAGATGTAGATGTTGTTGCACTGTGAGGGGCGGAGCGTCATGCCGCCGACGGTGATCGGCTCGAAGGGGCTGCCCGCGGCCATCAGGGCACGACCGCCGGTGGCCCGCAAGACCTCCTCGGGCGTGCACTCGGCGTTCGCCGTGGGGTTGGACAGCGCCATGATCACCGGCCGCTCGCAGTTCCGGGCGAGCTCCTGGCAGATGGTGGCGTCGAAGAGCCCGGCCTGACCCGTGACGCCGATGAGGACCGTCGCTCGCGCTCCCCTGATGACGTCGAGGAGACCGACGCTGTCGGGTCTCGAGAGTCGCCATTCTGCCACCGCCGCACGGGGCTGGACGAAGGGGAGCTGGGGTTCATCGAGGCCGGGAGTGTCCTCGAACAACAGCCCCGGCGCGTCCACTGCCCAGATGCACTGCCGGATCTCATTCGCACTCAAGCCCTCCTGTGCAAGGGCGGCCTGGATGTTTCGCGCGATGCCCACACCCGCCTGCCCCATGCCCACGACGACGAAGCGTTCGCGAGAGAAGCTGCTGTCGCGAATCCGCATGGCGGTCATCAGCGCAGCGAGGGTCGCGGCGCCGGTGCCCTGGATGTCGTCGTCGAAGGAAGGGATCCGCTCCCGATATCGCTCGAGAAGCTTGAACGCCGTGTGCTTGCTGAAATCCTCCCACTGCAGCAGTGCGCTGGGGAAGCAGCGACGGACCCCCAGGACGAAGCGTTCGACGAGGGCGTCGTACTCCGCCCCGCGGATGCGCGGCTTGCGGTAGCCCAGATACATGGGATCCGCGAGCAGGCGCTGGTTGTTGGTCCCCACGTCGAGGCAGACCGGCAAGCAGCAGGCGGGATGCATCCCCCCGGCCGCCACGTAGAGGTTGACCTTCCCCACAGGGATTCCCATGCCGTCCGAGCCGAGGTCGCCTAGCCCCAGGATGCGCTCCCCGTCGGTCACCACGATGAGGGAGAGGTCACGCCGTCCGAGACTGTCGAAGATCTCGTCCACGTTCTGGATGTTGTCGGGGTCGATGTAGACCCCCCGATAGCGCCGCATGATGTGGCTCATGGCGATACACGCCTCGCCGACCACCGGGGTGTAGACGATGGGGATCATCTCCAGGAGGTTGTCGCAGAGCAGCCGGTAGAAGAGCGTCTCGTTACGGTCCTGAAGCGACTGGAGGTAGATGTAGCGCTCCAGGCTGGTGGTTTTCTGCCGGTAGTTCTCCATCGAGCGCGCGACCTGGTTCTCCATGGTGTTGATCGTCGAACGGAGCAGACCACGCAGTCCGAGGGACACCCGCTCCTCCAGGGAAAAGGCGGCCCCTTTGTTAAGCAGGGGGTGCTCCAGGATGGCCTGCCCGCGCAGGTACACCTCGTAGTACTCCTCGCCGGTGAGCGCATCGATCTTGTGGCCAAATGAGTTCATCGCACCATCCACCTTGCGTTGTGCAAACCCCCACGGTTTCAGTCGTCCGGCAACTCGTGAGCGTCCGTGCCGCCGAAGAGCTCCCTGAGCTTGCCCTGGAGGCGCACCACGGAGGCCTGAGCCTCCTCTTTCTGCTCGAGGTAGATCAGGGCGAGCTGGTCCTTGGCACAGCCGATAATGCCGGTTGTAGCGCCAAGGTCGCTGACCACCTGCTTGAGTTCCGTCCCCGCGGCCCCCACCTTCCAGGCAGCCTCCCCCAGGAGGTTCAGGGCGAGTTGCACCTCCCTGAGTGGGAACCCCTCGGCGAGTCGCTCCCCGGCCAGCGCCCGAACGTAGGTCACAAACCGCGCCGGATCCTTGTGCAGCGATTCGATGAAGGTATCAACCAGCCGCTCAACGCGCTCGGCCAGCACCGGAAGCTCCGTTCCGCGGTAGTGCCGAGCGCTCGACGATTGCAGGGCGCGCAAGATGGTCTCGACGAGCTCTTCGCGACTTGCTGAGATCCTCTGTTCCATCTTTGCGGCCATGGCATGCTCCGGAGAAGGACAGTTGACATTCACAATCCGCCTGAAGGCCCCAAAGAACCATCCGTGGGATTGGGAAAGGCGGATAGCAATCCTTGCCCTTCGAGCATGGTAATAACGCTAGGCGGTCGCTGTTGGAGCTGTGTCCGTTCGCTGCATCGACGATTGACGAGTGTCGGTCTGGCTGCCCACCACCCTGGAACTCGGTGCTCCTGGGCAGGCCGTGCACGATCATCCGCCGGGAAAGAAACACTGGCCGCTTTTCCCACACCCTGACCTTCTCGTCGGCTCTGTCCCTTGCCCTTGCTGTCCAGTCTTATGCTGGCCGAACGCGCCATCTTCTTGTCATATCGGTGAGCTCCAACTCGCCACGGTGTCAGCCCTGTGATGAACTTGCCACAGCACAGGGTCACCGTTACAGGTCGGTTTCACTGTTCGGGATCAGGTTGTCGAGATGACACAAGAGCAGACCGCCAAGGCCAGTCTTCCGCTGAAGACCCTGTTCCGTTTTCTGGGACCCGGCTTCATCGTCACCGTCGGGTTCATCGACCCGGGCAACTGGGCCACCAACATCGAGGGCGGCTCCCGCTTTGGCTACGACCTGCTGTGGGTGATCACGCTGAGCACCATCATGCTGATCGTGATCCAGAACATGGCGGCCAGGCTTGGCATCGCCACAGGCAAGTCGCTCGCCGTCAACATCCGGGAGCACTTCTCGCGACCGGTGTCGAACTTTCTTGGAGTGACGATCGTCCTAGCCTGCGTCGCGACCGACGTGGCCGAGCTGGTTGGAGGTGCGATCGGCTTCAAGCTCCTGTTCGGGCTCCCTCTGTGGGCAGGCGCCCTGCTCACCATTGGTATCGAGGTGTTCTTGCTGGTCAGCCAGCGCTACCACCGCATCGAGACCATCATCATGGGCTTTCTGGCCATCATCGGCCTGTGCTACCTGATCGAGATCGTGCTCGTCCAACCCGATTGGGCGCAGGTGGCGCCGGCGGTGGTTGTCCCCACCATCGACAGGACCAGCATCTACGTCGCCATGGCCATCCTCGGGGCCGTGGTGATGCCGCACAACATCTTCCTGCACTCCAACGTCATTCACAGCCGAAAGTGGGGCACGTCGACGAGTGAACGCAAGGCCCTGCTGCGCTTCGAGAAGATTGATACCTCGGTGGCCATGCTCATGGGCTGGCTCGTCAACTCGGCGATGATCATCGTGGCGGCCGCCGTGTTTGCTCGCCACCAGGTCACGGTCGATAGCATCGAACAGGCGTCAGAGACCCTGAAGCCCCTCGCCGGTGCCTTTGCCGGCTTCCTGTTCGCGGTGGCGCTGGTGTTTGCGGGGGTCGGTTCCTCGGTGACCTCGTCCATGGCCGAGGTCAACGTGATCACCGGCTTTCTGGGAAAACCAGAAGACCCGCGGTCGCTGCTCTACCGGATATCGGTGTTCGTGACGGCGATCCCGTCGGTGCTGATCGTGCTGCTTGCCATGGATACCTACCGCATCCTCATCTTCAGCCAGGTGGTGCTGAGCATACAGCTCCCCTTCACGCTCATCCCGTTGCTCATCCTGTGCCGGGATCGCAAGGTCATGGGCGAGTTCCGTAGCGGTCCGGGCGAACTGACCGCCGCGGTCGCCATCTCCGCCGTCGTCATCGTGCTGAACATGTATTTGCTGTACTCGACTATCCTGGGGGAGGGCTGACATGCAGGTGTACCGGAGCATCCTGGTCGCCATCGACTGCTCAACTGTGGACGATGTCATCGTCGAGCACGTGCAGGCCCTGGCGATCCAGAATGAGGCCCAGGTCACCCTGCTGCACGTGGTCCACTCGCACACGCTGGATCAGGATCGCGTGCTGCGGGAGCAGGCCGAGCAGACGCTGAGCGCCCACAGGTCCGTGCTACAGGCCAAGGGCATCGCCACGCGCATCGTGATCCGGAGTGGTGAACCGGACGGGGAGATCGTCAAGGAGATCGAGGACGGCGAGTATGACCTCGTTGCCATGGCCACCCATGGTCACTCCTTTTTGGGGGATCTGCTGTTCGGGAGTGTCTCGCGGACTCTCAAGCACAGGATCAGCACACCCTTGCTGCTGATGGGACCCCGTCGCTGAGCGAGGGGTGTCCCGGCCGCCGCCAGTCGCCGGCGCCGGATCCCATTCGCTTCAGCATCCGCTGCCCAGCCCCGACCACGGTGGCGCGAAAACCAAACAGCTCGCCCTCGGGACCGCGCGCGATCAGGCACACCGGCGCGCCAAAGGGCTTGTTGTCCTCGATGAAGGCGAACCTGGCGCCCAGCGGCTCCATCACCTCGCGCACGCGCTCCATGGCGTGCCGTCCCTCGTCGTTGTAATGCGCCTCGATCAGATCGTCCCAGCCGCGTCGCACACGGCGGGGGCAAAGCCGGAGGTGATCTTTCGCGCACTGCGCTGGTGGACCGAGCACCATGAACCCTGCTGCGGAGCGGACCCGGGACATGTTTCGCCGGGTACCACGGCCACGTAGAATCAACACGCTTTGGCAAGACACGATCCGAGGAGGAAAAATGCGACACGTGCTGCGGATCTCGTTTCTCGTCGGACTGGTCCTCATACTTGCAGCCTGCGGACCGTCCTACCTCGGCACCTTTGTCGATCCGTCTGGGAGCGCATGGGTGACCATCCGCCCCAAGGGGGAGATCGTGAACGCGATGGGTGACCGCTACACGTACAAGGTCGCAGCAGAAACGAAAGAGGGCACCACGCTGCAGGTCACCGACGGCGCCGCCTGGCACGCCGAGTGGCGGGTGACCGCTGATGGCAAGGAGCTGCACGGTGCCAGCTCACCGGCCAAGGTCGTGTTTCGCCGCAGGTGACGCGACCCGCGATAGCCAGCGCAGCGACCTCGAGGGAGTGACGGGGACAGAGCCGACACCTCTCTCGGGAAGGCTCTAGCCAGATGCCTGTCCAGCGCTCCCTGCTCCCCGGCGGTATATGTCCTCACCAGCCCTACGCCACTCAGGAGCACGCCATGTCCTCTCCTCGCAATCGTCGCTTCATCCTGGCCTCCCGCCCACGGGGCCTGCCCACGGCGGACGACTTCCGCCTCGAAGAAAACGAGCTGGGTAAACCTGGCCCGGGCCAGGTGCTGGTCAAGAACATGTACTGGTCCGTCGACCCCTACATGCGCGGGCGCATGAGCGAGGCTCCCTCGTACGCCCCACCGGTCGCCATCGGCGCCACCATGGTCGGCGGCACCGTGGGCGAGGTGGTCGAGTCGCGCGCGCCAGCCGTGGCCGCGGGTGACGTCGTGGTTGGCTATGGTGGCTGGCAGGAATACTCGGTGCTCGACACCTCGGGAGCCGGCCCCTTCGCCGTGACCAGGGTGGCCCACGGTCCCGGGGCGCCGCCGGTGTCGACGGCACTGGGGGCGTGCGGCATGCCGGGTGCCACGGCTTTTTTTGGCATCAACAAGCTGGGCGAACCCTCCAGGGGAGAGACTGTTGTCATTTCTGCAGCAGCCGGCGCGGTGGGCTCGATCGCGGGACAGATCGCAAAAATGCGCGGCGCCCGGGTGGTCGGCGTCGCGGGCGGCGAGCGCAAGTGCCGCTTCGTGATCGACGAGCTCGGCTTTGACGATTGCATCGACTACAAGGCCGAGACGGATCTGCGCGCAGCCCTTGTGCTGTCCTGTCCCGACGGCATCGACGTGTATTTCGAAAACGTGGGTGGCGCGCTGGTCGAGGCGGTGGCGGGACTGCTCAGACCCGGCGCACGTGTACCCATCTGCGGCTTCATCTCGCAGTACAATTCGAGCACGCCGGTCTACCCGCAGGCGGTGCTGGACGCTGCACCCAACAAGCCCGCCAGCCGATTCTTCCTGGTCGGCGAATGGCCCGACGAGTACCCCGGCGCGATTGCGCAGCTGGTCGAATGGATCAAAGCCGGACAGCTCAGGTACCGCGAGGACGTGGTGGGTGGCTTTGAGAACCTACCCAAGGCCTTCCTCGGCCTGTTTGCCGGGGAGAACCTGGGCAAGCGTTTGGTTCGATTGACAGCTTGACCCGCGAGAAGTTGCCCGCGAAAGGGTGCGCCCCCAAAAGTCGCGCCACCCGATTACAGGAACAAGGCTTTATCTCCCGCCTTGCTGCCCCAGCACTTTCGCTAGCGCTGTGCTAGTCACAGTTGTCAAACACCAGGTCGGCCTGGACGGTCCCACTGCCGGCCAACCGACAGGACAACGCGGCGTGTCCGGCATATGCGTAGCTCGCGCGGTTCTTGGAGACGCGACGGCCCGTGTTGTGGACCTTGACGTCGTGGCGCTGGCAGTCCCGTTCGTCGATGACGACGGATCGGCAGTTCGATGAACGATGGTAGGCCCGGGGCGAGCTGTTCAGCGTGCAGCTGCCGGGAATGGTGACGGTGACACGATGGTGTTCGTCGTCGAGGTAGCGAACCTCGATCGCCCCCTGGTTCAGGTCCATGCCCACGCCGGGGCTGTTGACGTACAGGGTGGCTCCGCCAAAGCCCGAGGTGCCGCCGCTGCCGGTGCGGCAGAAGGTCGGCTGCAAGGTGAAGTCGCCGAGAGCTTGACCCCTGGCGACCAGCGTCCCCCGCACCGAGGACTCGGTCCAGATGGCGTCGCTGTCCTCGGGCCCGAGCAGGGCCATGACGCCGACGAACCCGCCGATGAGCAGGAGGATGGAGACGATGATGATGACGCTCTTCATGCGGAGATGATTCCACCGTTGGCGATGCCAGCAAAGCCCGCCTGTCGGTGCTTGCGGGAGATATTCGTTTCGCTACAGTACCGACCCCTTTGGAGGTCTGAACATGCGCCAGCTGCTGATTGCCCTTTTCCTTCTCCCTCTGGGTGCCTGCGACTGTGGTGGTACGCCTGACGATCAGACACTGACCGTGGCGGTGCAGCCCGCCGATGGTGCCAGGGGCGTCAGCGTGCTGACCGCGATCGCGGTCACGCTCAACCACGCTCCCACCGGCTCGATCGGTGACGCGACCGCCAGCCTGGTGTGGGACCACGGCTTCGCCGAGCTGCCGAGCGAGGGCACGGTCGTCGCCGGTACCCTCTCGGTGTCCGGCAAGCAGGTCGTCTTCAAGCCCACGGTTCCGCTCACCGCGGGCCTGAGCTATCGCTTCTCGATCTCGGGCGTCTCGACCGAGGCCGGCGACCTGCCTGCGACCACGGTACGCTTCCGGACCTGGGCCAACCCCAGCGACCACACGGTGAACCGATCGGCCGCCGACACCATCAGCGCGCACTACGTCTATTCGTACGACGCGGACGGCAACGCCACCGGCTCCCTGGGCTACACCGGCGCGGGCAGCGACGGCGAGTGGCAGACCGCGGACGACGTGCAAGGCTACCGCATGGTCTACACCGAGCTCGAGCACGGCTACTGGACCCACAGCACCAGCTACAACAGTGCGGGCACCGACGCCGAGTGGGGCACCGCGGACGACGTGATCAACTACCACCAGCTGCGCGTCTTCGACGATCAGGGCAACGACATCCAGTACGACAGCTACTCCAGCCTTGGCCCCGACAACCAGCCCTTCACCGGGGACGAGAGCTACGGCTTCCGCAGGCAGCGCAACTACGACGAGAACGGACAGCTGCATCAAGACATCCAGGTGTCCGACGCTGGCCCCGATGGCGAGTGCTTCACCGGTGACGATGTCAGCGTCCGGTTCATGGAGTACGAGTACGACGCGGCCGGTCGACTGACCCACCAAATCTGGTACGGTCCAGGCAGCGACGGGCTGTGGTTCACCGGCGATGACGCCATCACCCTCTACGGCCAGTACTCCCGCCAGGCGGACGGCCGCCTCGAGCGCATCGACGAGTGCGAAGTTGGGCCCGACAGTGAGGCTTTCACGGCAGACGACGACTGCGGATATCCCACGCGCTACACCTACGACGCCAGCGGTTTGAGAACGCGCGAGGCCTGGTACGACGGCAACGACGAACTCGGCGGTTACACCGACTACACCTACGACGCTCAGGGCCGGCTCACCTCGGCGCGCCGGTACGACGCGGGTGCCGACGGCACCCCGTTGACCGCCGACGACTACCCCTCGTACGAGATCATCTACCTCGTGCCCTGAGCGAGACGACCCGCGCCCGGTCGAGCTTCGGGGTGTCGGTACCCCTTCACGGGTGCTTGGAACCTGCCCTCCGGCTGCATAGCCTTCCCCATTCCCCCGTCAGCATTTCGCGTCACATGCCCCTCCGGCTAGGATGAAACCCATGCTGCAGATGGCCGCCAGCTTTCTGTTGCGCGCGCTGTCCGCCGCGCCAGGGCTGGCAGTGGAGCTGGAGCGAACGCCTGCGCCCATGTCCCTCGACGAAGCCTGGGCCTGGGTGCGGGCTAAGCTGCGGCGGATGGAGGGGCAGGACGCGCTGCTCGAGCGGCTCCGCGGCTGAGCCAAGCCGCGCGCGACCATCGAGGTCTATGATCGCAGCTGCCGCCGCGCTCACGAGCAGACGTTGCTGCAGACCCGCTGCGTGTCGTACTCGCGCCGGTAGTGGCATCCCGTGGTGCAACTCGAGCCACATGAGACTGTGTAGGTCGTACCAACATTGACGCAGGAGACCGCCACGCTTCCGGCACAGCCGCCGCAGCAGGACTCCATGAGCGTCAGCACGTCCGAGCAGGTCCCGGTCTGCACGTCGTGGCACTCCTGGTGGGCTGGCCGGGTCGTGAAGCTCGAGCAAAAGGCCACGCCCGCCACGCTGGCGCAGCTGTCGACGAGCGCCAGCCCCGACGGGTCCCGCGCACCCTGGTCGACACTCACCTGCACCGAGGTGCTGCAGCCGAATGCGACAGAGGGGACGAAGCGATAGACGACGGCGCTCGTCCAGCTCCAGGACCCGCTGACCTCGCCGCTGCCGACGCGCACATGTGCCACCACCGAGGCCTGGTCCATGGCCTCCGAGAAGGTCAGGGTGACGGTGGGCTGCAGCGCGATGTTGGTGGCACCCGGTGCTGGCACCACGCTCATCACGGTCGGAGGCGTGCCGTCGCTGGTGGTGAAGCGGGTGCACTGGTCGGGTGCGCTGCAGTCCAGGCCTCCTGCGCCTACGAAGGGATAGCCATCCTGATCGGTGCAGGCGTTGCGCACGGTGACGACGTGGACCGCGCTCGCATCCAGGGCCACCAGCGGCGTGAACACGACGCTCGCGGCATTCAGCCAGGCAAAGTTTCCGGCCACGCAGGGGCCCGTGAGTGCGGCCAGGCACAAGCCACCGCCCTCGACGCTCTGGCTGCTCATGGGCCGCGAGAAGTCCAGCTGCACCGTGGTGCCGACGGCGACGGACGTGGCGCCGTCGCGCGGGGTCACGGTGACCGTGATGGAGGGACGCGCCGCGTCGACGGGAGGAGTCAGGTCGGGCAGCGGGACGTCGATGGGGAGCGCCGCGTCCACCGGACCTGCCTCGCCGACACCGGCCTCGCCCGTACCGCCGTCCAGGTCGGGGCCGCGCTCCACCCCCGCGGCATCGATCGATCCCTGGTCCGGCAGCACGGCGTCTGTGGGCACGAGGGTGGTGTCCGCAGCCGCAGCATCGTGCGCGACCGGGTGGTCGTCGGCCGCCTGTGCATCGCTGGCCGCGGCGTCGAGCTGACCGCTCTCGGCCAGGGTGTTCGCGTCACTGGCCGCATCGCGCACCACCACCCCTGCGTCGCTGCGCACGCACTGCTGAAGGTCCGGATGGCAGGTGAAACCGGTGGGGCACTGCGCGCTGTCCTCGCAGGGATCACCCGCCGCGTTCTGGCCGCAGTCGCAGCGACTTGACGCGGCGAGAACCAGCAGCGCCCCTGCGATCGTGCAACGCCTCGACATCGCGTGTTCCTTGCGAACCCCTGGCCTGCGCTCCATGTTAGCACCCTGCGCGACCGGGTGGGTCGGGGCCAGCAGAGATCAGCCTGACACCGATCGCGTCCTTGTGCATGTGGCTCATGGCGTGGCCCGTGCAGGCCCGCAGCGAGACAGGGACAGAGCCGACACGTCCCCAAGGCGTCGCTGGTCGAGACCCGCGTCGACAGGTCCGGCATCGGGTACCGAGCCCAGCCCCATCACTCGATCATTCGCAGGTTCCATCCCTGGGCCTGGCTGCCGTCGTCGAAGGTGACATCCAGGGTCGCGCGTAGGACCTGGGCCGAGGTCTGCTCGAGGGTCACCTGGCCGGATACTCCTTGCAGGGCGCGCGTCGCGTGGCCCGAGACCCAGGTGTAAAGGCCGAGTGCGATGCCACCGCTCTGTGCGCACGCCGGCTCGGTCTGCGCCGTGCAATCCGGCTGCAGCACGTTGACCACGACGGAGTCGCCCACGCCAGCAGGAGCCGCGCTCTCGAGCAAGGCCAGGTGGAAGGCGGTCCCAGTGCCGGCCAGCGGCGTCTCCAGCTGAACCCAGGCCACGGCCTGCTCGGCGCTCAGCGGGGTGGCGATGCCGTTGCGACGAGCGTCGGCCCCTGTCCGCGATACCCCCCAGCGGGCTGCCAGCTCGGGCAGGCCGAGCAGCTCGGTGGCCGGAGAGCTGGGCGGTGACCGGCCGTTCTCGCATTTTTGCTCCAGGCGCAGTGCCAGCGCGTCGGTCTCGCTGGGCAGGTTGAACAGCCACGGCAGATCGAAGGCGCCCGTGAAGGTGGACATGTGAGTCTCGGTGCTCAAGGGGTTCAGGTAGGAGGTGGTGATCTCCATGTCGCCCCCGAAGCGTCCCTGGACCACGAGCTCGTACACGATGCTGCTGGTCTGCGGCTCGACGGTGCGGCCGGTGATGCTGCACGCGTTGATCAGGAACCCGCCGCTCTGCCCCTGGCCCTGAACGACCTTGTTGCCTTCGGCAAAGGAGTAGGAGGCGAAGGCCGTGTCCGGCGCGGTGGCCGCCGGCGGGAGTACCGGGAACACGCCGAGGTCGAACGGGCAGTCGTTGCAGCTCAGGCCAAAGGCATGGGGCTGGTGTACGAAGGTCAGGTTGAACATGGTGGTGTTGCCGCTCCCCATCGCCTCGTCCGTGCTGGTGGCGGTGAAGGTGTCCTCGCCCTCGACGATGTACCAGGAGCGGCCGCCGCAGATGCTCTGGATCATGGTGTTGGTGGTATCGAGGACTCCATCCTCGTTGGCGTCGACCACCGCGAGCACGGCGGTGGACGCGACGCGTTCAAGCAGCAGCTGCCCCACCACGTAGGGCACGGTGAGCACGCGCCCGCCCACCTCCGGGGGACCAAAGTTGCTCATGCGCTGGATGTACTGGTCGCGCACCTCGGTGGGAGTCAGGTCCGGGACCAGCGAGAGCAGGATCGCCGCGACCGAGCTGACCTGGGGGGTGGCGATCGAATTGCCGCTCTTGGTCTCGAGTATGTTGCCGATCTCGACATCGATGGTGACCACGTTCTGGGCCGGCGCGGCGATCTGGATGATGTTCGAGGGGCCGCGCGCCGAGTCGACGTAGGGCGTCGCGATGGAGCAGGCCTTGGTGCCACCCACCGTGATCAGGTTGGGGGCGGGCATGCCACCCGGCATGTGGTTCATACCGGTCAGGACAAACGGCCTGTTGGGGGCCGCGGCCACGAACAGAACCTCGGGCCAGGCCGCCATCAGGCGCGCGAAGCCGGCCCACTCGAACTGCAGCTGGCGGTTGCCCAGGTTGCGGTTGACGCCGAAGCTCATGTTCACGATCTGCGATCCGGCGTGCAGAACCCGGTGCACCGAGATGATCGTGGGAAACAGCTGGCCGGTCATCTTGCCAAACACCAGGGTCAGCCTGTCACCCAGCACGCTGGAGGCGAGACCTGCAATGCCGTCGCCGTCGTCGTCGGCCACCATCATCGCCGCCACCTTGGTGCCGTGGCCGGCCTTGTCCTGCATCTGATCGGTGACCGCTCCGCCCACGCCGTGCGCGTCGTAGATCCGGATGTCCTCGAACTCCGGGTGCACGTGGTTGATGCCCGAATCCACGATACCCAGCTTCACCGGGTTCCACTCGAGATCCGCCTCCAGGTGCTTGAGCAGGGTCATGGCGGTGTCCATCTCGATGTCCTGGTAGAAGCAGCGGAACTCGGCCTCGAGGCGCTGGTTGTCGTTGTCGACCGGGCACACGCCCTCACTGGCGCTCAGCTCCAGGTCGTAGCCTGCAAAAGCCACGCGCGCATCGGCGGTCAAGACGGCAATGGCGGCGTCCAGACCGGCCTGGGTCCGCGTGCGCACCTGGATCTGCAACAGCCCCAGGGCGGGCAGCTGGCCCACCAGCGCGCCGTCGACCAGCGCCGCGATGCTGCCGTAGTCGGCATCGTTGGCGTCCTGGGTCAGTCCGACCAGAACCAGGTCAGGAGCCGCGCGAACAGTCTCACCCTCGATGCTCAGCTCGATGAACTCCTCGGCCAGGACCTCGAGTGCAAAGAGGGTGGGATCGGGCTTGCCCTCGTCGGGGTCCGGCGTGGTGGCCGGTGCACAGCCGTCACAGGACACGAGCAGTCCAGCAGCCAGGATCAGAGCCAGGTCCTTCACGATGTCACCTCGTTCGCACTCTCGGGACCAGCGGGGCGCGTGGCTCCTGCAGTTGCAGGAGGGGCAGAAAACGCCATGAATTGTATGCCCGCCGCACACAAGCTCGACGACCAAATGGACAGGGTCGGTGCCTTCTTGTTCTGGGAAGCCCCAGGTCGGTTGCCATCACCCCTCGCATTGCTGGGACGATGGCCGACGGGGGGCCTTGGTGTCAGCGGACGAGGTTGTCAGGACTGCCCACTTTCCACATCGCGCTCACCCACTCAACGCTCTCATGTTCACGCGTGATGGTGTGACGGGGACAGCGCCGACACTTCTGTCAGGCTTGCCTCGCCCCACTTATTGAACGCCTCGTGATCTCGGCGCGATGCAGCACACCGGCATTGCCTCGGCGCAAGCCAAGGTCCGCTCTGTCCCCCCTGCGTCGCCAGGCCACGACGACAGCAGACCAGGCAAGCAGGCCGGCCCAGGCGTTCCCGGAGGTGGTTCCCATGGTGCAGGCACAGCCACTGGCGATGACCGTGGGCTTCACGCTGTCACTGCGGCCCGCATCCACCAGGGCGGCATCGATGGCAGCGGAATCCAGGACCGCCACGTCGAGCGGTGTCCGATCACCCGTCACGCCGTCGAGCTGGTCGACATCGACGGCCGCCGCGTCGAGAAGTGCGTGGTCCCTGGACGAGGTGTCCACGATCTGCCTGTCCGCCAAGGCCGAATCTGGAGTATTCGAATCCGCAGAAACCGAATCCAGAGCGCTCGAATCCGGCGTTCCAGCGTCCGCAGGTGTCAGGTCGCGATAGGCGGCCCACATCTCGTCGACAAAACGGCGCCAGTCCGTGTAGTAGCCACCGCCGCTGAGGATGCGCCAGGCCTGGCCCTGCTGGAAGTCGATGTCGTAGCTGGCGCCCCAGGCCGCCTCGATGGCCGCGAGATCCTCGCTGGCCTCGGTCACGGTCATCCATCGGTCGACATAGGCGAAGAACTGGGGGTGACTCCAGCTCGCCATCAGGCCCGGGATCAAGCGCGCGGCCAGGGCCTGGCCGACCCAGCACACGCTGGTGCAGCAGCGGCGATAGTCCTCGCCCGGGTAGTTGCTGACCCACTGCGCGGGAGCCAGGTGTTCGTAGGGCCCCCAGCCTGGGTTGGCGGATTCACCGTCGAGCCCCATGTGGCCGGCGTAAGCGACGAGCTGTGGCGGGTGATGCCAAGTCTGCGAGAAGGTGCCAGCGGGCAAGGTCTCGCTGACCCAGATGGTCTGCATGTCCTCACCGAAGTTGGCGCTGATCTGTTGCATGGCCGGCTGCTGCAGCAGGGTGCCGGCGAGCAGGATGGGGAACTTGCGGCCACTGCCGTGCCCGCCATGGGCATTCCACCCATCGTGCCCGGCCTGCACCAGGCCAAACAGATCGATGCCGTACTGCACCAGGTACACCAGCAGCGGCTCCTTCTCGGCGTCGCTGAAGTCCAGGGTCAGCAGCAGCCCGGCAAAGCCCATCACGTAGCCATTCTCGCGACCGTAGCTCGCCATGTACTCGGCGGGCACGTCGAAGCTGAAGAACACGCTGTCGACCCAGGGCCGCTGCAGATAGTCCTCGAACTCGCTCAGGGGAGGCACGTTGGCGACCGGAGCCAGGCGAGGGAGCACCTGGCGCTGCAGCTGGCGGGACAGGTACACCGTGTTGCTGGTGTCGGCGTAGGACGGTCGGAAGGCGTCTGGCGGCTGCGGCGCGTCCACGCTGGTCAAGATCGAGATCGAGGCCACCGGGCTCTCGGAGGTGTCGCCGGGACGCATCACCGCGGGTAACGGGCTGGCCGCGCTGCGCGAGGAGACCAGCTTGTGCCCGGGTGTCAGGGCGATAGGCGGATACACGCGCAGTGTCTCGTCGTAACGGCCCGCCGTCTCGCGGTCGTCGAAGCCGGAGCGCTGCAGGTTGGGCAGGATGTCGAGCATGGAGCCGTGGCGTCCATTGCCGGCGGTGGGCAGGGGATCGATGGCGGTGACCGTGACTGCGCCGACCACGTAGAAGTCGCCGTTGACGAAGCGCCCCACGCGCGTGGGTTGTTCGAAGGTCCAGGTGATGCCGTGCTGGGTCACGCTCGACAGCAGCGGAAGATCGGTGAGCCCCGGCGTCGCCGGCGGCGCGTTGGCGCTGTACAGCTGCACCGCAAAGGGCGTGACCTGCGCCCGCCCGGTGGCGGGGTCGCCCAGCATGGCGAACAGCATGAGCGCGACCCGCACGGCGAAACGTCCTCTGGGCTTCATCATGGCAGGCGACCTCGGTGCAACGGACGGGTGCTCCGTGTTGTCTTCCACCTTGGCACAAGGCGGACCCTGCCTGCCAGGGGACAGGGCCGCAGGGCGCGCCCTAGAAATAGAAGCGCGTGCCGAGCTTGAGCGTCGCGCCGCTGCCCAGCCAGGCTGCGGCGACCGCATAGGGATTCTCGGTCTCGACCTTGAGGCTCCTGAACCCGCCGCCGGCCTCGACAAAGGTCGCCCAGTGCTCCGAGGTGAGCAGCTCGAAGCCGAAGTGGCCGAAGATGCCGTAGCTGAGGTTGGGGCCGATGAGGTTCTCCCTGTCGTAGAAGAAGCTGTCGTAGGGCGTCAGGGTGGTGCCGAGCAGCAGATCCGCGCCTCCGTAGACCCGCACGACGTCGTGCATCACATCGCTCGAACCGCCCACGCTGAGCACGCCGCCGACGATCACCGGGTGCAGGGAGACGGTCTGCCCGGTGTCGAGGTTGGAGAAGGTGACCCAGTTGACTGCGCTCATTGCGGTCAGCTTGAGGCTACCGGTCAGGTGGGGCACGAACCTCGGGAACAGCACACCGCCCTCGATGAAGGACAGGCCGCCGTGCATGCCCGTGCCGACCTCCAGGCCAAACCCGCTGGCGACGGCCTTGACCGTCGGCTCGTTCGACGTCTGCGTGGATGTTGTCTCCTTCGCGGTTTGCACAGGTGGCGTCTCGGCCGCCAGCTCCTCGACAGCGACGGTCCTCTGGCCAGCAGACGGCGTGTTTTGCGGAGCAGGATCCGAGGCTGCCTCCGGCAGGGCAGGCAACCAGAGCATGGCGAAGGCCAGGGTGTGCCGGGATGTTGGCATGGTGCATCTCCTTTGGGCTAGGGAACTCCGTCGTGCTGCTCTTCAGGTTCAACACCCGTTCACGGTCCGGCGTTGCAGAGATCCGCGCGCGGGTGGAGAAGTGCAGCGACGTTCGCGTACCCCCCGCGCCGAGGCAGCCGGTTCATGCCGGGATCGCCCTGTGATAAGTGCCAGTCAACGGCACCAGCCCCCACCGATCCGGTCACCGCCGCACCCCGCAAGAAAATGCAGCGCCCGGCACCGTGAAGTGTTGGTGGGAGGGAGGACCGAAGGAGTGAAAGCAGGCGTGCTCAAGCTGGTTCCGAACGTAGCGCTGGACGCGCCTGGGCCGGGCCCTCGCCCGGACGACGAGCTGATGCTGCTGTGCAGCGCAGGCGACGCGCAGGCCCTGGCGCAGCTGATGCGGCGCCACGAGCGCGCTGTCCGGCGCTTCCTGGGCCGCATGGTCGGTCTGGCAGAGGCCCGGGATCTGTGCCAGGAGACCTTCTTCGAGCTGTGGCGCACCCGTGGCAAATACAGGGCCCAGGGCCGCTTCACCGTGTTGCTGTACCGGATCGCGCGCAACAAGGCCTACAACCACCTGCGCTGGCGAAAGGTGCGCACCCTGTTTGCCCGCAGGACGGGGGACCACGCGCCGCTTGGCCCTGCGGTGGGGCAGGGCGCTCTGGATAGCGTGCTCAGGCAGGAGCGCGAGATCATCCTGCACCGCGTGCTCTCCGGCCTGCCTCCCAGACTGCGCGAGGCTGTGCTGCTACACCACGCCGAGGGCCTGGACTTCCCGACCATCTCCCGCATCACCGGCGTCCCCGAGGGGACCCTGCGCGCGCGCTGCCACCGCGGGCTGGTGCTGCTGCGCGAGAGGCTGACGCGAAGGGAGGAGCCATGAGCGAGCGCGCTCCGCACCCCAGCGACACACATCTGGCGGGCCTGCTCGACGGATCCCTGCGCGAGTCCGAAGCCCTCGGCGTGCGTCAGCACCTCGCGGCCTGTGTGCCGTGCGAGGACCGTCTGCAGTCCCTTCAGTCCGTGGTGCACGAGCTCCAGGAACTGCCTGCAGCCGACGAGGCACTCATCGTCGACACGCTGAGGCAGGTGGAGTCTGGTCGTCCGGGCTCACGCCCTGCCTGGGTGTGGGTGCCCGCGGCTACGATCCCGGTCGCCGCGGCCTTGCTGCTTTGGGTCTGGCTCCCCCGTGGCGGCGAGCCAGCACTCGTGGCCCGGGGCGGCGGCGAGTCCGTGGGGGCCTCGGTGCAGTTCGAGGTACTGCGCGTGGATGCCAAGGGTACGCGCTCCACCAGATTGCACGCTGGCGAGTGCATCACGGCGGCCGAGGTCTCGCTGAGTGTGGTCCTTCACCACCTGCCTGGCGAGGGGCGGCGAGCTGCTGCCTACGCCCGGGACAGCACTGGCCGCGTGACCTGGCTTTTACCCACCTGGCCCGTCGACAGCCCGGCCCCCGACTGCCTGCGCATCCCGGAAGGTGCGGGCACCATCCCAGCCACTGCCGCGGTTACCCTGCCAGGCGTTGCGCCTGGCCTGCTGGAGCTGGGTCTCCTCGTTTTCGACGCCACCTGCGCACTCCCCGCCCTCGACGCCAGGTTGGAGAAGGGGTGGACGCCCGAAAAAGCTTCGGTGTCCGGGCTGCACCAGTTCGATCACTTGACGATCGAGATCGCGAGCGAGCCATGAAAATTAGGATTCCCGTCCTTGTGGGCGCGCTGTGGCTGCCGGCCTCGTCGCTCGGGCAGAGCGCTGTGGCGCAACCGGAGAGGGAGCGTGTATTCGTGCTCGCCATGGGCAACAACCGCAGCCTCAGCCTGGCGCGCCCTGACCTGCGCTACGCCGACGACGACGCGGTCAAGATCGCGCGGGTGCTGGGCGCCTTTGCGCGAGCGGAAGACGTCGAGGTGTTGGCCCGGGTCGACGCTGAAACCCAGGCGACCCTGCATCCCGAGGCGCTGATCACGGGCCTGCCAACGCGCGATGAGGTGTTCGCTGCCGCCGAGCGTCTGCGCGCGCGGGTGCAGCAGGCCAGGCAGGGTGGCCAGCGCACCGTGCTGTTCCTGCTCTTCTCCGGCCACGGGGACCAGCGTGGCGGCAAGGGCTTTCTCGAGCTCGAGGACGCCACCCTCGGCCGCGACGACCTGCGCAGCCTGGTGCAGACCACAGGCGTGCAGCGCGTGCACATCGTGCTCGACAGCTGCAACTCCTTCTTCGTGATCCATCCGCGACGCCCCGGTGGCACGGTCTGGGCCACTGCCGCCGACGTCGGCGAGGACTTCGCCATTGCCGGCACCGAGGTCGGGGTCTTTTTATCCACCAGCGCCGAGGCCCAGGTCTTCGAGTGGAGCCACCTGCAGTCCGGCGTCTTCAGCCACGCTGTGCGCTCCGGGTTCGTGGGGGGCGCCGATGCCGACGGCGACGCGCGCATCACATACAGCGAGCTCGAGGGTTTCGTCGCCATTGCCTCGGGCGACGTCTCCAACAGCCTGTACCGACCCCACCTGTACGTGCAGGCCGCGAGTCCGGACGGACTGTTGCTGGATCTCGGCGATCCGACGCAACCCGTAGTCGAGCTGGCTGGCTTCGAGCAGAGGGCCACCCTGAGGGACGAGCAGGGGGTCCGCTGGGCGGACATCCATCCGGAGCCTGGCTTTACGCCTCGCTGGATCCTGCCCATGGCACGTGGGGGCTCCCTCCTGGCGGAGCTCGATCGTGGCGAGTCCGGCCGTCGCCTGCTGTACGAGGCACCGCTCGGCCAGGCCGCACGGCTCACCCCGGCCCAGCTGGTGGCGGCCTCCGACAGCCCCCGGGGTAGCGACCTGCTGTTCGCCCAGGTCTTTGCCAGCCCCTTTGGACCACAGGCTCTGGCGCGCCACGTCGAGCGTGAGGCCGTGGCCCCACCGCCGGTCTACGGCCTGACGCGAGCCCAGGAGCAACGCTTCGAGACCCAGCTGCGGCTGCTGGCCAGAAACCGCGAGCGCACCCGCATGGTGACGACGGGGCTGGCGCTGAGTACCGCCAGTGCCCTCGCCGTGACGGGTCTGGCCCTGGGTCTCAGCGCCGTGGCGACGGACAGCCAGGCCTGGCACAGGGTGGACCCCCGAGACGATGACACCCCCCGGTCCGTGGTCGTCGCCGAGATTTCCCTGGCGGGGAGCGTGCTCGAGGTGCTGGCGGCCTTGCTGTTTTTGAACCGCACCAGCGACGAGGAGCGCATCTACCAGCGCTTCACCGCCCGCGAGCCCCGCAGCGAGAGCGAGCGCATGCAAAGAGTGGTGCAGGCCTACCAGGGGCTCTTCGAGCTGTCCGAGGAGCAGACGCGTTCGCGACAGCTCATTTCCTGGGCGGCCCCTGTCCTCGGCGGCGCGTTGTCACTGGCGGGCGTGGGCATGTTGTTCGTGTCAGCCCTCGACCCGGCCCAGTTTGGCGAGGCGGATCGAGAAACCTCCCAGCTGGTCGGCGGCATACTCGCCGGGCTCGGTGTGGCCGTGGTGGGCCTTGGGTTGGTGACGCCGGTGTTTGGCACCGAGACCAAGGCCGAGATCTTCTTTGACGTGGTCGAGCAGGACCCGGAGAGTGTGTCCAGCATCGTGCCGTGACCCTCGGAGACTCCGCGAAGGTCGTCACCTTGACCGCGTTGCCCATCCGCACCACAGTGGCGTCATGCCCGTCTCGCCCCGGCATGTGCGCGTGCTCATCGTCGCGGCGGTGACATCGCTGTGCGCTTTCGGCCTCGAGCATCTGCACCGCGCGACGGGGGTCTGGCAGCTGCCACCGGGCGCGGGTTTTCCGTCGTGGATCCTGCTCGTGTACCTCGTGTCGATGCTCGCCTTTGGTTTGGGCCTGCTCCGTCTCGAGGCCGCACTGGGCTCACCACTGCGCAGCCAGCGCCCCAGTCTGGGGCTAGAAATCCCCGCAGCCCTGGGCCTTGTCATGGCGCCTGTGCTGTTGTGGCGGCACGAACTGGGTCTGCTGGGCCTGGCTGCAACGGTGTGCACGCTTCGCCTGAGCTGGCGCAGCGCCCGAGGAGACTGGCAGGTCGCCCTGGGAGCTGCCGCCCTGGATGCCCTGGTCGAGGGCAGCCTGGTCGGGTTCGGGCTCTACCGCTACAGCGAGGCCGCGTATGCGCCATTGCCCTTGTGGCTGCCCCTGCTGTGGGCCTGTCTGGGGCCGAGCGTTCGTCGGATGTTCGCCTGGAGCGACACCGCAACAACCTGACCTGCACCTGAAGTGCGGACCATCCCGCAGAACCCGCCGAGCGCGGCTACTGGCTCCAGCTCCGGCGCTTCTTCTTGTGGCACGAGTAGCAGTTGCCCAGCTTGCCTGTGCCGTCGGGCGGGTAGGCGTCCGAGTTGTCGATGTCGTACAGCGGTGGCGTGAACCAGTTGGCGTGACAGGTCCGCTCCCGTGGGATGCGGACCCCGTCCCTGGACGCGAGGCACAAGGCCTCACCTTCACCTCGGCAGGCCGAGGTCAGGGACGGCGATGATGAACTGACTTCAGGACCGCAACGGCGAGGCAGGTTTCCAGGCGCGAACGCCGGGTATGGCAGAAACGCTCTCACTCAGCCGGCTCAACGAGTGGGCGAGTCGAGTTGCCCCATCCGCGCCAGTCGCGGCGTCGGAGCGGCCAGCGTCCGCCGCGGGCAGGCACACGCCATCCAGGCAGGTCTCGTGGCCCGTGCAGTCGCGCTGGCTGTTGCACACGCTGCGGCATTGCGCCTCGACGCAGAGCTTGCCCTCGACGCAGTCGGCAAGGGAGGCGCAGCTGCGGCTGGGCGTCTGGCAGCCGCCACAGCTGCTGGCCCACGCCATGACGAGGGCCAGGGACCAGGCCCGGCCTGCCCTGACCGCAAGAGCGCGGGAC
Source organism: Pseudomonadota bacterium (assembly GCA_043821645.1). GTDB lineage: Bacteria > Myxococcota > JACRCW01 > JAFGSX01 > JAFGSX01 > JBDRCO01. The sequence goes on along the minus strand of JBDRCO010000066.1, from coordinate 26,590 downwards.
TCGGTGGCTGCGTGTGCGCGCATGGTGTTCGGGCATAGCCCAAAGCCAGCCAGGGGGCGCAGCGCCAGGACCTGCCGTGGACCCTGACGCATCACCTCATCCCTCGGCACCATCCATCGCGGCGACCAATCGTCCCCCGCGGCGCCCAGCCGTCTCCACGACAGGTCCCCAGGTTCATCGTTTATCCAACATATTCGACGAAGTGCGGTCTGGCCCGAGCCCTGCATTGGAGCGTTGTCGTGGCCCGGTCGCACCGGCCTGGCCCGAGCCCCGGAGGTGAACCATGACCCGACTGAGCATCATCCTCGCAGCTGTGACCCTGCTCGCCTGTGAGCCCAACGCCGAGTTGCGGCGCAGGTCGACGGCGCCAACCGCGACCACCCTGTGGCACAGCTCGCTGCAAGCCGACACCGAGATGGCGCTGCGCGACGCCTCGCGCCCAGGCCTGCGTTACCCCAACCCTCTGGGTTGCCACAGCCTGGAGGTCGAGCTCGCCCGGGATGGCTCGCTGTGCGGGCGCTGCGAGCGCGGGGACCGCGACGTCGAGGTGTGCGGTGGTCCCGAGCGCGGGCTGCCCCATCTGGTTCAGGCCGAGGTGATGGGCTCGGCCCTGGCGCTGCGACTGCTCGACCTGTTTGGCACGCCCATCGACCGCTTTGAACGCGTGGCCAACGTGTGCGTCGAGGTCACGTCCGGCGAGGGTCGGCGCTGCCAGCTGTGCTCGGACGCGCGGGGCGAGGTGCTGCGCACGGAGTGCAGACCACAGCACGACCCGGTGGCCGAGGAGCTCAGCGAGGAGAACCAGCCGCACGACGACGGCAGCAGCGACGAGCCCACGGTCGAGGAGCTCAGCGAGGAGAACCAGCCGCACGACGACGGCAACAGCGACGAGCCCATGGTCGAGCAGTTCAGCGAGGAGAACCCGCCGCACGACGACGGCAACAGCGATGAGCCCATGGTCGAGCAGTTCAGCGAGGAGAACCCGCCGCACGGCGACGGCAGCAGCGACCAGCCCACGGTCGAGCAGCTGAGCGAGGAGAACCCGCCACACGACGACGGCAGCAGCGACGAGCCCGCGGTCGAGGTGCTCGGCGAGCAGGAACAACCGCACGATGCCACCGACGACAGCAGCGACGACGAGCCGATAGCGCCGGCTCCGCCTGCACCCGCGCAGGCCAACGCCGAGGACTGCTACCGCACCGCGGTGGAACACTTTGTGTCCAAGCTCGACGACACCCTGGTCGGGGCTGGCCTGCCGCCATCCGGCCTGCGCGCCGAAGATGTTGTGCCCAATGGTGCCTCGGCCGATCTCGGTCGCCGCACCTGCGCGGGCGAGCTCAACTGGTTTGAGCCCAACGACGTCTACCTGACCGACGCGGGCTTGCGCTGCGCCGGCCTGGGCACGGACACCGCCCGCGACACCTGCGACGCGGAGCCGGTGACCTGCCAGGAGCAGAAGACCGCCTACGAGACCGGTGTGGGTGCGGCCTACACGACCTGGGTACTGGCCGCGAGCAAGGCGCGCGAACCCGCGCTCGACGGCGCCGACGAGAGCTCACCCAGCGTCGATCCCGAGCTGCCGGTGTGCACAGGCTCGCCCCTGGTGGTCGAGCTGGAGCCGGGCCAGCTGGCGCTCAGCATCCTGCACGAGGGTGTCGAGTTCGACCTGCTGGGCAGCGGCCACGCTGTGCAGACCGGCTGGGTGCGCGGTGGCGCGTTGCTGGCCCTGGACCTCGACGGCGACGGTTGCATCGGCTCTGGCCGCGAGCTGTTCGGCGAAGCCAGTGTGCTGCCCGATGGCAGCCTGGCGCGCGACGGCTTCGCAGCCCTTGCTCGTTACGACCTGCCCGGGCACGGCGGCAACGGTGACGGCCGCATCGACGCCTCCGACACGGTGTACGAGCAGCTGCTGCTGTGGCAGGACCTGGACCAGGATGGGGTCAGCCAGCCCGACGAGCTGCGACCGGCCCGGCACGCACTCGCCTCGCTGGAGCTGGCGGCGACCCGCGCTGCCCCGCTTGGCGCGCGCAGCGGCGGTCACGACGTGGCTCTGAGTGCCAGCGCACAGCGCCTCGACGGCGGCCAGGCCACCATCTATGACGTGTGGTTCCGCTACACCAGCGCGCCGGTGCCCCAGAGCTAGCGGTCCCGCCCTCACGCCAGCGTCCATCTCGTCCCACCTCGCCCCGACCCAGCACAGACCGCTTCGATCTGTCCGAACGCCGCTGCAGGTCCACCGCGCCCAGCGGTGGCAACGGGGTTTGTCGACGAGGGGCACGCCCCACGCAGCCCCGCTGGCGACGGCGCGTCTCCCGACGTGACGACGCGCACAGCAGGCAAAAAGGCGCTGCGGGACGCCGGGTTGACAGCGAAATGCCGGCGGCACGCGGCTTGCGAGAGCAGTTCAGCAACGGGCAATCGCGCAACGCACGAGGCAGGGCGCAGCAACCCATGGAGGCCATCATGTACAAGCAGAACCTGACCCGTCTGGCCGTGCTCGCAGCGAGCACACTGCTGTGGACCGGCTGCGAGAGCCGAGCCTTCTTCGACGACGGGATGGCAGACCCGCAGCAGGTGCAGCTTCCCAGCAAGGGCCGGTACATCCCCCCCGGAGACGGGATGTCGCCGCAGGACGAGATCGACGAGCCGCCGCTCACCAACGCGGGCCTGGAGGACCGTGGACTGCTGCTGCTGAGCCCCTGGATCGGCCGCAGCGCCGTGCCAGGCAGCCCGCTGTCGATGCCCGCGGACGATGAGGTGTCGCTGCTCGCCGTCAGCGCCCTGCAGGAGATCCCGCCCGAAAGAGCGCCCTCGGGGCTGTACGTCACGGCCGGGGTCGACGACATCACCCTGACCGAGATCGCGGATCTGCGCGCGGCGGCAGCCGGCTGGAACGGCTGCGGCTCCGTGCGGCCCTTCCGCCTGTACCAGGGCGAGCTGCAGACACTGCCCGGCCAAAGCCGTCCCATCGGCGTGCTGATCGACGCCGACATCACCACAACCGACGACGCCAGCATCGTGGACACTCTGTTTCGCGCCTGGGCAGCGCTGCCGCCCGAGCTGCGCGCGGACCCGTTGCTGCCGACCCTGTACGAGCTCAACACCAAGGACCACTTCAACTCGTACACCGTCGGCACAAGCTGCGATGCTCGGCTCAACGCATTCACCAGCAGCCTGGTGGTCACTTCCTACGAGCCCTGGTACTTCAGGACCAATCCGTCCACCGGCGCGCCACCCATGTTCGGCATCTTCTGGCACGAGGCGGCTGGTCACCTGGTCGCCGACGCCAAGCCCGGCACCTGCGACGGGCCGGTCGTGGGCGAGCCCTACCTGACGTTGTACAGCCACCGCGGTGTGCTGGGCTGGCAGGAGCGCGAGGTCAGCGCCGAGCGCATGATGGTCTATGTGGGCGCCCTGTGGGCGGACAGCGTGCGCTCGGACCCGACTTCGGCAGAGCCCGCCACCGTCGAGCGGCGAATGCTCAAGTGCGGCTTCCCGCTCAACCACGCCATCATGGAGAACGCCTTTGACTGGATGGCCAGCTACTTCGACGCGGTGAGCTGCGCGGGGTACTTTCACCCTGTGCCCGTCATCAACGGCCACTTTGCCCAGGCCACCCACCCTGATGACGTCGCGATCTATGGCGACTCCGGCCGGCGCACCACCTGCCTGGTCAACCTCACGGGCCTCGACAGCCCCTCGCTGCCCTCGGGCGCCTCGGCTCCGGCGGTGGTGGCCCAGGTCCTGCCGGGCGGCGTGCTCGCCTGCAGCGCGGTGTGCAGCCCCAACGGTACCGTGCAGGACATCTATGGCTTCGTCGCGGGCAACGGCCGCGCCTGCATCACCATCGAGCAGTGCTTTGCCGACAGCCGCGGCTGGTACAACGCGGTGCAGGACCTGTGCGAGTTCGAGAACGCTGCCGTGCGCGCGCCCACGCGCTGCCGCGAGTACTTCGGCGGCCAGGGCATCACCCTCGAGGACGAGCCGAGGCGCTGCATGTCGCCACTGATGTGCGAGCAGCGCTGGGATCCCCCGCAGTCCATCGGCTACGCTGGCGAGGTCGACGGCGCGGTCTGCCACGTCGAGGTGCCGCCCGGCGTCGACACCGACACCCCGGTCGACCCCGACAGCGACCCCTGGACCTGACGCCTGCGCTCACGGCGGGCACTGCCGGCCGCACACCTGGATCCCATTCCCACAGTCCACGCTCGTGCAGTTGAGCAGGTTGCAAGTCGCCGTGGCATCACAGTGGATGAGGCACGCCGCTCCGCCCTGGCAGTCCATGCTGCAGGTCGAGCCGGCCTCGCAGTACAGGCGGCACGCGGCGTTGACCTCGCAGGTGACATCTTGAAGTCCTCCGCCACCGACGAGGAAGCAGGTCGATTCGGAGTAGCAGGTGGTCTGCTGGCCGCCGGTGGACCTCAGGCGGATGTCGCACGAGCAGGCTTGCGGGCAGAAGCACAGGTCACCCGTGCAGGCATCCGCACAGCACTCGAAGGGATTGCAGGTGCCTGGACAGGTGTCGCCGCAGGTCCCGATGCCGGAGAAGTCGATACCGCGGCACAGGTTCTCCAGCATGCACAGATCGTCGGAGGTGTTGGCGTTGCCGTCGTCACACAGCTCGCCCTGCAGGCAGGGCCCATGGCCATCCTGAACGCCCGCGTCAACAACGGCGACATCCGCGGTGACCGCGTCCGCCGATGCGGCATCGGCCGCGGCGCTGTCCGGGGTGACTGTGTCCGGCGAAGCGCTGTCAGGTACCGCTGTGGTGTCGAGTGCTGCGGTGGTGTCGGGTGCTGCGGCAGCGTCGGGTGCTGCGGCAACGTCGGGTGTTGCAGCAGTGTCGGGTGCCGCTGCGGAGTCGGCCAGGGGGGCCGCGTCGGGTGGTGCGACATCCGCGCCGTGCCCGTCCGTCGCTGCGCGATCCGCGGTCGCCACATCGATGGCAGGTGTGTCGCTGCTGCTGGCATCGGTGCCCGGGGTGTCCGCCGAGGTACCGTCCGCTGGGGGGCGATCGCGGCCAGCGGTGTCCGGCGCGGCTCCATCTGCCAGGCGCGCGTCCACCGCGCCGGCGTCCACCACCGCGGCGTCGCGCTGCGGGTCGAGGCGGTTGCCGAGCGTGCAGTAGCCGCGCACGCAGATCTGCTCGGCCGGGCAGTCCCGGTCCGCATTGCAGGGCCTCAGACAGCGCCCGTCCACGCGCTCCTCGCTAGCGGCGCAGGGTGCGCCGCAGTCACAGCGCAGTCCGGCCACCAGCAGCAGGGCGCTCAGCGCAGGCAGCGGCCAGCGCGAGGTCGAGCTCAGCAGGGAGTGGGCGCGCGGGTCGTGCATGGCGGTGCCCTCAGTCCTCTTCGCGCTCGGGCGACAGGCCATGGCGCTTGAGCAGGCGTTTGAAGTAGGCGCGATCGACGCTGGCCAGCCGCGCCGCCTTGGCCATGTTGCCGTCGGCGCGATCCAGCTGGCCTTGCAGGTAGTCGCGCTCAAAGGCGTCAACCAGTCGCTTCTTGGCCTGTACGAAGGGCTCGTCGTGGTCGACCCGCAGCTCGCCGTGGCCGGGCTCGGGGGCGGCCTGCCGCAGCCGCTCAGGCACCTCGCCCAGCGACAGCACCGAGGCGATGGCGTTGCGCAGCTCGCGCACATTCCCTGGCCAGTCGTAGCCGCAGGTGAACAGCTCGAGGGTCTCGGCAGAGATGGCCAGGGCCTGCTGCTTGGGTCCGCTCACGAAGTGCCGGACCAGACCAGGAATGTCCTCGCGCCGCTCGCGCAGCGGCGGCAGCTCGAGCGTCACCACGTTGAGCCGGTAATACAGGTCCTCCCGGAAGCGACCTGCGTCGACCTCGGCCCCCAGGTCGCGGTTGGTCGCCGCCACCACGCGCACATCGACACTCTGCAGGCGGCCGTCGCCCACCCGCTGCACCTTGCCGCTCTCGAGGGCGCGCAGCAGCTTGGGCTGCAGATCCAGTCGCAGCTCACCGAGTTCGTCCAGGAACAGCGTGCCTCCGTCCGCGCGCTGGAAGGATCCCAGGCGGTCCGAGGTGGCGCCGGTGAAGGCGCCCTTGACGTGACCGAACAGCAGCGACTCGGCCAGATCCGGTGGCATGGAGGTGCAGTCGAGGATCTCGTAGGGACCACCCGTGCGCGCCGAGTGATCGTGGATCGCGCGTGCCACCAGCTCCTTGCCGGTGCCGGTCTCGCCGTGGATCAACACCGTGTAGTCGGTGGGCTCGATGCGTTCGAGCAGGGCGTACAGCCGGCGCATCACCGGTGCACTGCCGACGATTTCTCCATAGCTGCTGCGGTCGCTGTAGCCGGCCCCGCGCGGTGGCTCGCGCGAGCTCAGGGCCAGGCGCGTCCTCCCCAGGCTGAGCACGGCGCCGGTCGGCAGCACGGCCTGCTCCAGCCGGCTGCCCAGGTAAAAGGTGCCATTGGTGCTGCCCAGATCGGCGACGCGCAGGCCCAGCGGTGTGACCTCGATGCGCAGGTGCTGGGCCGAGACCGAGCCGTCGCTCAGGCGCAGCTGGCAGCTGGCACTCTTGCCGATGATGGCCGAGCCCTCGGCCAGGTCGAAGGCCGCGCCCTGATCGTCGCCCTCCACCACCACCAGCCGACACCCCTCGACGGAGGCCGGGCGGGGCGTCAGCGCCTCGGTGGCGCGGGTCGGGTCGACACTCGGATCCTGCTTGCGCATTGGCGTCAGTGTACACGTGGCTGGCTGCCGGTGAAACCGCTGTGCAGCGTGCTCAGGGGCCATCGAGCGCGATCTGTCGTCGCACGGAGCGACCAGCCACGATAGGGATCTCCACCGTGCGCTCGAGTCCGAGCTCCGGGTTGTGCAGGTGCACGCGTACGCGCCCCGCGGGTAGCTCCACGTTGACGACGGGGGTGGGGCCGATGCGCCTGCCATCGATGTCGACGTAGGCCCAGGGGACGGCGTCGAGGGTCAGACGCCCGGTGCGCCGCCGCTGTGACCGCGCGCTGGCGCGGCCCGCATCGCGTGCGCTGTGGATCGATGCAGCGTCGGACGACGACGCATCGCCGGCAAGGCGCCCCGTCGCTGCGTCAGCCGTCGCTGCATCCTGAGCGCGCACACGCTGCGTCGCCGGCACGGCCTGGGTGCCTGCGTCCGCCTCGACGTAGAAGCCTGCCACAGCGGTGCCGTCCACCGCAGCGGCGGCATCTCCCGGCGAGGCCTGACCGTTCCACCACCACAGGAGTGTGACCAGGCCTGCGGCCAGGCCCACCAGCCCGAACAGCGTCCACGCCGGGCGTCGTACCAGGGCCGCCGCTGCCAGGCTCGGCTCCGCCGCCGCCGGCTGCGCGAGTCCCGCAGCTGGTCGCTGTGGCTCGATGCGGCGCGTGACCTCGACGGTGACCTGCTGCGCCGAGCGCTCGGTGGTTTCCTGCGGCGGCGGACGGTCGAGCCGCAAGGTGCGGCGAACGTGCAGATCGGACTCGGGGGGCTCGCGGGCGGCCTCCTGGGCGACGCGCTCGGTGGTCTCGGACAGCAGCGGCGGCTCCAGGCGCAGAGTGGGCCGGACATGCAGGTCGGGCTCGACGCGTGGCGTGGGCTCGACCAGCGGTGGCGTCAGGCGCTCGGTGGTCACCGGCGTGACGACCCGCTCCCGGCGCAGGGTGGGCGGCTCCGCAGACAGCTCGGCGACGGCCACCCGGGCGCGAACCGTGGGCTCGGGCTGTGGCACCGGTGCCGGGGTCGAGGGCACGGTCACCGCCGAGACCTCGGAGGGCGGCGCGGATGCTGCGGACACCTCCTGCGCGTCCGCTGTCGAATCCTGCGGGCGCAGCGGCTCGGCCTGCGGCTGGTCGCCCCGCGGGTCATCGGGGAACAACGTCGCGAAGTAGGCCGCGATCTGCTCGCGACCCGGGAGGTCCTGCGCGGGGATCACCTGCTCGAGGGCGCGACCCATGGCCGCCGCGTCGGCAAAGCGCCGCGCCGGATCGCGGTGCAGGGCGCGCATCACGATCGCGACCAGCGCCTCGGGGGTGGGCTCGCCGGGTCGCAGCGGTGGCTCGATGGGGTCGCGCAGGATCGCTGCCACCACGTCGCCGACCCCGGAGCGCTGGAACAGTGGCCGGCAGCACAGCAGCTCGTGCAGCACCGTGCCCAGCGAGAACAGGTCGGAGCGCCGGTCCACGGGCGCGCCGAGGCACTGTTCGGGTGAGAAGTAAGACAGCGTGCCCTTGACCAGGCCGGTTTGCGTCCGCTCGGCCTGCACCGCGGTCTTGGCCACGCCGAAGTCGAGCACCTTGAGCAGACCGCCCGTCGTCACCATGAGGTTGCGGGGCTTGATGTCGCGGTGGACCAGGTTGAGCGGCTGGCCCTCGGTCGTGGTGGCGGCGTGGGCCGCGTGCAGACCGGCGCACGCGTCCAGGATCAGCTGCACCGCGATGGGGATGGGCATGCGCGTGCGCTCGCGAAACAGGCGATTGTGCACGCGCCACAGGTCCCAGCCCTGCACCCACTCGAGCACCATGAACTGCCGGCCATCGGCCTCGCCGAGGTCGAAGATGCGGCAGATGTGCGGGTGATCGATGCGCGCCAGGGCCCTGGCCTCGTCCATGAACATGCGCGCGATGCGCTTGTCCTGGTGCAGCTCGCGCCGCAGGTCCTTGATCACCACCCAGCGGTCGAGCGTGGTGTCGCGCGCCAGGTACAGCTCACCCATGCCACCGGTCGCCAGCTGCTGCTCGGTGCGGTAGCGGCCAAAAAGGACCTGGCTGTCTGGGGGCGTCATGCAGGGTCGATTGTAGCGCCCCTCCTCGAGGTGTGACCACGACTAGCCGCACGGCCGCGTGTTGTCGGGCTGCGGTCGCTCCCCTACAATGCACACCATGTGGATGATGCTGTGTTTCTGCGCCGAGCTGGCAGCCACCCCCGCCCAGGCGCAGGACCCCGGGGTGCGGGCAGCCCTGCAGCGCTACGCCGAGCTGGAGTACCAGGCTGCCGTGCCGTTGCTCGAGCGCGCCCTGGCGCGGACTGATCTGTCTCAGCCGGATCGCCGCATCGCCCTGGCCTACCTGGGACGCGCCCACGCCGTGTTGCATCAGCAGCCGGCGGCCGTGGACGCCTTTGCCGCGCTGCTCGAGCTGGAACCCGAATACGCGATCCCGGCCATCGAGTCGCCCCTGATCCGCGACGCCTTTGGCCAGGCACAGCTGCGCGTCACGTCGGCGCGCGCCGCCCGTTCGCCGGTCGCGAGCGCTGAGACCACCAGCGAATCGCATGCTGCCTCGATGCCTGCGGTGGCGCCCTCGCTGCCGGACGCGGACCCGGCTGCGTCCCGGTCCGAGCTGAGAACTGCCGAGCGGACCTCTTTTCCAACCACCGCCCAGCCCGTGCCAGCGGACGATGCCGCGCCGGAGGATCACTCGGGCCAGCTCATTGTCGGCGCTGCGCTGGTGGCGGGCGGGGGGCTGCTCGGAGCAGGGGCCCTGGCGCTGTGGTTGCTGTGGCCCGCGCCTGAACCAGGTACCAACCTGGGTTCGTGGGAGCTGCCGTGAACACAGCCGTGCGCACCGTGCTGGCCGCGGGGATCACCGTGTGCGCTGCGATCCTGTCCGCCTGCGGGCCGGACCAGGCGTGCGTCCTGGTCGAGGTGCGCTGGCAGGGCTACAGCGTGCCGATGGAGCTGGACGCGCTGCACTTCGTGCTGTCGGACACCGAGGGGGTGTTTGTCGAGCGCAGCCTGGACCTCCCCGCCGAGGCGCCTCCTGCCACCCTGCAGCTGTGCCAGGGGCTGCGGACCCCCGACCTGTTGCAGCTGGTGGTCCACGGCCTGCTCAATGCTCGGACCGTGGTGCAGGCGCCGGCCGTCGAGGTCGACTTCACTCAAGCGGATGCGACCGTGCACGTGCAGCTGCCCCCTCCCTAGGGGACCCAGCCAGGGATAGAAGCTGCCTCGCCTGCTTCCCGTCGCAGCCGCAGCCCGGGTCCGCCTTGTCTGCTAGGATGCGGCTCGCCCCCGGGGACGCCGTCCCATCGGCCGCAGGAGGAGGCAGGATGCTCATCTTCTTGTACTTCTGCACCGGCTTCGCGTTTGCCACCGCGGTGGTGAGCCTGGCCAATGTGGTCGCCTACGCCTGGCATGGAGTGCGGACCCGGATGGAGTCCGGCGACTCGGGCAATGTGCGAGGACGCGTTCTCAAGGAGATGGCGGTCGGCTGGGTGGTCCTGGGCCTCTCGACCGGCGTCCTGATCTTGCTGCGCAGCCTGTACCCCGGCTAGGACACCTTCTCTGGCGCCTTGTCCGCCTCCGTCAACCTACCGACCCCACGCCTGCAAGCGTCCCCCATGGGCGTGGGGTGGCTGTGGATAAGTTCATCCAGAACAACCCCTTCGGACAAAAACGGGGCGCTTGCCGGCGGATCCATCGGACGAAGGGATGATGCTGCTGCCATACGAATGGACCGATACAGGGTTGCAGGTAGGTAAAGGTGCGAATCGGCAGCCGGGCACCGAGCTGCCGAGTGGCGCACAGTTTGGTCCTCTTGAAGGCCGACGCGTTCTGCCTGTCGCAGCGGCCGAGCAATTGACCGGGAGGCGTTCATGGGGTTTCCCTGCAGAGTCGGTGAAACACACTCTTCTGGCTCCGGTCGGCCCCTTCGCCTGTGGGCCCGTTGCCGCCTGCGGGCGCTGCTCGGCCTGGCCGTGTTCGCCCTGGGCGCGGCCGGTCTCAGCGCCTGTACCGTCGCTGTGGAGGCGGTGTGCGAAGCGAAGAGCTGCGCCGACCTGGGCAAGGCGTGCGGGAGCTGGGCTGACGGTTGTGGCGGCACGCTGGACTGCGGCGGCTGCGTCGGGGCCGCGAGCTGCGATGAGGACGGAGCCTGCCATGCGGAGTGCGTGCCGGACTGCGGCGGGAGCTGCTGCGGCTCGGACGGTTGCGGCGGCGAGTGCCCGGACCCCTGCGGCGACACCGGGCAGGTCTGCGACGAGGACAGCTGCACCTGCACCGGTGCGTGCACGCCGCTGAGCTGCGCGACGCTGGGCAAGCAGTGTGGCAGCTGGGCGGACGGCTGCGGCGGCACGCTGGACTGCGGCGGTTGTTCCGGACCGGCGAGCTGCGATGAGGACGGAGCCTGCCAGGCTCCGTGCGTTCCGGAGTGCACCGGGAGCTGCTGCGGCTCGGACGGCTGCGGCGGCGAGTGCCCGGATCGTTGCGGTGACACCCAGCAGGTCTGCGACGAGGACAGCTGCGCCTGCGTCGGCGCCTGCACGCCGACGAGCTGTACCGAGCTGGTCAAGGATTGCGGGAGCTGGCCCGACGGCTGCGGTGGCACGGTGGACTGCGGCGGCTGCTCCGGGTCGGCGAGTTGCGACGCCAACGGCGCCTGCCGGGAGCCCTGCGTGCCGGACTGCACCGGGCGCTGCGCCGGCGCGGACGGCTGCGGTGGCGTGTGCCCGGACAGCTGCAGCGGCAGCGACGGGTTCTGCGACACCGATACCGGCACCTGCGAGAGCGTATGCGGCTACCAGCTCAAGCCCACCACGCCGTTCCGCAGGCTGGACACCCGCAGCGAGGTCAAGCTGCAGGGCGGTAGCGTGCAGACCTTCGCGCTGGCTGGCCGGGACGGCATCCCGGCCGACGCCCAGGCCGTGGTGCTGCGCTTCACGGTGGTCGCCCCGGAGGCGGCCGGCTTCCTCACCGCCTACGACGCTGGCGCTGCCACGCCCGAGGCCTCGGTGTTGAACTACGCCGCAGCCCAGACCGTTGGTGACACCGTCTGGGTCAAGCTGGGAGCGCAGAACAAGATCGCGGTCTTCAGCAGCGCGACCACCCACCTGATCATCGACGTGTTTGGCTACACCGCTGGGTCCGAGGCCTTCCACGCGCAGACGCCGCATCGGCTGATCGACACCCGGGGCGGGGCCACGCCCGAGGCCGGCTCCAGCACCTGCATGACCGTCGCCGGGGTGGGTGGCGTCGCAGCGGACGCCAAGGCGGTGGCCGTGGTGCTGACCGCGGTCCAACCCGAGGCGGCCGGTTCCATGGTCGCCTACGCCAGCGGCGCCGCGGTCCCCCCGACCCGGTCCCAGAGCTACAGCGCGGGCCAGGTCGCGGCCAACGGCAGCATCGTCGCCGTGGGCGGCGACGGCAAGATCTGCGTCAAGACCACGGCCCGCTCCAACTTCATCCTGGACGTCAACGGCTTCTTCGAGGCCAACGCGGCCTACCGACCGCTGGCGCCCCATCGCGCGCTCGACGTGACGCCGGGGTCGGGTAGCACCAGCTGTCATCGGCTGGCCGGGGTGGACGGCATCCCGGCAGACGCCCAGGCCATCGCCCTCAACCTGACCGCGCTGGGGCCCGCTGCGGCGGGCTTCGCCAGCGTGTACGCCAAGGGCACCCAGCTGCCGGTGGCCTCGAACCTGAACTATGCCGCCGGCGGCAGCACCACCAACGGGGTGATCTCCAAGGTCGGCGACAACGGCGAGGTCTGCTTCTACCTGCTCAGCGCCTCGCGGCTGCTGGTGGACGTGGTGGGCTACTGGCCCGGGGCGGACAGCTGCTGCGCCAGTCAGACCTGCCAGAGCCCGCCCGTCACCGGCTGCACCGGCACAGCGCAGCTGATCCGCTACGCGTCCTCGGGGACCTGCTCCCGGGGCAGCTGCGACTACGGACACGCGGTCACGGGTTGCGGCTACCTGTGCCAGCAGAATGCCTGCATCCCTCCCCCGACGCCCAGCTACCCCTACCACGATCGAACGGAGTGGCAGGACCCGGCCCGTCCGGTGTCCAGCACCTCGCTGATGAGCCTTGGCGCTCTGCGCTACATCACCATCCACTACGCCGGGGTGGACGGCTTGAATCTCTCGAGCATCCCGCAGGTGCTGCGCAACGCCCAGCTCGACTACACCAGCAACCGCGGCTACTCGCTGGGCTACAACAGCGCCATCAGCCCCGACGGCGCCGAGTGGGAGATCCGCGGCTTCGACTACCGCTGCGCCGCCAACGGTGAGCAGGCCACCAACATCCCGAGCTACGCCATCCAGATGCTGCTGCCCAACACCTGGTCGGTGCCATCCCAGAGCCAGATCGACGGGGTCCGCCAGCTGGTGGCCAAGATCCGCGCCACCGCCGCGGCGGCTGGCAACAGCGACTTTTTAGAGATCAACGGTCACCGGGATCTCAAGGCGACCGCCTGCCCAGGCGACGTGATCTACAACATGATCCAGAACGGCAGCTTCGAGCCCTGAACAAAGCGGCCGAATAGGAATGGCGGGAACGGCGAACGGCGGGGACAGAGCCGACACGCCCTGCCGCGCTGGCCTCAAGGGCTCAGGACAGGAGCTGGGGATTCAGGAGAGGCGGACTGCCAAAGGGGGCAAGGCAGTCTTTCAAGGGGACGGGTCAGGGGCGGCTGGCGGTGCTTGGCGGCTGGCCGCTTCATCGATTTCACCTTTCGGGGGGTCGCTCTCCCAGGTGCTTGGTTTCGGGGAAGGCAACACCATGCTTGCGCAGGCCTGCATGGCGCCCAGCCCCGCGTTTTGGTGTAGTGCAGAGCATGCAGGCAACACGCTGGTGCGCCCTACCGGCTCTGACGGCCACGATAGTGCGTGGTCCTGGCGCAGGTCGGCTCCCGCTGCTTGTGCTGCTCGGCCTGAGCTCCGCCTGCCCGTTCTCCAAGGGTTCCGACCCCTGCGCCACGACCACATGCGTGGAGCCCGCGACCTGCCAGATTCAGCAGGGTGCGGCGCGCTGCGTGTGCCAGACCGGCTACACGGGCACGGGCTGCGCCGAGTGCGACACGCGCAGTGGCTTTCACCTGGATGCCACAGGCCAGCACTGCACCGACGCCCCCTGCGACCCCGACCCCTGCTCGGCCACCAACCACGAGCGCTGCATCTCCGGCATCTGCCTATGTGATCGCGGCGCCGGCTACCACCTGGGCGCCGACAGCGCGACGTGCACCACCGACGCCTGCGACCCGGACCCCTGCAACACGGCCAGTCACGAAGCCTGCAACGAGGGGATGTGCGGCTGCGCAGCGACCTACCACCGCGCGGCCGACGGCGTGACCTGTACCACCGAACCCTGCGACCCCGACCCCTGCTCGGCCGCCAATCACGAGGTCTGCCTGAGCACGGGCTGCATCTGCGAGTTCGGTTTTCACCTCGCTGGCGACGGCGCCACCTGCACCGAGGATCCCTGCGACCCCTTCCCCTGTGACAGCGGCAACCACGAGGTCTGCAACGGCGGGCTGTGCGACTGCGCGGACGGCTTTCACCGAGGCGGCAATGGCGTGACCTGCGTCAGCAACCTGTGTGATCCCGATCCCTGCAGCGCGGCCAACCACGAGGTCTGTGTCAACGGCACCTGCCCCTGCGACGAGGCCAGAGGCTATCACCGCGGCAACAACGGCGTGCTGTGCACCACGGACCCCTGCAACCCCAGTCCCTGCAGCGGCGTCGACGAGGTATGCACTGGCGGCGCCTGCGATCCCTTCAACGCGGACCCCTGCGACCCCGACCTGGGTGTGCCCCTGGTCGAGCCTGACAGTGCCCGGTTCTTCCGCGATGACCTGGTCGTGCGCACCACCGGCCAGGGCTATGCACTCGACTTCCCCTTCGACCTGATCACCGGCGAGTTGATCCTCAACATGGAGCTCGACGACCAGGGAGCGTCGGTGGCGCAGCGTCTGGCCGTCGACGATTTCCCCATCTGCGTGCCGCTGGATGACAGCGCGGATGGCAGCGGCTACGCCTTTGTCGAGGACACTGACAGCTCGTTCAGCACCACGGCCGCGCACACAGGCTCGCTGGCCATCGTCGCTCGCGACGGCGAGCAGCTGATCGGACGCTTCTCCTTCGACGCGCTGCAGAACGGTGGCAGCGCCATCATGCAGGTGCGTGCCGGGGTGTTTTGCCTGCCTCCGAGGTGAGCCCGCAGCCCCAGTCTGTACCGGCTCCAGCCTTCCGACTCTGCACGGCGACAGCACGACGCCGGGACTCCCAGTTCACAGGCCAAGACGCACGCAGCGGGAGTCGCAAAATCCCGCTTCGGCGAGGGTGCCCATGAAGCCGGGCCCGAACCCGTTGAGGCAGGTGTCGACGGAAACGATGCAGGTATCCGCGTCGTCGTCGCACGAGCAGCCCGAGCTACACGTCAGGGACAGCCGATGGGGTGCGGCGAGAGCACGACCGCGTCGATGACGTGGCTGGCCATCATCGCGCTGCTGTAGCCCGCCGGAGCGCACAGTCCGCAACCGGCACAGCAGCCCACCGTGCCAAGCACCTGCAAGATCTCGGGAATGAGCGGTGACAAAAAGATCAAGACGATCGCGCACGCCTCCGGCGCCACCGCGAAGGCGCTGACGCCCACGACTGTCGGCACCAGAAGCGCACCTGCACAGCCTCCGAGCAGACACCCGGCCACGGCGCCAGCGCCGTTGCCGACGCGCCGGGGCCACGCGCTGTCGACGGCCTTCTGGGGTGCCGAGGTGGGGTTGGAGGGCGCCGCGGTCGCAGGAGCGGTCGATGCGGACGCCGCGGCCGAGCTCGCAGAATCCGAATCGGGCGGACTCTCAGCGATGCCGTGGTCCGTCGTCCCGCTGGCTGGTTCGGACGGCGCCGAAGACGACTCGGGCTGGCTCACGGCGATGCCGTGTTCCACCGTTCCGCTGGCTGGTTCGGACGGCGATGTGGACTGCGCCGCTGCGGATGTACTCGCCAGGGTGCAGGCGAGCAGCAGCCATGCGCAAAGCGTGCTGGGCGGTATGCGCGCCATGATGAACCTATCCGCCGCGCTCGTCGGCACTATGAAGTGACGCGCTGCCGACCGTCTCGTGCACCCCGCGTCGAAGATGTATCACATGACTGCATGATAGGCGCACCAGGGTCGACGGGGACACAGTTGACCGCCGTTCATGCTGCATGCTGACGACGTGACAGCCGCTGCGAGACATCTCTCACACGACAGCAACGAGGCAGGTTGGAGGCGGGAGGGGGAACGGGCGCAGTGGGGGAACCCGTCTATGTTCTGTGCAGTCTACCGAATGTGGCGCCGGCGGCATTGGGTCGTGCAGCCCAAGCAAGCGCGCCGGTGGGGTTCAGATCGCCAAGTCGAGCGCGTCGTAGGCGGCGTCCACCTCGTCGATCGAGGTCGCGGTCTGCAAGGCCTTGAGGAAGGAGAAGAAGGCCTCCATGTCTGTCGCCACGGCCCTGTCGTACAGGGTCATCGCGGCATTCGATCCGAGCTTCTCGCGAGTGGCCTTGCCTGCCATGAGCTGCTCTCTGAACGTCGCCTGCGCCCGGCTCTCGGTCGCGTCGAGGGGGATCTCGGCGTCCTCGAAGGCATGAATCTTGGCGGCACCGAAGACGCTGGCGCGCGCGCTGTCGGCACCGAGCGCCGCGAAGTAGAGTTGCTGGCCGAGAGCGATCGAGAGCGCCTGGTTGGCCTCGGGCACGTGGCGCAAGCGCTCGATCGCCTGGTCGGGCGCAAAGCCCGAGTTGGGATCGGGGGGCGCGACCGCGATCGTCGCGAGCTGCCGGACGTTGTGGAACACCTCGTTCTGGTAGTCGTACGGCGGTGGATCGGGCAGGTTCTCGAGTCGCTCAATGCCATACGGGACCCTGGTGATGGTCAGCATCTCGGCCACGATCTTGTGCAGAAGTGCCTCGGTGGCCTCGCAGGACTGGCGCTTGGCAACGCAGCCGTCGAGCTGAACCTGGGCGAACGGGACGCTGAAACGGCCGTACGAGGGGTAGTTCTGGATGCTGGCGATCCCGTGTAGCCCATACGTGCCGGTGGTCGTGGCGACGCCGTCGACGACCAGGCTGCACCCACCCAGCGCCTGGGCCGCCAGCCAGTCCTCGCGCGCGCTGGCGTTGCGGCAGTCCGTGTACACCCTGTCGCAGTGACGCTGGTTCTGCAGCGCGTCCAGGTACGAGGACGCGTCGCCGTTGTTGTCGATGAAGTGGCGGCGACACTGGACCGCCAGGAAGTACTCCGCGCTCGTCGCCCCGTAGTCGGCGGTCAGTGCGTCGAGCGAACCGCAGATTGCATCGAGACAACCCAGGGAGTCGTCCCACTCGTAGCACGCGGCACGCCCGTCGATCGCCCACTGCGAGAGGAAATGAGCCTGGCAGTAGCTCTGGATGCAGTCCGTCATCACCTCCCCCGAGTCGAAGGCACCAGGCTGGTCCGCGAGGTTCCAGCTCGACTCGATGGCGGCGACGTCGGCGGCGCTACCCGAGACGGTGCTGCAATAGCTGTCGAGATAGGTGTCGCTGTAGCCCGGGACGCAGGCTTTCTTTTGCGCGTTGAATTGCGCTTGCAGGCTGGCCCGCTGCTGCGGCGTGACGCCCGTGTGGAGCTGGCCGTTCACATTGTTGCACAGGGCCTGGTTGGAGCTGTTGATGGCGGGGTTGCCGGGCTGGGCCGCGGCATCGCACATGCTGCCCCACTCGGCGGCGTTGCAGATCTCGTCGCAGTTCCAGCGCGCGCCGACCATCTTGTCGTAGCTGTATTCGAAGTTGCCGTACTCCCAGAATGGATCGCTGGCCCAGGTGAACTCGGCGGTCGGTGGCGCCGGATTGCCCTCCACGGCAAAGCAGCTGTCGAGCTTCCAGTTGAGCGTGCCGATCGCCGCCTCGCGGGTCTCGGGCGACAGCAGCGGGATGTAGCCGCACACCGGCGCCCCGGTGCCGAGCAGATCGCCCAGGTGCGCCACGTCGAGCTGGTCGCTGCCTGGCGCTCGCCGGTAGGTGCTGATGGAGTGATCCAGGTACACGGACTCGAAGGTCTGAGCGTTGCTGCCGCCAAAGCTCAGATCGCACGAGTTGCCGCACATGCCACTGCACTGGGCCGCATCGATGTGGCCGGACCAGTCGTGCACACACTCGTGGATGAGCGTGCCGGCGCGTTCATTGGCGGTCAGCAGCCAAAAGAACATGTAGTGCAGGTCGGTGGGGGTGCTGCTGCCGCTCCAGTGCGTGGCGATCGTGTTGAACGCCGCGGTGGGGTCGAACCCGCAGTCGGCCTTGTATCCCTTTGCACTGTGCGGCGCCACGTGGTTGGCCAGCCAGTAGTAGGCATACTGGTTTTGCCCGATCGTCGGGCTCATCAAGTGGTAATAGACCTGGTCCATCATGGCGGCGCCGTTCATCACGCGCGAGAAGTGCGTATCTGGATTGCAGCTGTTGCCCTCGGCCGCCCCGTTCCAGTCGGTTCCGTCCTCGTCGCCCAGGTGGAGGGCGTTCCAGTAGCCGTCGATCCCCGCCTGGGTGGTGCACCACAGGGGCGTCAGCGCGTCGTCCTGGGTCTCCCAGCTCCTGAGCCAGCCCCAGGCATCGTAGTCGTTGACACACGCCGCGGCCCACGCTGGCGCGTGCACGGCCATGGCGAGCACGGCGATCGGCAAAGCCATCAACAAGCGCTTCATAATAAATTCCCTCGTTTCACTAGAAAATTTCGTTGACCAGGTAGCGCTCCTCGGGCCCGAGCTTGGCCTCGAGCAGTTTCTTCGCCTTGGAGCGCGATGGGCTCGCGGCGTAGAAACCCTTGGCTGCCTCGGCCTTAAGGTCGATGCCGCCCGCCACCCCGACCAGGTCGAGCAGCTTGCTCCGGGCGTTCGCGCTCCCGCGCACCGCGACGCTCCCCAGCGCATGCACGGCGGCCCGACGCAGCCGGCTCTTGACCGCGGCCGGGCTCATGGCGCTGTCCTGTGGATCGGGGTCGGCCGGCACCGGCGCCGCTGCCTGGTCGTACAGGAATGTGATGCCCTGCTGGCTCTCGAACAGCCCAAGCAGGTGATAGCCGATCCGCCACGACCGTTCGTCGACCGGGCTGCGATCAGCGAGCTCGTCCACGACCTTCTGCGCGGAATCGTCCGGATGCGCCGCGAAGTACTGCATGGCGCTCTTTTGCCTGGCAAAGAGCTGCTGCATCTCACTCTCGTTGGTCGGCGCCTCGACGTAGGCGTCGTAGGCGTCGGTGAGGGCGGTGCTCAACGCGTCGGACTGGCCGAGGAACGAGAAGGTCGCGGTCTCCTGGCCGGCCACGGGATCGGCCGGAGGCAGGGCGGCCACACCGCCATCGATCGAGGCGTCGGCGAGAACGAAGCCGCTGTCACCCGACGCGGGTGGCGATTCGCCGCAGCCCTCGCACGAGAGCAGTGGACCCGAGCATGCCACCAGGACCACTGGCAGCAGCGACGCGACACGTCTTGGGTGTCGTGGATAGACCCGCATGGCAATCCTCCTGTGCGCGGCCGCTGCAGCCGAATCGATCCGCGGCGCCGCTCGCAACCTGGGTGAGTGGACTCGTTCGTATACGCTGACTGTCGAGTTCCCACAACGGAGGCGAGCTGCGACCAGCCATCCGTCCGGTCGCGCTCGGTGGACGGCGACCTGCGTGCGCAGCGCCGCGTGCGCGGTGGCATTGCGGCACGGATGCAGCACCTTGTTGCTGTCGTGCAGGTCCTTCCCGTCGTCGCTCACTCGCTGCTGCTGGATGGTGTCTGCATCGATGAACAAGGGTGTCATCGAGGACGAGGAGCGTGCGCCTGGCCCGCTCAGCAAGCAGGGCCGGCGGAATCTTCTTTGATGCGCTTGGCTTCGAACGAGAGAGGCAGCCCTACTTGTGCCGCATGGCATGTTCAACGCGAGCCATTTGCTCGCGCTGTGCACTGTTCTGCGGCCCGTTGTACGCCTGCATTCCGGGCGTGGTGAGATAGACGCGGTTCATCGCATCGTGCAGCGTATTCAGGGTCGATAGATCCAGGCTCCCGAGCTCCTCGGTGCTCAAATTTTGGGTGTACGCCCGGGCCACCTGCGCCGCATCGTTCTGGCCGAGATGAGCACTGGCTGTCTGGAACAGCTCCTTGGCCAGGGCTTGACCACCATCAGGGCGAAGCGTGGTGTACTCGGCGAGTTCTTTTCCAAGCCCCGCTTCGTCCAGGTTGAGCAGCGAGGTGTTCTGCGCAACAGATGCGGCGGCGCGCAGGCTGACCCAGTTGCGCATGACATTTTCGACATTCTCGGGAGTCGGCCTGTCGCGTCCCCCGTCCAGTACCCCCGCGTCTGCGATGTACTTGAACTCCTCCCGCACCCGCGCCGCGTACATCTCTGCCGCGTTGACCACAAAATTGGCCTGGTCAGCGGGCACCAGACTCTTGAGAAGCTTTTCTTCACCAGGCGTCAGATCGCCGTCGAGGGTCAATTCCTGGAGCTTGCCGCCTGTCAAGCGGTTTGCACTGAGCACAGCAAGGCGGTTCTGAAGCACCTCCTCCCTGGCCACCCGGGGCTGCGCTGCCTGGTCCGGGATCTGTCCAGTCGCTCGGGAGTAATCCTCCTGGTGCTCCATCTGCGCGCCCGAGGTCTCGGACTGTTTCGGGGCCTCACTCTGCCGGATGGCGGGCTTGGGAGCGCTCCCAGTGGCTTGGTTAGCCTGCTGATTCCGGATGACTCCGCCCTGTCGGGTGATGGCTGTCATGTTCATCTTCTTTCGGTACGGATCGGTTGTGTGCGGAGCGGTTGGCTGGACCACACCCTCTCCACTTCAAGCCACGGCTCCGGTCTCTCCTCATGGTAGCGCAACCTCGTCGACATAGGTCCGCTTCTCGCGGTTCGCACCGGCGCCAAAGCCGCCGTGTGCGGTTCACCGACGAGCGAGTCCTGTTTGACGGCGCCGGCGTTCCCGTGGCCGCGCGTTCCTCCTATCACGGTGGTCGCGAGCGCGAGGTTGAGCTGGTGACCCGTCCGCTGGAGGTTGGCGAGCGCCTCGGGGTCCTCGGGCCATGGCTGGAGCTGGCGCGAGACCAGGGCTTTGTGCCCGCCCACGACGGTGCGCTGCACTTTCATTTTGATTGCGAACCGTGGATGCACACCGGCACCCTGCGCTCCCTCGTGCTCGGCTGGACTGCCCGGCGCGACGAGCTGCTGCGGGACTGGGAGCCACGACAGGACAACCCACTGTGGCGCGGACCTTTCTCCGACGAGCTGATCGAGCAGGTCGCCGCGAGCAGGGACGACGCGCCCTTCGTCGAGCTGGCGCGTGCGATCCGCGAGCTCGACCCCCCCAAAACTCCCGACTGGAACATCCGCAACGTGGTGAGCACGCGTCCCAGGCACCCGCCGCTTGAAGCCCGCATGTGGAACGCGGCCGTCGTTCTCGATCGCGTGGAGACCTCGTTTCAGGCCACGGTGGCCTTCTTGCAGAGTCTGCGCGCGCCCTGACCCGTCATCCCCCCGGGCCGGTTCTGCGGACAGCTTCCCTTTTAAACTCTTCGGGCCCGCAGCGGCGCTCGCACCCGTGGTGAGGTGGCGCCGACGTGCTAGCCTGGGGCCATGCACCATTGCTCCCCCAATGCCGCGCTGTTCGGCTTTGTCGCCCTTGCCCTCGGCAGCAGCGTGAACAGCTGCAGCTGCGAAGGCACCGTCCCCTCGCCCTCGGCTGCCCGCTGTGGCGATGGCACGCTGCAAGGCGAGCGCGAGCGGTGCGATGACGGACCGGCCAATGGCAGCTACGGCCACTGCGCCGCCGACTGCCAGGGGCCTGGACCCGCCTGCGGCGACGGGGCGATCGATGGCCCGGCCGAGCTGTGCGACGACGGCCAGCGCAACGGCAGCTACGGCGCGTGCGGCAGCGACTGCCAGAGCCGGGCCGCGCACTGTGGCGATGGCCGCCTCGACGATCCTGTCGAAGCCTGTGACGACGGCGCCAGCAACGGTGGCTACGGCTCCTGCACCCTGGATTGCCTGGGCCCCGGCGCGCGCTGTGGCGACGGCAGTGTGCAGCCCGGACACGAGCAGTGCGACGATGGCCAGGCCAACGGAGGCTACGGCGCGTGCCGGGTGGACTGCCAGGGGCCAGGGCTGCGCTGCGGTGACGACATCCTGTACGCCCAGTTCGAACAGTGCGACGACGGTGAACACAACGGCAGCTACGGCCACTGTGCCGCCGATTGCAGTGGCGCGGGATCCCGCTGCGGCGACGGCGTCACCGACATCGGTCACGAACAGTGCGATGACGGCCCCGCCAACGGCAGCTACGGCGCGTGCCTGGGCGACTGCAGCGGACCGGGCCCGCGCTGCGGCGACGGCGTCCTTTTCGCCGCACGCGAGCTGTGCGACGACGGCCCCGCCAACGGCGAGCTCGGCCACTGCAGCAGCCGCTGCGATGGTCCGCAGCCTCCCTGGGTCGCCTCCCCACAGTCCGTCGACAACGCCTGGCTCCACGATCCACCCGCCTGTGGAGCCGAACGCTGGTTTGCCAAGTACCTGTGGTACCGCCTGCGCCTGCGCGGCAACGGCAGTCGCCAGTTTCCTGGCTTCGTGTCGGTCGGGCCGGAGCCCGGGCAGAGCATCCCGCCCTCGGTCCGCGACCCAGGGGTGCTGTGCCACCAGGACTGGTTCGTCACCAGCGGACAGTGCCTGCTCGACCAGCCCGCGGACGCCCAGGGCATGCTGCAGTGGGGCGACGCCACGGCCTGGCTTGGCCAGTACATCGCCGTGCTCGCCACCGAGGTCGCAATGTTCCGGCGGGTCGGCCTCGACGACAGCGAGAGCCTGTCCGACCTGGCCTATGCGCTGGCGGCCTTCGACAAGGTGGACGAGACCGCCGAGACCCATTACGGCGTGACACCCGCCCGCGATGGCTTCTTTCAGCGCGACGACGTGCCCGCGGATTTCTACCTCACGCCCGACGGCAGCCGACGCTACCCGCACCCGGATGCGGCGCGCGAGGGCTACGACTGCCTCACCTCGAGCGACGCCTGTCGAGGCGGACGCAGCCTCGCCGATGGTTACTTCGTCAGCCAGGACCAGGTCGTGCACCTGCTCACGGGGATGGCCCTGGTCAAGCACCTGATCCCCGACGACGTGGTGGTGCGGGGCCAGCCACTGCGGCAGCAGGCGCGCGAGGCCACGCACCGGATGGTGAACCACCTGCGCCAGAATGGCTGGCGGGTCACCGATCCCAACGGCGACCATCCCCCCGATCAGTGGGGCGGCAACGCACTGGGTCTCAGCGACCAGCTCGCGCTCGCCGCCAACTGGATCAGCGCTCCCGACTCCGGCATCGCCGACTATCGCGATAGCCTCAGCAGCAGCGTCGGCATCCCGTCCTTCGTTGGCCTCGAGACCAGCTGGTCCGTGCAGCAGCACTTCAACCAGACCATGGCCTTCACCCTGGTCGCCATCACCGATCACTGGCGACCCGATCTGATCGCGAGCCGCGCCAATGGCACGGCCAAGCTGCACTTCCCGCTACTGCACAGCCTGCTGCGTGGTCACCAGGTCGATGCGTCCCTCGCGCCCTGGCGCATCGAATCTCTGCTGAGCTCGGCGCCCTGCTCGGGTCCCTGCCACGGCGTCGCCGGCTGCGCCGAGGCCAATGGCTGGCAAGGCGAGAATCGCGTCACCAACCCGGGCGAGCGTTTTGGCAACAAGCATCGTCCTGTCGGCGAATACAACGGCCTGGACTACATGCTGTTGCACAACCTGTTCTTCTTGACCTCCGACGGTGCGCGCCACCAGGAGCTGCTGGCGGCTCCCGAGTGCCCCGGGTACCAGGGTCTGCAGGCCATCCTGCAAAGCGGGCCAGCCAGCGGTGCCAGCTACGACCCCTACCTGCCCTGCGCCGCACTCGACATGCCGCGCTTGTTCTGCGGGCGACCCTGGGCGGCCTGGCTGCAGGACGCCTATGCGGGCAGGGTCACCATACACACCGGTCGCGGCCGCTGGAGCTGCAGTGGCACCGCGCCGTGCACCATCTCCCTCGTCAGCAGCCCGGGCACGGCGGGCAACGATCTGCTGCTCGGCACCGAGGGTGACGACGATCTCGATGGCAAGGGCGGCGACGACTGCCTGGTGGGCCTCGGTGGCAACGACAGGCTGCAGGGCGGACAGGGCCTCGACGAGCTCCACGGCGGCGCCGGCAACGATCAGCTCTACGGGGAAGGTGCGGGCCTGGTGCTCGACGGTGCGCCCGATGTGCTGTGGGGCGGTGAGGGCAATGACTACCTCGAAGGCGGCCCCGGCGACGACGAGATGGACGGTGGCCCGGGCGATGACGAGCTGCACGGCGGCGCAGGTGACGACTTCTTGCGCGGTGGCCCCCACAACGACGTGCTGTACAGCGACGGTGGCGACGACACCCTGTTCGGTGGCGACGGCGACGACACCCTGTATGGTGACGCCGGCGATGACGACCTCTACGGTGAAGCCGGACGCGATCGCTTGAGTGGCGGCAGTGGCGTGGACTGGCTGCGCGACGGCGAGGGGGGTGACTTCTTGCGCGGTGACGACGGTGCCGATCGGCTGTTCGCGACCTCTGGGTTGGACCGGCTGTGCGGTGGCGCGGACGACGACGAGCTGTGGGGGAACTGGGACGGCGACACCTGCCACCCTGGCGGCGGCAACGACCAGGTCAATGGCTGCGACCTGGTGGATGAGAGCCTGTGCAGCGACGCGGCTTTTGCGTCCTGGTGATCGTTGTGCGCGCCGGATGTTGCTGAAGCACGAAACAGCTGCCTGGCACTGCCCTGGCGGGCTCTTTATCCGGACCCAGCTCGCCGCTCAACGCTCCGGCTTCTCGACCAGGGTGTAGACCGCAAACAGGGTTTGCAGGTCCATCGCGTCCTCGCCCCTGTCCCAGGCCAGCAGCTGTGCCATCTCCCGGATCTTCGCGCTGTCGTCGAGGTCGAAGGCGAGCACCGTGAACCCGACGTGCTCCCACGCCGCTTTCGAAAACGGGGTGGTCCCCTCGGCCCAGGGGATGAACTCCTGGCCGGCGGGATTCTGCGCCGGGTACAGGTTGTACAGGATCGCCCGGCCACCGGGCTTGAGCAGATTCCACACCGCGCGCACATAGGTCTCGTCATCGACCCCCAGCTGCAGTGTGCGTTTCGGATCCACGGGCTGGCTCGGGTGCACGTAGCCCTTCTTCAGAACGTTCTTTGACAAGAACAGGTCATAACCCGTGCCCACCTTCCGGGTCACCGCAGCGTCCGCGGGGAAGCGTCCGTCCAGGAGCCGCAGCCTGCCCTGCCGACCCGAGCGCGAGGTGATGACGCCGGTGTCGCCCGGCGCCGAGTACAGGGCCGGCAGCAGCGGGTCGACCTCGATACCCGTGGCGTCGGCGCCCAGCAGCGCGAACATGCGAAGGTGACCGATGTAGCCATAGCCGAAGTCCACGAGCTTCACGCCCTCGAGCGAGGACAGGCCGTGCTCGGCCAGCACCTCGACGGCTCGCGTGTAGCTGACGGGCGTGCCGTAACGGGTGAAGTAGTAGTACTCCTCGTCGAGGTCCTTGCGGACCAGCGCGGCGCGCTCGGCAGCGGGCAGGGCGTCGGCCTGCGCCTGGGTGTAGCCGCGGCTCCTGACCTGGTCGAGGTAGACGATGCGCCTGCTGGCCGCGGGGAGCTCGGAGGCCGTCGACAGGAACTGTCTGGCGAGTGGCGTCTTCACCCAGCCCTCGAGCGTGCGTGCCTCCTGGCGTATCGACTCGACGGGAGGGAGCCTCGCCTGGGTGTCCTCCGAACCTGGAATCTCGGCAGGTCTGGGACCCGCACATCCGAGCCACACGCCGGTGACAAAAAGCACGCAACGATTCATGACTACCCTCTGTGGCCGCCCCGCGCAGCAGAGCAGGGATGATACCCTTGCGCTCTTGTCCCAGGAACCAAGGCTCTCAAACAGGTACTCGCCCAAGGTGCTTGGCAGCTTTCGCCGGGGGCACTCCGAGGGAGCCGCAGCGTGTGATCGAGCGCCGATGCATGGGCGGGCGGAGTCGAGATGACGAACGAACAGGCGGTCCTCGAGGTGCTCTCGTACAACAGCAACGTCGGCACCACGCTCGACGACGCGTGGCGCGGTGTGGCCTGGCGGACCAAGGGCAAACCCACCAAGAAGCAGCTCCTCGAGTTGCTGCGAAAGCTTGAGCGCGACGGAGCGCTCACGTCCGTGGGCGAGCGGTGGTTCTTCACACCCGCTGCACGCCGGCGCGCCAAGGGTTCGCAGCGGCCAGCGGAGTGGCTCGACGCCGACGCCTTGATCCTGCTCGCGGCGCTCTACAGTTGCAGGCGGGAGGCCCAGGAGCTCGACGCGCTGATCTCGACCGCGGACTACTTCAACCACGCCATCCCGACCCACGACGAGCTGCATGGAGCGATCAACCGGCTGATCTCCGGGCGGCTGCTCAAGACCACGCGCGGCAAGCTGGTGGTCACCCCGCGTGCCATCGAGCTGTTCGAGAAGATCGAGGCGACGGGCCACAGAGCGGCACTGCGCCAGCTCAATCGCCTGCAGCGACTGCTCGACTGCCCGTGCTGCGGCGTAGGCCTCAAGGCGGTGCGCTGGAGCTATGTGCTGGACGCGGCGACCTACGCCGAGGCGGTGAAGAAGTACCGGGCGAGGTTTCGAGCTGCGGTCTAGACCCACCGAACAGGTGCCTGATGGAGTAAAGCGGCCGGCTCCAATCCGACGCTATCGTGGTTGTGGGAAACAGCCCGTAGCAACGTGCTCGAGGCACAGCGGAAAGGAGCCGACCGTGAACTCTAGTGGACTGGACATGGGCAAGAGGTCGAGTCACTTCTGTATCGTCGACGAGAAGCGCGAGATCCAGCGCGAGGG
>JBDRCO010000065.1:0-128156 GCA_043821645.1 Pseudomonadota bacterium | reverse complement strand
CTGTTGCCCATTCCCACAGGCATGCTGCTGTTCGGGCCAGTCGAGCTGCACTTCATTGCCCTGTTCATGTTCATCGCCATCGGGCTTGCCGACATCTGGGACGGCATGCTGGCGCGCCGGCAAGGTCCGACCCAGTTCGGTGCCATGCTCGATCCACTGGCGGACAAGATCTTCATCCTCGCCATCATCGTTCCCTTTGCCGAGCAGGGCAGGGCGCCCGTGTGGTTCCCCGCGGCCCTGCTGGCGCGCGAGTTCCTGGTCACGGGTTTGCGAACACAGATGACCCTGCGCGACCACGCCATCAAAACCTCGGTACTGGCCAAGCTCAAGACCTCGATCCAGATGGCCGGTTTCGGCATGGTCTTCCTCAACGAGGCTGTGCCCCGCGAGATCCGGACCTGGGTCGTCGGCGGCATCGCGGCAGGAGCCGTCCTCGTCCTCGTGCTGGTGGCCATCCGCAAGCGGCTGCGGGTCTCGCCCTTCGTGTGGATTCCCTGCTGCATGCTGGTGCTGGGTTTCTTCATCTATGTCGCCTTCCCCAAGAAGGATACCTCTTTGGCCATGCTCTACATCATCCTGGCCTTCACCTGGGGTTCGGGCCTGGACTACGTGCTGGGCTCGCTCGGGGTGATCCGGAGGACTGGCCTGCAGCGCGTGGATGTCGCGAGGGTGGTGTGGACCCTGGGCACCGTGGCCGTGACCTCCTTGCTGGTGGTGCGACCGGCCTTTGCTTTTCTCGTCGTCATCCTGCTCACCGCGGAGTTCCTCATCGGCGGCATCGACAACCTGCGAGCACTGTCTGGCACGCCGAGCTCCAACACCGCCTTCGTGGTCCGTGCGGTGCTCTCCATCGCGGGTGCTGCGGCCATTCACGCCGCCGTGGTGGCCGAGGCCTCGCATGCGTTGACCTGGGCCATGATCAGCGCGCTGACGGTGATCGTGGTCGGCAACGCCATCTACGAGGCCATCACGGTCAGACCCTTGATGTCTGGCAAGGCGACCACGCTGGCCTACACCACCGAGCCGCCACCGCGTACCGCATCCGAGTGATCCCGCAGGTGGGCTGATTCCGAGATCCGCCGAGGCTCCTGATGGACTTCAAGGTGCGTTGGACACGAAGCCAGGTTCTTGTCGTGCTCGTCAGCGCCTTTCTTCTCAACGGATTCCTGTTCTGGGGTCTTGCGGTGCTGACTCCCGCCAGGACGGACCTCTTCGTCTGTGCGGATATGTCCGTGCAATGGCGCCAGGGTCTGTTTCGGCCCGAGCAATCCCAGGTCGGCATGAAAGGCGATTTCGACGGCTGGCAGCAGGAGTTTGATCTCCGGGATGACGACGGGAAGCTCGTCTATTGCGGGGTCGTGCACGGGCTCGAGCTTGGTTCCGTCGCCCACTTCGCGTTCTTTTACACGGAGCCCCGGACCTGGGAGCAGGGTTCTAACCACGAAGTCACTGTAGCCAACCACAAGACCAGGGCGATCAGGTTCTTCAGAAACCAGCGCACGCTCGACCTGCGCGGGGCTCGCGGCCTGGTTCGGTTCCAGGTCGACCTGCGACCCCGGCGCGACGCCGGGCTTTTCGACCCGGTGCGCATGCAGGTCTGGCTCCGCGGAGACTTCGATCGCTGGGGCAAGGGCGTGGTGATGTCCGACCCCGACCGGGATGGCGTGTACTCTGTCTCTCTCAAGGACCTTGCGAGAGGTCGGAGCATCCGGTTCAAGTACATGTACACCGCCCCCGATACCTGGGAAGGCGGAGACGCGCGACAGGTCGTCGTGGAAAACGAACAGAACCAGAGCCACAACTTCTTCAATGATGAGACGACCTGGACGACCGAGCACCCAAAGACCGGGCCCGGAGATTCCCGTCCGAATCCAGACCAGGCGTTGGCCGAGCTGAATCTCGCGGTGGATCTGGGCGCGTTGCAGGCTCGCGAAGGCATCGATCCGGCGCGGATGGGTGTCTATGTGGCAGGGGACTTTGACCGCTGGGGACCGCGGCAGCGCATGCACGATCTCGACGGAGACCTGGTCTACGAGGCCACGCTGTCCGGCCTGAAGCTGGGGCAGACCGTCTTGTTCAAGTTCTCGCTTTCGGACCCGGATCGATGGGAGGACGGACCCGCGCGACGCGTCACCCTCAGGCACGCGCGGCAGCCCTACCGTGCTTTCTTCGACAACGACGAGCGGCGCGACAGCTCGCCAGGTCAGAGCCTGGTGGAGCTCGGTGTCGACATGAATGTGCCGCGGGCTGAGGGCCGGTTTGACCCTTCGACGAGTGCGGTGCAGGTTCTAGGGAGCTTCGATGGGTGGACGACTGGCCTGGCAATGCACGATCCCGATCTCGATGGGGTTTACACCGCCCAGCTCATGGCCCCGCGGTCAAGCACGGAGGTCACCTACACCTACTTCTTCACCTCCCCACCGACCCGGGAACGGATCCCCGTGCGGACCCTGCACCTGGGGGGGCCGCGAGAGATCACCCGGGACTGCTTCGACGACGACCTCCTGGTCTCGATCGAGGGTGCACCTGCAACGCTAACGCTTCAGGTGAACATGCGGGTCCGGGAGCTGGAGGGGACCTTTCATCCCCAGGACGCCGAGGTTCGCGTCCTCGGGAGCTTTGATGGCTGGGGCCCTGGCCGGACCCTCTCGGACGCCGACGGGGACCTGATCTACGAGCTTGTTTTGCCCGACCTCAAGATCGGTGACGTGCTGCGCTACCGCTTCCTGCACACTGCACCTCCGACGCTGGAAGGGGGGCCTGCGCGGTTTCACAGCGTCAAGGAACCGAGCCAGGAACTCATCGAGTTCTTCGCCGGGGATGCCCGGGTCGACAGGCAGCGCATCTGGGCGGACGTGAGCAGTAATTTCTGAACGTGGTGGATTGTTGTGCTACTCGGACGCGGCGCGATCGATCTGCCCGGCCCAGGGGGACGAGACTCTCACGAGGAGCACGCTGCGGGTGCTCCGAAAGGTGTGGACGGGCCGGAGATCCCGGCGTCTCAGAATTTCCTCCTCGTAGGGCCCCGCATAGAGAAAATCGAACTCGTCGGGCCCGCCGAGGCCGCTGCGCAGTGTGAGCCAGTCCAGCTGTCGGACGTGCCGGTAGAACGAGATGGACTGGGCGTCGCTTCGCGTGACCCGCAGCACGAGCTGGCGCGCCTGTTCTGCTGTGGCCGCCCCCGCATGAATCTTCTCGAGAGCCGTGACCAGCCGCCGGGAATCTGCCTCGTACTGCCAGGTATGGACGGAGTCGAGCTGGGCAGTCCGTGCCGTGTGCACGCTGCACAGCGCGGCAAGCCCGATCAGGAGTGCGAGGGCACCCGCGTGAACGAGAGCGCTGCGTGAGCGAGCCCAGGCTGCCAGGTGCAGGGTGAGCACGAGCAAGAATGGAGGCAGGTAGATCAGGGCCGTGCGTTCGGCGAGGTACCTGCTCCCGAGGAGATGGTGCTGCAGGATGTTGACCAGGGCCGTGACCGACAGGATCACGAGCACCAGGACCGGGAACTGGGATCGGGATACGGCACCGGCGCCAGTTTCTGCAACCACCAGGTGCGCAAGTGAGGTGAAAAGAAAGGATACCAGGACCAGAATTGCCGCAGCGACCATCCATCCGGGAAACCAGCGAGGAGCGACGACGCCGTAGAGCAGGGTGCGACACAGAGAGAGGATGGAGTCGGTCCAGAAGCTGATGGTTCCGCCGAAGAACAGCTCCTGCGATGCGCGCAACTGCAGCAGGGGTGGCACCACCAGCGCCAGCGGGAGAAGGGCGCCGAGCATGGCAACAAGGGTCGTGATCCGGCACAGCCTGAGCAGTTGAGGCGGCGTCGAGGTACCGAGGGAGATGAAGAGCAGGCTGGCCCCGACACCCACAAAAAGTCCGACATAGAAGTTCAAAAAGGCAAAGTTCGCGAGCGTCGCCAGTGCGGCACTGACGAACGCGAGGCTCGACGAGAAGGTGCTGTGGTCACGTTCTGTCCAGACGCGGAGAGCAGCCAGGCTCACCATCTGCAGGGCGAGAGCCAGGCTGTATCCCCTGGCGAGAGAAAAAAAATCGAGCATGAAGGGATGCGCGACCAGAACGATGATCGAGGACAGGCGAACCGCCACGGGTGTGCCCCGGGTCAGGTGGAGCACGGCTCCCAGGTAGACCGCGAAGGCGAGAACAGAGGGGAGCCTCAGGGCAAGCTCCGACGAGCCAAAGGCTGTCGCCGAGGCCTTGACCAGAAGTGTATACAGCAGGTGATTGTTGGCCGTGGCGCAGGGGCTGACATAAGCAAGGATGTCCCGCACCAGCGCCAGCGAGCAGAAGTACGTGGTGCTCTCGTCATAGGTCATGGCCAGGCGCGCGGCCCGGACCGCGACGTACCCAAACACGAGTCCTGCGAGCAGCAGGCCTGGCACCTCCGTGGCCAGACGGGGTCGGTCGCTGTTCACATCGAGGCTGTTCGCTTGCATAGGTTCCTGCCGCAGGAGTGGAACCACCGGTGTCGTCGAGAACTCCGGCACCAAGGTGCCCCAGGCGGGCGATGCTCCGCGCCCGATCTCAGCTCTCGCCCACGATGCCCTCTCCCCGGGGTACCGGGGACAGCATTTTCTGGACGAAGGGCAGATGTTTCTCGAACTGGGCCCGCCCCGTGGCAATGGCCTTGGCGACCTGGGCCTCGGTGGGGACCACGGTGAGCGGAGACAGCACATCGCGGAAGCTCACCACGTGATGCGCCACGGCGTAGCCGGTCTTGCTTGTCTCGGCAGCCAGGCGCATGAGCGGCAGGAACAGCACATTGCTGTCGAACTCGATGCGCGGGGCAAAGGCGTCCAGGGCCAGCACGAAGGGATCGCGTGCGCCGATGGCTCCGCCCTGCACCGCTTCCCACACCGCGCGCGCCGGCAGGTTGTCGACCACGCCACCGTCGACCAGGCGGGCGACACCTTCACGCTGCAGCAGGGCCTCGACCTTCTCGATCATGCGCGGGTCCTCGCGCAGGATGTCGTAGTGGACGATGGCGGGTACAGACGACGAGAAGCCCAGGGCATCGACCACGTCGAAGTCCCGGGTCAGTTCATCGCCGCCGAGCACGATGGTCTTCAGAGGCTTTTGCAGGATCTCGGCCAGGGCCCGGGCGATGCGCTCGATGGGCCAGCGCTTGCGCTCGTGGGCCTCGCTGGCATCGATGAGGTTCGCATAGCGGTTGACGTCGCCCAGGTGGGCGGCGGAGATGCCTCCCACTACCACCCGGTACGGAATCGCCATCTCGTCCAGGTTCAGCATGCGGCCGTCGCGCTCGAAGTGGCGTCCGATGCCATTGCGCAGGAACAGCTTGAAGGTCGCGGGCAGGCCAAAGCGGCTGCCGCTCTCGAAGACCCTCAGCAGGTCGCGCCATTGCAGGTTGCCGATGACCTCCCGCACCGTGGTGGGGCGAAACTCGCGCTCGAGGGCGCGGAAGGCACCCAGGATCGATCCCATGCTGGTGCCCGCGATCAGATCCGGTACCAGCCCCGCCTCGTGCATCAGCGCGAAGGCGCCGAGGAACACGTAGGCCACACCGCCGCCTCCACCCAGGGCCAGTCCGAAGGGCCGGTGCCGGAGTGCCCGCTCCAGGGCATCCTCGGGCAGGCGAGGGCCGAACAGTTCGAGCAACGCTTCGCGTTCTTCGCGTGCCAGCTTGCGCAGCTCCGGGATCACATGACCCACGGCGCTCTCGGGATACGACGCGGCCTCGTAGGCTGGCGCCACCAGCGCGTGCAGCTTGTTGCGATAGCGATCGGTGCTGTAGCCGATGTCGACGACGTCCTTGCCGACAGGTACCGCAGAGATCCGCGCCAGGGCAAAGGCGTAGCGCAGCGCAGCCTCGTCGTCAGGACACAGATAGTCCTTCTCGTAGGACGCATCCCACAGGATGGCGCCCTCGAGCTGTTCCAGCTTTCGAACCAGGGCGCGTCGCTGATCGGTGAAGGGCACGGGTCAGGTGGCCTTGTCCGTGAACAGGCCACCCTTCTGCTCGCGCACACGGTTCTGCTCGAGCAGACGCAGCTCTCGCAAGGCCTCGACGCAGTCCGGGTTGCACTGGATGGCCTTCTCGAACTGTCCCTCGGCCTCGTCACGGCGGGTGGTCGCCTTGTACAGGTAGCCGAGAAACAGATAGGCCTTGTCGATCTTGGGATTGAGCTCGATCCCGCGCTGGATGTGGTCCTCGGCCTGGCGCTGGGTGGCGGCGTTGTTGGGGTCGGTCTGAAACAGGGACCATCCCAGGTGGGCGTGAAACTCACCCTCGTCGCTGTATAGCTCCAGGGCCTCGCGAAATGCATCCACGGCTTTGTCGTACTGACGCTTCTTCATCAGCGCCTCGCCGCGCTGGAATTTGCTCTCTGCTGCCAGGATGCGCGAGACCTCGTCGACAGCACCCTTCTTCAGACCGGTCAGCAGATCGCTGTCGTAGGCTTCGCGGTCTGCGGTGCTGCTCAATACCTCGTGGGCCGTGTGGATCATCGAGTAGATCTGGTCCGCCAGCGCCCGCACGTCTGCCGCGGCGGTCGCGTAGTGGCGGTCCGGGTGGTACTCCCGGGTCAAAGCGTAGTAGGCCTTCTTGATCTCCTCTGCCGAGGCCGTGCGCGCGACTCCCAGCATCTCGTAGTAGGTCATCTTGCGCATTTCTTTTGCCTTGCGGGCCAGCTCCTCGCGCTCGGCGTGCTCGCGCGTGGGCTGCGGGCTGGGGGCCGGTGCCGCACTGCCGCGGGCCGGTGCCTTGGCGGGCGAAGGCGGCGGCGAGGCGGGCTCGACGATTTTGTTGATCATGCCCGTGGTCTCGATGCGGTCGCGCTTGGGTGCGCTCTTGACCTCGGGTCGCACCATC
Organism: Pseudomonadota bacterium; assembly: GCA_043821645.1. Lineage (GTDB taxonomy): Bacteria > Myxococcota > JACRCW01 > JAFGSX01 > JAFGSX01 > JBDRCO01. The sequence continues at coordinate 121,303 of JBDRCO010000065.1, read as the reverse complement.
TGCGCCGCGATCAGGGCATAGATGAGGGGCAGGCAGCGATCCTCAGGCAGCAGCTGTTTCTCGAGGATGTTCTTGAGGGTCTTCTTGCCGTCGATGAGCGCCACCAGGCGACGCTCGGCGGTGCTCAGGTCCACTTCCTGAAAGCGCTGCAGGGGATCCGAATGCACCACCAGAAAGCTGTCCGTGTGATCTGCCAGGAGCTTCCTGAGCCTGACCACGTCGTGGGTCCGCTTGATCCCCTCGTAGATGATGGTGGCCGGGGTCATGCCCAGCTCGACGATCTCCGAGGGTGGGGCGGCCTTGGGGTTGAACTGGTAGTCCCCTTCGACCCAGTTGAACAAGTCAAAGAGCTTGGTCTGCAGTTGCAGCTCGAGGGCGTACACCAGGTTGTGCGGCGAGATGCAGCCCATCTCGATGAGCACCGTGCCCTGCTGCCTCTTCTTGGTCTTCATCAGCGCCAGGGACTCCTCGCATTCCGCGGCGGTGATGAGACGCTCTCGCACCATCACCTTGCCCAGGCATTCCGCCAGGACGTTGGACTTGACGTACGAGGGGTAGCCGTCCTTGAAGAAGACGATCTTCTTGACCTTGTGGCGCTTGAGCAGGAGAGCGCCGGTGGAGCGCCAGCGGTAGAGCTGTGCCAGGACCTCTGCGAAGGGCGAGTGCGAGAGATCGCCACGCGCGACCTTGCCCCCCTTGAAATCATCGCGCGCGGCGGTCTCGACCTCGCGCCGCTCATCCTTGCTCGCGGTGTCCGCCAGCTTGTCGCCAGAGGTCGCACGATCGATGGCGCGCCTGACCCGGGAGCGGTCCGAGGGATCCGGGTAGGCATCGCCAAACACCTGGCGCAGTACCTCGGTCAGCCTATCGATGGAGATGGGCTTGTCCAGGTACTCGACGGCGCCGTAGCGGGTCATGGCCTCACTGCGATGGCGCGCGCCGCGATAGATGCCGCTGATCATGAGCAGCGGGACCTCGGCGCCGTTGCGCATGCCGCGCATCTCCTCGGCGACCTCGAACCCGTTGCGCCCAGGCAACACCACGTCGAGGATGACCAGGTCAAAGGCGCGTCGCTCGATGGCGCGCAGGGCCCACTCGCCGTCTTTTTCACAGACGACGTGGAAGCCCTCTTCCAGCAACAGGTCGGTCAGGAACCGCTGGACATTTTCGTCATCCTCGACGACGAGGAGGCTCTTACTCATGCGCGCTGCTCTTCCCCGGGAACGTCCGTCCCGCCCCTCTCGCCGCCCTGGAGCGCACGGCGATTTCTTGCCATGGCAACATTCAAGAATCCTTCGGTGACGACGATCGTGCCGCCGCAGGATAGCGGGAGCGGGGGGGCCACTGCAACCACCCCCGACGCTGTCCACTGCACCTGGCGAAAAAGGTCTGCTAGGATGCCGGCCATGGCGCACGGGGGTGCTGCGGTGACTGCTCGTTTCGAGATCGAGGTCCTCAACGGGGAAAGCCAGGGTGAGCGAGTGCGGCTCGCCCCCGGGGCCTACTGCGTTGTGGTTCGCGCGGAGTCGCAGCTCGATGCCACGATGCAGCTTGCCGCCGGCGGTGATCGCCTGCTCAACTCCCAGGCCGTGGGTCTGGCCGAGCAGCACATCCGGACCCGGGGCGCCAGCCACGGCCATCGACTCCAGCTGCGTGAGCGTTCGGCGGACCTCAGCCTGGACGACGGCGGCATCTCGCGAACCCACGCCATCCTGTTTCACGGTGAGCAGGGTCTGAGCGTGGTGGATCTCATGAGCACCAACGGGACTCTGGTCAATGGTCAGCTGGTCCAGGACGCCGATCTCGCGGCGGGTGACATCGTACGTGTCGGAGACACCGAGCTCATGGTGCGGCGCTCACTCTAGCCTTTCCTCCAGCTTCCGGTGCGCTCCCCACTGGGTCGACAGGACGCAGGGCTCACCGCTGCGTGCTGGGCGCGCGTGGCGAGACAGACCGATGGCCCGTGTCACGGTTTCTCGACGACAGGTCGCAAGCACTGGCTCGCCCCGGCCAGCTCAGGTATAACCTCGGTTCTAGCGAAGGCGCGTCGCGCCCAGGCAGGTGACAGACCACATGGCAGTGTTCAATCGCGACGATCTGGCGGTCTTCAGCATACCGGAACCCGAGGCCCGTATCAGTGCCATCGAGGGCAGGCTCGATCCCAAGCTACAGAGCCTGGGACACGAGCTCATCGATGAGCTGGCCGTGCGCACTGGCGAGGAGTTGCATGCGGCCCTGGCCGTGCACACCCGAAAGAAGAAGACCCCGCCCGACGAGACCTGGCTCGCCCTGGGTCCAGGGGCGCGCAACTACAAGAAAGAGCCTTTCTTCGCCGTGGGCGTCAGCCTGAATGCGGTTCACGTGCGCGTGCAGGTCCGCGAGGAGTGCTCGCGCAAGGTCAAGATCGGGGAGGTTGTGGTCGAGCGGAGCCCCGAGCTGGCACGTCATGCCCAGCAGCTGGGCGCCCTGCGCACCTTCGAGGAGGTATCCCCGGACGGCCTGCCAGACCCGGCTCCCGCGGCGGAGGCCCTGTTCTGGAGCACTCTCGGTGGCCGCGTGGCCACCAAGAAGAGCGCGCGCCTCGACATCGGGGTTGGATGGAAGGGCGCCGAGGCCCTGCGCCTGACCAAGGGGCGCATCGCCGAGGCCATCGTCAGGCTCATGCCCTTCTACCACCTCATGGCCTTTGATCGGTGGCGGTTTTAGGAGCGCGCCGGAGGCTCTTCGTTCGCCGTCTCGCCGTCGCCACCGAAAACCTGACAGGGCTTCCCGACCGCTGCTTGCAGCCTGCAGGGCAGGGTGCAGGACACAGGATCACCGGAGCATGTCAAGGGGGGGTGGCAAACAGAGCGAGGCGTGGTGGGGGGAGATCAGCCGTCGGAGTCGAGGTACAGCAGCACGGCGCCGGCAACTCCAACGAGTGCACCCGAGCCGAAAAAGCCGAGGCCCAGGGGCATCTGCAGGTTGTCGCCGGGATTGGACAGGATCACCGCGCCGACCACCGTCGCCACGGTGCCCACACCCAGAGCCGACCAGCCGGCCACGGTCATCCAGGTCCAGTCTTCCTCGGCCGGAGTGACTGCGGGAGCGGGCTCGACGGCCGTCTCGGGCTCGGCGACCGGTTCGGGATCGGCAGGCGTCGTGGCCGTGGTCTCGACAACGGGAGCGGTATCCTCGGCCGGCATGCTTTCCGCCGGCTGGACCTCCGCTGCCACGCCCTCGTCGACAGCAGGCTGCGTGTCGGCTGCAGGTGTCTCGTCACCCGGGGTCGCCTCGGTCGCAGCGGCGGCCTCGTCAGCAGGAGGTGCTTCGTCCTGGGCCATCACCGGCGCGGAGAGAAGCAGGGCAGACAGGGCCACGATGGGAGCAACGCGAAGGATCTTCATGGCGCTTCCTCGTTGATAGGGTGTCGCAGATCGACGCGGCACTGTAGCAACATCTTAAAAAAAGGCAACGCTGCAGAGCGCTCGACGTGCCACCCGGTGTCGTCGCCAACGTGGTGCTTCACCGGGACTCGTCGGGCCGGTCTCCGGTCGGTGTGGCAGTATTGCGCCTCTCTCTGTGTCCACCTGGGACCCTGGTTCGGACTGGACCACCCGCCGCGGCACTGACGGGTGCCACGCGACACCCGGCGCACCCGGTATCCGCGTCTTGTGCCAAGGCGGCGGGCGTGTTACCCGAATGCCTCGACGACGGGCCAGGTACCTGCGCGCACGTTGCGCGTCGGGGTCGCCCGCAGTGGGGCCAGGATGGGGGCACCGAGCACGACACGCAGCCGCGCGCGACGTCGCGTGGTGTTGATGACAGGGTATCCGGGCTTCATCGGTCAGCGCCTGGTGCAGACGATCCTGGCAGCCGAGGACGACGCGCGCATTCTTCTCCTGACCCAGGAGAAGTTCCTGGAAAAGGCTCGTGAGAGCCTGGCGGGCTTGCCTGCCGATCAGAGTTCTCGCGCCCAGATCCTCGCCGGCGACATCGTGGCGATGGACATGGGTCTGTCCGGGGACGAGTACCGGCAGGTTGTCGACGAAGTGACCGACATCTATCACCTGGCGGCCATCTACTATCTCGGCGTGCCCAAGCGCGAGCTGTACCGCGTCAACGTGGATGGCACGCGCCAGGTGCTCGACCTCGCCCGCGAGTGTACGCACCTCGCGCGCTTCAATCATTTCTCGACCTGCTTCGTGTCCGGAACCCGCGTCGGTGTGATCACCGAGGAAGAGCTCGACCAGGGGCAGGGCTTTCGAAACGAGTACGAGCGCACCAAGTTCCTCGGCGAGAAGCTGGTGCAGGACGCCAGGGACGAGCTGCCCATCACGATCTTCAGGCCCTCCATCGTGGTTGGCGACTCGCGCACCGGCGAGATCGACCAGTTTCGCGGCATCTATCACTTTGGCATCCTGATCGTGGCCTCCCCCGTGGCCGTGCCCGTGCCCTTGCCCGTCGAGGGAGTGGCGCCCCTGAACATGGTGCCGATCGACTATGTGGTCAGCGCCTGCCATCGCATCTCGCTGGATCCACGCGCCATAGGACGCACCTTCCACGTGGTAGATCCCAACCCGCTGTCGTCGCGCATGGTGTACGAGCTGTTCGCGCAGCGCGCGGGCAAACGCATGCCACGGTGGAACCTGAACTACAGCCTGACCCGGCTGCTGCTCAAGGTCCCCGGGCTCGAGAAGGTGGCCCGTCACTCGGCCCAGACCCTGGACTTCCTCAACCACATCGCGATCTACAACTGCCCCAGCACCCTCGAGTTGCTCGAAGGCACGGGGATCCATTGCCCGCGCTTCGAGAGCTACTACGACAACCTCATCCGCTACGTGCGGCGCCACCTGCGGGACAAACGCGCTCACGAGCCGAGCGACATCGAGGATGCTCTCGACGCCGCGCCGAGGACCGCATGACTCAGACCCTGGCCCCCGCGGATCTGCGCTGGACCCTGGACTCCACGACCCTGGACATCGAGATCGGTGACGATGCGCTGGCGCGTCCGGGCGCCCTGGGGCAGGACCGGGCCCTGCGCGCCCTCGAGGTCGGTCTGGGCATCCTTGAGCGGGGCTTCAACCTGTTCGTGGTGGGCGCGCCCGGCACCGGCCGCACCTCGACCGTGAGATCCGAGCTGGCGCGCTTCGCGCGGGCGCAGCCCGTGCCCGATGACTGGTGTCTGCTCTATAACTTCGACAATCCGGATCACCCCCGGGCGGTGCGCATGCCAGCGGGAACCGCCTCCCGCCTCCGTCGGCACGTGGACGGCTTCATCGACCGGCTCGAGCACGTGGTGACCAAGGCCTTCGAGGCCGAGAGCTATCACCGTCGCCGGGAAGCCGTGGCCAGCGAGCACGAGGACAAGACCGACAAGGCCCTGGCTGGCGTCGATGCCGAGGCCGAGCGCCGGGGCTTCTTGCTGCGCCGGACCCAGACCGGTATCACCCTGGGCCCCACGCGCGACGGCGAGCCCCTGACCGAGGACGAGTACGCCGATCTCCCCGAGGCCCAGCGCAAGAAGCTGGAGGACGAGTCCCGCCTGCTCGAAGAAATGCTCGAGGGTGCGGTGCGGGTGATCCGGCAGCTGGAGCGCCAGACCGAGGAGCAGATCGAGGCACTGGATCGGGAGATCGTGACCGCTGCCATCGAGCCCCTGATGGCAGAGCTGCACGAGAAGTTCGGCCAGATCGCCACCCTGAAGGAGCACTTCGACAAGATCCGCGACGATATCATCGACAATGTCGATGCCTTCCGGCCCGTGGCAGAAGTCGCCGATTCCGAGGAAGAGGGTGCGGAGGCGATGCCAAGTGCGCCACCTCTCATGCTCTCCGAGGACGATCTGCCGCCAGCCATGCGGTACAAGGTCAACGTCTTCGTGGACAACAGCAAGCTCGAAGGCGCCCCTGTCATCGAGGAAACCCACCCCACCCCCTTCAACCTGCTCGGCCGGGTCGAGCACCGCATGCGGGGTGGCGAGACCATCACCGACTTCACGCGCATCAAACCCGGCGCCCTGCACCTGGCCAATGGTGGCTACCTCGTCGTCGACGCCATCGAGCTGCTGCGGGACGCCGCGGCTTGGGATGGACTCAAGCGCGCGCTCAAGAACCGCAAGGTGGAGATCGAGGACCCGGGCGAGTCCGGCCGCATGATCTCCATCGCGTCGCTGCGGCCCGAGCCCATCCCGCTGCAACTCAAGGTGCTGATCATCGGCACGCCCGACATCTACTACCTGCTGTCGCGCAACGACCCCGATTTTCGCAAGCTGTTCAAAGTCAAGGTCGACTTCGACGTCGAGGTGCCGCGTTCCGAGGTCAACCTGCAGGGCTACGCGCGTTTTCTCTGCGCCCTGGCGCGGGAAGAGAAACTGCTTGGCCTCGAGAAGAGCGGAGTGGCCCGGGCGGTCGAGCATGCCGCCCGCCTCGCGTCGCGGCGGGACAAGCTCTCGACGCGCTTTGGCGAGATCGCCGATCTCCTGCGCGAGGCCAGCTTCTATGCGCGCCAGCGCCAGGCCGCTCTGGTGCATGCCGACGATGTGCGCGCTGCCCTGAACGCCCGGACCGAGCGCGAGGCGTTTCTCGAGTCGCGCATGCGCGAGGAGATCGAGCACGGTGTGGTGCGCATCGATCTCGCGGGTGAGACCGTGGGCCAGATCAATGGGCTCACCGTCGTGGACCTGGGCTCCTACGCCTTCGGCCACCCTGCGCGCGTCACGGCCACCGTGGCCCTCGGCCGGGGCGACCTGCTCGACATCGAGCGGGAGACCGAACTCGGCGGCCCCATTCACACCAAGGGCATGCTCATCCTTCATGGCCTGATCGCCCAGCGCTTTGCCCGGCTGCGGCCGCTCCGGATCGCGGCCCGGCTGTGCATTGAGCAGAGCTACATTCCGATCGACGGTGACAGCGCTTCGCTTGCCGAGGCCTGTGCCCTGCTCTCAGCGCTGGGTGGGTTTCCCATCCAGCAGCGCTTTGCGGTGACAGGGTCCATGGATCAGTTCGGTCGCGTCCAGGCGGTCGGGGGCACCAACGAGAAGATCGAGGGCTTCTTCGCCGTGTGCAGCGGCCGTGGCCTCGATGGCCTCCACGCCGCCGTGATTCCGGTCGCCAACATCGATGAGTTGATGTTGCGGGAAGAACTGGTCGAGGCCTGCCGCCAGGGCAAGTTCGCGGTGCACGCGGTCGAGACCATCGAGCAGGCGCTGGAGCTGATCACCGGCCGACCCTTTGGCGAGCCCGCCCTGGACGGCAGCTACGCCGAGGGAACCCTGGGCTGGGATATCGATCGCGCCCTCGACCAGCTCGATGGGGCGTGGCGGAGACAGCGCCGAGCCGATTGACGACGTCTTCAGGAACGGTCCCATTCATCACGCGCTCGGTTGATGACCCCGGGTGCTCTCAATCTCCCGCCGCCGGCACAGGTCCGCACGGTTCTCGTCGTGCGGCCCCGTCGGACGCAGAGCATCCGCCAGCGAAAGGCCAGCGTGAAAGTGGACGCGAAGGACGGCTAACGCGAGCGGTAGATGATTCGCCCGCGGTTGAGATCGTATGGCGAGATCGCAACCCGCACGGAGTCGCCCAGCACGATGCGAATCTTGAACTGGCGCATCTTGCCTGCGGTGGTGGCCAGGATCTCGTGGTCGTTCTCGAGCTTGACCCGGTACATGCCGCCGCGCAGTACCTCGGTCACAGCTCCATCCATTTCTATGTGATCGTCGCGCGACATGAACTCCCTGCATCCCCCAACGTTCGGGCGCGCATCATGGCCCAGCCCTGCCGTGAACGCCAATAGAAAAAGACGACAGTCTGGCAGCCCGCTCAGGGCTTTTCAGTCTCCCGTCGCCCGGGCATCATGAGGCGCATGAACCCCGCACGTCACGACGAGATCCCGGCCGAGCGCCGCATCTTCTGCAACCGCACACTCAACCTGCGCGGCATTGGCGCCATCGGCTACGACATGGACTACACGCTGATCCAGTACCGCGTGGCCGAGTGGGAGGGCTGCGCGTTCAAGCACGCCGTGGATCTGCTGCGGCGTGACGGTGTTCCGGTCGACGACCTGAGCTTTGATCCCCTGCGCATGATCCAGGGCCTGATCGTGGACCGCCAGCACGGCAACCTGCTCAAGGTGAACCGGTTCGGCTTCGTCAAGGGTGCATGGCACGGGCAGCGGGCCGTCGACTTCGAGACTGTGCGGCGGCTGTATGCGCGCACACTCGTGGACCATCGCGATACCCGCTTCGCTTTCCTGAGCACGCTGTTCTCGTTGTCGGAGTCCAGCCTGTACGCGCAGATGGTGGACCTGTGGGATGCGGGACAGCTCCCAGCCATCGCAGACTACGACGAGCTCTACCTGCGCACCCGGGGTTCCGTCGACGACGCGCACCGGCTGGGTCATCTCAAGGCCGAGATCGTGGCGGACCCGGACCGCTTCATTGACCCCGATGCGGATACCGTGCGCGCTCTGCTCGACCAGAGGGAAGCCGGCAAGAAGTTGCTACTGGTGACCAATTCGGACTTTGCCTACACCCAACGCATGATGCGTCACACCTTTGAACCCTTGCTCCCTGCGGGCTCAAGCTGGCGTGAGCTGTTCGACCTCATCATCGTGTCGGCACGCAAACCCGACTTCTTCAGCAGCCGCAGTCCGCTTCTGCAGGTGGTCAGCGACGATGGATTGCTTCGCCCCGTCGAGGGCGCGCCCGTTCCCGGCGCTGTCTACTTCGGAGGCAACGCGGCCCTGGTCGAGAGCGCCCTGAACCTGTCGGGGGATCAGATCCTGTATGTCGGCGATCACTTCTTCGGCGACGTGCATGCCACCAAGAATGTCCTGCGCTGGCGCACGGCCCTGATCGTGCGCGAGCTCGAGCTCGAGATCCTCGAGGCCGCCCGCTTCTTGCCGCAGGAGCGCGAGCTGGTGTCCCTGATGCAGAACAAGCAGCACCTCGAGGAGTGGAGCTGCGCGCTCCGGGTCCGCTTGCAGCGCTCGAAGAGCCGCCGCGTGCCCCTGGCCCGGCCCGACCTCGATGAGGTGCACGCCGAGCTGGCGCGCCTGCGGGAGCAGCAGGAGCAGCTCGAGCAGCGCATCGGGCCGCTGGCGTCCAGTGCGGCCAAGATCGGCAACGACCAGTGGGGCCCGCTCATGCGTGCGGGCAACGACAAGAGCTACCTGGCTTTTCTCATCGAGCGCCACGCCGACATCTACACGTCGCGGGTCTCCAACTTCCTCCACGCCACTCCTTATGCGTATTTTCGCTCGGCCCGAGGCTCGCTACCCCACGATGTCGGGGGGTGACCGGCCGAAGTTCCAAAATGTGCGGGTGATGGATAGATCATGGTGCGTCCCCTTGCTGGAGGTTTGCCGTGGCCGTGCGCAATGACAGAGCTCGCAGTGATTTCTCGGCGCTCAACAAGATCGCCCGCGATATCCACGGACCCGAGGCCAGGATCGTGGACAGCGCCCGAAGTGGTGTCCCTGGGCAGGTCGACGCCAAGGACACCCTCGAGTTCGTCAAGGGTGGCACGACCGTCTCCAAAGCGCTGGGTGTCGACGGCACAGAGGACCTGGTGTTCCGCAAGCACGTCGTGGATGCGGCCTATGCCCTGGCTGCCGGAGGCGCCAGCTTCTCGGGTCACCACAGCACGGACAAGGTCAACAAGACGCTGTGGACCATGGGCTACGGCGGCAAGATGGCCGTGCGCAAGTTCATGCCCGACGGAAGCATAGGCAAGCCGTCTGCGGCGCTGAGAGACATCTTCGAGAACGGGCAGCAGTACGGCTTCGAGTGTGCCACGGCGATGATGGTCATCTACCACAAGGCCATCCTCGATCATATCGGCGACGCGGCCTTTGACAAGCTGTTCAGCGAGCCGCGCATGCTGGCCTTCTTCCGCTGGGACATCGAGGACAGCGACTTCAAGGACGTCAAGCGCCTGACCATGAAGCCCATGCCCCTGGTCCCGGGCTCGCACTACTACTACAAGAATCCCGATGCCTCGGACGCGAACAGCGCCTTTGGCGGCGAGAACGTGATCTACCTGGGAGACGGGAAATACTACGCCCACGGCTGTGTTGGCGACGAGGGGACCTACATCATCGACGAGAAGGATCTGATGCGGACGCTCAGCGCCCTGCGGCGCCCCGGTGCCACGGCGATGCCCTTCCGTATCGACATGGAGATGCACATGGATGGCCTGGCCGTGAGCACGCTGGCTGTCCCCGGTGGCGTCAGCAGGGGGCAGGGATGACCATGAAGTGTCAGGGTGAGCTCCGGGCCTCCAAGGGTTCGCTGATCTTCATCCCGGACGGAACCACGCACTTCTTGCGTGTTGAGAGCAGCGTGCAACTTCCCGAGGGCTTCCGCTCGGGCAGCATGCGGACGACGCTGCGCCAGAATGCAGAGCTGGTGCGTGCGGCCGGGCGTCGTGGGGACGGCGTGGAACCCGAGCATGGAGTTCCCGAGGAGCTGTGCGGCACCGTGCTCGAGCAGCGCGACGGAGAGGTCGTGCTCGACGTGGGCTTTCCCATCCACGTGCGCCTGCCAGACGGTGAGGCCAGTGGCAAGAGGCTCTACGTCATGCTGCAGCCGCCTCTCGTCGCCGACGAGGCCGAGCTCCTCTGAACGGGGCGCCGGACCACGCAGACGCTGCGCGTTTTCCGGACATCTGCTTGAATCGCGATCCAGCGCGCTGCGGCGCGTGTGACCGGTGCCCGCGCGCACCTGGTCCTGGAGGCTGGGGCATGCCTGTCTGCCTGCACCGTCGTGCTTGTTCGGTTGGCCTCGCCCTGGTTGTGGTGGGCTGTGCCAGCGCCCCCGAGCCGCTGCCCGTTTCCTTGCCCGCCACGGCGGCGCCATCCACAGCGTGCGCGGAGTCCACCCAGACCCGCATCCTCAAGGGAACTCCCGCCATCCCGGCGGCGCTCGAGCAGCGCCTGCAGCAGTACCTCAATACGCGCTCGGCCAGCATGCTCGATCTGTCCCCGGACGGCGAGGCGATCCTGATCGGCACGCGCTTCGCTGAGACCTCGCAGGTGCACCTGGTTCGCCAGCCTCTGGGGGCACGGACCCAGCTCAGTTTTGGCGACGAGCCGGTGGCGAGCGCGCGCTTCGTGCCCGGACATCCCGATCTGGTGACCTTGATGACCGATGTTGGCGGCAACGAGCAGTACCAGGTCTCGGTGCTCGATCTGAAAAGCGGTCGCAGCCTCCGCCTCACCGATGGTAGCAGCCGCAACCCGAGCTACCGCTGGTCCGACGACGGCACCCGGCTCGCAGTGGCCAGCAACAGACGAAATGGTCGGGACATGGATCTGTGGCTGATCGAGCGCAGCGATCCGCCGAAGGCGCGGATGCTGATGCAGAACGAGGGGCACTGGGAGATCCTGGACTGGTCTCGGGATGGAACGACGCTTCTGGTGCAGGAATACATTTCGATCGCCGACACGCGCCTGTACCTGGTCGATGTGGGCAGTGGCCAGAGCCGTCGCCTGTCGCCAAGTACGGCCACCACCGCCTATCGCGCCGCGGTGCTCACGCCCGATGCCACGCGCGTGTATGTCGCCACGGATCGCGAGGGTGATTTCGTCGAGCTGTACGACCTGGACCTTGCCACGGACCAGTGGACGCCCCTGACCCGCGACATTCCCTGGAACGTCGAGGGGCTGGCGCTATCCCGGGACGGCAGCACCCTCGCGTTCACCGTCAACGCCGAGGGGTACAGCAGCCTGTACCTGCTGGACACGGCCCAGAGGGAGCGCCACCGCGTGGACGAGATCCCGCGTGGTCTAATCGGGAACCTGGTTTTTGGCCGTCAGCGCCCGGTGCTGGCCTTGACCCTGCAAGGTCCGACCGAGACCGGGGACGCCTTCCTCTACGACCTGCGCACGCGCACCCTGGCGCGCTGGACCGAGAGCGAGCTGGGTGGGCTGGACGCTTCACGCTTCGTCGAGCCCGAGCTGATCCATTACGCCAGCTTCGACGGGCGCCAGATCCCGGCCTTCTACTACCGGCCTGCGGGCCCGGGGCCCTTTCCGGTGGTGGTGATGATTCACGGTGGCCCCGAGGCCCAGGCGCGACCCGTGTTCAGCGCCCTGACCCAGTACCTCGTGCTCGAGAGCGGCATGGCGGTGCTGGTGCCCAACGTGCGGGGCTCGGATGGTTACGGCAAGGAGTACCTGCGGCTCGACAACGGCCTGCGGCGCGAGGACTCGGTTCGGGACATCGGTGCGCTCCTCGACTGGGTGCGCAACCGCGACGAGCTCGACGCCAGGCGTGCTGGAGTCCTCGGGGGGTCCTACGGCGGCTACATGGTCCTGGCGGCCCTGGTGCACTACGGCGACCGCCTGCGGGCCGGCGTCGACGTGGTCGGGATCAGCAACTTCGTGACCTTCCTCGAGAACACCCAGACCTACCGCAGGGACCTGCGCCGCGCCGAGTACGGGGACGAGCGCGATCCCGCGATGCGGGCCCACCTGATTAAGATCTCGCCCTCGACCCAGGCTCAGCGCATCCGCTCGGCGCTGTTCGTGGCGCACGGGGCCAATGATCCCCGCGTGCCTCTCGGCGAGACCGATCAGATCGTCGAGGCCGTGCGCAGGCAGGGTCAGGATGTCTGGTACATGGTGGCCACCAATGAGGGGCACGGCTTCCGCCGCAAGGAGAACCGCGACGCCTATCTGTCTCTGGCCGTGCTCTTTTTCGAGCAGCAACTGGTCGAGGCCCAGCGTCCATGAAGGCAGCCCTTCGGCGGACCTGGGTGGCGCTCTGCGCCGGGGCGGTCCTCGCCGGAGTTCTCGTACTCGCCTGGCCCTGGCTGCGCGTGCTGTTGCGGTTGCCTGAACCGCACAGCCCGTGCGCGGCGACGCTGACAGTGGAAGATCTCCAGAGTTCCATCGACCTCGGCGCCGAATTCATGGTGAACCACCAGCGCCCGGAAGGGCGCTTTGACTATGCCTACGACTGGGCACGTGGGAGCCTCAGCAGCGACGACAACCCCGTGCGGCAGGCCGGCGCGACCTGGGGCCTGGCCCTGATCCTGCGCCACGAACCCTCAGCGCGTGTGGACCAGGCGCTGGACACGGCCTTGCGTTTCTTCGAGGCACACAGCGTGGTGGTGGCAAGCAAAGCCAGGTTCGTCGTGTATCCAGGCGAGCGCAGTGGATCCACGGGGACCCAGGCCCTGGTCGCCCTCGCGGTGGTCGAGCGTCTGGCGATCCGTCCCCTCGACGAAGATCGGCGGCAGCGCTACGCCGAGCTCGCGCAGGGTCTGTTGCATGGCCTGCTCAGCCTGCGCCGCGGCGATGGCCTGTGGCCCGCGCGCTATCGCCACGAGGATGGCAGCGCGTCCGGTGGACGTTCTCCGTACTTTGACGGTGAGGCTCTGCTCGCCCTGATCCGGGCTGGCCGCATCCTGCAACGAACGGATCTGATCGAGGCGGCCTCGGCCTCGGCGCATGCCGGATGGACCGCCCACGTCGTTCAGCCGCGTGCTCTGGATCCCGATCCCGACGCCACCAAGGGCTACTACCAGTGGTCCACCATGGCCATGTGGGAACTACTCGACGCGGGTGTCGCGGACGCCGAGGTCTTTGGTTCGCACATCCTCGAGCTCGCGGACTGGATGATAGACGTACACCGCACCCTGGACCGCAGCCGCAACACCGGCTACGCCATGGAGGGTCTGGCCCATGCCGTGGACGTGGCGCGTCGCCAGGGTGACGACGAGCGCCGCGCCTGGTACGCCTGCGTCTACGATCGCAGCATGCGGCGCCTCACCGGCTGGCAGCTCGGGCACCGCCTGGCTTCTGCGGACCTGGCCCGGGCCGACGCCCGCGATCCGCGTGTCCGCGGCGGTGTGCAGGGCTCCGCCCGTGAGGCCGAGTTGCGCATCGACACCGTGCAGCACCAGATGCACGCGGCCATCCTGGGGCTGCGCTTTGGCCTCGTGGCCGGGGCGGACAAGCCATGAGGCCTCGGCGCTGGATGGGGTTCAGCCTCGCCCTGCTGGCGCTGGCCGGAGGCCTGGCTCTTGGACTGGCGGAGGTCCAGGCCTGGTTGCGTACCCAGGAGCTGCCAGCCTCCTCGCTGCTGCGCGCCGGAGAGCTGGAACTCAAGCGCGGGTGGTATCGCCTGGCGCCGCCGTCCCTCGCTGGCCTGAAGGTGACCGAGGGGCTCCAGCACAAGCTCGAAACACGTCTGCGCCTGGGCGGCGACTGGTTGCTGCGCATGCAGGAACCAGGTGGACGCTTTCACTACTGGTACCGTCCCGACCGGCAGGCGGTGAGCGCTCCGGACGACGACAACTTCCTGCGCCAGGCGGGCACGGCCTATGCTTTGGCCCTGGCTGCCGAACAGCTCGGTGAGCCGCGCTATCTCGAGGCCGCCGAGCGCGCGCTCGACCACCAGCGCCGCTTCGTGCAGGTCCTCGACGGAGACAGGGCCCTGTTCCTGTTTCAGGGCAAGGCCAAGCTTGGTGGCATCGCGCTGCCCATGCTGACTCTTCTCAAGCGCCGCTCCCTGCGCGGGGATGGCGTCGACGACGCACTCCTGCGCGGGCTGGCACGCATGATCCTGGATCTGCAGCAGCGCGGTGGGGGAGGGCGCTTCAAGAGCACGCATGTCTACCTGGGGGACCCGGAGTACGAGCGGAGCAGCGGCTGGGACAGCCAGATCTATCCAGGAGAGGCCATGCTGGCCCTGGCCGAGATGTACCGAGCGTTTGGCGATCCGAGCTACCTCCAGGCGGTGGACCGGGCCGTGGACTACTACGGCGCCGCGAATCGCTGGCGGGCCCACGCCTTTCTGTCCTGGAGCATCGCGGCCATGACGTCGCTGCATCAACAGACCGGCGCGTCGCGATATGCACATTTCGGTCTGCAGCTCAGCGACTTCCTGCTGACCCAGCAGAACCTGGACCTCGACGACCAAATCGCGGGGAGCTTTCATGCTTTTCCGTCGGCCAACACCGCCACCTACCTCGAGGGCCTTGCCGAGGGACTCCGCCTTGCCCTCCAGCATGGTGACGCCGAGCGGGCCGCGCGCTACCGGCAGCACCTGTTGCTCGGGCTGCGCTGGCTGGGGGTGCTGCAGATTGACGACGTCGACGCGACCTATGCATCGGATCCGCGGGCGCGAGGCGGTGTGCGGCAGAGTCTCGAGGTTCCCCTGCTTCGCATCGACAACACCCAGCACAGCATCAGCGCCTTGGTGCGCTCGCTCCAGGTGCTGTTCGGTGCCGCACCGCGCTGGGTTGGTGGGAGCTCGGAGTCACCCGTGGCGGTTCCTCCACCCGATGCCGCCGTCGACGACAGTTCGCTGTCGTCAATGCCGGGTGAAGCGCTTCCGGAGCGCCTCCACGTCGAGGTGCCGCAGGGAGAACGGTAGGTTGTTCCACACCGAGTGAAAGCCGAAGCCACCATCGCGCATCTCGGCGATGGCATCGTCGACGCTCCAGCCCTGGACCACCATGCGATAGACGGCGCTCATGGTCCCGGTCCTGTCCGCGCCGTGAAGACAGTGTACCAGCACAGGCTGCCGCTGGCGGTCGGTGACCACCTCGAGAAAGCGCTCGACCTCGTCGAGGTCCAGGTCCCACGATTCCATCGGGATGTCGACGAGGGTCAGGCCTGTCCCTCTGGCCAGGGGCTGGTCCGAGTGGAACATGCGCAGGTTGACCACGGTCCGCACCTCGAGTGTGCGCAGGGAGGCGAAGCCCTCCGCCGTGGGCTGGGCGCTGCGGTAGAGCTCGTCGCTGAGCTGGTGCAGGTTTGGCAGCCCTGGGCGCTCGACGGAACTGGCCCAGGTGGATGGGCGCGGCCCGGCCTCGGGACGGGCACAGGCACACGCCATCAGCACAGCAGGGATGGCAATCAGGGGTTTGAACATGGTGGGGGCTCCTCGGCGCGGGTTCGCGACCATCGAAAGCGTCGCCGTGCTCATCGCTCCGGGGTCGACACCAGGGCCTGTATCTGCTCGACCACCCGGTGCAGCTCCCTGGCCAGCGCCACTGGACCGTGCGCGGTAAAGACGTCCCGGAGTGCACCGTAGTACCACAGCACGCCTTCCCGCCCTGCGGTGAAGCGGCTCCACATGTCGTCTCCATGCTCTCGGAAATCGAGCAGGATGCTGCGCGCGTTGTGCAGCTTGTCGGCGCAGGACACCAGCCGGATCTCGGCCGAGGCCCGGGGCAGGTGCTCCAGGTAGGCCTGCTTGCGCGCACGCCAGGGTGGCTTGGGCAGGGTCATGGCATCCGTGCATCCCTCGACGACACGAGCCACGCGGGCGCCGAAGCGGTCCCGGATCTCGTCGAGGCGGGCCTGGCCGCCCTGATCTTCCACGGCGTCGTGCAGCAGGGCGGCGATGACCAGGTCCTCGTCACCTCCGTGCTCGAGGACCAGGCTGGCCACGGCGAGCAGGTGGGCGACGTAGGGGATGGTGGTGCCCTTGCGGACCTGGTCGCGGTGGAGCTGGCTCGCCCACACCAGGCAGTCCTCGAAGCGCGCGCTCAGCGGCATACAGGTTCCTCCCGCGAACACGGTACGGAACAGCCTGTTCGGGTGCAAGCGCACTTGCGGTTGTGAGGCCTGGCAATTCGCCCTAGCATCGGTGGCCGCGCACCACCTCGACAGCAGGTCCGCCGCGCGGAGCATGGAACATGAAATTTTGCCCAGTGTGCGACCGCCAATTTGAGGCGGGTGAGATCTGTCCCGACGACGGCACGGTGCTCATGAACGCGCCCGAGGAACAGCAGGACCCCCTTCTCGGCGTGCTGCTCAAGAACTCGTATCGCATCGAGGCCAAGATCGGAGAGGGTGGTATGGGGGCCGTCTACCGTGTCACCCAGCTTCCCCTCGGCCGTTCGGTGGCTGTGAAGGTCCTGCGCCCCGACTCCCAGACCAGCGTGCGCGCCATCAAGCGTTTCTACCGCGAGGCCAAGACCCTGAGCGGGCTGAGCCATCCCAACATCGTTAGCCTCATCGACTTTGGCAACACCGAGGAGGGATTGTTCTACCTCGTCATGGAACACCTCGACGGCGTCGACCTGTACGACGCCGTGTGCGATCGCGTCCCCCTGCCGCTCGACGAGGTGCTGCGGCTGGTCGGGCAGATGTGTGCCGGAGTGGGCGCGGCCCACGCCTGCGGTCTGGTGCACCGGGACCTCAAGCCCAGCAACATCTACGTCGCCCGCACCTCGGACGGCACCTCGCTGGTCAAGATCCTCGACTTCGGCATCGCCAAGGTTCACGACGACGACAGCGTGTCGCGCCTGACCCAGACCGGCTCGGTGGTGGGCACCGTCGGGTACATCGCGCCCGAGGTCATGACCGGCGAGGGCGAGGCCACACCGGCCTCGGATGTGTACTCCCTGGGCGCCATCCTGTACCTGGTGCTCACGGGCAAGGCGGCCTACGACGGGCCGTCCACGCGCTCGGTGATCCTCAAGCAGCTCAGCGAGGCCCCGGAGCTGCCCGACTTCAAGCACCTCGGCTACCCCGACGCCCTGCGCCGCGTGGTGCTGCGTGCCATGAGCGTGGATCCCGCGCAGCGCTACCTGAACACCGGTGACCTGGCCGAGGCCGTGCGCCAGGCCGCCCAGCAGCCTGTCGAACCCGTGGTCGCCGCCCCGCTCCCACGCTCGGTCAACATGGCGGATGTGGTGGATCTGCAAAGCGAGGTCGACGAGCTGGCCAATACCCAGGTCAAGCTCAACGAAAGCCAGCTTGACACCCAGACCTTGGCCAAGGCTCCACCCGAGGTTCTGGCGCTCCGCGACAAGGCTCTCCGGAGCGCAGGCACGCCCGCCATCGCGCGAGATGCAACCCTGGATTCAAGACCACCGGCGGCCGCACCTGGCCCAACACCAGCACCCTCAGGTCCTGGCCGCGACACCCTGCCACGCCATCGCCGCTCGGCGGCCCCTGGCGCCATCGGCGGTCTGCTCATCGTGGGTGTGCTGGCCGCCCTCACCTGGTTCGCCTGGAAGGGCGGCCTGCTGCCGGGCTCCTCGGTCGAACCTGGAGTTCCTTCGGGGGCAGGCGTCACGCCCGTGCCGACCACCGTCATCCCACGCCAGGTCGGGGTCACCGACACCTCCATCGTGCTCGGCATGAGCGGACCTTTCACCGGCATGTCGAGTGAACTCGGGCTGGCGCTGCGCAGCGGTTTCGAGACCGCCTTCCGGGACGCCAATGACGCGGGCGGCGTGCACGGGCGCCGCATCCAGCTCACCGCTCTCGACGACGGCTACGAGCCGGATCGCGCGGTGGCCAACGTGACCCGGCTGCTCACGGACGACAAGGTGTTTGCCATCGTGGGCAGCATGGGCACACCCACCACGGCCAAGACCCTGCCCCTGGCCCTCGAGGCCCGCGTCCTATTCTTCGGAGCCCTCAGCGGCGCCGACTTCCTCGAGAAGGATCCACCGGACCGCTACGTGTTCAACTACCGGGCGCGCTACGGCCAGGAGGTCGAGGCCCTGGTGGACTACCTGGTCAAGGTGCGCCACCTCTCGCCGCGCCACATCGCGGTGTTCGCCCAGGACGATGCCTTTGGCGAGGACGGACTGCAGGCCGTTCGGCGCGCGCTCCGTCGTCATGGCCATCCGGATCCCGAGGGCAAGGTCGTGGTGGCACGCTACGAGCGCAACAGCATCGACGTCGAGGGTGCGGTGCGGACCATGCTGCGCCACCGCAGCTACGTGAAGGCCGTGATCATGCTGGCCACCTACCAGCCTGCCGCGGCCCTGGTGGGTGCCCTGCGCGCTCGCAAGCTGGATCCCGTGTTCGGCTGCGTGTCCTTCGTGGGCAGCGATGCCCTGGCCACGCGGCTGGTCGAGACGGCGCCAGCGCAGGCCGAGGGTGTGATCGTCACCCAGGTCGTGCCAGACGTTCGCTCCGAGGCCACCGGTGTGCGCCGCTTTCGGGAGACGTATCAGCGCTACTTCCCGGACCAGCCACCCACTGCCCTGGCGCTCGAGGGTTTCATCACCGCCAGCATCTTTCTCGAAGCCCTGCGACAGGCAGGACCGGGGCTCAGCACCGAGCGCCTGATCGATACCCTGGAAACGATGCGAAATCTCGACCTGGGCACCGGCGTGGTCTGCTCGCTCGGCCCGTCGCAGCACCAGTGCTCGAGCAAGGTGTGGGCCTCGGTGCTCGACGCCAGCGGCCGCTATCAGGATCTGCGCCTGGATTGAAACCCGACCTGCGCGGACGGGATGCTCACATCTCGGCGCGCGTCTCCACCCCAGCACGGCGCAAGCTGTGAGCGACCACCGAGGCAGAGACGGTCGGCGTCACCACGGCCACCAGGTAGTAATGTTCGGGCAGGCCCTCGATCAGGACCTGCACGCGCTCGTGGCGCAGCCATTGCTGCACGCGCTCGCTGGGGAGCTCGGCGACGCGGGTCACGGTGCGCAGCCACGACGCTCCACTGGCAGCCAGGACGCGCAGCTCGTAGGGGTCCAGGTCGGCACCCTCGGCCAGGGCCATGTCGACCAGCTCGCCTTCCTCGTCGCAGAACAGCACACCCAGGACACCGGGATGGGCCTCGACCACGCGCTGCAGGATGGCGCGAAAGGACATCGCTCGTGCCTCAGGCGGCTTCGGCGCCCAGGTCCGGACGCCGCGATGGCCTCAGCTGCACACTCACCACCTTGCTGACGCCGGGCTTCTCCATGGTCACGCCGTACAGCCGGTCCGCCACTTCCATGGTCAGGCGGTTGTGACTGATGAAGACGAACTGCGACAGCGCCGACATGTCGCGCAGCAGATCGATGAAGCGGTTCACATTGGCATCGTCGAGGGGCGCGTCCACCTCGTCGAGCAGGCAGAAGGGCGAGGGCTTGATCAGGAACACCGAGAAGATGAGCGAGATGGCGGTCAGGGCCTTCTCGCCACCGGACATCAGCGACACGGCCTGCAACTTCTTGCCTGGAGGCTGCGCCAGGATCTCGATGCCGGTCGCCAGCAGGTCATCGGGAGTGGTCAGCTCCAGGTGGGCATGACCACCACCGAAGAGGCGCGGGAACACCTGCTGGAACTTCTCGTTGATGGCCGCGAAGGCTTCCCGGAAGCGCTGCTTGGTGGTGCGGTCGATCTTGGTGATGGCCCGCTTGAGCTGCTGCACGGCATGCGTCAGGTCGTCCTGCTGCGTCGACAGGAAGCGGTGGCGCTGGTCCAGCTCCTCGTACTCGGTGGCGGCGGCCAGGTTGATCTCGCCCATGGACTCGATGCTGCGCTGCACCTGGTTCAGGCGTTCATCCTCGGCCACCCCCGGCAGCGGCAGCAGGTGGAACTCGTGCAGGGCCGGGAGCAGGGCGACCTGGTAGCGCTCGTCCGCGCGCTCGACCAGGTAGGCGAGGTTCACCTCGTACTCGCGCAGGTGCACCGTCAACTCGGATTGCTCGTTGCGCAGTCCGGTCAGGTGGCGTCGGCTCTCGCGGGTGGTCGCCTCCATCTCGGTGATCTGGCCGGCCTGGGCCTCGTAGCTCTCGCGGTCCGCGCCCAGGCGTTCGCGCAGCTCCGAGGCCTCGTGCGCACAGCGGCTGGCGGTCTCGCGGGCGGCCTCGATGGCTGCGGCGCGGCGGATATCCTCCTGCTGGTCGCGCTCGACAGCGCGCTCGACACGCAGTTGCCGGGCTGTCACGTCGTCGAGGGCCGCCTCGGTCTCCTGCTGACGACGCGCCGTGCTCTCGCGGCGCTCACGCGACGCCGCCACGCGGACCCGTACCTCGGTCAGGTGTTCGATCTGGACCTGCAACTCGGCATCGAAGCGCTCGCCCTCGGCAGCCCAGGCCTCGGCCAGCAAGCGGTGGCGTGCACCCAGTCCCAGACACTGCTGCATTTCACGGTGCAGGCGCGCGACCTCGTCCGCGGTACCTCGATGCTGCTTCTCCGTGCGCTCGAGGGCGCTGCGGGCGCGGTCGTGCTCGGCGTGCATGCGGCTCTGCTGGTCGGCGAGGCCGCGCAGGGCCTGCTCCTTCTCCACCAGCTCCAGGGCCAGCTCCTGCTGCCGACGCCGCAGCTCGTCGACCCGGACCTCCAGCTCCTCGCGGCGATCCGCCACACCATCGCGGCGTTGCTGGGCGAGCCCCACGGCTTCCTCGAGCCCGGCCAGCAGTGACTCGGTCTCGCGGATCTCGCGATGTAGCCTCAGGGCGCCCAGGGCGTTCTCTTCCTGGGCACCGGCGCTCCACACGCCGTGCGGGTCCAGGACCTCGCCACCGCGGGTCACCAGGGTGCCCGGCGCGCCCTCGCTCCGGCGCTGTCTGGCCTCGGCCAGATCGTGGACCACCTGCACATCCCTGAGCAGGTCGCGCACCAGGGGACGCCAGCCAGCGTCGATCTCGACCCGCGTTGCCAGCGAATCCGCTGCTGCCCCGGCACCCGTCGCCGATGCAAGCTGGTCTCGCGCCACCACGCGCACGCGACCCAGCTCGTGCTCGCGCACGTGCTTCAACAGCGCCAGCGCGCTGTCCGTGCTGTCCACCAGGATCGCCTGCAAGGTCGCTCCCAGCACGGCCGCCAGCGCGCTCTCGTCCTGTTCGGGCACCAGCAGCACATCTGCCAGCACGCCATGAACATCGGGCAGGCCGAGCTCGGTCGCTGCAGCCAGCGCCTGCTGCACCCCCGCCGGCGCCGCCGCATGAGATTGCTCGACCTCGCGCAGAGAGCTCAGTCGCGATTCGCGATCAGCCAGGATGCGACGGGCCTGCTCCAGCTCCTGCTCCGCGGCCACCTGCTGTTCCTTGATCCGCTCCAGCTCCTGGCGCGTGGTGTCGACTTCGAAGGTCAGCTCGTCGCGCTGCTCGCGTGCACGCTCCACGGCGGCGCGGTGGCTGTGCTGGATACCGGCGGTCTGGTCCAGAGCCTGCTGGGCCTGCACCAGCTCCTGGCGCTGGCGCCGCAGCTCCTCGTCGAGGTCGCGCCGGCGCTGGCGCATGCTCTCGAGGTTGGAGCGCAGCTCGACCTCGCGCGTGCGCTGCTCGAACAAGGCCTCGCGCGCGGACGCCTGGGATTCCTCGGTACGCTGGCGCAGCTGCCCCAGCTCCTCGATGCGTTCGGACAGGCGCTGCAGGCGGAGTTCCACGTCCGAGCTGCCCTCGACGATGGCCGCGTCCTGGGTCGCCAGCTCGTCGCGCAGGATGATCAGCCGGGCCTGCTCGTCGCTGAGTCGGGCCCGCTCCTCGGTGGCCTCGGCGACTTGCGCCTTGAGGCGGACCCGCTCGGACTCGCTGTGCTGGATCTCCTGCTCGGCCAGCTGCACCTGGCTGTCGAGCTCGTACAGCCTGGCCTGGGTGGCACTGAGCCGCTTCTCGTCGTCGAGCAAGGCCAGGCGTGCCACCTCGATGTCGGCCTCGAGCTTGAGCAGGTCGGTCTCCAGGCGATCCGAACGGTCGGTGAGCAGGCACAGGCGATCGCGGTCGCGGGCATCGAGCGCGCGCAGCTCGAGATAGCGCGCGGTCATCTTGTGCACGTCGATCTGCTGCGCCTCGGCGCGCAGGCGCTTGAAGCGCTCGGCCTTGCGAGCCTGGCGGTGCAAGCTGCCCAGGCGTTTGCCCAGCTCGCCCACGATGTCGGAGATGCGCGCCAGGTTCTGTTCCGTGGCCCCCAGCTTGCGCTCGGCTGCCGCGCGCCGCGCCTTGTACTTGGTGATGCCCGCGGCCTCTTCGATGACCCGGCGCCGCTCCTCGGCACGGGCATTGACCAGCATGCCGACCCTGTCCTGCTCGATGATGGCGTAGGCCTTGCTGCCCACGCCGGTGCCCAGGAACAGGTCCGTGATGTCACGCAGTCGCACGACCTGCTTGTTGATCAGGTACTCGCTCTCACCGGTGCGGAACAGGCGCCGGGTGACAGCGATCTCGGGCAGGTCGAGATACTCCGGGGGCACTCCCACGCCGTCGTTGTCGAAGCTGATGGTCACCTCGGCGACGCCCATGGGGCCCCGGTCCTCGGAGCCATTGAAAATGATGTCCTGCATCTGCGAGCCACGCAGCTTGCGCGCGCTCTGCTCGCCCATCACCCACTTGATGGCATCGATGACGTTGGACTTGCCACAGCCATTGGGGCCGACCACGCCGCACACGGGGCTGTCAAACTGCAGCACGACCCGATCGGCAAAGGACTTGAATCCCTGGATGGCGAGTTTTCGAATGCGCATGGTTTGTGCCAGACCCTCTAGAAGCTTTCGGAAACAGAGCGATTAACACGGGTCGGTGGCGTCGTAAAGCACCGCGTGACACGTCACGGATGATGGTGCCATGTCATGTATGGCCACGAGGGGCACGTCAGCACCCCGGGACAGGTTCCCTCCTCCGCTACAGAACCAGCAGCTGGATGAACCGGGGATCCTCGCGCAGGCTGTCGAACTGCCGGTCTCCCTCGAGCCAGGCGCGGACCTGGGTATTGTCCGCGGTGAGGGCGCCTAGCAACAGATCCAGGGCCTGCTCGACCTGGCCCTCGCTGACGGCCAGCGCAGCGCGATGGTAGCCGGCTAGGGCATCTTCGGGCGCCAGGTCCATGGCATGGTCGAGGCACCGGCGCGCCTCATCGTGAAAACCTTTGAGGGTGTAGCAGACGCCGAGGTCTATGCACGCATCGACATTGTCAGGATCACGGCGCAGCACCGTGCGCAGGTGGCTGATGGCGTCGACGTGCTTGCCCTGGTCCATGAGCACCGCGGCCAGCTCGTGCTCGGCCACGTTGTCCAGGGGATCCGCCACCAGTGCGGCCCGGTACTGCTCGATGGCCTCGTCGAGCCGCCCGGCCTCGCTCAGGGTCAGGCCCAGGTTCACGCGCGCGTCGGGGTAGTCAGGGTCGACCTCGATGGCCTTCTTGTACTGCTGGATGGTCAGGTCCGTGCCGTGACTGACCAAGAAGCAGGCCAGGTTGTAGTGCGCGGTGGGGCTGTCCGGTTCCAGCTCGAGGGCCGCGAGGTAAGACCGCAGGGCTTCGAGCAGGAATCCCTTCTCCGCGTAGACCGTGCCCAGGTTGTCGTGGGCATGGGCCGAGGCGGGGTCCAGCTCGATGGCGCGGCGAAAGGCCTTGATCGCCTCGTCGAGCCAGCCCCTGTCCGCCAGCTCGATGCCCCGGCTGTTGTGCTCGTCCGACTGGTTGATGGGGTCTCGTGGCGGCGCCATGGCGGTTGACTAGGGGGTTTTTGCGAGCACGTCAAGCTGCTGGCAGTGGTGTCGGCACCGCGCCTTGGTCCCTGCGCGCGGTGAGCTGGCCATCGCGCACGCTGGGTCCACACGTCTACCGGTGGCTAACGCGTCTTCTTCTTCTTCGGGAAGCCAACCTGCTCAACGGCGAGACCCTGGGCGACCTGGCGTTGCAGTTTCTCGTCGCTGGCGAGGACACGCTGCTTGCCCACGTTGTGATCGGCACCCAGTGCCCGGGGACGCGGAGGTGGTGTGACCGCGCGCGCATTCTTGAACGCGGCGATGGCCGCTCGGGCCGCTGCCGAGGCTGCCAGGTCCTGCGCCGCGGTACGGGGCACCAGCGACCGCGTCCAGCGGCGGAGCCAGGCCGGACGTGCACTGTCGACAAGGTAAGCCACCACGCGCACTCGGACACGACGGGCTGTGGATTGCAGGCGCAGCAGTTGCCGACGCCACCAGTGCAGGATCGCCAGACGCACCACACGCAGTCCTGCCAGGGTGTCGTCTTGCTGCTCCGGGTCTGCCATCGTTGCGGTCCTCGCCTCGATTATCGGCACGTCTGCCAGGATGTCGCCGCCTGGATCTCAGGACGTGCTGGGCGGGTCCAATGAGGGGCTGGGTGCCAGGGCAGCGAGGGGCACAGAGCCTTCTGGCTGCTCGACGGCCTCGTCCTGCAAGGCCAGGGCGCGCTGCTGCAAGAACTTGAACAGGGTGAGCAGGATGGAGGCGATGGGCACCGCGAACAGCGCGCCGATGAGGCCGTAGAAGTGCTCACCCACCAGCAGCGCGAGCACCACCAGCACCGGATGTATCTTGGCCGCGTCGCCCATGATCTTCGGGTTGAGCAGGTTGGACTCGAGCAAGTGGATGCCGACGATCCACAGCAGCGCCAGCAGGGCCAGCGAGAAAGACTGGGTCAGCGCGATGGCGACGATGGGAACGGTGCTGATGATGGAGCCAAAGATGGGGATGAGGCTGAGCAGGGTGGCCAGGCCCGCCAGCAAGAAGGCCAGGGGAACCCCGAGCACCAGCATGCCCACCAGGGTCAGCAGGCCGTTGATGAGGCAGATGATGACCTGGCCGCGCACCACCCCCGACAGCCCGCGGTCGATGCGCGCCAGCAGGTTGTCAAAGGCTTCGCGATCGGAGATGGGGATGATCGAGAAGGCAAAGCGCGAGATGCGCTCGGTGTCGGCGAGGATGAAGGCGCACATCATCAGCACCAGGAAGGTCTTGAACACGAAGCCGAACAGGTTGCGCACCAGGCCCTGGGCCTGGGTGACGACGAGCGCGACGCCTTGGCTGACGAGGTCGGTGACCTCGGCGACGTAGCCGCTGAGTTCCTTCTTGAGGTCCACCGCCAGCAGCGCCGCGCGCGGCTCACCGGTGAGCTGACCTGTCACCGCGTCGACCTCGGGCAGCGCTATCGGCTCGGAGGGCACGCTGCTGGGCAGGCCCTTGGTGCCCCACACGAAGTGCACCGGGATGCTGTAGCGATTGAGCACCACCTCGACGCGGTCTGGCCAGGTCGGCGCGTCCTGGCGCAGCCGGATCACGGCCTCGGTGGAGATGCGGCCGAGCTTGACGACCTCGCGCGCCACCTGCGGGAAGGTCACCCGGCCGAGCACCACGACCAGGGTGAAGAACAGGATGTACAGCGCCAGCGTGGCCAGGGCAGGCGGTATGGATCGCCCCCGCACGGTGAACTGGCGCAGACGGCGGACCAGGGGTTGCAGCAGGTAGGCAAGGAAGATGGCCAGCAGGAACGGGAGCAGGACCTCGCGCACCAGTACCAGCAGCACGGCGATGGTGAGCCACAGCGCGGTCAAGATGAGGTTGCTGCGGAACCTCTTGGATGCGAGCAGTCGCATGGCACGCTCACGCACGGGCCGCTTGTAGCAGTCCTCGCACCCCGGCACAACGGACAATGCCGCTTGACCTCGACGAGGGGCGCTCACTACCGTTGGGCATGCAGCGCGCCTGGACACTCTTGCTCCTGACCGCGTGCACGGCTCCGCCGGGCGGCGACGCCGAGTGCACGCTGCCCGGGGATTGTGCCCAGCGTGTGGAGTCCGCCTGCGGATCCGCCTGTCCCACGGAGATCGAGCGGGCCTGCATTGCCTCCCGCTGTGAGGACCTCGCGGTCGAGACACAGCAGGTACGAGCGGACGTGATGCTGCGCAGCAGTCTCACCGGCCAGGTGCAGAGCATGGTCTTCGCGTTCGTGGATCCGCGGTCTGCGGCCGACGACACGACACGGACCTGTGCGGATCTGTGGCCCGGCGCGCTGGCGGTCACGGATCCTTCGCTCAACGTCGCGCACAGCGGCTTCGTCAACTTTGCGGCCACGGCCGGCACCGCGTATTTTCCCGATGCCAACCTGGGCAGCGTGCACCACGGCAGCTACCTGCTGCACGTCACCGGTCATGCCCAGGCGCGAGGCGAGGGCACCCGCGTGGCCAGCGCCTGCCTGGACCTCGTTCAGGTCGATGCCTCCCTGGCTGGCAATCTGACCCTGACCCTGACACCGGCTCCCTGAGCGGCAGCGGCCCCCCCTCAGATCCTGTGGCGGATCCAGATTGGGATCTGATCCGGATCCGGTTGCGTATATGGCCACGTAATGTTAATCTTTGTATGGCAACATAAGCAGGACTGGACATGTGTTCAGGTGGTGGCTACATTGAAATTGTTCAGAGAGGATGGAGCGTGACGTGACCAGACCCAGTACCCGCTACGCGCTGACCAAGGCCGAGCGGTCCGTGCTGCAGCCGCTGGAGCGGGCCTGCGAGCGCGGTGGGTGGTCACTGGACCTTGGACTGGGCGGGCCGACCGGCACGCTCGAGGGTGAGCCGCTCGAAGAGGGCGACCTGTTCGGCGTGGTGAATGTTCCCAGGGACCTCGCTGCCTGTGCCGAGCTCGAGCTCAAGGCTCTGCGCGCTCGCGGGGAGCTGGTACATCGGGTCCACGTGGGAGAGACCTGGGACCCCTTCCTGGCACCCCTTGAAGTGCAGCACATCGCGCTCGAGGCGATGGAGACGCTGTCCACCCACGGTGTCGATCTGTACCTGCACACGCGCGCCATGCTGTCGCGCACGGTCATCGAGCGGCTGGCCGCCATCCAGGACCGAGTACGGGTGATCCTTCCCTTCGTGTCCATGCGACCCGACATCTCGGCGGTGTGGGAACCGGGGGCCGCGACCCCGGGTGAGCGCCTGCGCTGCGCGCGCGCCCTGACCTCGCGCGGGGTCCGGGTGGCCGGACGGGCGGATCCGCTGCTCCCGCTCATCAATGATACCCAGGCTGACATCGAAGAATTCTGCACTGCCTTCAGTGGCACCGGCATGCACCGCGCGGCTGCGGCCTACCTCCAGCTGACGCCGGAGCGCGCCCGCGCCATGTCCCGGGTGCTGAGCCGCATGCACCGCGACGTGCTCAAGGGCTGCTTCGTGGGCCGTTCGTGGCAGCAGGACGAGGCCGGACGATCGTTCAAGGTGCTGGAGCCCGCGCTGCGCGAGCGAGGATTGCGACGCTTTCTCGAGGTGGCGCAGAAGCTGGGGCTGGCTGCCTCGGTCTGCGGTTGCCGGGAGGGCGATGTCCTGGCCGGCACCTGCCACGATCGGATGGTCGGCACTCCATCGCGGCGGATGCGGCCGGCCGACAAGGTGCAGGACGTCGCTGGCCAGCTCGATTTCTTCGGCAAGAAAGCCCTCGCGTAGACTTCACAAGCCTCCCGATCTTTCTGCAGAAGCTCGCCAGGGGCGGGGCGCTGTACTATGGTGGCCGCGTCGACGACGGTGGGTCCGGTGCCTGCGGTCGACGGAGACCGCTCCATGTCGCATGATGCCAGCAGCGGTGAGGCCCTTCAGCGAGCCTCCGAGATCCGTGAGCTCCGCGATCGCCTGGGTGACAGGCTGCTCATTTTGACCCACCACTATCAGCGTCCCGAGCTGGTCGCGCTTGGCCACATCCGCGGCGATTCTTACGAGCTGTCGCGCCTGGCTGCCGATTCCAGGGCCGAATGGATCGTGTTCTGCGGCGTGCACTTCATGGCGCAATCGGCCGCGGTGCTGGCCCGGGACGATCAGCGAGTGTTTCACCCCAACCCGCGCGCCGGCTGCCCCATGGCCGACATGGCCGAGCGCGGCGACGTGCAGCGCGCCCTTGACGTGTTTCACCGGCTGCGGCCGTCGTCCCGGGTGGTGCCCCTGACCTACATGAACACCCTTGCCGATGTGAAGGCGGTGGTCGGCGAGAACGGCGGTGCCGTGTGCACCAGTTCCAACGCCGAGCGCGCGTTTCGCTGGGCCTACGGGCGAGGTGAGCAGATCCTGTTCGTTCCCGACGAGCATCTTGGCCGCAACACCGCGGCGTCCCTGGGCCTCGTGGACGACGAGATCGCCCTGTACGATCCGCATGCCGGCGAGCTCGGAGGCCTGAGCGAGGACGCGCTGGCCAGGGCCCGGTTGGTGCTGTGGTCAGGTTACTGCCATGTGCACACCTGGTTCAGCGTCGAGCACATCGCGGCGGCCCGTCAGCGCTGGCCCGGTTGCGTGATCCATGTGCATCCAGAATGCCGGCGCGAGGTCGTGCAGCAGGCCGACGGTGCCGGATCGACCGGCTATCTCGTGCGAGCCGTGCAGGAGGCGAAGCCTGGCGATACCCTGGTCATCGGCACCGAGGTTAACCTGGTCACGCGCCTGGCGGCAGAGTTCCCGGATCGCACCGTGGTCCCGCTGGATCGCTCGCTGTGTCCCAACATGTACCGCATCACCCTGCGTCACCTGCAGGAGACGCTGCTGCAGCTGCCGGAGCTGAACCAGGTGCAGGTCAACCCCCGTGATCTCGAGGGCGCGCGGCTGGCGCTGCAGCGCATGCTTGAACTCTAGGAGTCCGTCATGGTGGTGGCACGCCAGCCAGCGTCCCGCGTCGACCTGCGTCCCTTGCAGGAGACCGATGCGTCGCGGATCCGGCGCTGGATGGCGGATCTCGAGCTGCTGCGCTTCACGGTTCAGGTGCCGGGTGCCGACTACCTGCCAGTGCGACCGTACCTGCCCGCCGAGGCCGATCGCTACCTGCACGAGATGAGGACCGCACCGGGACGCCAGGCCTTTGCCATCGAGCTCGACGGCCAGCACGTGGGCAACACGGGGTTGAAGAACATCGACCTGAAGCGCCGCGTCGCGGAGTGCTTCATCGAGATCGGGGAGCCCTGGGCCCGCGGCCAAGGGGTCGGACATCGCGCCATGCAGAAGCTGATGGCCGTCGCCTTCGACGAGCTCGGACTCGAGGTGCTGTGGCTGGGGGTGTTCGAGTTCAACCTGCCGGCGATCCGGCTCTACCAGCGCCTCGGTTTTCAGCCAGGTCCTCTGTACGGCGAGCATCACGTGGCTGGCGAGGTGCACCAGGTGCTGGGGATGTGGTTCCGCCGCCGCGGGCGGCCGCGCAGGTCGTGACCAGACCCGTCGTGGGCGCTCGTAAACCCGTTGCTGCCATCCACCTTCTCTCATATGCTGCCCATCAATAATGAGCGCCGCGCGTTTTCTGCGCGCTGCTTGGCAGCGCAGGCCTTTCGTCGCGGGAGGGTCCTGCGCGGACGCCATGCCCACAGGTCACGTCCATGAGCGATCTCTTCAACACCGAGCTTCGGCTCTCTGAAGTCCTTCCCCGTTACCTGTTCCTGGAGCCCCTGATCACGGGGCGAAGGGTGCTCGAGGTCGGTTCCGGCCTCGGCCACAGCGCGGGCTTCCTGGCGACCTTGCAGGCCTCGCGCGTGGTCGGCCTGGACTTCGACGAGCACACGGTCGAGGCCTGTCGTCGCAACGTGGACAGGCGTCTGGTGGACGTGCGCTGGGCGCGGGAGCCGCACTGGCCGGCGGACGATGGCGCCTTCGACGTCGCCGTGGACTTTGGCCTCAGCGCCGCCCTGCGCCGCGGTGATGCCAACCGGCTGGATGAGATCACGCGCGTGCTGTCCCGCGATGGCTTGCTGATCACCGCGGTCGAGAACGTCGAGGGGCGCGGTATCGTCGATCTCATCGACGGCAAGGAACGAGGCATCTCCGAGTACGGTCTGCTGGTGGAGACCCTCAACGAGCGTTTCAACGAGGTCGTGGTCGTCGGTCAGAGTCCCTTCCTGGGTTTCTCGTTCATCGGCTTCCACATCGACCCCGACGACGCGGGAGTGGCGCTCGACACGGCGCTCATGGGCGGGACACCCGAGGACGTCGCCTACTACGTCATCATCGCCGGTGCCCGGGTCCCCTCTCCTGACGAGCTCGGTCTGATCCAGTTGCCCTTCTCACGCTTCGCACAGTCGCTCATCGACGCGGGTGCAGCCCTGCGGGAGGGCCTCGACCGCGAACTGGGAGGCCTGCGCGAGGAGAACCGCGCCCTGGAGCAGAGCATCGCCGAGCGCGAAGAGGCTCTCGGGGAGGTTGCCGAGCGGGTGTCGTCGCTGCGAGACCGCGTCCTCGAGCAGGTCGAGGAGGCGCGGACCCTGGCGGATGCCGCGGAGGCCATCGCGGCCGAGCGCGACGAAGCCCAGCGCGAGATCGAGGGCAGTCGCCGCGCCCTGCAGCAGCTGTTGCAGGAGCGCGATCAGCTCCAGCTGCGTGTCGCCGAGGTGGAGTCCCAGCTGTCCCAGACCAGCAGCGCTGGCCAGGAGCAGATGCAGGCCCTGGCCCGCGAGGGAGAGAGCCTGCGCGAGAGGATGCGCGAGGCCGAGGTGCAGGCCAAGGCTGCCGAGACGCATGGCGTGGAGATGGAGCGGCAGCTTTTGACCACACGCCGGGAGCTCGACGACGCCGCGGCCTCCCTCGCCGGCAAGCTGCAGACCCTGTCCAAGGTCAACGCGGACGCCCAGACCCTCAAGCTGGAGAACGCCGAGCTCTCCGGCAAGCTCAAGATGGCCCAGGCCAAGGAGAAGGAACTGGCCTTTGCCCTCGAGCGATCCGAGGAGCGGGGCGAGCATACCAGCGCACGCCTGGCCGAGCTGGAGCGAAGCGGGCAAAAGGTCCAGGACCAGCTCGCGCACCTGCAATCCGAACTTGGACCGCTGCAGGCGAAGGCGATCGAGGCCGACGCCCTGGCCGGCGAGTTGCAGCATGCCCGGCAGGCTGTCGCCGACCTCACGACCCAGGCCGAGGCGCTGCGCGGGGAGCGCGACAATCTGTCGCGAGATCTCCAGGCCATGCGCGACGAGATCGAGGCATCGCGGCGTGAGCTGTCGTCGAGGAGCGAGGGCGACGAGTCCCTGCGCAACGAGCGCGACCACCTGGTGGCAGAGCGGCATGCCCTGGACGAGGAGTTCGGCCGCGTCAGGCAGGATCACCGCGAGCAGGCGGCCCGCATCGAGAACCTTGGGCGTGAGCTCGAGGAGCTCCGCGGCGTTCGCCAGACCCTCGAGGCACAGCTCGAGCAGACCGGGCAGTCCCGGGGCGAAGCCGAGGTGCTGGCCAGCGAGCGCGCATCCCGACTGACCCAGCTCGAAGCAGAGCTGACGGAGATGCGAGAGCGCCACGACCGGTAGCGCGAGCAGCTGACCGGGCGAGCCGCCGAGTTGAACGAGCTGCAGGGGCGGCTGGCAGATCGGGATGCCGAGCTGGCCACCGCCCGCACTGCCATCGAGGGTTTGCAGCAGCAACTCGAGGAGTCGCGTCGCGGCATCGCGGAACTCGAGGAGGTCCAGGATTCGGTTCGCGCGGACCTCTCCCAGGCCGCCCAGGCGCACGCGGATGCGGAACGTGCCCATCGCGAGACCGTGAGTGGCCTCGAGGAGCAGCTTGGCGAGGCGCAGCACGCGCGCCAGGCGTGGGCGGACAAGGCGGCGGAGCAGGACGCCACCATCCAGGAATTGCAGCGCGCGCAGCAGTTGCTGGAAGCACAGCGCGGCGAGTGGAGCCAGGTGCAGGAGCAGGCCGCTGAGCACAGCCGCGAGCTGGAGATGCGGCTCGATGCCCTGCGCGAGGAATCGGAACGTGCGTCACGGGCCCTGGCCGAGTCCGAAACCGAACGCGAGGACCTGCTGGCCGAAGTGCAGGGGCTGGCACGCGAGCGCGACGACTTCCGGGAGCGTACCCAGGTTGCGGAAGCGCGAGACGCGGAGCTTGAAGCCGAGCGCGAGTCCCTGCGCACCCAGCTGAAGAAGCTGGAGCAGGAGCGCACGGACTGGCAGCAACGGGCCCAGAGCGCCGAGGCCAGGGATGCCGAGCGCGCAGAATGGCGCAGCCAGAATGATCAGTTGCAGCTCGAGATCGGGTCCTTGCAGCAACGGGTCCAGGTCGCCGAGGCCAGGGATGCCGAGCGGGCTGAAGCGCTTGTTCGGAACGAACAGTTGCAGCTCGAGATCGGCACCTTGCAGCAGCGCGCGAGCGAGGCCGCGCAGCAGGGTGCAGCGGATCGGGAGGCGCTTCAGGCTGAGCTGAAGACGCTCCGGGGAGAGCTGGAGTCCTGGTCTGAACGCGCCAATGCGGCCGAGGTGCGTGCCGCCGAGGGTCCGTCCCTGTATGCCGAGATCGCGGTGCTGACCACCGAGCGGGATGCCTGGCAAGCGAGGGTGACGCAGGCCGAGGAGCAGGAGGCCGAGCGCCACCGGGACCTGGTGGAGACGCGGGACAGCCTGGAGGCCAGGAGCAAGGAGCTGGAGATTCTGCAGGGCCAGCTCTCGCAGGCGAGGGTCGAGGCCAGCCGGGCCGAGGAGGAACGCGACACCCAGCAGCGGCTCTCGACCTCGCTCCGTTCGGACCTCGACGATGCCCGCGAGCGGCTACAGGCCATCGAGCGCCATGGGCAGCAGGATGACCAGGAGTGGCAGGCCCTGCAGGAACGGGCGCGTGAGCTCGAGGAGGAGCGGCGGAACCTGGCGCAGCAGGTGCGGGAGAGGGACCAGCAAACCGCCCAACTGCAGCAGGAACTCGCGGCAGCGACGGAGCGCGCGCAGGTCCTGAGCGGCCAGGTCTCCGAACGTGAGGTGGAACTGCGAGGCACACAGGAGTTGCTGCACGGGCTCGAACGTCAGCTCAACGCCCGTGCGACGGAGCTGACCCGGGCCGAGGAGCAGCTACAGGATATCGAACATCGTCTCGCGCAGCGGGAGGGCGAGCTGGCAGCCCTGCAGGAGCTCCTGCAGGACGTCGAACGCAGGGCGAAGGATGGCGAGGGGGAGCGGACGATCATGAAAGAGCAGCTGGATGCAGGTGAGGCGCAGCGGCAGGATTTTGTGAGGCGGGTCGAGCTGGCCGAGGCCTCGCTGGCGCATGCGATCTCCGTCGCCGCCGAATCCGAGGCGCGTCGGCTGCAGGTGGATCACCTGAACGGGGAGCTCGCGTCCCGACTCGAGGACGCCGAGAGGCGCGTGCACGAGGCCGAGGCTCTCTATGAGGAAGCCGCGCTGCACTGCCAGACCGCCGAGCAACGCGTCAAGGAGGCCACCCAGGCCTTGCAGGAGACCGACACCCAGGCGCTTGCGCTCGCAGAAAAAGCCGTCGCGCAGGCAGAGCAGAAAAGCGTCGAGCTCGAGAAGGAACTCGAGAGCCAGCGGCAGGCGCTGGATTCCGCACAGCAGCGGCTGCATGACACCGAGGAGAACCTGGCGCAGTCCGAGCAGAGGGTCGCCGAGGTTCAGCAACAGGCCTATGCCGCGGCCACCAAGGTCGAGACCCTCGCTGCGGAACTGGCCGACCAGGGGCGTGCCCTGGAGCAGGCGCAGGGGGAATCGTGCGCAGCCCAGGAGGTGGCACGGCAGCTTGACGCGCAACGCACGGAACTGGAGAGCAGGCTCGCCGCAGCCTTGGCCACCACACAGGACACGACCTCCGCCTTGGCCGAGGTCCAGCGCCGTCTTCAGGAGCTTCAGGAGCAGCACGGACAGGAACTGCGCGACCGTGATGCGCGCGCGCTTGCTCTCGAGGAGGAGGGGGCGCGGCTCCGGGAGGGCGTCGCATCGGCGGAGGCGGCGGCTTCGGAACTCGAGGCAGCGCGGGCCGAGGTCGAGAAGCTCCGCCGCGAGCGCGAGGACATCGATGCGGCACTGGCGCAGACCCCGCAGCAGAGCGAGGCCCTGGCCGCCCAGGTCGCGGCGTATGCCCAGCAGCTCGAGTCCTCCGAGGCGCGGCTGGCGGCGGCGGACACCACCGCGGCCAAGCTGGTGACCCAGGTCGAGGAACTCGAGGCGAAATTGCACACCACCGAGGCGTCGGCGCGGGAGGCGGCAGATCGTCTTCTCATGTCCGAGCAGCAGCTCGAGCAGACCTCGGAGCAGTACAACCGCGGCCGGGAGCAGGC
The DNA here is from genome assembly GCA_043821645.1 of Pseudomonadota bacterium. Classification (GTDB taxonomy): domain Bacteria; phylum Myxococcota; class JACRCW01; order JAFGSX01; family JAFGSX01; genus JBDRCO01. The sequence continues at coordinate 86,876 of JBDRCO010000065.1, read as the reverse complement.
GCGAGCTCTCGAGGAGCACGCTCAGGAACTCGAGGAGGAGCTGAACCGGCTCGAACAGCAGCAGGCCGACTGGCTGGGACGACTTCCCGTCGTCGAGCGCGAGCGCGACGATGCGCGGAACACCCTTGTCCAGCAGGAGAAGCAGCACCAGCTGGAGCTCGCCAAGATGCGAACCGAGGTCGAGAAGGCGCGGGGCAAGGTCAGCGCGCTGGGCGAGGAGAGCGGGGAGGTCGAAGGCCGCCTGATGGCGACCATGGCCGAGCTCAAGCACCTCGGTGCCGAGAAGCAGAAGCTACAGACCCAGCTCGAGCGTTTGCGCACGGAGCTGGGAGAGAACGAGGGCCGGGTCCTGGCGAGCATGGCCGAAGCCAAGAATGCCCGGGATGCCCTCTCTCAGTATCAGGATGCAGCGTCCGGTCTCTCTGCCGCGGCCCTGCGCGAGCGCCTGGCTGGCGGCTCGGGTGCCCCGGGCGACAACGTGGGCTACCTCAAGGAAAAAATCGCTTCGCTCGAGAAAGCCATCGTCGAGAAGGACCAGGAACTCTCGGCGGCCGGGGACGCAGGTGGCGTGACCGCGCTCCGACAGAAGATGGTGATGGCCGAGAAGCAGGTGGCGGACCTCAAGCGAGAGCTGGCGGACAAGACCGGGCGTGTCTCGCGCCTCACCGAGGAGTTGACGGGGCTGCGACGTCGAGGCGAGATAGGACTGGTGGGGTCCTCGGTTTCTGGCGCTGCCCGGTCCCGACCGGCGGCGAGCACGGCGAAGGCGGCGAGCTCGGTACCGGAAGCACGTCCTGCCTCGACTGTCGCTGCATCGCTTGGCCCTGTGTCGACAGCCGCGGCGCCGGATATCGGCTTCGTCACGGACCAGGTCAAGACCCTGGTGCCAGGCGAGGATGACGGCCCGGCGGTCGATGTGTGCCCCAAGTGCGGCTACCAGGCACGGGGTGACGACGACGAGCTCAAGAAGCGGGGTGAGTGCCCGGCCTGTGGCGTGGTTGTCCGCAAGTATCTCGAGGTTCGCCGCAGCAAGGACTGACGCGGGAGCGGCGCGGGATCTCCAGTGCGCCGGGTGGCCTGGAACCGCGACGAGGGGTTGCCTCATGAGGGCGATGCAAGCGGTGGCCGTCCTGAGCTGGTGCTGGGTGCCGACGATCGTCCTGGCGCAGGAGGTGGAGGCCAGCGACGACGCTGCCACGGCTCAGCCCAGCTCCCGGGACGAGGCGACCGAGGGCGCGGTCCCTGGCGGCAAGGTCGTGGCCGTCGAGGGCGACAGTCCGGGCTACAAGGACATCCGGGTCTCGGACAGAGCGCCCAACATGGCAGGTCAGACAGGGCTGTGGCGTGTGACGTCGGCGCGGACTGGAGAGGGAGGCTACTTCGACATCGGCCTCCATGGCCGATACTTCTATGGCGAGAATTTCATCGTCGACGGGTCCACGGATCAGGCTGCTTACGGCGTGCTCAGCTTTGGGTTCACCTTCAATGACTACATCGAGCTGGCCGTGTCGGGCCTGATGTCGGCCAACGAGAACTCGGCTGTTCGCCCGAGAACGACGTTCTCGTCCGGTGATGCGGCTGCCAACCTCAAGCTCGCCGTGCCGGTCTGGTTGTTCGCGTTTGGTGTCGACGCGCGAGCTTTTTTTCCCTCGGGTCGAGATCGCATCGGGCCCGAGCTGGACAACTTTGGAGCACAGGTCCTGGCACTGGCGACCCTGGACCTGTGGGCAGATCGCGGTATCCCGTTTCGTCTCCACCTCAACGGCGGCTACATCTACCAGAACCGAGGCGCGGGTCAGGACAGGCTGCTGACCGGAAATCTGGGTCACCTGCTGGCTCTCACCTTTGAGTACACCTGGTACGACCGGGCCACCTACGGGCTTGGCGTCGAGGTTCCACTGCCTTACGTGACGCCATTTCTCGAGCTCACGGGGGAGTTTCCGATTGCAGATGGGATAGGCTTCACGGACGCTCCGCTGCGCATCACACCAGGAATCCGGGTGACGCCGGGCAGGGGTCTGGCCTTTGACCTGGGAGCGGACATCCGCGTCCTGGGTGGCAGCAGGGCCATCGCCGGTCTTGCCACACCAACGCCCTGGATGGTTCACGCAGGCCTGTCCTATACCTTCTCACCCTTCGTGGCCGAGACCCGGGTCGAGATCCAGGAAGTTGAGAAGCGGGTCGAGGTGGAGCGAGCCGTGGGCTTCGTCGGTGGCCAGGTGATCGAGGCCGGCACGCGCAAGCCCATCCCGCAGGCGGTGGTGACCTTTGTCGATCGCGACGGACCGCGCATCGTGGCCGATGCTCAGGGTCGCTATCGGAGCTATGGACTGAACCCCGGGCCGGTGCAGGTCGCGGCAAACCATCCCGCCTACCGCAGCGCCCAGGGCGATACCGTGATCGCGGTGCGCGAGACCGCGGCCCTCGACATCGAGCTCGTCGCGGATCCCAAGGTCGGGGTGCTCAAGGGTGTCATCGTTGACGAGCAGGATAGGTCCGTCGCTGCCACCATGGAGATCATCGACGACAGCAACGTCAGCAAGACACTGGATCAGCCTGGCGGATCCTACCGTGTCGAACTGTCCCCGGGCCGTCACCAGGTCGTGATCAAGGCCGAGGGCTACCTGCAGCAGGGGCGCATGGTGGTGGTCGAGAAGAGCGGACAGACCGTCGAGGACTTCGTCCTGAAAAAGGAACCCAAGAAGCGCGTGACCATCCTGCGCACCGACCGTATCGAGATCAAGAGCACGATCCACTTCGAGTTCAACAAGGCCCGTATCCTGGCCAACAGCTACCACATCCTCGACGAGGTGGTGGACATCATGCTCAAGAACCCGCAGGTCAAGAAGGTGCGGGTCGAGGGCCACACCGACAACGTGGGCGACGATACCTACAACAAGCGGCTCAGCGAGTCCCGGGCCAAGGCCGTCATCGACTATCTCATCGAGCACGGTGTCGAGGATGGTCGGCTCTTCGGCGTGGGTTATGGCGAGGAGAAGCCCATCTCCACCAACCAGACCGAGAAGGGGCGTGCCCAGAACCGGCGTGTCGAGTTCAACATCGTCGACGAGCCTGATTCCGGCGGCGCGGCGAGTTCGGAGAACTCGGGTGCAGATGACGGGCTACCGGACGCCGAGGACGACGAGACTCCTCCGCCACCCATCGAGGACCTCTGATCGCAGGTCCGTCCACCACCGGATCGCGCGGCCACCAGGCGCTGTTTTCTGATCGCGTAGGTCAGGGCAGAGGGGTGAATCCGTCGGGTACGCTGGGCTCGAAGGCAGTCCTGGGCACTCCGGCGTTGATCTGAACCTCCCCGAGCTTGGTCCACGAGATCACCGCGCCATCTGCGCCCTTGACCTTCCAGGACAGGGGAAAGCTGTAACCGGTGCGCGCATCGGTGTGCTCTCGCTCGACCGCGATCTCCTTGACCACGGTTCCGTCCCTGGCCATGAAGCGCTTGCGCACGAAGTCACCCTTGTGCATGCGGTGCCAGTACTCGACGCGCGCGAGTTCCGTGTCCTGCAGTGGGCGCTCGAGAACCACCTGTGGGCCGCCCTGGGCCGTGGCCTCCAGGCGGGCGGGTACCTCGCCAGTGGTGGCGAGCAGGGGTGGCCGCCAGCCCTCGACAAGGAAGGCACTCAGGGTCTGGTAAGGTGCCAGGGCCTTCTCGTCCTGCTGGCCGGCGACCTGCACCCGCTGCACGGTCCGCGCCTCGTGCTGCACCGTGACCTGCTCCTTGCCGTCGAACGTGATGACGGTGTGGGGCGCAGCGATCTCGATCCGGAACAGGCCCGGGCTGCGCACCTGCACCGAGAAATCCTGCACGAAGGCCTCATCGGCATCACAGCGGTCGATGCAGCGCTGACCCTTGACGCTGAAGTCCACGATCCGGGAGCTGCGCTCGCTGAGCTGGATCATGACCTGATCGCGCGCGGCCTTGACCGGGTCACTGGCTACGGCAGAACTGCTCGAGTCGCGGCAAGCGGGCGAGAGGAGCAGGGCAAGGGTTGTCGCGACGATCCCCAGGGAGGGCCTAGCCCCTCGATACACGCACCATGACTGCATCATACCTCCGGAGGGTGCGTTCCCTCGCGACCGACGTTGCACTCCGTCCTGCACGCGCATCGAGACGGGCCAGACAGCAGAGCGGATCGCGGTTTGATTTCAGACGCAGGAAAGAAAAAAGCCCCCTCTCCGTCAAGAGAGGGGGCTCTTTCTAGTACGAAGGCTGCCAGGTCACTTCACGGCGATGCCGCTCGCGAACGCCAGGGGGAAGCCCACGACCGAGCCGGTCAGCATGAAGATGCCGGAGCGCGGCATCGACATGGCGTCGACGATCTGGACGCGGTTGCCGCCAGCGGCCTTGGCCTCGGCGACCAGGGTCTTGTTGACCACGGTGTCCAGGTTGCCACCATCGATGATGGGGATGATGTGCAGGATCAGGGTGAGGCCCACGCTGTTGGCGTTGACCACGGCCACGGGGGTGCCATTGGCGACGACGTCGCCGGCCTCGACGTTGGCCGAGTGAACGGTGTTGCAAGCGAAGAGCGCCATGCTCAGAACGGCTGCGAGAGCCAGTGTCACAAACTTCTTCACTGTTCGTCTCCTTCATCCGGGCGCCGTGTTTGGTCAGCCCGAGATCCACATGTTGAACGTCGAACGGTTCCTTACTTCACCGCCACGCCGGTTGCATAGGCCATGTTGAGGTTCACCAGGCCGGGCAAGTACAGCGTCGGCATGAAGTTGAACGGGAACTGGTCCGGGTTCATCCGGAACATCGAGACGATCTCCACCTTGTTGCCGCCCATCGCCTTGGCCTCGGCGATCAGGCTCTTGTTGACCACGCTGTCGAAGCTGGGATCGGCCAGAGGCACGAAGCCCCACAGCAGATTGAGGCCCAGCTCGGTGGCCTGAATGACGGCGACGGCATCGCTCGAAGAGGCGATGTCCGCGCTGTTGACCTTGGCGCTCTCGACGCTGGTGCACGCCACGAGCGCAAGCGAGAGTGCTGCCACAAGAGTAACCACCATCTTCTTCATCGCGTGAACTCCTTTCCCCTGTTTGCTCCCGTGAGGACTGGTGCGCCGACGGGCGCGTCCTATCGATTGGATTCGGGCGCGAATGTAAGCGACGGGTCGAGATGAAGTCAAACGAAATCCGGACTGTTTCTGGTCGAGGAAGGGATTGAAATTTTTAAAGCATCGGGGTAGCGCGAACGTCGTCGCCACGGCTTGCTTGGTCTCGCGGTTGGCGACAAGGTGAGCGGGTGCAAGACATCGACAGAGCGGCGCGAATGTGGTCCGCGGTGCGCGGTGCCGTGCGACGGACGCTGGGCGTTGCACAACGCAGTGACCCACTGGACCGCGAGGAACGTGCGCGCCTGGTCCCCATGCTGCGCCGCCACGTCGACGGATTCACCGTCGAGCGCTCGGCGGGCGTGCGCACTGAGCTCGAGGACGAGCGGATGCTGGCGGCCTACCTGGCCTACTACGGTGCGCGCAGCTTTGCGGTCTCGCAACTCATGGCGCGAGCCTACGGTGTCGACGGAGAGGATGTGTTGGAACTCGGGTGTGGCCCGGGAAGCGCGGGGCTGGCGCTGCTGTCGTCGAACCCAGGTGCGCGCTGGCAGGTCGTCGAGCCGTCGCGCCGGGCAGTCGCCATGGCCGGCTCGCTGGCGGGCGCGCTTGGCTTGGTGACTCCGGAGCTGGTGGCGACGGACATCCGGGATCTCCATCGGCGGCCGTTGCACGCTCGCACCGTGATCGCTTTTAATACTGTCAACGAGTGGCCGCTGACATCCGACGAGAAGATCGCGCTGCTGTCGCATCTGGTCGCCGCTCTGCCTCCCGAGGGCATCCTTCTCGTGGTCGAACCTGCACTCCGGCAAACCGCGCGCGCGCTCAGTGCGCTGCGCGACGGATTGCTGGCGGCGGGTCACGTGGTCCGCGGTCCGTGCACCCACGCTCTGCCCTGTCCCATGCTGCGGAGGCGTCGCGACTTTTGCCACGGCCGCCTGCACCTCGATCTGCCCGAGGACCTGCTGGCGCTTGGCGACGAGGCTGGCCACCTCAGGCTGGCGGCTGCGGACCTGGCGACGCTGGTTGTTGCCAGGGCTGGGCCCCCCAGACATTCGAGCTATCGCGTGGTGGGCGACGTGCTTTGCGAGAAGGGTCGCGATCGGTTGTTCGTGTGCGGGAAGGGCGAGCTGACCGAGCTGTCCGTGCAAACCGGGCGCCGGCATGCGGGTGCGGACTGGTTGCGGGGTCTCAAGCGCGGCGATGTCCTGGATCTGGATGCAGTGCCTGGGGAGACGGTGCACCGGGTCCTGGCAGCAGACGCTCTGCACCATTCCGGATGGCTGCCGTGAGCGGACCGGTCGTGGTGAGGGAACCCGGTTCTCTCGAGCGTGCCCTGCGCGATGCCTGGCCCGGCGTGCGCCGACGGCTGTGGCGACAGCCGAGCACCTGGTGGCGCAGCTGGCGCCTGCTCAGACACTACAACCTGACGCCTCTGCGTCCGCGCCAGGTCACGTTGCGCATACCCCTTGGCGTGGTACCCGACTGCGAGAGCTGTGAGGAGGTGTGCTGCACAGGTCGGCATCGGGTCGTGTCCCTGAGGCTGGTCGACGTGGCGGCCTTGCTCGATGCCGGGCTCGGCACGCACATCACGTTGCAGAGGCCCGAGTACCCCGTGGAGGAGCTGGACGAGAACTGGGCCCTCGCCGAGCAGGTGCACAGTGATCTGTGGAAGTGGTTCCCGGTGCTGACGCAGGACTCGACCGGCACCTGCACTTTGCTCGACACCGACCTGCAGTGCGCGGCACACCCCTCCTGGCCGACCAGCTGTGCCCGCTTTCCTTACAGTCTCAATGTGCTGCAACGGACCGTCTTCTACGCAGGTTCCTGCCACTCGAGCCAGCTTCTGCGTGGCGACGAGGCCAGTGGCCGCGTTCAGCACCTGCTCCAGGCAGCGCTGGATGCCTACAACGAGCGCATTCGGGACCTGGTGATGGTTCACGTCGGGGGCGATGTGCTGCGCGATCTCGGGCTCGATGCCCACCTGCAGCTCCCCCGGCGCCTGCGGCCGCGGCGGTGAGCTTCAGGGTTTCGAGGTCGAGGCACGCTCCGGCGTTTCGTAGACCAGATCGAAGAGCATGGCCGAGGGCTTGCTCTCGCCACCGCCCGACGCGGGCGGAGTCCAGGCCCCGACGGCCAGGGTGCGACCGTCGGGACTGAAGCGCACTCGCCGCACCAGCCACGCCATGGCATGCTCCGCCACCGGCTGGGTGCTCTCGACGTCAAACAGCACGACACGGTTGTCCCACCCGCCACTGACCACCGTCCTGCCGTCGGCCGAGAGATCGGCGCTCACGACGTAGCCACGATGGCTCAAAAATGTCTTGAGGACCTGCCCGCTTGCCGCGTCGATCAGCAAGGCGGCATTTCCGGCAGAGGGCTCCGGCAGCTTGCCGGCCTTCTCCTTCTCGTACAGCTCGAGGGAGCGCTCTGCAGGTTCCGACGATACCGCCACCACCATGCGGGCGCCATCGCGCGACAGGCGGATGTCGTTGATCGAACCCGGAAGCTCGTGACGCCGCACCAGCACCGGTCGAAGCAGCTGTGGCGCAGCGTCCATCACGTCGCCAGCCGCTCCGCTGGGCTCCTCAGGCGCGCCGTCGATCCCGCCCGGCGAGGCGGGGATGGAGGTCGGGGCATCGCGGCCTCCGATCTCCACCGTGACGACGTGGGGAACAGGGCCATCGCTGATGCGCATGCGGCGCAGGAGATCGCTCCCCACGGCGGCATCGCAGCCCACTGGCACACACTCGTCGCACAGGGCGACTTCGACATCGGTAAGGGCCAGCTGCTTGAACCGCAGCGACGGCACACGCGCCCTGGGCGCCGGGATCTCGGTGGAACCCAGGCGCACCGGCAGGCGTTCGGAAGCCGCTCGCAGTCCCAGCTTGGTCGCCAGGCTGTTTGTGATGACGGTGGCATCCACCCCGGTGTCCAGGGCCATGATCGCGTTGGCTCGGCCGTCAAAGGACGCAACCATGGCGCGCTGCTTGGCATCACCCACGATCAGCTTGGCCATGCGCGCCTGGCCCGCGCTCTCCAGGGACGCTGGCTCCAGCCGCCAGACTGCCAGGCTGCGGTCCTGCCCGCCGGTGTAGAGCGTGCCATCGGGACCAAACGCAACGGCCGTGGCTGGACCCCGGTGGGCCCGGGTCTCACCCAGCCAGTTAAGCGTGTCTGCGCTGTGCAGCTCGAGGGTGCCGTCCTTGAAGGTCACTCCGGCCACCAGGCGCAGGTCCGGGCTCACACCCACCTGGACGTACCCGCGCTCGTCGTCCCCGTAGTAGCTCGCCAGGTTTGCCCCCGTCTTCAGATCGTGCAGGCGCAGACCGGGGTGGGCGGACTGGCTGTTTCGCCGGCAGCCAAGGACCACCGCGCGATCGCCCACGAAGGCGACGCCCTCGACATCAAACTCGGTCGGGTTCAGTGGGACCTGCCACCGCAGTTGCCCATCCTCCACGTTGTACAAAGAGAGCTCGAAGTCCGTGAGCACCATGTGCGAGAACGCCACAAGGCGCGATGTGGGATCGAAGCCGATGCTGTACACGAAGTCCCGGCGATTGAGCACCGCGTGCTCGTACAGGTCCACGACGCGGCCGCCCAGGTAGAGGTCACCGGCCCCCAGCTGGTAGTCGGGGAGGTCTCGGGTGGTGCGCTTGGGACAGGCGACCAGGCCCAGGACCAGCGCGACAAGAGTCAGAGACAGCAGGTTGTGGCGCATGTGGGCACCTTCCTTTGAGAGCGACGAGCACGTTCGCGTCAGCCGGGTGCATAACCAGACCGCGATTCCGGTCGGCCCGGCGGCTGGCGTGACGAGGGTCGCTGGGTTGTTTGCCCCCACCCCGGGGTTGCTGTCAACCGGCGCCTTGGATCATGACGGTGTCGCTCGCGTCTGCTATGACCGCCGGGCGCCAAGCGATGGAGTGCCGGTCGTCGTGGACAAACCCTTGCCCTTCGCCATCCTGCTGCGACAACCCGACCAGATCCCGGCGGTCGTGGATCTTCTGTTCGATCATCCCCTGGTCGTGAGTACCGAGTTCGGAGTGGGAGCACCACTGTTCAAGGCTACCCCCGAGCTTGCGCAGGCCCACAGGACTGCGCGCAGCGCCCGGGAGCGCTTTCACGCTTACCTTCGGCTGGGGCTGCTCGATGAGGGCGTGAGGGTGCAGGTGGCAGCACGCTTCGCCGCCCAGTTCCGGCAGCGCCACGGGCGCGGAGAGAGGCGGGACATCTTCCTGGCTTCAGGTGAGATCGTTCGCGCCGCAGCTCAGCTCAGGCCGCTGCAAGACCTCGATCGCGACACCCGCACGATCGTGGTCGAGCACATCCGCGCCCACCCCCACGACGGGGACGCCCTGGAGCGCGAGCTGGGGCGGGTGGGTGGCCCCCTCGATGATGCAGATCCAGCCAGCACGGACCCGCAGGTCTACGCGCTGGAGATCAAGATCTTCGTCGACAACATCTACAATCCAAACCGCCGCAAGGACTTGGCCGTGGTCACTGCGTTGCAGGCACACCCGATCGATGAGCCCGTGGTCCTCGAGTGCTGGGCCCACCCGGCTCTGGCTGGCTACGCCGGGAGCCTGGTCGAGGACATGGCTCGCACCCTGCAATCCCTTGCGGTTTGGCTGGAGTGCGAGGACGCTCTACGCTAGCGCCTTCGGCGACGGGCAAGCACGAGCCCCCCAAGCAGGGACAGCAGGAACGTGCCCGACGCCGGGCCGCTGGCACAGCTGCATCCCGCCGCAGCCTGATCCTGTGAGGGGACCCCATCTCCGATGGCGATGCGCGCCAGGGGCGACAGGTGACCGGCCTCGTCGCGGGCGCGCGCAGACACCACCCGGACTCCACGCAGATCTTCGGCGTCAAGTTGCGCCCTGGGCGTGAAATCACCCAGATCCCCGCCATCCAGGGCGAAGGCGAATTCCAGGTGGTCGTCGTCGCTGACCAGGTCGTGAGCCTCGGCCACGACGTCGCCCGTGGTCGTCCGGTGCAGTGCCAGGGTTGGCGGGTCCGGATCCAGCGTGACCCGCAGCACCTGGGGTTCGGGTTCCAGGGTCTCGGGCGCGCCCACCCGGCGGCCACGGACCTCGAGCCTGTGGTGTCCGGTCAAGCCGAGCAGGGGGGAGGTCAGGGTCAGCACGCCGTCGTCGTCGGGGGTCACGAAAGCGCGCCAGGCGCTGCCATCGACCCGGAAAGAATACTCGTCGCGCCCGTCCAGCGGCACGATGTGACCCTCGAGGCGGACCGAGCGTGTGGGGCGGAGCCGACCGTCGGCATCTCGCGTCAGCAGGCCCGGGTCCTCGGCGAGCTGCAGGTCGCTGAGCACGCGATAGCCCAGGGGGCCGCCAGGAGAGGCCGCCTGATCCGAGAAGCTGAGGTAGATGTTGATGAAGGAACGCTCGCCCGCGGCGTCGACGGACTCGATGCCGTCGACGGTGAGGAAGATGGGAACGCCCAGGGCCTGCTCCAGCATCGGGGACAGGTCGTAGGAGAACTGGATGTTGTCGGTGAGCAGGGTCCCGAAGGCCAGCTCGACCAGGGTCGGCAGCAGCTCGCTGAAGTCAGAGTAGGGCAACAGCTCGTTGTAGATCTCCTCGAAGCCGCCGATGTCTGGCCCCTCGGCGATCTGGAAGGTCAACTCGCGGGTGGCGGGATCCGGAACCACGTCGAGGCCGGCGTAGACCGAGGCCACCACCTCGAAGACACGCACCATGCGCTCGTACATCAGCGCGTACATCGAGATGTGCAGGCGCTCGACGTTGAGCTGGAGCAGGGGATCGCCATCGGCGCCGGTGCCCATGGCAAAGGTGGGGGGCAGTTCCGGTGCAATCACGATCAGCGCAGGTGCCCGCGGTGGCACGAAGCGCCCCAGATCACCCCCGGAGAGCAGATCCACCATGCCGGCGGTCAAGGCGAAGGCGCCATCCGTCATCATATAGATATCTTCGGCGCTCAGCTCCAGGCACAGCAGTCCAGCGTTGTACGCGGCGAAGGCCGCCTGGTTGAGAGCCGCCAGGGCCACGCTCCCAGCGACGTCATACACGCGACTCGTCTGGTCGGTGGGGTCCACGAACTCGCCACTCAACGGGGATGCAGTGGGAGCCTCGAAGGCCACGGCCCCGTAGTGCCGGACGAAGTCGACGCCGCGCAGCGGGCGCACGCAACGGTTCGGGGCAGGCTTGCCCTCGGTGGGAGCATGCACGGCCTCGAAGCCGCTGGACAGGACCATGTCCATGCCGCGGCGCAGCTCGCAGGGCTGCACGCCAGGAGGGCAGCTGACGCGGAAGGTCCCGGCGCTGGGGCGCACCAGGAACCCCAGATCGTTGGCGTCGTTGAGCGATCGCACCTGTCCCGCGGCCAGATCCCCGAGGGCGACGCGATTGGCGGTCTCGAGGGGGGTGCCGTTGAGGTTCGTGAACAGTGAATCGAGCAGGGCATTGACCATGGCCCCCGCCGCGACATCGATGACCGGTCCGAGGAGGTCGGCGACGTTCTCGACCACGCTGACGAAGGTATCGAGCACCGGGCACACGGCGTCGCACTCGAACTCACCCGGAATCGTGACGAAGGTACCCAGGAGCTGGTCGTCGTCCGTGCACAGGTCCTGGTAGGTGCTGTTGACCACATCGATGGCGATGTTGTCGATGGAGAGCCCGGTGAGCGGATCAAACACCGCATCCATGAGCAGGCAGGAGCGTGCGTTGTCGCGGCAGTTCTGGTTGGTCACCGCGGGGCGAAGGGTGATGTCCAGAGACATCGAGATCGCGTAGCCCGGTCGCTCCGGCACCGACGAGACATTGCCGTCGAGCATATCGCAGGCGATGTCGACGTTGGTCAGCTTGTCCTTGTCCCGGCAGCAGGTGAGCGGCTGCCCGGCAATGAGACAGGTTGCCGAGTTCTGAGCCGGCCAGCCCTCGGCGAAGCAACCGGTGCAGGTAGTGATGCCCATGCCGTTGGCCATGCACGCTGCGATGGCGAGTTCCTCGGTGGTGAACTGCAGGGTGGCGGTACCCTTGGCCGTGGCCTCGATGCCGATGCGCAGGTCATCGATGTGCAGGGCGATGGAACCGGGCTCGATGAAGTCCGCGGTGATCTTGTCGCGCAGGGTGCGGCCGTCCTCGTCCTCGAGCAGGATGTAGGCGTAGGACGCTGGATCGACGTCGGTGAGGGCCAGACCGGCGGTCCAGTCGAAGAAGTTGATGACGGTTCCGCTGTCGCCCCAGCTCAGGTTGCCGAACTGCGAGAAGGGTACGGCCGCCCGGCGCGAGTCGGGATCGCTCGGGTCCGTCGACAGCGGTGGAAAAGCCTGGGCCAGAATGGCATCGAGGTGACCGACGATGAAGTCGAGGCCCCGCTCGGTCAAGCGCGCGCGCATGCCCTCGTCCACGGGTTCGGCGCCCTGGGCGACCTGCGATGGATAGGTGTAGGCCGTGGGGCCGCACCCCTGGCAGGTGACGCCTGCATTGCAGCTGACCAGCCCGACGGCCGCCACGGCAATCACGGCCCAGCGGCGGCTGCGCTGGCTTGAATCGAGACTCATGTCACACGCTCCCCTCGGTCGCAGGACCGCACTCCATGCCAACATATCAGTATCGCGTTGCCCGAGCACACGGGTCAATGGCTGCACCTGGCTCCTGCATGCTCGGGCCGCATGGGCGAGGGATCCTGACTCAGGCTGGATCGCGCAGGGCGAGGGCGTGGCCGATGATCTTGTAGCAGAGCTTGGCGGCCAGGAAGTCGCTGGCCACCTGGCCGCCGATGGGAGCCAGTTCCACGACGTCGGCGGCCACGATCTCGCACCGGCTGGCCACGGCTGCCACAAGATCCACCACCGCGTACCAGTCCAGGCCGCCGGGCTCAGGGGTCCCTGTCCCCGGTAGAATCGAGGGATCGAACACGTCGAGATCCACGCTCAGGTACACCCGGGCCGGGAGGCGATCGACGATGTCCTGGAGCAGGGCGGACCGTTCTTCCCTCGTTGCCGTGGCCAGGAGCCGTGCGGACACGGGGAGCAAGCCTTGCTCCTGCACGTAGCTGTGCTCCTCGGAGGAGAAACTGCGGATGCCGACCTGTACGAGGGGCAGGCCCAGGTCGTCGCGCAGCCGGCGCATGACGCAGGCGTGATTGAAAGGGCTCTCCTCGAAGCTGTCGCGCAGGTCCAGGTGCGCGTCGAGCTGCAGCACCCCCAGATCGGGCCAGCGACTCGCTGCCGCACGCACCAGGCCGTTGCTCACCGAGTGTTCACCGCCGAGGCCGAGCACGAACTTGCCCAGGGCGTGAAGGCGCGCAGCCGCGGCTTGGATGGCGTCCACCATGTATTCGGGCCCACGGGTGTCTGCCGCCAGGGGATCGCAGGTGTGGATGCCAACCTCGCTGAAGTCGCGGCCGGTTTCCTCGTCGCACAGCTCCAGGTGACGCGACGCCTCGATGATTGCGGCGGGGCCCAGTCGAGTACCACTGACGTAACTCGTGGTGAGGTCGTAGGGCAGGGGAAGCACCACGACGCGGGCCGTGGACAGATCTGTGCGCTCGGCCTCGAGGGCACCGAAGCCCGTGGGGTACGTGACAAAGCTCACGGCGTTCCTCGTCGGAGATGGGGGACGGGAGGGTTCAGTCGAACAGCAGCACGGCGGCGGCGACGACGGTGGTCCACAGGCCGTCTTTCTCGCCCTCGGCGCTCTGGGTGACCTCGCGGCTGACCACGACCTTGCCGCTCATGCGGTAGATCTCCTTGCGCTCGTCGTAGTTCTTGGCGGGATCGAAGTCGACGCCGAGGGTGGTGGCGAGCATGGTGGCGGCCAGGTCCTCGGCATACTCGCCGGCCTTCTTGGCGGTCTCACCAAAGCTGTGGTGCTCGGACAGGTAGCCCCAGTGCGTTCCATCCTTGGGCACGGCCAGGCCCACCGAGGCGGCGAGCAGCCTGTTGGGCTCGTTGCTCGCGTTGTCGCTCATGACCACGAAGCAGACCTGGCCCGGATTCAGGCGCTTGCGCCCGAGCGAGCGCGGGATGATCTGGCAGCCCGGGGGAAAGATGCTGGACACGCGCACCAGGTTGAGGTGAGCGATGCCCGCGTCTCGCAGCGCCATCTCGAACGAGGTCAGCTTCTGGGTCGCCACACCCTTGCCCTTGGTCAAGAACAGCGACGTGGGCGTCAGTGTCTGGTGAATGTCTGGAACCTTAGGCTCGATCACATGTCTGGGCTTTTGCTTGACCATGATGGGCTCCTTGGGTCAGGAGCGCGCAGAGGGTCTGCTCTGTGCAGGAGCCGGGGCGCGCTGTGGCGTTTTGTACGCGTGCGTGGCAGGTCGCGTCAACACCTTAGACTCTTTACACCGGCGCCGGTACGACGAAAACCACTCGGACGGCGCTGCGCGGAGGCATCCTGCCCCCGTGGCCAGCCTGGGCTATGATGGCGACGGAGGAAATCTGGTCTCATGTTCTTGCCCATAGGCGACACCCCCAACCCGGTTCGCTTCACGGCCTATGTCAACTGGGCCCTGATCCTGGCCAACGTAGTCGTGTACCTGCTGCTGACCGTGCCCCTGTCGTCACAGGGTGTGGATCCGCGGGACCCGGCAGTACAGGCCTTGCTCCGGCATGTGCTGGGCGATGGACTCGATCCCCTGGTGGCCCTCAACCAGCTCACGGCCTACGAGTTGTTCGTGTTCGAACACGGGTACATCTCGGCCGCACCGCAGGCGACCGATCTGTTCTCCAGCATGTTCCTGCACGGCGGCTTCTGGCACCTCGCTGGCAACATGCTGTTCCTGTGGATCTATGGTGACAACGTCGAGCACCGCCTGGGACGGGTCGGATACCTGGTCGCCTACCTCGGCACCGGTGCGGTGGCCACGGTCAGCTTCGGCTGGCTGGCCGGTCCGTCCTGGACGCCCCTGGTCGGTGCGTCGGGAGCCATCTCCGGTGTGCTCGGCTGCTATTTCCTGCTGTTCAAGCGCAACCAGATCAAGCTGCTGGTGGCACTGTTCCCCTTCTTCTTCGATGTGATCCTTCTGCCCGCGCGCTGGGTGCTTGGCTTCTACGTCGTCGTCGACAACATGCTGCCCTTCGTGGTGGGGAGCAGTTCCAATGTGGCTTACGGTGCGCATCTCGGAGGTTTCTGTGCTGGGCTGCTGGTAGCGGGAGCAGGGGAGCACCTGTCGTGGCGCTGGCCCTGGACGGATGCGCACTGGCGCCTGAGGAGTGTCCTTCCCGGATCGCCGCGGCCCCGTGCCGAGGTCGAGACCCTTGTGGAGACGATCCGCCAGGCTCTCGTGTCCGGGCATCGCGCCGAAGCCCTGGGGCTCGTGGAACGCCTGGGGCGCGCCGAGATCGCCGAGCTGAGCCCGGGTGAGTGTGTGGTGCTATCGCAGTGGCTGGATCAGGCGAGTCATCCCATTGCCGCCGCCAACCTGCTCCGGCGCTGCCTCGACGTGCATGCGCGCTCGGGCTCGCTGGCGCGGGTCTTTCTCGCCCTAGGCCTGATGCGCCTGGCCCAGGGCCAGCCCACGGCTGCCTACCAGCACCTGCTTGCGGTCTTTGACCACGACCCGGATCCAACCACGGAGGCCGAGGCGCGCGATGCTCTGCGCAGCATCCCGGCGTACCGGGGACGTGGATCCTAGTCCAGGTGAACCTGAAGGCTCGCACGGCCGGCACGCACGGCGGCCCAGGCCGCCAGGGCACCGGTGCGGAGGACACCCTTCGCGCTCACCCGGACTCCAGTTGGCTCCAGCGCCGGAAAGTCGAGCAGCGCCCCTATCCACTGCTGGCCGCACAGGCCACCAGAGCTGGCCCGCAGCTCCTGACCCTCGTCGAGGTCGGCGAGCGCGCAGGCCAGGACAGCTCTGCCAGAGGCAGGCGCCGGCTGGCTTGATGTCGTGGCACCAGCTGGCCCCTGACGCTCGAGCGCGCATCCTGCTCGATGACGCGCATGCCGGACGAGGGGTCCTCGAGGAGCACGGCACCGTGCAGGGCGTGTGGACCCTTGCCGTGACTGCCCTGGCGCGAGGTCTGGTCGCGGACGTCGTCGCCGATGCCGTGCCGCGAGCACGCCGCCCGATCGCAGGCTTGCGCGGGAGCGAGGTCGGAGTCCCCGAGCATGCGTCGAAAGGCGTGCGCTGATGGATGGGGCAGTGCCAGGCACATGGCGATGCGGGCACATGGCGATGCGATCCCGGCTCCCGGCTTGCATGGACTGCCTTGGTGCGGTCGCGACTGGGCCGTTGTATGCCTCGACCAGAGAGGTCTGACGCAGGTCGGCCAGCGGATGCTCTCGCTGGCTATCGCGGCAGCACAGGTAGAACAGTCCGTCGTGACCCACGGCCGCGTCGCGCCACAGGTGGGTGCACGGTGCGCGCACCTGGCCTGCCTCCACTGGCAACTCGATCCAGCTCGTGTCCAGGTTCTTGTGGTTGAGCTGCACCACGGCCTCGCCACGACCGCGGTTCTGCCCGGGAGCCCGGCGCAGGCGGCCCGGGTGCTGGATGCGTCCGGGATGTTCAGCGGCCACGTAGGCGAGGCCCAGCGCCGCGAAACGCTTCGCGGATCTCTCGTCGTAGAAGTTGATGGCGATCGCCGAGAAGAAGTGGCGCAGCTCGTCGAAGTTCTCGGCAGTCAGCGCATCGCCATTGGTCTGCAACAGCCAGCTGGCGTCGGGCAGGACCTCGCGACAGATCGCCAGGACCTCGTCGAACCGGGGGTTGGCCAGGGGCTCGTTGTAGTCATGAAATGCGAACCACCCCCGGTAATCGTGGCCTCGCAGATCGTCAAGCAGGGCGCGCCACACCTCCTCGCTCATGTGGTGGTGGCGGCGACCACAGCTGTGGGATCCGTTGGGACACCAGGCACAGCGGCGGTTGCAGTAGGTGCCGATCTCCACCTCGAGGTAGCCAGGAAGCGGCATGCGGACCCGGGCGGCCATGGGCTAGGCCACCTGGTAGCGCTCGAGCTTGTTGTACAGAGTGCGCCGTGACACCCCCAGAAGGCGTGCAGCCAGGGTCCGGTTCCCTGCGGCGCGATCCAGGGCCTCGAGTACCTGTTGCCTCTCGTCGACCAGAGGGGGGGTGGACGGCGAACCAGTGGGCCGACCTTGCCAGCGCTGACCGAGCTGCATGCACTCGTCGATCTCGGCGGCACTGATCGTCGGACCGGGACACAGCACGGCGACCCGCTCCATCAGGTTGCCGAGCTCGCGCGCGTTGCCTGGCCAGTCCTGGGCCTCGAGTCGAGCCACCGCGTCGGCGGTCAGGGCCGGGGCCGCCTGCCCACCGCTCGTGCATGCACGCAGCAGAAATGCGCGCGCGAGGGGGGCCACATCCTCGGGGCGCTCACACAGAGGTGGGATGGCCAGGGGAAGGACGTTGAGGCGAAAGAACAGGTCCTCGCGAAACTGGCCCTGAACCACCGCGGCGGAGAGATCACGGTGGGTCGCGGCCAGAATGCGAATGTCCGCGGTCTTGGTGCCCAGGCCACCCACGCGCTCGAAGGTCCGCTCTTGTACCAGCCGTAGCAGCTTGACCTGCACAGGCATCGGCAGATCGCCGATCTCATCGAGGAACAGGGTGCCGCCCGAGGCCAGCTCCACCCGGCCCGGCCTGTCGCAGGTGGCGCCAGTGAAGGCACCCTTGACGTGACCGAACAGCTCGCTCTCGAGCAGGCCCTCGGGGATGGCGGCGCAGTTGACGGCGATGAAGGGGCGCCTGGCTCCTGCGAGTTCGTGCAGGGCGCGGGCCACCACCTCCTTGCCGCTCCCCGAGGGGCCGGTGATGAGCACGGGGGCCTGGCTGCTGGCCATGCGCTCGCACATGCGCAGTACCTGGCGCATGGCCGGGGACTCCGCAACGAGATCCATGGCTGTACCGTCGACGAACAGGCGATCCGAGAGAGGAACGGCGGCTTGCAGGGTGCGCTCCAGGGCCGCCCTGTCCACGGGTTTGGTCAAGAAGTCCGCGGCACCGCGCCGCATGGCGGCCACAGCGTTCTCGACGCTGCCGTGGGCGGTGAGCAGGACCACGGGTACGAAGGGCATGCGCCGGCGGACCTCGTCGAGCAACCACAGTCCGTCCTCCCCTGGCATCTGCAAGTCGGTCAGGATCACGTCCACGGGCTCGCGCTCCAGCACCTCGAGTGCAGGCCGTGCGGCTTCGGCATCCACCACGCCATAGCCGAGTTGCCCGAGCAGACCACGCAGGATCAGGCGAACCCCGGGTTCGTCGTCGACCACCAGCACCAGAGGCTGTCCTGGGCGTGTGCTCATGAAAGCTCCTCCTCACTCGCGTTCCTGGCCAGCACAACGGTGAAGCGAGCGCCCCCTTCATCGCAGCGTCCCAGGGTGACGTCCCCGCCGTGACGACGGGCGATCTCGCGCACGATGGCCAGGCCAAGTCCACCACCTCGCAGCTTGGTGGTGAAGAAGGGCTCGAACACCCGGTCGCGCAGCTCCTCGGCCACCCCGGGGCCGTCGTCGACGACGTGCACCTCGACCAGCGCCGCCTCGGTGCGGGCGATGCTCAGCTTCACCCGCGCACCCTCGCGACTCTGGCAGGCGTTGAGGACCAGGTTGTCGAAGACCTGGGTCAGCTGGCCCGAGTCTGCCTCCACCTCGACGGGATGTCCGTCTGCCAGCGAGATGTCCTGACCCGGGTGCTGCAACCTGGCCGCATCGACAGCCCGCTGCAGAAGCACGCGCAGGTCGAAGCGCTCACGTGCAGGGGTCGGTGCGCGAGCGTAGCTCAGGGCGTCCTGAACCAGGGTGAGCACCCGTGCGATCTCGCTGCGCGCCATGTCTAGGTAGGGCTGGCTGTCGGCGTGGCGGCCACAGCTCCCCAACTCCTGGTCCAGGATATCGATGGCACCCTGCACCGTGGTCAGGGGGTTCCGCACCTCGTGGGCGAGCACGCTGGTGGCCCGGCCCAGGGATGCCAGGCGGGTGGCCTCATGCAGCCTCCCTTGCCAGCGGCGGTGGATCACGTGGTAGGCACCGAGCGCGACGATGCCCAGGATGGCCAGCCCGAGGCTGCTCCACAGGGGGCTGCCCTGGGCCCGCGCCACGACGAGCACGGCGGCGATCACCACCGCGGCCACGCCGCCGGTGACGGCCAGGATCTCCTGCAGCGCGATGGTCTCGAGCGCGACCTGCCGTCGGGCCACCGCCACCGCTCCCAGCACCACGGCCAGTAACATGCCCGGTGATCCGAGTTCCAGGGGGCGACCCGGTGGCAGCACCTGGGACAGGCCCGAGGCGAAGCCCAGCACCGCGGCCACCAAAAGGATGCGACACAGGGGCCGCCGATCCGGGCGACCGCTGACGCTGCCGACGACGAGGGAGGTGGCCGTGGCGACGAGAAACGGGGCTGCGAGCGAGGCGAAGCCCACATTCCATCCGGAGGACAGCACGAAGGCTCGGCTGGACTCGAAGAGCAGTCCACTCAGGGTGATGACCGAATAGCTCACCACGGCCAGCCAGCCGACGAGCTCCGCCCAGGGCCGCCAGCGTGCCCGGGGCACCGCAGCGCGCAGGGCCAGGCTGCAGAAGGCGGCCAGGGGCAGGGAGCCGAGGGCCGGGGCCAAGATGCGGATGCTGTCGTCCCGGGTCAGCAGCAGCAGGCCGTGGGCGCCGTTCCAGGCGGCGACCGTGAGGGCGGCCATGACCACGGCCCACAGCAGGCTCGAGCGACCGCTGCGCGCCAGGGCCGTGACGGCGATGGCGGTACCCGCGACGGCGGTGAGCAGGTGGGCGATGGACTGGGCTGACATGCGTTCAGTCTAGCCGCACAAGGTGCTGGACTCACAGGGGCATCATGCAAGCTGGCCACGACGCCGGTCGCGCAAGGCTGAGAGGGGACCTTGAGTCCGCGACAGTTTCGAATAGTGCAGGGGCATTGCGAGAGGTGGTCACGCGCTCCTGAGCACAACCCGCGTGATCTCGGCCGGCGCGCCGAGCCTCAGCGGGGGCCCCCAGAATCCCGTGCCGCGGCTGACGTAGATGTAGGTGTCGTCGTGATGGTGCAAACCCGCCAGGTAGGGCTGGGTCAGAGCGACGACGTAGCCAAAGGGCCAGATCTGGCCGCCATGAGTATGGCCGGACAGCACCAGCCCCACGCCGTTCTTCACCGCATCGTCGATGGCCTTGGGCTGGTGGGCCAGCAGCACCAGGGGATTGTTCACATCGCGACCCGCAACCGCCCTCGCCACGTCGGGTTCGCGCTGCGCTCCCAGCATGCGCGCGGTGGGATCCGGTACACCCGCCAGATCCAGGCCGCCGCGGCCCTGACTATCCTGTGCCAGCGTCACGTGCTGGTTGTCGAGGACGGTGATGCCCATGTCGCGCAGGTGCTGTTCCCATTCAGGGGCGCCCGAGTAGTACTCGTGGTTGCCGGTGACGAAGAAGGTTCCATGGCGCGAGCGCAACCCGGCCAGGGGCTCGATCAGAGCCTTCAGGTGCTCGACGCTGCCGTCGACCAGGTCGCCGGTGATGACCACGGCGTCGGGCGCGAGACCGTTGACGCGCTCGACCACGGCCTGCAGGAAGCTGCGGCCAAGCACGTTGCCGATGTGCAGGTCCGTGAGCTGCACCAGGCTGAACCCGTCGAGGGCCGCGGGCAGCCGGGGCAGGGGCACCTCGACCACCTTGGTCTTCACGCTGCCCATGGCATTGCGGAGCCCGCCGACGCCAGCCACGCCCGCACCGGCCAGGGCCACCGCACCCACGGCGCGGGCCAGTAGCTGCCGGCGCTCGGGGTCCTCGAGCAGCAGCTCGCCGCTGCCGCTGCGCAACCAGCGCACCAGGGCCTCGAGGCCGTTGCCGGCCACACGCAGCAGGTCGGCGGCCCCAACGGTGACGAGAAAGTAGAAGCTCAGGCCCATCCAGGTGAAGGCGACCAGCGCCAGCGGCATGGACAGGGAGTAGGGCAGGGCTCGCGACAGGATGAAGGCGGCTGGGATGGACAGGGCCAGGGCCACCAGGGTCACGGTGAGGATGCGCGTCGCCAGCGCTGGCCAGCCCGGCTCGCGCACCAGGCGCATCCACAGGTAGCCGTGCCAGGCGAAGAGCACGACCACCATCATCCCGACGAAGAACAGCATCTGCCAGCCGCGGTTCATGGCGGCAACCTAACGTGGGGTTGACGGCTTGCCAACCGGGCTGGCCGAACACCGGAGCCCTGGCTACCATGATGGAGGAGCCGGGAACCGGCCGGGACCGCGACCAGGCGGGGGGTCTCCGGTGACAGGGGTGATCATGAGACGCCATCGTCGATATCGTGCCGGGGTGGTTCGCGGTCTGGCGGCGGGCCTCCTGAGCCTGGGGCTGGGCTTCCTGGCCGCGCCGGTGTGGGGCGCGGACGGCCGGGTGCTGCCGAGCAAGCGGGTGACCCTGGACGTGCAGCGCGCCGACATCCACAACGTGCTACGACTGTTGGCCGAGGATGCGGGCATCAACCTCATCCTCGACGACAAGGTGCAGGGGCAGGTCACCCTGCGCCTGCGCAACGTGCGCTGGGATCACGCGCTCAAGGTGGTGCTGCAGAGCAAGAACCTGGGCAGCGTGTGGGATGGCGAGATCCTGCGCGTGGCGCCCCAGGCCGACCTGGCTGCCGAGCGCGAGCAGGTGGTCAAGGCCAGGGACCTGTGGCTGCACAGTGCACCGCTCAAGACCTGGATCATCCCGGTCAACAACGCGCGGGCTGACGACTTGCTGCCTCATGTGCAGGCGACCCTGTCTCCTCGGGGGAGTGCCAGTGTCGATGTGCGGACCAACGTGATCATCATCCACGACGTGGATCCCCGCGATCGATGAGGGCCTTCCAAGGGTGCAGCGCGCCGGGCAAGGAGATATAGTTGGTCCATCCGGCCCTGTCGCCGGTCGATCCAGGTACCAACGTGGCCGAACAGGACCCCGAGATCACCCAGCCACCCCATGTCGAGGGCGACATCACGCCGCCGCCCGCGCCCGAGGTGATCGAGGCTCGAGCCTTTGTCCGGACCTCGCCCGCGGCGCGCGTGGTGCAAAGTGGCAGCGCGATCCTGCATCGCGCCGACGCTGCGTCCATGTATCTCGAGCTGGGCAACGTAGAACTCGGTACGCGTGTTCAGCTTCTCAACCTGTCGGCACGGCCCGATGCGCGCTGGGACGATGGCCAGGACCTCATCGAGCTCGATGTGACGGGCCGTGATCCGCGGCAGCGGCGAGCTGCCCTGTACGTCGACGAAGCCACCTGCCATGCCCTCGATCTGCGCGCTGGCGACGTGCTGCTATTGCGCGCCGCGGACCGAGCCGGCAATACCTCCGCCGACGTCACGGTGCAGGTTGTCCCGGCGAGCTGGGCGCGCCATACCCTCCGCGACCGCCAGGGGCAGCGCTGGGTCGACATGCGAGGCGATACCTTGGAGGCCCTGGACGGTGAGAGCCAGCGCAGGCGGCTGGCGGTGGGTGCCGTGGTCGATGGCCGCGCTCCCACCCTGCTGGCCAAGCACCTGCGACTGGAGCCCAGCTGCCGCTTCAGCGACGAAGACAGGGCGCTGGCGAGAACCCTGCTGCAGTCCTTCGTGGTGATCACGGAGGTTCTTGCTGCGCAGACCCTGACCGCGACGGATCTGCCTTGTCTCGCTCGCAGCGAGCACCTCGACAGCGCGACCCGCGCAGCCCTGTCCGCTCTTCTCGAAGACCCGCAGCGTCTCGCGCGCTTCGACGGTGCCTGGCAGCAAGATCCGATCGAGCCCAGCGGCGTACTCGGCCGCCTCGACCTGGAAGCGGTGGCGCGATCCTGTGCCAGCGTGCGCCTCGTGGGCGAGGGTGCCATCGAGCCTCGCTCCACCATCGAGGTGCAGAACCAGCGCAGCGGACGCGTGTGGTTGATCCGGGTGGGGGATGACAGGCGCGTCGACTACGAGCTGGCGGAGGTGCACGAAGGCGATCCTCTGCTGCTGGTGCCTCACGATGATCAAGGGGAGGTGGGCGCACCCGTCGAGCTGGTCTTCGACTCCAGCCGGCCGGACGGTCGCGCGGACTCCGGCGTGCCGGCGCTCACACATCCCATCCGCGGTGTACTGGGAGATGACTGAGATTTTCTTTTCATTGTTGTGCGACCGCGGAGCATCACCGGCGTCCCGGTGACAGGGCGTCTCGCCAAATTGGGGTGAGGCGGTCTATAAGACGTCCCGGGATTACTACCGAAGACATGCCATCGCCAAGGAGATACCCATGACGACGATCCAGGGTTCCGGTCAGGTCGGCCACAACTGCATGCCCAAGGACACCACGGCTCCGCCGACACCCGGTCTGGTGCGTGCCATGGCCTTCGAGCGCGCCAAGGACGATGCGCAGTTCTTCGGCAACACCGGCGGCACGGCCCGCCCGGCCACTCGCGATCCCGCCTACTTCGAGTTCAACAACGTCGAGCTCGGTACCAAGCTGCAGTTCATCAACCTCTCGGCCAAGCCCGACGCCAGCTTCGACACCAAGGCCGATGTGCTGAGCCTCGAGCTCACTGGCCGCGACGTGCACAACCGCACGGCCTCGGTCTACCTGAACATGGAGCAGATGGAGAAGCTGGGGCTCAAGCCCGGCGACATCCTGCAGGTGCGCGCCATGGATCAGGCCGGCAATGCTTCGGGCCACATCACCATCGAGCTCGAGCCCGATGACTGGGCCAATGGCATGGTGCGCGAGAACATCGACGGCAACCGCGTTGACACCCGCGGTGGCCAGCTCAGCGCCCTCGACGGTGAGGCGGCGCGCAAGAACATCGTCGCCAAGGCCGTCAACGACACGCGACCGCCGCTGGTGCTCGAGAAGGGGCTCAAGCTGGTCGAGGACAATCGCTTCAGCGACGAGGACAAGAAGCTGAGCCAGTCCCTCGGTAACGCCTGGAACCTGATCAAGCAGCACACCGGCAAGGACAGCTTCACCCGCGACGATCTCAAGCTCATCATCGACAACACCAACATCCCGCAGGACGCGCGCGATGCCGCGACCGCCCTGGCCAAGAATCCCGAGCTGTTCACGCGCTTCGAGACCGCGTACCACCGCGACCCGGCCAAGGCCGATGGCATCCTGGCCGTTCAGGACATCCAGACCATCAACGCCTTCCTGCGCAGCGTCAGCCTGGTCGCCGAGAACGCCATCGAGCCCCGCACCAGCCTGCACGTGCACAACATGCGCTCCAACGAGAGCTTCACGGTCCAGGTCAGCGACGACCGCACGATCAACCTCAACCTCAAGAACGTGCAGATCGGCGATCCCATCATCATCGTTCCCACCGACAACGAGGGCGTGCAGGGTCAGCGCATCGAGCTGGTGTTCTCGACCGCGGACGGCTGCACGGATGGCAAGGCACCCAAGCTGCAAGGCGGCCTGAGCGTTCGTCTCCCCGGCGTACTGTAGGCTATTTTTTCAAGGGGACGGTCGGCCTGTCTCTTTCAGGGGACGGTCGGCCCGTCCCCTCTGCCGCCGAAGTAAATTCGTCGGCATACACCCCTCGGCAGCAGTGCCGTTCATCGAGCGAATCTCAGGGACGGTCGGCGCGCTGTTCTTGTTCCCCGAGTTCCGGGTCCCAAAAGTGCCTCTGCACCGAGCGAGCGAAGCGCGGCGAGGTGTCCCTGACAGCGCTGGCGGGGTGGGGAGGGGGCGCACGACGCCCCCTCAAGAAAATCAGAAGCCCATCGCATTGAAGATGAACGGGTAGGTCACGATGACCGTGCCTCCGCGCGGCGCCGGGAACTTCCAGCCCTTGACCGCGCCTATCATGCACTGCACTGCCGCCGGGCTCTTCAACGTCGAGGTGGTGGTCTTGACGATCTGCACGCTGCCGTTGAGGCCTATGGTCCACTCGAACACGACCTTGCCCGACAGGGAGTTGTTCTTGAGCAGCTCCTTTTCGTAGCAGAACTGGATCTGTCCTAGACCCTTGTTGACGACCTTCTGGATCTCGGCGCGGTCGAGCACACCGCTGCCCTGGGTGCGCGAGGCCCGCGTGGCCTTGACCAGGCGCCCGCGCACAGTGCCGCTCTTGAGCTTGCTCAGGCTGCCGGGGCCCCCACCGCCCTCGCGGAGGATGGAGTTGAGGCCCTTGGTGGAGACTCCACCCCCCGAACCGCCGATCTGCACCCGATTGGTGGGACCCTTTCCGATCAGGCCCGAGACCTTGTACGAGCCGCCGCCACCTGGCACCTTGACGGCATCGAGGTTGGACACCGCTGCGGTCAGGGTCTGGCTCCCTGCGGCGCCGCCGACCTTGGGAATCTTGCCCAGGGCCGCGAGGATGCCTGGCTTGGGGCTCTTGGCCTCCGGGTTGGTTGGCCGTTGGGGGCGGGGGGAGCGCTTGGGTGGTTCTTTCTCGGGTGGGGGCGCCTCCTCGGCAGGAGCCTCCTCCTCGGGGGCGGCCTCCTCGACGGGCGGTTCCTCCTCGGGTGGCTTCTCCAGCTCCAGATCCTTCTGGTCCATTTGCACGAAGCGGTCCTCGTCGAGGTTGGTGGCCAGCTGCGAGGGCGAGACGAGCCCGGCCACGAACAGACCTATCAGTATCAGCGCGTGCCCTGCGCCCGACGACAGCAGGCTGACCAGCAGACCCCTCAGCTCGCGTGCCTCGTCCTTGCTGCGGCGCCCGCGCGCGCTGATCTGCCGCTCCACGTCCGGGGCCTGGGCAAAGCGCACGAAGTAGCTCTCGACCCCGATCTGCAGATTGGCCATGTCGCCGCGTTGCAGTGCAAAGCTGCCGCGGTCGCCGTCCCAGGTTGCCGCGTCGCGCAGATTGCGTGACTGCGAGCCGAGCCGCACCTTGCCATCAAAGGTGCGCAGCACCGTGATCTCGGCGCTGCCCTTCTTATGAACGCGCACCAGGCGCAGGTTGGCCGGGGTCCCGCTCTCGTGGACACCCCGACCCAGGCCACGCCCCACCACGAACTGCTGGCCGGGCGCGAGGGCCGTGAGGTCATGCACGACTTGATCCTGGTAGCGGATGACCTCGACGTGAGCGCGGGCCTGCTGGGGGACTCGCCCACCCTGAAAGTTCTCCCGCAGCAGGTTCTCGAACAGGGAGAAAGGTGCCGGCAGATCGTCGGGGTCGAAATCCTCGTCGGTCTCGTCCGGTTCCAGGGCGCGGGGTGGCGCAGGCTCCCTGGCGTCGGCCGTCGCAGCCTGCACGCGGTTTCGCAGCGCCTCGACATCCGGTCGCTCGATCGGCGGCAGGCTGCCATAGGGGTCGCTGAGGCTGGTCTCCTCGTCGGACAGGTCCCCGGAGACCACCATCTCGTCCAGCATGGGGTTGGGCCCCGGGGTCGCGGGTACCGGTGCGAAGGCGGGGCGCAGGAGCTCGCGAGCGGGAGGTGGAGCGGGGGGCGGTGGCGGCGCCACGGCAGGGGGATCGTACGACGGCTCGCGATCCGTCCGCTCATAGGTCGACTGTGGCCGGACCCGAGGTGGGGGGTCGGAATCGGTGGCGTCACTCTCGACCAGGGCATCGAAGATCTGCGCAGCCTCCGGCGACGGTCGTGCCGCGGCGATGGCCTCGATGTGGTCGCGCTCCGTGACCTCGGGATAGTCGGCGGCGGCCATCGTCGGAGCGGCCTCGTCCTCCTCGACCAGACCAAGCAGCTTGAACTTGAGGGCATGGCGCCCGATGCCCACGTCGTCCCGGTGCGAGATGGGCTGGCGCGTCGCGATGGCCTGTCCGCTGACATAGGTCCCGTTGGAGCTGCTGAGGTCCTCGACGTAGAGCTGCTGTCTGAACAGCGTCACCGCTGCATGACGTCGGGACACCAGATCGTCGCTGAGCACCACATCGCAGGTCAGGTCGCGACCGATCTCCAGGCGCGTACCCGTCGCGACCTCGGTTCCGACGAAGGCGCCATCCCGGAACACGAACACCTGGATGGCGTTCGGTGTCGGCTCCGGGCGTGGTGCGGCGGCCCGGGGGGCGCTCGGCGGTCCGGCAATTTCCGTCGCCACGGCTTCCGTGTCCAGGCCCGGCGTCTGGCTCGCAGATGCGGCCAGGGTGGCGGCGATGCGCTGGCGCGCGGCCGGAGGCAGGCGCACATTCTCGCCGATGCCTCCGCCCTCGACCGAGTCCCGGTGCTGCCGCACCAGGCCTCGCACCGTCATCAGCTGCTGCTGGACGCGCGTGCAGGCGGCACAGTTCATCAGGTGCCGGCGCACCTCGATGCGATCCTTCTGGCCGAGCTGTCCATCCAGGGATTGCGACAGCAGCTCGGTGATCTCGCGGCACGTCGACATGGCCTGATCACGACCCCGCTGCGCGTCCGAACCAGTTGGCTTCGAGGCAATGCCTCAAACGCAGGCGTGCCCGATGCAGGCGCACCCACATGTTGGTCGGCGAGATTCCCAAAGTCTTACACACTTCCTCACTGCTGTAGCCGTCGATCTCACGCAGCACGAACACTCCAGCCTGAGAGCCCGGCAGCCCTGCAAGACAGCGGGTGAGGGTATTCCAGAACTCCATGTTGCCTATCACCGCCTCGGCTCCCTGGTCCCAGGCCGTGGGTGCCCGGGCCCAGCGTCCTGCACCATCAAAAAGTACCTGCGTGGGATCCGCGGCCTTGTCGTCGACCGCCTGCTGGGTCTGACGGCGAAAGTGGTCGATGATCTTGTGCTTGAGGATGCCGCGCAGCCAGCTCAACTCAGTGGCGTCACCGCGAAAGCTTTCTCGGCCGAGCAGACCCGCCAGCAGGGTCTCCTGGACCAGGTCCTCGGCCACGTCGGCGCGCTGGACGCGCACCAGCGCCTGGCGAAACAGCTGGTCGCCATACTTGTCCAGCCAGGCGGCTGGATCGAGCCTGTGCCGAGAGTCCTGGCCCATCGCGCGCCTTTCGTCTTCGATCAAAGCCTGAAACGCGTGGGACAGCCACTATTCGTCAGGAGTCTGGGCGCGCAGCCGCGGGGTCACCTGGCCCCAGGGACCACGGCATTTCAGCACATCCGCCGCGAGATACCGGGCAAAAACAACGGTCTTCCGTGGTGGCTGGGTGCCCAGGGGATCCGGGGAGCCAGCGCCATGGTCCACACTCACGCGTCCACCGCTCGGCGCTTGGCACACAACATGGTGGACAATGACGGATAGCGCTTGCCATTCGTGGACCACCCACCTAGCGTGCCCCGGCCTTGCAGATCCCGGGATGGCCCAGCCCTCAAAGAGGGCCCAGAAACAAGGGGCTTGCAAGTCGGCGTGGCGTTTGCTATGTTGCGCCACTCTTTGCGGAATAAAGCTGTAATTGCTTGAAATATAAGGGATTTTTGGCGGTTTGGAGGAGCAGATGAAGGTGCGCGCATCGGTGAAAAAGATCTGCGACAAGTGCAAGATCATCCGGCGTCGTGGCGTCGTGCGTGTGATCTGCGATAACCCCCGGCACAAGCAGCGCCAGGGCTAAGCCCCCGGCGAGGGACGTGGAGCAACGAGCATGGCACGCATTGCAGGCGTCGACCTTCCGCGAAACAAGCAAGTCGAGACGGCGCTGACCTACATCTACGGCATTGGCCGCACCTCGTCACAGAAGATCCTGGCTGAGGCCGGTATCGCATCGAACAAGCGTACCGATGTCCTCGGTGACGACGAGATCGTGCGCATCCGCGACATCATCGAGGCCAAGTTCAAGGTCGAGGGTGATCTGCGGCGCGACATCTCGATGAGCATCAAGCGGCTGATGGACCTCGGCTGTTATCGCGGGCTGCGGCATCGCCGCGGGCTGCCCTGCCGTGGACAGCGCACGCACACCAACGCGCGGACCCGCAAGGGCCCGAAGCGCAGCATCGGCCGCAAGGGCAAGTAGACTCAACGCGGTCGTGGCGCTCCGAGAGGGCGTGACCGGGAGGCAGGGTTTCGATGGCTCAGCCAGGCAAGCAAAAGAAGCGCGTCAAGAAGAACGTGCAAAGTGGCATCGCCCACATCCAGGCGACCTTCAACAACACGGTGATCACCATCACCGACGTGTCTGGTGCGGCCATCTCGTGGTCCAGCGCGGGGTCCCGGGGCTTCAAGGGCTCGCGCAAGTCCACCCCCTTTGCCGCTCAGATCGCGGCCGAGGACGCCTCGCGCAAGGCCATGGACCACGGCATGCGGCAGCTGGCCGTCTACGTCAAGGGTCCCGGCGCCGGTCGTGAGGCCGCGCTGCGCGCCCTGGCCAACTCGGGCATGAAGATCTCGCTGATCCGGGACTGCACACCCATCCCGCACAACGGGTGCCGGCCTCCCAAGAAGCGCCGCGTCTGATCTGGTTTCCACGTCGTGGGGAATGGAGCTCGACCCATCCTCGTGACGTCCTGAGCTGCCCTCGGGGGTAGCCGTTGGGTCGAGCCGGGAGTCCAGTCAAGGGTTGCCACCACCTGTGGCATATCCGGGCTCCCAAGAACGCGCGGGCGCTCGTGCTCGCGACCAAGGAGTCGAACAGTGGCACGGTATACCGAGTCATCCTGCCGCCTGTGCAGGCGCGAGAACATGAAGCTCATGCTCAAGGGCGATCGCTGCTACAGCGACCGCTGCGCCATCGAGCGGCGACCCTATCCGCCAGGCCAGCACGGGCAGTCTCGCAAGAAGTTCACGGACTACGGCATCCAGCTGCGCGAGAAGCAAAAGGTCAAGCGCATCTATGGCATGCTCGAACGCCAGTTCAGGCTCTACTACCAGCGCGCCGCGCGCCAAAAGGGCCACACCGGCGAGAACCTGCTGACCATGCTCGAACGGCGCATGGACAACATGGTGTTCCGGATGGGCTTTGCCTCGACCCGCGCCGAGGCCCGGCAGCTGGTCCGGCACGGTCATTTCCGGGTCAACGCCAAGAAGGTCACCATCCCCTCGCTGCAGCTCAAGGTCGGCGACGTGGTGACCCTGCGCGAGCGCTCCAAGCAACTGGTGACCATCGTCGCCAACCTGGAGACCGCCGAGCGCCGTGGCATGCCGTCGTGGATAGAGCTCAACCGCGAGCAGATGACCGCCACGGTCAAGGCCTACCCCGCACGCGAAGAGCTGACCATGCCCATGCAGGAGCAGCTCATCGTCGAGCTCTATAGCAAGTAGCGAGGTCGTTCCTGGGGGCGGCCAACGGGTGGCCGCGCCGTGGACCCTGGCTGGAGGCGAAACGTATGCACCGCAACTGGCGCGATCTGATCAAGCCCAAGGCCGTCGTCGTGGACCGCGACAGCCTGACCGAACGATATGGCAAGTTTGTGGCCGAGCCCCTTGAGCGGGGTTATGGCCAGACGCTGGGCAACTCCCTGCGACGCGTTCTGCTGTCCTCCCTGCAGGGCGCGGCCATCACCGCCGCCCGCATCGAGGGGGCGCTGCACGAGTTCACGGTGATCCCCGACGTCAGCGAGGACGTGGCGGACATCATCCTCAACCTCAAGGAGGTCGAGGTGAAGCTCAACGGGTACGAGCAACGCTCGGCCCGCATCGACGTCAAGGGCCCCTGCGAGGTGCGCGCTGCGGATATCATCCACGACGATGGCATCACGCTGCTCAACGCCGATCACCACATCGCCACCGTGGCGGAGGGTGGAGCGCTCAAGATCGACCTCACGGTCAAGCGTGGTCGTGGCTACGTGCCGGCCTCGCAGTTCCGCGAGGAGGGCCACGCCGTCGACACCATCCCCGTCGACGCGCTGTTCTCTCCCGTGCGCAAGTGCAACTTCACGGTGACCCACGCCCGCGTGGGCCAGCGCACCGACTTCGAGAAGTTGACCCTCGAGGTGTGGACCGATGGCTCGGTCAAGCCCGAGGACTCGGTGGGCATCGCGGCCAAGATCCTCAAGGAGCAGGTCACGATCTTCATCAATTTCCCCGAGGAGATCGAGCCCGAGCTGCCGGAGCTGGAGCCGCGCGAGGAAGTCTTCAACGACAACCTCATGCGCAGTGTCGACGAGCTGGAGCTCAGTGTTCGTTCCGCCAACTGCCTTCAGAACGCCAACATCAAGCTCATTGGCGACCTGGTGCAGAAGTCCGAGAGCGAGATGCTCAAGACCAAGAATTTTGGTCGAAAGTCGCTCAAGGAGATCAAGGAGATCCTGTCCGAGATGGGACTCGGCCTGGGCATGAAGCTGGAGAACTGGCCGCCCAAGAATGTCCCGTTGAAGACGACCAACCCGGCCTGAGCGCCTCTGGCGAGAAGGTCGAGGGGCCCGAGTGCCCGAGGATAGTGTGTCATGCGCCATCTCAAGAAGGGTCGCAAACTCAACCGCAACAGCTCGCACCGCAAGGCCATGTTCCGCAACATGGTGACCTCGCTGTTCCGGCATGAGCGCATCGAGACCACCGACGCCAAGGCCAAGGAGCTGCGGCGCGTGGCCGAGAAACTGATCACGCTCGGCAAGCGCGGCGATCTCCACGCACGGCGCCAGGCCTTCACCTGGGTGCGTGACAACGAGGTCCTGCACAAGCTCTTCGCGGACCTCGGTGAGCGTTTCCGTGGCCGCCAGGGCGGATACACCCGGATCATCAAGATCGGACAGCGTCGGGGCGATGCAGCACCCATCTCGGTCATCGAGCTGGTCGGTGACAACGCTGCCGCAACCCAGGCCTGATCGCTCCGCTGGTCCGTCGTCACGGTTTCGTTCCTGCGCTCTCCTCGAAGTTCCGTGGTTCGTGCCATTCCTGTCCTGGGGAGGGCGTCGCGATCTTCAGCAGTCGGTTTGACTTCTGAAACGTCCATCAGTAGCCTGCTGGACTTGTGAAGGGCCACGGGGCCTGGGCCCAGCCTCCGTACAGAGGGACACGCACCATGCCGCGTCGGAAGAAACTGGATATCTCGTCCGTGATGGAGGCTTTTCTCGCCGAGATCGATGCCCGGGTCGGGCGGGCCCTGGCCGATGCGGTCCGCGATCTGCACCAGCGCATCGATCGTCTCGAGCGCAACCTGTCGGGGCGTGGGAGCAAGGAGAGCGCTGTTCACAGCTTCCGGGTGTGCCGCAAGCCTGGCTGCAACAGCCGGGTCATCGCGCATGGACTGTGCTCGAGGCACTACCAGCAGTGGCGCTATCATCGCCGGAAGGCCGAGGCCAAGAGCACCGGCCCCGGGAGTCCGAGCTCCGCCACGCCGCCGCGCAAGGACGTCGCCAAGCCGTCGCGCACACAGGCTCCGGAGCATGCTGCGGCCCCTGCGGCAACGCGCAAGCGAGCGCGGCCTGGAGCGCGCAGCAAGAAGCCCTCGACCTCCTCGAGTTGACCAGCCGCCTGCTGGCTCGTCCCATGGAACAGGTGGCACTCCATCGCGAGACGCTGGCGCGGATCGGTGCCCTGCTTCTCCGCGGGGGTCTGCGCGCCCTGGATCTGGTGTGGGCATCTCTGACGGCGCCCCGGCTCCTGGTCCTGGACCTGCGTTTGCTCGCCTGGAGCTTTCGCTGGTCGCCGTATCGTCCTGCAGGCTTCGCGGATCACCTGCGACTGCGCCGCCTGGCAGGCCGCGGTGATGATCTCACTTACGGCGAAATGCCATGGCTCACCTTGCGTCGTCTCCTGGCCGTGGCGAACCTGCATG
This sequence comes from Pseudomonadota bacterium, assembly GCA_043821645.1. Classification (GTDB taxonomy): domain Bacteria; phylum Myxococcota; class JACRCW01; order JAFGSX01; family JAFGSX01; genus JBDRCO01. The sequence goes on along the minus strand of JBDRCO010000065.1, from coordinate 54,317 downwards.
TCGGTGCGCTGTTCGTCGACCTGGGATGTGGCACGGGTCGAGCCCTGGCGCTGGCCTCGCATGGCTTCGGTGCGCGGTGTCGCGGTGTCGAGATCGTTCACGAGCGCATCGCCACGGCGCGCATGATGCTGGCGCCCGCACAGTGGCCCGGGGTCCTTCTCGAGGAGGGAGATCTGCGCGATGCCGACCTCTCCGGGGCCGATGTGGTGCTCCTGAACTGGACCTGCCTGTCGAGCGAGTCCCGCCGCCTGACCGCGAGCCTTCTGGCGCACGTCCCTGCGGGTTGCCGCGTGATCGCACTGACACACCCCCTCGACGGAGACGCCTGGGAACTCCTCACGGCGCGCCGTGTCTGGCTGAGCTGGGGTCGAGGAACGGCCTACGTGCAGGTCCGCCGCCCCCCGGGCTGAGCTACAGGTCGATGGCGACGTGCAGCGCGCGCCGGGCCGAGAAGTAATCCTCGCTGATCGAGAAGGCGAAGATCTCGCGCATGCGGGGTTGACGCAGCAGCACGAGGTTGAGCGCATCGATGTCATTGAGGCTGTAGTTCACACCCAGGTCGCGGGCGACCAGGCGGAGCGCAGACTCGATGTCGTTTGCCAGCAGCATCCCGGCGCGTACCCGGGTCAGGTCCGTCGCCTGCAAGTAGCGTTGCAGGTTGATCTGCGCGCGACCTTGATCGAGCTCGGCGATGAGCGGGGCCAGCGTCTTGCGTGCGCCGCGTGACAGGGCCTTTGCGACACGCTTGGACAGTTCCTCGACGTCACCGGCACCAGGAAGGGGCGGGAAGCCACTCTGGATGGCCAGGCCAAGTGCCGAGATGAAGGTTGCCAGACCAACGGCATCCATGCCCTCGAGCAGGTGATGACCCGAGATCAAACCTTCGAGCTGGGAACCCACCAGGAACCGCTGCTCGCGCGTGGGGTGCCGGCGAATGATCTCGGATCCGACGATGAGGCTGGGCGGGTCGGTGTTTTGCACCGCCAGGGCGAGGGCTTTGGCCCGGCAGCGGTAGAGGTCGAAGCTCAGGCGGTTGTCGGTGAGGGCGTGCGCCAGGGAGTCGCACAGACCGCGCAGCGGGTCATTGGTCTTGGGTGTGATGCGGTCGTTCCGCGTCACCTGGTAAGCGGTCAGGTCGGCGGGAAAGACCTTGCTCAGCTCGGTGCTGCATGCCCGGACGATGCGGCGCACGATGGTGCGCTCGTCGGGGTGTACCAGCCACTGCTCGTGCTGTTCCTCGCTGAGCCCGTAGTCCAGCTGCTGTGGTGCACGGTTGCGATTGTCCTCGAAGAAGAAGCTCTCGTCCTCATCTGTGCTGCGCAGGACCGCCAGGATCTCGCAGGCGCAGTACTTCTTGTCGTGGACACCCTCGGCATCGAACAGCTTGCGCAGGCCGCGATAGGCCGTCACCTGGACCGGTGAGGCCTCGGCCAGCTTGCGGTACTCCTCGATGGCGCGGTCGCGGCTGGCAGGCTGCGACTCGAAGAGAGTGGCCAGCTTGGTGCGAGCGACGGAGTCACTTGGATCCACACCCAGCAGGGCGCGGTAGACATCGATCGCCTTGTCGATCTGCCCGAGATTTTGCTCGTACACCGCGGCCAGCTCCCGGTACAGCGGCAGCAGCGTCTGCCGTTGCTCGGCTGGCGTGCTGTTGAGCATGCGGGTCAGGGCACTGGCGAGGGAGGCGAAGTCCCCGGACCTCCGGTACAGCCCGGCCAGGCGCTCCACGGTCTGTGGCGACGACGGACTGAGGGTGATGGCCTGCTCGAGGAACTGCGCCGCCTGGGCCGGATTGTTCAGTCCGGTCTCGCACACCTGGGCCAGCTTGAACAAGGTATCCAGCTTGTCCTCGGTGCCGGGAGCGAAGGTCAGGCGCTTGGCCAGGACGTCCGAGGCTTGTGGCCAGGCCTGCTGCGCGATGTACAGATCGCCGAGCTTGCGCAGCACGCCGGGCTGGTTGGGCCGGGCGTTCATGGCTGCGACGTAGGCCTGCACGGCGCGCCCCGGATCTGCGAGCGAACCGCTGTACAGGTCGCCCAGTCGTTCGAAGATGGGGCCAGTGATCGCGGCGTCGCCGGTGGTCTGCACGACCTGGGTGTACAGCTCCGCAGCTTCGGCATGGTGCTCCAGGGCGAGTTCGAGGTCCGCGGTGCCGACGAGGGCAGGCACGTGCTTGGGGCTCAGGGCCAGCACCTCGCGGAAACTCGCCAGGGCGGTCACGGGCTTCTCGAGCGTGCCCTTCTCGATCTCCGCGGCGCGCAGCAGGAGTCCGATCTTGGAGTCCACGCCGTCGACGACGTCACTGCGCCGGTGATACAGCGCGGCGAGTTCGACCGGACGCTGGAGTTCACCCAGCAGATGCTCGGCTCTGGAGAAGGCCTCGCTGTTGGTGGGATCCTTGCCCAGGACCTTGAGATAGCAGTCGGCCGCGGCATTCTTGTCGCCGGTCTGGCTCTCCTGCAGGTGGCCCACTTCCATCAAGCTGCGCACCGCGGCTTGCGGATCCGGGCTGGCATCGGCCTCCAGGGCCAGCACGCGAAGCTGATCCTGAGGCCGCCCCGTGGTCTGGTAGGCCTCCTTGAGCCGGCGAAGCGCCACCGTCGACGTGGGGTCCGCGGCCACGGCTTCTTCGAGCAGCAGGACCGCGTCTTCGGTTCGATGGATCGGGCCGAGTGCCAGATCTGCCAGCCGCAGGGTCAGGTGGAGCTTCTGCGCACCATCGGGCAGCAGCTCGCGCTCGCGTAGGTACAGGGCATACAGACCCTCATCGAAGCCAGCCTTGGTGTAGGCGGTCTCCACCTCTCGAAGCGCGACCGGGTTGCCAGGCTCGTACTCGAGCACGCGCAGGAAGTTCGCGGTGGGATCCTCTGGTGGATCGAGGTGGGAGCTTCGCCACAGGGCTACTTGCAGGTGCAGTGCGGCAGCACTGGCGGGGTCGGGAACCCGTCCGGCGAGGCGCTCGGCCCAGGAGATCGCCTCGCGATAGTCGCGCAGCTCGAGCGCGCAGTGGAGGGCACCCTGCAGCGCATCGACGTCCTCGGGGGAGCTTTCCAGGATACCCCGGAAACTGGCCAGGGCTTCGGCAGGCCGCCTCGTCTCGTGAGCCTGGACTGAGGCCAGGCGCCGCAGCAGGGCCAGGCGCTGTGCTCCCTCGCTGCCGTCAGCGGCCGTGCGCAGGACCTCCAGCACGGCCTCGGGATCGCGTTGACGCTGGGCAATGCGAATCAGCGCTTCGATGGCGTCGGCGAGCAGCGGCGAGTCCACCAGGGCGGCCTGGTAGGTCTGCTGTGCATCCTGATCCCGGCCAAGCGGGATCTCCTCGATGAGCGCGGCACGGCAGCGTGCCACGGCGCGCTCGCGCGGGTTCTCAAGGATCTCGCACTCGAGCTTGGCCACCTCGGCCAGGCCCGCAGCGTCGCCGCGGCTGAGCATGATGCGCGCCAGGGCGCGCAAGGCCGGGTAGAAGCCCGGGACTTCCCGCAGGACCTCGCGATACGCCTCGACAGCGCGATCCGGCTCGTCGAGGCGCTCCTCGTGCATCTCACCGATCTTGAAGAGCAGCGAGGCGCGCTGCAGCGGATCCGAGGTGACCTCGATCTCCTGCCTGTTCATGTCGATGAGGTCGCGGAACAGACCGCGCTGGTGGTACAGCCGCCCCAGGGCCTTGAGAGCAGGCAGATAGCTGGGCGCGAGCCCGAGCACCTTGCGGTAGACCTCGATGGCCTTGTCGGCGTCACCCAGGTGGTTCTCGTAGATCTCGCCGGTCCTGAACAGCAGCGCCACCACCTGCTTGGGATCCTGGATGGCCTGTGCTTCCTGGTCGTGGATGCGGATCAGGTCCGCATACAGCTCGGCCGAGGCGTACAGCTTGCCCAGGGTCCGGATCGCCGGCAAGTAGCCCGGTGCGATGACAAGCATGCGCTCGAAAGCATCGATGGCCTTGTCGATGTCGCCCAGCTTCTCCTCGTGCAGGGTGCCAATGCGGTCGAGCAGGAAAATCTTCTGATCCCTGTCCTCGGTATGCTGCAGCTCGTTCTCGTACAAGGCGACCAGCTCCGCCCAGCGCTCACCTGCGTTGAGCAGCACCGTCACGGCCTTCTGCGCCGGGATGTAGTAGGGCTCGATCTCCAGGATCTCCCGGTAGCGGGCCAGGGCACCGTCGATGTCGCCCATCTGGAATTGCAGCAGCTCGGCAACCTTGAACAGGCGGGGCACGCGCTGCAGGGGATCCTGCAGCTCGCTCAGCTCACGGTCGTACAGCACGACCAGGTCCGCGTAACGCCCATGCCTGAAGTAGAGGCGACCCAGAGACACCACGGCGGGCTGGTAATGCGGGTCCAGCTCGACCACACGCTGGAACTGCTCGATGGCCTTTTCTTCGTTGCTCAGGCGCTCCTCGAAGATCCGACCGAGCTCGGCGTACAGTGCGGCGCGCTCCCGGGGATCGGTCAGGGTCGTGGCCAGCTCCAGCAGGACATCGGCCAGCGCCTGGTGCTCGCTGGTGGCAGAGAGCAGATCACTCAGTTCGCGCAGTACCAGAAGGTTCCGGGGGGAAGCGTCCCGCGCGCGCTCGAGCAGGTTGCGGGCCGTGCCCATGTCCTCGAGGCGAGCCCGGTACAGCCGCGCGGCCTCGACCAGGAGCACCGCACGCGCGGCACCCTGGCTGAGTCCGGCCACGTGCACCAGAGCCTCGGTGAGCTCGCGGTCCTGGCCCAGCCGTCGCAAGGCGGTGACCCGGGCGCGCGCTGCCTCCTCGTGGCCCGGGCTGCCCGTGAGGACCCGCTGGTACAGGGCGAGGGCCGCTGCGGTGTCGCCGAGTGGAGACTCGAACACCCGGGCGATGTCCAGCGCCCAGCGGTCCGCCAGGGGACCTGCGGGAAGGCGCTCCATGCTGGCTCTGGCCAGCTCGACCCACTCGCCATGACGTCCCTGCTGCAGCATGCGGCGTTGCAGGGCATCGTAGGCCGCGGCACAGGTGGGGAGGGTGTCCAGGGCTTCCCGGTAGGATTGCTCCGCGTCGCTGTCCTTGGAGAGCTTGGTCTCGAGGACGTGTCCGCGCAGGACCAGCAGCGGCGCCTTGGCAGTGGCCTCCGTGACCACCCGCAGCTCGGCGGTCACGAGGTGGGCCACCATGGGCCAGTTGCCGATCTCCGAGAACAATCGGCGAGCGGCATGTAGCACGGGCGTGTAGGTCGGGTCCGAGGTGAAGGCCGCCTGATAGCAGGTCGCTGCCTGCCGCGGATTGCGCAGGATCTCCTCGTACAGACCGCCGGCCTCGTACCACAGAGGGGCGGCTCGACGGTCAGCTGCAAAGGCCTTGGCCTCGCGTTCGCAGACGTTGATGCGCTCCTGGGCCGAGGCCTGGGTGGCCGCGTCAGCGATGTGGGGCTGGCGCTCGTCCGGGAGAGCAGGCAGGGCCGGGGCCAGTGGCGTCGCCGGTGCAGACCGCAGCGGGGCGATGGAGAAACCGCTGCTGACGTCGCTGTCAGCCATCAAGCTCTCATCGACGATGATCTTCGCTGAGCCAGAAGATTCCCCGCTCCAGGAGTCCCCGCCCGCTCCCTCCTCGGGCCGCACGCCGAAGCTGCGGGGGGCTGCGGGTTCGCTGTGCGTCGACGACTGCACCGCAGTGGCTGCCCCGGGAGCGGGATCGGCTGTCACCTCCTGGTTTTCCTGCGAGAACCACTTGTCCTCGATCGAAGAGGCCGCCGCTGCGGCTTCGTCGTGGTCGTTCGGGTTCTTCGGGTCGCTCATGGGAGCCACCTCCGGGCAATCGCCGAGGGGAAAAAGAACACTCAGATCCGCTGGCACTGCCGAAGAGTGTCAGGCCATCCGTGTTTAGCACCAAGCGCCGGAGCCATACAAGTTGCACGACACTGAGCCATCCATGTTGTCCCCTGGGGCCCGCTATCGGTAAAAAGGTTGGCTTCTGCGGGCGGCTGTCGCCCGACGGCAGCAGGCACGGGGCCATCGCTTGCAGTGCCGTTGACGCGAAGCCCGGGCGAGCGCACCGCCAGGAGGCGAGGAGCCTGGGATCGAGTGTCGCGGTGGTCGAGGGAGGCGGCCGGTGCCGCCGTGCTGGAAAATGTCCCCAGGGGGATTTGAACCCCCGTCGCCGCCGTGAAAGGGCGGTGTCCTGGGCCGGGCTAGACGATGGGGACCCGATATTCACCTGGCCAGCTTGGTGAGCGGCCTGGGGTTCGAACCCAGGGCCTGCAGATTAAAAGTCTGCTGCTCTACCAACTGAGCTAGCCGCCCGCGTGCTCACGGCTGGCCACCACGCGGTGAATCGGCCGCGCAGCAGGCGCAATCTAGGCGGGCCATGCCCACCTGTCAAGATGAGGCCGAGGCTTTATGGGGCATTTCTCGACGGAGCACGGAAGGTCCGCTTCGTCCCGAACCTGGGGCGTGGTAGACAGGTCGCCGGAGGTGACGACATGTTTGCCCTGGCCAGCGTCCTGGCAATCTGTGCGCTCGCGCAGGTGGATAGCCGAATCCACGAGGATCACGGCAGTGTGGGCGTGCACGCTGGCTATCGCTACGTGCCCAACCCCTTTTTCGACGAGAGCACCAACGCTCGCGATCCCGTGGTGTCCAGCTATGTGGGTGCGCCCGGCGTGGGGCTCCGCTTCGACTACTATCCGATGGCGGTGGTGCCCCTGGTGATCGATCTCGACTGGACTGCGGAGCGGCACGAGCTGGCCTCCGGGGGTACCATCGGACTCAACATCGTCGACATCGGCATCTCGCTGGGCTTCAAGCCCGATGTGGACTGGTGGCTGCACCCCTACGCACTGGGAGGCGTGGATCAGGTCAACATCATGATCGCCGATAGCATCCTGAGCTCGCAGCAGCCCAGCAACAGTTTCTGGAGCACCTTCGGCCTGCACGCCGCGATCGGCGCGGTGGCGCCGGTGCTGGTGCCCGACTGGCGCTGGCTCGGGGCCATGGTCGAGGCGCGCTACACCTTTGCGCCCATGACACAGCGAGGTCGCAGCTTCTGGCTCCTGGGGGCCTCTGTGATGGTCGGCCTCCAGTTGCAGTTCGACGTGGCGGGACCGGGTCGCGCGGGGATGGGTCCATTCTGACACATCGAGGGGGGCTGGCCGATCGCTCCCTGCCCTCACCGGTTGGCTGTCGCGGGGGTCGCGAGCGCGATCATTCCGTGGTGGTGGCGCCGAAGCTGGGCAGCACGATCGAAAAATCGCCGCTCTGATCGCTAAGGTCCTCGCCCACCAGGACCACCCGTTGGTCGTCGAGAACCAGGAAGGCACGCACCAGGCCACCCGCGAGGGCGTCTCCGGTCTCCTCGTCGGTGATCCGTCCGCCGAAGGGGGCCGCGGCGTACAGCTCGACGTCGCGCTCGACGTCGCCCAGACCCGCCACCAGGAGGTCGCTGCGCCAGGGTAGCAGGGCGTCGGAGGGCGGGACCACGGACAGCTCGTACAGTCCCGGGTCCACGCGCAGCTCGTACGTGCCCTGGGCGTCGGTGCGGGTCTCGAACACGGTGCGCACGTCGTCGGCAGGACCGGGCTGGGCTTCGGGAGCGTTGCCCCGCCTGGAGGCGCGCAGGGTGGCGCCGCGCACACCCAGGCCATCGCGGTCGCGGACGGTCCCGCTGTAGCGAGCCCGGGGCTGGGCCTGCAGATCGATCTGGGTGACCCCCGGTGCCACGCGATCGACCAGCACGGGATCCAGCACCTCGCTCAGGCCAGCGCTCGAGGTCACGGACGGCACCGCGACCACCTGGTACAGACCGGGGAGCAAGTTCACGGTGTAGCGTCCGTCCGCGCCCGTGACCGACGAGGTCGAGAACAGACCATTGCCCACGGCGCCGACGAAGCTGACGGAGGCGCCGACGACGGGCCCCGACGGGCCGCGGATCAAGCCGCTGACCTCGACGGGCAGACCCACGTCGCCCACGGCAATGTCCCCGAGATCGGTATCCGTGTCGAGATCCAGGCCCTCGAGCGTGAGCACCGGGAAGAACGGATTGCTCGATGTGGGCGTGATGTGAAGCTGCAATCCCGAGGTGAGATCCGAGGGCAGGAGCAGCTCGAACTGTCCCCGGGCGTCCTCGGTCGCCAGGGTGATGGCGCTCGACGACACGGTGCGCCGCTCCGGCGGGGTGCCGACCAGAGCGCGCAGCTGCACGCGCAGGTCCTGGATGCCGATGGGCGTCGACGGCGAGATCACCACACGGCCGCGCACGTGCAAGAGCGTGCTGGTCTCGGGGCCCTGCAGCGTGACCGTGTTCTGCGGGCCATCCACGTCGCTGTTGGCGAACAGGGTGCCGGGCCGGAACGGGGGCGCGGTGGTGTCGTCGGGCTGCACGCGCAGGCCGTAGGCCAGTCCGGAGATCAGGGGCAGCACCGCGAGCCCGTTGCTGGCGGCGCGCTCGTCGACACGGAGCGGGCGACCCGGGATGGCACCGGCAGTCTCCGCCGTCACCAGAGCAGCCAGGGGGCCGCTGCTGCTGTCCTCGACCCGCAGGTGGGCGTGAATGGTGGGTGCCAGGTGCACCTCGGAGCGGCTCTGCCCACTGACCACGAAGTCCGGGAACTGCTGGGTGGGGCGGGCGCTGCTGGCGCTGGGCACGACCTCGAGCGAGACCCTGTGCAGGGCCGCGGTGCCGGGGTCGTAACAGGCCCCGTAGACACAGATGAAGGGAGATCCACACTCGTCGTCACTGGCGCAGTAGGCGCCCAGGTCTGCCGAGGGCGCGTAGCCCGTGCAGGCCTCCAGGGCAAGTGCCGGTAGCGCAAACGCAAGCAGCGCCATGGAAGGAACGCGCAGCATCAGCAACTCCCGTCGTCGACGATCTCGATCACCCAGTACCACAGGTCATACAGACCTCCTTCGGGCAGGGTGCGGTAGGGGGCAGGTTCCCCCGGCAGAGGCTCCGTATCCGCCACCAGGACCTCGACGACGTGTCGTCCAACGGGCTGCGCGGGGAGCCAAGCCACCGGCACACGCACCTTCTGGTTCACGTCCCGCACGACCTCGCTGCCAGAGGATTCGATAGGGATTTCGTAAAAAGGGCGGCTGTTGATGTCGAAGCTGTTCGGCGTGTAGTCGATGAACCAGTTGAAGAACAGGGTCTGATCTGTGTCGTACTCGACGACCTGACGAACCTCGAAGTCCATCGCGATTTGCTGGTCCTGGCAGCTCACAGCGATGACCCCGCCAAGGGGCGGGCGGGGGAGCACCGTCGCATCAACGATCACCGGACCATGGTTGATGTCCGGCTCCGCGATGGGCGGATCCACCGGGCTGATCAGGCAGGCTTGCTGTGTCGTGGCACACATCACGAGCACTGCAATGAGCAAGCGCGATGCCAGCCCAGCGCTATAAAAAAAATTATTAAATATCGTAACCTTACACATCTCTACTCAGATGACCCGGAGCGCTGTGCAGCGAGATCTGCGACACCCCTGTCAGGGGGCGCGTGCCTCTCCCCGCAGCATGCTCACAGGGCCTCATCCTCCTCGGTCAGCTGGTTCTCGCGCTCGAGGTGGCGGTAGATGGTGCGCGGATCCACCCCCAGATCCTTGGCGGTCTTGGTGCGGTTGCCGTTGTTGCGCGCCAGCACCTCGTTGATGTAGCGACGCTGGTACTCCTCCTTGGCCAGGGTGAGGGGCAGGATGGGCTCGATGTCCTCGAGCTTGATGTCCAGGTCCTCCTCGCCCAGCAAGTTGCGCTCACACATCACCACCGCACGCTTGATGCGGTTCTCGAGCTGGCGGATGTTGCCCGGCCAGGTGTACTTGCGCATGGCCTGCAGGGCGCGGCTGGAGAAGCCGCGGACCTTGGTGCGGTACTCCTTGTTATGCTTCTGCAAGAAGTACTTGGCCAGGACCACGAGATCCTCTCCGCGGTCGCGCAGCGGCGGCAGGTGCAGGTGCACCACGTTGAGGCGGTAGTACAGATCCTCGCGAAAGCGCCCCTGGCGCACCTCCTGCTCGACGTCCTTGTTGGTGGCGGCGAGGATGCGGATGTCGACGTTCTCCGAGCGGGTGTCGCCGACCCGCGTCACCGCGTGTTCCTGCAAGGCGCGCAGCAGCTTGACCTGCAGCAGCAGGGGCATCTCGCCGATCTCGTCGAGGAACAGGGTGCCTCGATCCGCCGCCTGGAACTTGCCCGGCCGGTTGGCCACCGCACCGGTGAAGGCGCCGCGGACGTGCCCGAACAGCTCGCTTTCGAGCAAGTTCTCGGGGATGGCGCCGCAGTTGATGACCACGAAGGGGCCGCGGGCGCGCGGCGAGCGGCGGTGGATCTCGTGGGCGATGAGCTCCTTGCCCGTGCCGGTGTCGCCGGTGATGAGCACCGAGATGTCGGTGGTGGCGACCTTGTCCAGGCGCTTGAACACCTCGCGCATGCCGTCGCAGGCGCCGATGATGTCGCCGTGGCGCATGCCCTCGAGTTCGGCCTGCAATTCCTTGTTGTCCTGGGTCAGGCCGTCGACGAGCAGGGCGTTCTGCACCAGCAGGGCGGCCTGGGCCGCGAACACCGTGAGCAGCTCGAGGGAGGTCTGGTTGAACAGGTTGGCAATGCGATCGTTGCCGACGTAGAGCAGACCGAACACCTCGCCCTTCTCGAGCAGCGGCACGCACATCACCGAGCATAGCCGCAGGTTGACGACGGACAGCGACGAGTTGAACTCCGTGTCGTTGAGCGCATCGGACACGATGACGGGCTGTCGGGTCCGCACCACCTTGGCCACGATGGAGTCCGAGAGCTGCGCCACGGCCTCCTCGATGTTCTCGCGCTTGAGATTGCGCGCGACCTTGACCACCAGGGCCTTGTCCTCGAGCAGGATCAGGAAGCCCTTGTCCGCGCGGGTGATGGTGATGGCTTCGTCCAGTAGCGCGTCGAGCAGCTCCTGGGTCGAGGTGTTGCTCATGAGCCGGCGCGAAAACTCGTGCAGGCGGTGGTAGGCGGCGAGCTCGGTGCGCAGGCCGGTCCCGGTGCCTGTCCCCATTGCCGAGGCCTCGGCGGGTGCCTCGTCGTCGTCATCCTCGAGCTCGGCGCGCCGGAACTGCAGCCGGGTCTGGCCCAGTTCCACCACATCGCCGTCCACCAGAGGCAGGCGCTTGGTCTTGCGGCCGTTGACGTACAGCGGCCCACCGTCGACCGCCACCACCGTGGCCGCGCCACTGTCCAGCTGCAGGTGTGCGTGACAGCGGGCCACGCTCTCGTCGTCGTCGAGCACCACGTCGCAGTCCGCGCCGCTGCCGAGGGTGGTGATGGCGCGGAACAGGGCCTCGCGTCGGGTGCGGCCGCTGCGTTGAGTGATGACCAGGTGCGGCACGTCGCTACTCCTTGGCAGCCGGAACGCTCAGGGCGGGGACGCGGTCCCGGGGGACCTCGCGCACACGCTCGCGCTCCAGAGTCTCGGGTTGGTAGGACAGGACAGATTCCAGGACGCCTCCGGCATAGGCCGCGAGCAAGGCTCCTGCGGACAGCCAGTTCCCCACCCGCAGGGCGTCGTACACGGGCTTGTCCTGGGCGGGCAACTCGCCACTGGTGACCAGCGCCAGCGAGGCCACCGAGGTCGTCGCCACGGCCAGCAGGCCCAGCCCCTGCGCGCCCAGGAACCACAGCCCCCAGCCCCAGTCGCCGCGCTCGAACTGCGGGTAGCCCAGGGGGACCAGGGCGGTGAACCAGGGGCGCTGGCGCACGGTGCGCTCGACCACGGTGACGGTGGGGATGGTGGCCTCGCGCGCCCTGTCCTGCGCACGCTTGGCCCGGACCTCGTCGAGCTTGTCGCCGATCTCTGCGGCGACGGCATCGAAGAACTCGACCACGGCCGGTGGCGTCAGGAAGGGATCCAGGCGGGTGTCTGGAGCCAGGTAGAGCAGGGCCATGAAGGCTCGCCTGGCCTCGGCGCGACGCTCGGTGAGCGCATAGGAGATGCCCAGCATGCGGTGGGCCTCGACCAGATCTTCCTCGGCGGTCAGGCGCCCCGGCAGCACCAGCTCGGCGAGCATGTCCGCGGCGGCGGTGTAGTCGCCGTAGGCGAACAGGTTGCGCGCGCGGGCCAGCTCCTCGGTGGGGCTGCCCTCGCGGGACGCCCGGGTCGTGGCGGTGCTGGAGGCAGGAGATGCCGCGGGCACGGAGGCTGCCCCGGGCTCGTCCGCCACCTGCGCACGGACGCCCGTCGCCAGCACGGCAGCGCCGGTCAGGATGAACAGGGTCGGTACCGTCGCGATCACGGACCGCCCCACGCGATCAGGGATCCTCATGAGCGGGCGCTACGTTAGCGCAAGGCGCCGCCGCGGTCATGGGGTGTTTGCAGGCGCGGGCGCCGCGGCCAGGGGGACCAGAACGGCGTGGAGTTGCTGCGTCTCGCCTGCCGTGAACGCGGTCTCCGCCACGAAGGGTTGATGGCCTGCCAGGGTGATCTCGACGACGTGCTGTACCCGCGGCATGCCGTCGGGCAGCGGCACGATGATGGGCGCGCTGCGGGTGGCGGCCACCTTTCCCCAGTACTTGCCTGCCACCTTGACCTCGGCCTCGGCCGGGGCGTCCACCACCAGGTAGGCTGGACGCATGCGATGCATCTGGACCCGGGGGATGGAGACAGGTCCGCTGCGGGCCACCTCGACCACGAATTCTTCGGGCGCGGTGAAGGTGTTCTCGAAGCGCAGGCGGTGCGTCCCTGGCGCGAGCTGGAGGGTGGCCTGCTTGGCACCCTTGACAGCCGGCCTCTCGGCGTCGTCGACATACACGTCTGCCCAGGGGTGAATGTGCAGCGGTACCTCGCGCAGCTCCACGCCGGGCTCGTGTGTCGGATCCAGGGCGGTCGGACCGGGCTCCTGCTGGGCTTTCTCGCGTGCCTGGCGCGCCGTCATCACCTTGTTCGGGGCCACGGGGACGGTGGTCTGTCCCCCTGCGCTCGTGACCTGAGGACGTTTGTGGGCGACCGGGCCTGGGGCTGGATCCGGATCCTCGCTGGAGCCGGCGGTGGGATCGGACCGCAGCGACGCTCCCGATCCTGCCAGGGTCGTGGCCGCGAGCTGGCTCGTCGTGGCTTGTGGGTCGGCAGCCCCGACCGGATCCGCCGCCGGCTGGGCGCCCCCGAGCTGCACCAGGCCCCAGCTCGCGACTGCCAGCAGGACCACGACGACGCTGGCCACCAGCCCACCCCGGCGCAGCCGCGCCAACAGGGCCGTCCGCTGCAGCCGCCGCATCAAGCCATCCAGTTCATCCCGGGCGCGTGTGTTGCCAGGATCCAGGGCCAGCACGCGGTTGAAGGCTGCCAGGGCCTTGGCGGTCTCTCCCTCGCGCTGTGCCTCGCGGGCGCGCTGGGTGAAGGCCGAGACCACCGTGGTGGTGAGCACGGCGCCGGCGCGTGCAGGATCCGCGCAGTAGCGCGCTAGGGTCTCGTCGACGTCGACAATTCCGCCTTCCCGCAGCACGGCCAGCAGGGCCTCGCGCAGGACTCCCACGTCAGGAAAGCGCGCGGCGGGCTCGCAGGCCAGGGTGCGCCCGATGATCTCGGCCAGGCGGTCCGAGATCTTGGGGTTGACCCGCTGTGGTGGCGTGTACTTGCCGTCAACGATGCGCTTGAGCAGGGCGTGCGGGTTCTTGCCTGTGAAGGGCAACTTGCCGCTGGCCATCCAGTACAGGATGGTGCCCACGCTGAACTGGTCCGTGCGCTCGTCGATGGTGCCGCCTTCGATGGCCTCGGGAGCCATGTGCGCGGGAGAGCCGAGCAGGGTGCCGGTGGCGGTCAAAGAGGTGGCGTCGCGCATGTGAGCGATGCCGAAGTCCATGAGCTTGAGCGCACCGGCCTCGCCGATCATGATGTTCTCGGGCTTGACGTCGCGATGCACCACACCCGCGGCGTGGGCGCGCTGCAGCGCCGCGCACAGCTTGATCCCGATGACCGCGGCCAGTTCGGGCGGGTCCAGGGGCTGCTGCTCGACAAAGACGCGCAGGGTCACACCGCGCACCAGCTCGGTGACGATGTAGCTCTGCTCCGCGGCATCATCTGAAAAATCGTAGATTTCGAGAATATTGGGGTGCTGCAGGCTGGCCACTGCCCGCGCCTCGCGCTCGAAGCGTCGGCGCGCGTCATCGCGGTCCGCCAGGAAGGGATGCAGGACCTTGATCGCGACTTCTCGATCAAGCCGTGTGTCACGGCCGCGGTAGACCACGCTCATTCCGCCACGGCCGACTTCGTCGAGCACCTCGTAGGGACCGAGGCGACGGCCTACCAGACGCGCTCCATCGGGCGCTGGTGTCTGGCGCAGGGGCTCGACCTCGGTCGACATCACGCTCCCGTCCTGTGTCCGCTGCCGGACCCGCGTCCCGGCTTGTCTGCCGTCGGCGTCAGCCACCGATCTGATCCAACGGCTGAGCCGGCTTCGAGGTGCATTCCATTTGTACCCCTGACCTTGCGGGCTGGCCTGCCCCGACAGCCTGCTGCTCCAGGGACTGCCCCTGACATTGCTGTCAGCACTTCGACGATAGGCGGTGCTCGTCGAGGCTGTCAACGTCGCCAGGCTGCGCTTGCGTTTGCGGGCAGGCAAGGCAGGACTTTCAAGCGAAAGCGCGTATGATGCCCCTCGCCCGGGCGTGGCAGAGGGGACGGAACGCGCGGCGAGGGGGAGGGGCCGCACGGGCAAGAGGGCGCGTGGCAGCGAAGACCCTTTACAGCTTGCTCCAGCATCAGGTCGAGCAGCGGCCCATGGCCGTGGCCGCCCTGCTGCAGGAACGCGGACGCTGGCGGAATCTCACCTGGGAGGAGCTCGGCCGCGAGGTCCACGAGATCGCTCTGGGTCTGCTCACTCTCGACGTCAACAAGGGCGATCGCGTGGCCATCATCGCGCGTTCGCGCGTCGAATGGGTGGCGGTGGATCTGGCGACAAGCGCTTGTGGAGCCATCTCCGCGGCCATCCTGCACCGCCTCCCCGCCGAGCAGTGTGCCGACCTGGTCGAGCGGACGGGCTGCGCCGTGGTCTTCGTGGACAGCGCGGAATATGCCCGGCGCTTGCTCGAGGCACGGCGGCTGCCCACCCTGCGCCACGTCGTGGTGTTCGAGCAGGACCCACAGGTCGGGGCCAGCAGCGCCGAGGTCCTGGATCTGCTGGAACTCCGCCGGCGCGGACTGGTGGCACAGGGCGCGCGCGCACCGCTGCTGCAGCGCCGCCTCGAATCGCTGGAACCCGCCGACACCAGCACCATGCTGTTCACCTCGGGCACTCGCGAGGAGATGAAGATCGTGGCCATCAGTCACGACGCGCTGGTGTACGAGGTCGAGGCCCTGGCCCGGCTCGAGTTCATCGATAGTGGCGACGTCATGCTCCTGTGCATGCCCATGGCACACGCCTTTGCTCGGGTCTTCTGTGGGCTGTGGCTGCGCAGTGGAGGCACGATCTCGCTGGCGGATTCGACCCGCGAGCTGTTCGAGTACATCGAGGTCGTGCAGCCCACGCTGATGGCCGCACCACCCCGGGTCTTCGAGTTGCTTTACGGCACCATCGTGCGCAGTGGCCACGACGTGCGCGGTCCCCGCAGCCGGCTCTTCGCCTGGGCCATGAAGCAAGCGCGCGAGCACATGCTTCGCCAGCGCGAGGGCGCGGAGCCGCAGGACTTGCGCTGGAAGCTCGCCCAGCATGCCGTGTTCGAGCGCATCGAGGAGCGCCTGCGCACGTTGTTTGGAGGGCGCGCGCGGCGCTTCATCTGTGGAGGCGGTCCTCTGGCCGACCGCGTCAACTACTTCTTTAGCTTCGCCGGCATCGACATCGACCTGAGCTACGGGCTGACCGAGGCCACGGGGATCAGCTGTCTCAACACGGCTGGACGCGGCAAGATAGGGAGCGTCGGTCCGACCCTGCCCGGAACCGAGATCCGCATCGGAGACGAAGGCGAGATCCTGCTGCGGGGTCGAGGCCTCATGAAGGGCTACTGGGCGCAACCGGAGGATGCCCTGGAATTCACCGAGGATGGTTTCCTGCGCACCGGGGACCTCGGGGAGCTCGACGTGGATGGCTTTTTGCGCGTGCAAGGCCGCGTCGAGGACGTCATCAGCTTCGCCGACGGTCGCATCCTGGATCCGATGCGCATCGAGATGGCGCTGCGCACCAACGCCTTCGTGGGCCACGCCCTCATCGACGGCAATGGCTCCGGCGAGCTGGTGGCCCTGGTCTCGCTGGACCCTGAAGCGATCCAGACCTGGGCGCGGGGTCTGCACCTGCCATACCGGACGCTGGCAGACCTGTCCCGGGCACCCGAGGTTCGAAGACTGATTCAGGGCGTGATCGATGACCGCAACCGGCGCTATAAGGCGGGGCAGGGTGTGCGTCGCTTTGCCATTGTCGAGAATCCCTTTGCCATCGGCGATGAGCTCACGGCGACCATGCGGCTCCGGCGGCATCACGTGCGCGCGAAGTATCGCGTGACCCTGGATGCCCTGCACGGTGCCGATGACGTGGGGGAGATGTGAAGATCGAGGCCATCATGCGAGCCACACTTGTCGTCCTGGGCGCGCTCTTGCCCGGGCTGGTCGGGGCACAGAGTCTGGAGCAGGCCGCCGCCGAACGAGGCCAGGAGGTTCTGCGCACCCTCACGATCGACCTCGATCTCGACCGACGCCCGGAGATCCTGGCGGCTGTTCTGGTGGAGCACGGCGTCGCGCTGACCGTGTGGCGCCAGCTCGAGGGCAAACCCCTGGTGCAGCTCTTCTCGAGCCCGGTCTACGACGGGGAGGTGGTGTTACGACTGCAAGCGCGGCAGCTGGTAGCAGACGCTAATCCCGAGGTGATCTTCGAGGTACGGGAGGTCAATCCCGACGAGACGACGCGGCGGCTGGTGATCAGCCGATGGCTCAAGGGCGCGCTGGTACCCATCTACGACAGTCTGTTCTCCGTCGACGACATCCGGCCAGCCCGGCCAGGCGAGGAACTGCTGGCTTTTGGTGACACCGCGGCGGGCTACCGCTTCGTCGACAGCGATGGCGATGGCAACCTGGAGCTGGCGGTGCGCCGGGACGTCAAGGTGTTCATGGCCCAGCGTCCAGATAAATCCGCGCTGCGCGTGATCGCGGGGGCTCAGGAGACCCTGTTCCGCTTTCAGCCACAGCTCGGCCGCGCCGGGGAGTACGTTGCGGGCAAGGAGCAGTTTCACCCCTACGTCGACGAGCTCAAGCCTTCCAAGACCGGAGGATCGAGTCAGCTCCTGCCCGCGCATCTCGAGTCCAAGTATGGCCGCCAGGCCGTGGAGCGCGGAGTCAAGGACGTGTTCGCGGATCTCGGAGCCAAGGCTGGGGACACCGGGAAGGCGGCATCGAAGCCGGCCGAGGAAGGCTCGCCGGACAGTGCCGGCGACGAGCAGCTCGCCATGCAGCGGGATCCGGCGCCCCATGCGAGCTGGGCTGCCGACGGCGATCTGGGCACCTGCTGGTGCGAGGGTGCGGACGGTGACGGCCAGGGGCAGTGGTGGGAGGCGGACTACGGCCAGGAGCAGTCGTTGCGCATGGCACGCCTGGTCTTCGGGGATGTCAGCTCGAACAAGACCTATGTCGACAGCAACCGCATCACGGGTGTCACCCTGCTGTTCTCGTCGGGGGACAAGCTGTGGTTCGATCGCGGCGATCCGGCCTTCAGCGGTGGACCGATCGCCGGGTTCAAGGACGTTCCCCTCGGCGACGGACGGCCCGGTGCGCAGACGCTGGTGTTCTTCACCAAGCCCCTCAAGGCCACGTGGGTGCGGGTCGAGTTCTCGGCGGTCAAGGTGCGCGGCAAGCAGAACCGCAGCTGTCTGAGCGAGGCCGTGTTCTACGGCACCTCCACCGGTGGCACGACCCCCTGAGCGGACCACTGCGCGCACCCGAGCACCGACCTGCGATGCCCACCCCATGCCTCCATCGTGGTTGACTCGGCGCGTCAGGATCTTTATTGTCGACGGCATTTCACCCTTGGCAGGCCGCCGCGCCCGGCGCGAGCAGGCTCAGGAGCCCCGATGACACCGCGCGAGATCTTCGAGACCCGGCTGCCTGGCAACCTCAACAAGGAGAAGGCCGAGAAGATCGGCGGCACCTTCCAGTTCACCGTCACCGGTGACAACGGTGGCACCTGGCACGTGGACCTGACCAAGGACGCGGACTGGGTCGGCGAGGGCGCTCTCGACGACGCCAAGTGCAAGATCACCATCGCGGACGCGGACTGGGTCGGCATCTTCGAGGGCTCGGTCAACCCGCAGATGGCCTTCATGAGCGGCAAGCTCAAGGTCGCCGGTGACATGTCGCTGGCCCTCAAGCTGCAGAGCCTGATCAGCTGAGCCCTCGCCTCTTTATTTTGGCCATCGAGGACCTCCGGGTCTCCCTCTCCCGGCACGGGTCGAGGTGACGCATGACGGCCCCCCTCGACGGTGTGCGGGTCCTGGACCTGTCTCGCCTGCTTCCCGGCCCCTACCTGACGCAGCTGCTGTGCGACCTCGGCGCCGACGTCATCAAGCTCGAGGCCCCCGAGGGAGGCGACTACCTGCGCCACCTGCCTCCCCTCTGCGGCGAGGTCAGCGCGGTGTTCGCAGCCCTCAACCGAGGCAAGCGCTCGCTGGCCCTGGACCTCAAGGATGCGCAGGGCAGGGACCAGTTTCTGGATCTGTGCGAGCGGGTCGACGTCGTGGTGGAGTCCTTTCGCCCCGGCGTGCTCGAGCGGCTGAAGCTGGGACCCGAGGTCCTGCAGGCGCGCAATCCGCGCCTGATCCTGTGTCGCATCTCCGGCTACGGTCAGCAGGGACCCGATGCCCTGCGCGCTGGTCACGATCTGAACTACACCGCGCGCGCGGGGGTGCTGGGCATGGCCGCGCAGCCCGAGGTGCTGCCGGTGCAGGTGGCGGACATGGTCGGTGGAGCACTGCTGCCGGCCATCCAGATCCTGGCTGCCCTGCGCCAGCGCGACCGCGAAGGCCACGGCGCCGTGATCGATGCGGCCCTCGTCGATGGCGCCTGGGCCATGCTGGTGTGGCCGCTGGCACAGCACCTGGCCTGCGGCGAGCCCCTGCAACCCGGAGCGGGTTATCTGCAGGGTGGCATTCCGGCCTACAACTGCTACCCCACCGCGGACGGCGCCCTGGCCGTGGCCGCCCTCGAGCCCAAGTTCTGGGAGCCGCTGTGTGAGGCACTGCAGCGCCCGGATCTGCGGCCCATGGGCGTCGCCACCGGTGAGCAGGGCGCGGCGGTGAAGCGCGAGCTCGAGGCACTGTTCAGGACGCGCACCACGGAGCGGTGGATGCAGCTGCTGGAGCCGCTGGATTGCTGCGTGGAGCCGGTTCGCGATCCCCGGCGGGCGCACCTCGAGGACCCGGCGCTGTCCCGGCGCGACCTGGTGGCCGAAGTCGAGGTTTCCGGGCAGCGCGTGCAGCTGCCCCTGACCCCCGTCGTCGTCGGAGCCGACACGCGAAGCCGCCTCGGACCACCGGCCCTGGGCCAGCACAGCGACGAGATCCTGGCCTGGCTGGCGGGACGTTGACAGCGACCGAACAAGTCGGCTAGGCAGGGACCGTTCTCGCTTCTTGGACACCTTCTGACGAGGAAAAACGCGATGTCGTTGCTCAAGGACAGGGTCGCCGTCATCACCGGGGCAGGACGGGGCATCGGTCGTGCCGTGGCCGAGCTGTTCGTGGCAGAGGGTGCCCGTGTCGTGGTCAACGACCTCGACGAGGACGTGGCCACGCAAACCGTGCGTTCCTGCGAGACCATCGGGGGCAAGGCCTGTGCCGTGGCGAGCGCTGGCAGCGTGGCGGATGCGACCTACGCCGAGGCCTTGATGAAGAAGGCCGCCGACACCTTCGGGGCGCTCGATGTGCTGATCAACAACGCCGGCTTCACCTCCGACAGCATGGCGCACAAGATGACCGACGCCCAGTGGCGTCAAGTCCTCGACGTCAATCTGGGTGGAACCTTCTTTTGCTGCCGCGCCACCGTGCCCTTCATGCGCGACGTGGCCATGGCCGAACTCAAGCAGACCGGCGAGGTCAAGTATCACCGCAAGATCGTCAATTTTTACTCGACCGCGGCGATCAACGGCAACATCGGCCAGATCAACTACGTGGCCGCCAAGATGGGCAACGTCGGCCTCACCCGGACCCTGGCCCGGGAGTGGGCGCCCTTTCACATCAACGTCAACGCCGTGGCCCCGGGCTTCACCGATACGCGCCTGACCCGGCCCAAGGAAGAAGGGGACGGCACCTTTGGCATCCCCGCGGCCCTGCGCGATCAGTTCCTCGAGCGGCTCCCCTTTGGCCGGCCCGCCTCGCCCCTCGACGTGGCCAAGGTGGTGCTGTTCTTCGCCAGCCCGCTGTCCGACTGGGTGACCGGGCAGGAGATCAACACCAGCGGTGGTCACCAGATCCCCTGAGCCGCCCGCCTTGTTCGACCGCGCCATCTTGGCTAGCATCGCCCCGAAGCGTGACGACGGGACCGGGACTCGAGTGGAGGGACGATGAGCGCTTGGCATAACATCAGCCTGGATGTCGACGACGGCGTGGCCCTGCTCACCGTGCGTCGTCCCCAGGTGCTCAATGCCCTGAGCTGGGGCACCATGGCCGAGATCGCGCAGGCGGCCCGCCAGGCCCTGGCCGACGCCTCGGTGCAGGGTTTGATCCTCACCTCGGAGGGTGGCGCCCTGGCCGGAGCAGATATTAAGGAGCTGGCCACGGTCGACACGGCGCAGGCCGGCGAGGAGATGTGCCAGCGCGGCTACCAGGTCCTCGAGGTGCTCGAGCACAGCGCCAAGCCCGTGGTGGCCGCGGTCAACGGTCCGGTGCTGGGCGGTGGTTGCGAGATCTCCATGGCCTGCCATGCCCGGGTGGTGGGCCCCAAGCTGCTGCTGGGTCAGCCCGAGGTGAACCTGGGCATCATCCCCGGCTACGGTGGTACCCAGCGCCTGCCTCGATGGATAGGGGTCGAGCACGCCAACGACCTGCTGCGCAGCGGACGTCCCGTCAAGGCTGCCGAGGCCTGCGCCTGGGGCTGGGCCCAGGGCGAACCTGTCGACGATGTGGTGGCCGGGGCCAGGCGCTTGATCCGTCGTCACCTGTCGGGTGAGGTGGTGCTGCATGCGGTGGATGCGGCCCCCCTCGAGGTGCCGGCCAGCTTGCCAGAACTGAACATCGGTTACCATTCCCGCGCCATCGATGCCATCCTGGTCCAGGTGATGCGGGAGGGCTGGGGGTGCACGCTGGCGCAGGGGCTGCAGATCGAGGCCAGGGGTTTCGGACGCTGCATCGAGACCGAGGACATGAAGATCGGGATGAAGAATTTCATCGAGAACGGTCCGCGCGCGCAGGCCGTTTTCGTGCACGGCTGATGAGCACCAGGGGAGCGGTGCCACACCGCTTCCCACTGGTCGCAGGAGAACTGGATGCAAGACAAGGCCAAGGGCGACGCCATTGCCGGTACCAAGCTCTTCGGAGCCCTGGCGACCGACCGCATCTCCGAGATCGCCATGCTGGCGATGCCCCGCAGCTACTTCGCCGAGCAGCCCGTGGTGCAGATGGGAGACGATGCCGACGGTCTGTACGTCGTCGTCAGCGGCACCGCGCGGGTCGAGAGCCTGTTTGCGGGGAGCAAGAAGGTGGTGGGCCAGCTCACCCCCGGCGATGTCTTTGGCGAGGTGGCCCTGCTCGGTGGTGCGGACAAGCGAACCGCCACGGTGATCGCCGAGAACGACCTGCAGTGTCTGCTGCTCCCGCTGGGTCCCATGAAGGACCTGCTGCAGAGGCATCCCGAGGTCCGTGAGCACCTCGAGGCCCTGGGCCAGCGGCGCACCACGACCAACCTGCAGCTCCACCTCGGAGAACTGCCAGAGATCGAGGACTGACGACCCCCGGTGCCCGCCAGCGCTGATATCCGCCTCATCGCCTTCGACGTCGACGGCACCCTGGTCGACGACACCGTGTACATCTGGGAGACCCTGCATACCCACTTCGGCTGCGACCGCGACGCTCGCACCCGGGCTGCGCGCGACTTCTTCGACGGCCGCATCAGCTACCGGCAGTGGTTCGAGCATGACATCGCGATGCTGCGCCAGCGCGGGGCCACGCGCCAGGCCATGCTCCAGGTGGTGGGGCAGCTGCGCGCGATGCCCGGTGCCCACGAGACCCTGCGCGAGCTTCGTCGGCGGGGCTACAAGCTGGCGGTCATCTCGGGCAGCCTCGATCTGGTGCTGCAACACTTCTTTGGCGACCTGCGCTTCGAGCACGTGCTGATCAACCACTTCGAATTTGATGCCAGTGGCGCTCTGAGCGGCGGTGCGCACACGCCCTATGACCTGGCGCGCAAGGCCGACGGCCTTGCCGAGGTGGCCGCCCGCGAAGGTCTCACGCCGGCGCAGTGTGCCTTTGTCGGCGACAACGTCAACGATCTGCAGGTGCTCCAGGTCGCGGGTCTGGGTGTGGCGCTGCGACCCAAGCGCGACGCGGTGCGCGAGGCCGCCGACGCTGTCATCGAGGTCGGTGACCTGTCGCTGCTGCTGCCACTGTTCCCGCCCCTGGCTGCGGGATGAGATCGCGCAGCCAGGCGAGACCCTCCAGGTGGCCAGCGATGCAGCGCAGCGCGCACTACATGGCGCCAGGAAGTGAGCCGTCCCGGGCACGTTCCAGGGTGACACCATGCTTTTCCGCGATCGCGTCATGCCCGCTGTGTTTGACCTCGTCATGTGGCCTCTCGATGGCCTGCGCGCGCGCGTCGTGCCCGAGGCACGCGGGCGGGTTCTCGAGGTCGGGAGTGGTACGGGGCTCAACTTCAAGCACTACGGCGCGGTGGACGAGCTGGTGACGCTGGACCCGGACCTGGCCTCGCAGCCTCGGGCCGAGCAGCGAGGGCGGGGGCTGCCCTTCCAGCGGCGGTTCGAGCAGGGCTGGGCGGAGAACCTGCCCCATCCCGATGCCAGCTTCGACACCGTGGTCATGACCTTCGTGCTGTGCAGCGTGCGCGATCCCGAGCTGGCCCTGCGGGAAGCCCGGCGCGTGCTGCGGCCCGGTGGCGTGCTGCTCCTCGCCGAGCATGTGCGCGGGACCGGGATGGAGGCCAGGCTGCAGGACCTGGCTGCGCCGCTGTGGTCGCACCTGGCTGCCGGTTGCCAGCTCAACCGTGCCACGCCGCAGCTGCTCGAGGGGGCCGGCTTCACGGAGATCGAACTGGGCAAGCCTTTGCACCTGCTGCCGCTGTTTCCCTTCGTGCTGGGGAGCGCTCGCGCGGGCGGCTGAACAAAGCCCTCGGCCGTCAGGCTTCAAGGTCTGCTGCGCACTTCGCGGGCTTCGAACTCCTGCTTGAGAAAGACAAGGGGATCCACGAAGCGGCGCGCCAGCTCCTGACGCGTCATGGTGGTCCAGGAGGCCGCACCGGCGTCGTCGAAGCGGGTCCGGATCTCGAGGTGCAGGTGGTCGTAGTTGCCGCCCAGCTCCCGGGCCTGGGCGCGGGTGTAGAGCACGCCCACGCGCGTCGCGGCCGTCACCTGCTGGCCCTCGACCACGTCGGCCCGGGCCAGGTGCTTGTACGAGGTGAACAGGGTGGTGCCGTCGAGCAGCCTGTGCTCCACCACTACGGTCAGGTGTGGGTCCGACAGGTGGATGGAGCAGACCCGACCCGGAGCCATGGCCAGGACCTCGATGGGGCCACGCCCCGGTCGTCGCGGGACCAGATCCAGGCCGGTGTGGATGTGGCCGCGGACGTAGCTTTGACGCGCTGCCCCGAACACGCTGACCACGGTGATGCTGCGCAGCGCGCGGCGATCAGGCAGGGCGAAGGGGAGCTGCCAGGTGTCGACAGCGGGCTGGGGCTGCGGCGAGGTCCCGGCGTCCTGTGCAGCGACCGGCGCCTGGAGCGCGAGCCCGGCAACCAGGACCATCCATGTGCTCCACCCGGCAGCGCGCATGTAGCCCTCCACTCGCCCGTGCTTCCCCGGGCACACCCACCCCAGGACCTGTCAACGCACGGCGGGGCGCGAGGATCTCGAACTCAGGTGGGCTGTTCCTCGACCTGGCTCGCCACCAGCTCGCGGGCCCCGGCGATCTCCTCGGCGGTGAGCCGGCGGTAGCGTCGGGGCGTGGGATCCAGGAAGAAGCGCGAGGTGATGCGCGGGGGGCGATGGGTGAACTCGATCTTCTGCGGGGTGAAGCTGCCATCGAGGAGCAATCCGGCAGCGGTCAGGTGCAGCCTGAGCTTGCCGGTGACGTCGCCGTCGATGAGCTTGGCGATGGGCTCCGGAAAGCCCTGGCTGGTCAGGGCGCGCAGGCCGTGGTCGCGCCGGGTCAGCCGCAGGGTCGAGAACAGCATGGTGCCGCCGAACTCCTGCCAGCCGCCGAGCACGTCGCGCCGCCCGGTGACGAAGGGGCCGAACTGCCCGAGCACCAGGCGCTCGCGCGCCGGGGTCCGGTAGGGATTGGCCTCGAGCTCGGCTTGCTCCTCGTCGCTGGGCATGCGCTCCCATGTGCCCGACACGTTGAACACGAGGCTCACGACGATGCCGACCAGCACCACGCCGCCGAGGATCCAGGGCACCAGGCTGACCAGGACCTCGGGCATGCGTCATCCTCTCCAGAGCGCCCCCGCGGGCGGCTGCTTCAGGCGTGCTTGTCGATGAGGCGTCCGATGCCCGGTACGGCCTCCACGACGTTCTTCTTGCCGTAGGGCCGGAGCTTCTCGTAGGTCTTCTTGATGGTCTTGTTCTCGGCGCGGGCCGCACGGGCGTCGGTGATGCCCAGCAGCGCCTCGGCGACCTCCGAGGCCCGGGGTGAGATGTAGGCCGTAAAATTGCCGCCGCCAGCCCCCTTGTGCTGGGAGTAAAAAGGCTCGAGCTTCTCGACGAAGGGATCCAGGAGATCCTCGAAGGCTTCAGCGATGAGGCCAGGCTTGAGCGCCTTCACCATCTTGAATCCGCCCTTGATGATCAATCCCATCGCGCCCTTCTTGGACGCCACTTCCTCGTCGAGAAAGACGCAGCAGTCACGCACGACCTGGGGTCGTTTTCCGTCCACGAGAAGCACATCCGCAAGCTTTGGCATGGTTCCGCTCTCCCGTCAGGGCCGACAACCTAGCGCATTCACGGCAGGTCGCCAACCACCTGCAAGATCGTCTTCTCGCCCGGGCTTCGGGGTTTTCGCATGCCGTTTTCTGTGGCTATCATGCGCGCTTCGCGACGGGGGACGGAAGGTTCGATCATGGCCAAAGGTAAGGGTCCCGGGCGCCTCGCCCGCGTTCGAAACATCGGCATCTGCGCGCACATCGATGCGGGCAAGACCACGGTCACCGAGCGCGTGCTGTACTACACCGGCATCAGTCACAAGATCGGTGAGGTCCACGACGGCGAGGCCGTCATGGACTGGATGGACCAGGAGCGCGAGCGCGGCATCACCATCACCGCGGCCGTCACCAACTGCCCCTGGCGCAACCACGAGCTGCACATCATCGACACCCCCGGCCATGTCGACTTCACCGTCGAGGTCGAGCGCTCGATGCGCGTCCTCGACGGTGCCATCGTGGTCATCGATGCGGTCAGCGGCGTCGAGCCCCAGACCGAGACCGTGTGGCGGCAGGCCGAACGCTACAAGGTCCCGCGCCTGGTGTTCATCAACAAGATGGATCGGGTCGGCGCGGACTTTGACTACTCGGTGCAGAGCCTGAGTGAGAAGTTGCACGCCCATCCCGTGCTGCTGACCATCCCCATCGGCGCCGAGGACGCCTTTGCAGGGGTCATCGACGTGGTCCGGGGCGTGGCCATCTCCTTCTCGGGCGAGCGCGGCAGCGAAGTCCAGGAGGCGCCGCTGGACGAGGCGCAGCAGGAGCGCCGCGACCAGGCCCGCGAGCAGCTGCTCGAGGCCTGCGCCGACGTCGACGATGCCGTGGCCGAGGCCTTTCTCGAGGGGCGGGAGGTGGACGAGGAGAGCCTGCGCGCGGCCATCCGCACGGCCACCATCGCGAACAAGATCCAGCCTGTGCTGGCCGGCTCGGCCCTCAAGGACAAGGGAATACAGCCCCTGCTCGACGCCGTGGTCGAGTACCTGCCCTCGCCCCTGGAGACCCCGCCGGTCCACGGGATCAAGCCAGGCACCACCGAGGAACTGAGTCGGGAGCCCGACGCCAAGGCGCCCGTGGTGGCGCTGGCCTTCAAGATCCACATGTTCGAGGGACGCAAGCACGTGTACCTGCGGCTGTATGCGGGCACGATCCAGACCGGCAGCAACATCTACAACGCCACCACGGGTCAGACCGAGCGCGTGGCACGTCTGTTCCGCGTCCACGCCCAGAAGCGCGAGCGCGCCGATCAGGCCGAGGCAGGCGAGATCGTGGTGGCGGCAGGTCTCAAGGGTGTGCGTACCGGCGACACCCTGTGCGATGCCACGGCGCCCATCCTGCTCGAGACCATTGCCTTCCTGGAGCCCGTGATCTCCGTCGCCATCGAGCCCAAGCGCAACCAGGACAGCGACAAGCTGCAGGACGTGCTGGCCAAGCTGGTCGACGAGGATCCGACCCTGCGCGTGCGCGATGACCCCGACACCGGTCAGCTCCTGCTGTACGGCATGGGCGAGCTGCACCTCGAGGTGGTGTGCGAGCGCATCCGCCGCGAGTACAACGTCGAGGTCAACACCGGCAAGCCCCAGGTCATCTTCCGCGAGAGCGTGGCCCGCGAGGCCGAGGGCGAGGAGACTTTCGAGCGCCACAACGAGGAGGAGGCCCTGCACCTGTTCGCCACGGCGCGGGTGCGGGTCAAGCCCCTCGAGCGCGGCACCGGGCTCAAGGTCACCACCCAGGGCCTCACCCTGCTGCCAGAAGGACAGGCCCTGTCCGACGAGGCACGGCGCGCCATGGAAGAGGGTGCCATGGACGCGGCCATGGCAGGACCCAAGCAGGGCTACCCGCTGGTGGATACCGAGATCGCCGTGCTCAGCGTCGTCACGCGCCCCAACGAGAGCCCGCCCCAGGCCATGCGCGTGGCCGTGGCCCAGGCTGTGCGCACGGCCACCCGCGCGGCCGGCGCGGTGCTGCTGCAACCCATCGTCAAGCTCGACGTGGTGCTGCCCGCGGACATGACAGGTCCGGTGATGGGCGACCTGCAGGCCCGCGGAGGCCGGGTCGAGGGCATGGACAGCGAGCACGGCGTCGCGGTCATTCACGGCACCTCGCCGCTGGTCAACATGTTCGGCTACTCCACGGACCTGCGCAGCATGACCCAGGGCCGCGGCACCTTCAGCATGCAGTTCTCGCACTTCAGCGATAGCTAGGCGAGCTGTCCGCCCCGGTCGAGCGAGGGGCTTGTGGTCTGTCGCGCTTGCTCGCGGCGGCCGTGGTTCGACCGCCGACCCGGAGGGGGCCTCTCCTCGGTGCACACCACATGGCCGTCACTGCCCATGGCGCACGCCCCATCCGGGCTGTCCGCACAGGCCACGTGCCCATCGCTGCCCATCTTGCACACGAAGCCGCAGACCACGTGGCCATCACTGCCCATCTTGCACTGGGCGCGGGCCCCGGGGTCGCGAGCCGCAGGTGCGCCCAGCAAGCGGGAGCACACCACATGCCCATCGCTGCCCATGGCGCAGGCTCCACTTGGTGTGTCGGCACAGGCCACACGCCCGTCGCTGCCCATCCTGCAAACGAAGCCGCAGACCACGTGACCGTCGCTGCCCATCTTGCACTCGGAACGCACGCCGCCAATGGGCGCGAAGCGCGATCCCTGCAGTTCGGTGCACACCACTGTCCCGTCGCTGCTCATGGCGCAGGTGCCGTCGGGGGTGTCGGCACAGGCCACGTGGCCGTCGCTGCCCATCTTGCAGTGAAACCCGCAGGTCTGGCGGCCATCGCTGCCCATCTTGCAGGAGGCGCGTGGGGCTTCCTGAGCGGTGGCCATGTCGCCCAGGGTGAGAGTGACGAGCAGCACCGGCATGGCCAGGGCGGCCCGTGATAAATCGGTGAAGGCGTGCGGAAGGGCACATCGCCTGGGTTCATGCATCAGGAGCCTCCTACTCCGAACGGGCTGCAGCACAGACGAACCACACGGCTCGTTCATTCAGGGCCACGGCATTCGGATTTGTTGGCGACGGGCCTGCATTGACCCCCTGGTCCGCGCCAGCCACAATCTGCGCCATCGTGACGACACACGACCAGGTAGACGATACAGCACCGGTGACATCTTCCCGCGCCCGCCAGGTGCTGCGCGACGTCTTTGGCTACCCCGAGTTTCGCGGCGCCCAGGCCGAGATCATCGGCGAGATCCTGGCGGGTCACGACGCCCTGGTGCTCATGCCCACGGGCGGGGGCAAGTCGCTGTGCTACCAGATCCCCTCGCTGATCCGTCCGGGCACCGGCATCGTCATCTCACCCCTGATTGCCCTGATGCAGGACCAGGTCGACGCCCTGGCCCAGGTCGGGGTGCGCGCGGCGCGACTCAACTCGTCGCTGTCAGCTGCCGAGGCGCGAGCGGTCGAGAGGCAGCTCATCGACGGCGAGCTGGACCTGCTGTACCTGGCCCCCGAGCGCCTGACCCAGGAACGAACCCTGGATCTGCTCGCGCGCAGCGAGCTCGCCCTGTTCGCCATCGACGAGGCGCACTGCGTGTCACAGTGGGGACACGACTTCAGGGCCGACTACCTGGCCCTGGATATCCTGGGTCAGCGCTTCCCGGGCGTGCCGCGCATCGCCCTGACGGCGACGGCCGACGAGCTGACGCGCCGTGAGATCGTGGTGCGGCTGGGCCTCGACGGTGCGCGCCTGTTCGTCAGCTCCTTTGACCGGCCCAACATCCAGTACCGCATTGCCCTCAAGTCGGAACCGCGGCAGCAATTGTGGCGCTTCTTGCAGGACGAGCATTCGGGCCACAGCGGCATCGTGTACGCCATGACGCGCAGGAAGGTCGAGGACACCGCGGCCTGGCTGGTGCGCCAGGGCGTGGATGCCGTGCCCTATCACGCGGGCCTCGACGCCGAGGTGCGGCGGCGCCACCAGGAGCGCTTTGCCCGCGAGGATGGGGTGGTGGTCGTCGCCACCATCGCCTTCGGCATGGGCATCGACAAGCCCGACCTGCGCTTCGTGGCGCACCTGGACCTGCCCAAGAGCGTCGAGGCCTACTACCAGGAGACAGGACGCGCCGGCCGCGATGGGCTGCCCGCCACGGCGTGGATGGTGTACGGACTGCAAGACGTGATCTTGCTCAGGCAGCTCATCGAGAAATCACAAGCTGACGAGAGCTTCAAGCGCGTCGAGCGCCACAAGCTGGATGCGCTGCTGGGCCTGTGTGAACTCACCACCTGTCGACGTCACGCGCTGCTCGACTACTTCGGTGAGCGGGCGCCCCAGCGCTGCTCGAACTGCGATACCTGTCTGCAACCGGTCGATACCTGGGATGCCACGGAGGCCGCGCAGAAGGCCCTGAGCTGCGTGCTGCGGACGGGGCAGCGCTTCGGTGTGCAGCACCTGATCGATGTGCTGATCGGTCGACCTGGCGACAAGGTGCAGCGACACGGTCACGACCGGATTCGCACCTTCGGTGTGGGGCGAGATCTGGACGAGAAACAGTGGCGCTCGGTGTACAGGCAGCTGATCGCGCGCGGCTTGCTTCGCGTAGATGTCGAGGGTTTTGGCGCCTTGCTGTTCGAAAAGGACGCTCGCCCCGTCCTCGCGGGAGACGACCCCGTGCTGCTGCGGCGAGACCTCGCAGAGCCTGCGCGCCGATCGCGTCGATCGCGACGAGCACCCGAGGCGGCGAGCGGTCCCGAGGATGCGTCGCTGTGGGATTCGTTGAGGGCGCTGCGGCGAGCGCTGGCCAGCACCCAGGGGGTGCCGCCCTACGTGATCTTTCACGACAGGACCCTGCACGAACTGGCGCAGCGTAAACCCGCCTCTCTCGACGAGATGCTCGAGATCAGTGGCGTTGGCCAGGCCAAGCTGCGGCGCTACGGACAGGTCTTTCTCGACGCCATCCGGGAGCACGTGGGCGAGTGATCCTGCGGTCCCGATGCGGGCTCAGTCCGAGGGCAGAGATCCCGCGCCCCGAGCGCCATGCAATTGACCCGTCCCGTCAAACTGCAGGTTGGCCGAGAGCCGGGCGTTGTTGCAGCTCACCCGGATCACGAGCTCACCGGGCTCGGCGTCCATGCCCAGCCACAGGCGGTCCAGTGGCTTGCCGACCTGGGCTGCGCACTGCTCCACCATGCCCGGCAGAGCGTCGAGGGGGACCTCGTCGAGCTGGAACAGGTGGGCGAACTTGCGAGGGGAGGGATCTCGCACCGCCTCGGGCCCCTCGAGATCGCCCTGCCTCAGCACGTACTTGTCGAGAAAGCGTGGGTTCTGCGGATTCTGGACCTCGAGCACCGCATACACCCCCGACATGGACAGCGATGACAGCTGCGGGGTGTACGCGAGCTGGGACAGGATCTGCTGACGAAGCAACTGCGGACCGCGACCGGACAGGTACTCGCCGCCGCTGGCGTCGAAGGCCTCCCGGCGCATGGTGCCACAGCCCGGTGCCACGACGATGGGCGCGATCGCAAGCACCAGCGCCGCGGCCACGGCAACCAGTCCCAGCGTCGAGGCCAGCCCGCGGATCGCGCGGACGCGCACGGCCAGCGTGAAGAACAAGCTGACCAGCGCCAGGGTGGCGAAGGTGAAGCCGGCCAGGGTCCCGGCCACGGCGAACCAGTCCTGCCTGTGGCGCGTGCCCTGTGCATCCTCACAGTACAGCCAGGTGTCCCAGGACGTGCCGTCGTTCACGTCGTAGACGTGGGCCACCACGTAGGCGCTCCGCGTCTCCGAGGGGCACACCACCGGAGCTGTCAGCTGCTTGGTGATGTAGAAGAACGAGCCTATGCCGGCGCCCACAGCCAGGGACAGGGGGACGAAGAACAGCCACAGGGTGCCCAGGGCGATCCACCATAGCCGCTGCTGGCGCGGGCGTGGTGCGGACGTCCCATCGTGATCCAGATCCTCGGTCATGGACCCCTCCTGCCGGTGATCGGCGGACCGCAACCGAGACCGGATGCTGCCAGGTCACAGGGTCGACGTCGATGCGTGCTTCGCGCCCGCCAGGTTTGACCTCCACGCGGTCCGCTCCCTAGGATGCAGGACATGCGGCGCTAAGGAGCGGGCAGCGGCATCGAGGTGAAAAAGGAATGGCGCGCAGGGCGAAAGCAGATCGCGGGCTCAAGGTTCACTCGCTGGGCTACATGTCCGAGAAGCTCAAGCGCAACCTGCCCAACTACGAGCACCGCTACATCTTGACCTGCACCAGCTTGATCCGCGCCAGTGCGGAATTCACGCCGACCACTCGCGACGAGAGGCGGCAGCACATCGAGGAGATGGTGCGCTTCGCCGGTGCCATCGAGACGGTTATCCAGAGGATAGAGCGCATGACCAGGGGCGGCATGGACCTCGAAGCCGCGGCCGAGCTCACGGTCGCCCAGGACGTGACCGAAGCCCGCACCCTGCTCAAAAAGAAGCAGCAGAACCCCCCGAGTTCCTTCTTTCATCACCTGCGCGAGCGCCTGCTGGCCGCGGCCTCGACCGGTCTGTCGGCAGATTTCAGAAACCAGGCCCGGGAGCTGGGGCGTGCCCTGCGCGATGCGGTGCGGGTGACGCACAGCTTCGTGGATGAGAAGAAATCCTACATCGTCGGCGGTGCCGACATCGAGTTCGATCGCGACTCGGTGCGCACACTCGAAAAGGAATATCCGCGCGTGCGCCGGACCGTGGTGGGACCATGACCAGACCACGGCGGAACCTCAGCGGCATCGACCGCTATACCCAGATCGTGCTGCCCACGCTCGACACTCTGCTGTGTCGTGGAACCAGCCTGTTCCTGCCTCCCGAGAATCCACGCGCCTGCTTGCTGGTCACCATCCCCCGCGCCTACAAGCGCATCATCGATGAACGGCGCTTTGCCCAGGTGCTCGGACACCGCCCCGAGATCGAGCGCCTGTGGACCCAGCAGATTCAGGAATTCAACGCCTTCGTGCTGCATCTGCACCTCCGCTACGACGCCATCGTCGCCGTCGACCCTCGCGTGGACGTGTGCTTTCTCGACGTGGCCGAGAGCGACCTGGTGGCCATGGTGCAGAGCGCCGAGGAACAGCTGCGGGTGATGTTCGGCGACGACCCCCGTCTGAACGCGCGGGACTCGGCCGCGTCCCTGCGCGTCGTGGCGACCCTGCGCGAGGCCCAGGCCGAACTCGAACTCAACGGCTACGTGTTCGAGACCCCGCGTCTGGGTGAGCTGAGCGCACGTATCGCGAATGACTATCAGGTCAAGGTGGACAGCCTGTCCGATCCGGACGCCTTCGCGGCACTGAGCGCGGCCATCCAGGAGCAGCGGACAGTGACGCCGGGCGAGTTTGGCGCGGACGTCCAGATCTCGCACTTCCTGGAGGTCGACGACTACATCCGCATCGTGGGCAGCGATCCCATTCCCAACCAGTTCCTGACCCTGATGGATCTCGAGGAGGGCAGGGCAGACCCGACCGACCGCGTGCGCGCCTTTCGCATGCACTACGACGCGGCGCGCTTCGTGCCTGTGGATCTGGAGGCGATCCGCAAGGAGGTCGAACCCATCTGGTCGCCGGCGCACCCCTTTGACCTGCAGCAATTGCTGGCCCTGGATATCCTGCTCGACGACGACATCGAACTGGCCTTCGTCATCGGCCCCCGGCAGTGCGGCAAGACCATCCTCGCCCTGGTCGGTGCCCAGACCCGGGTGTTCGGTCGCGGCCTGACCCGGCGCAAGAAGCTGCCCATGGAGAAGCAGATCCGGCTCATCAAGTCCGGGCTGCCCGACGGCATTCGCCAGGACGACCTGCTGGGTGAGTATGCCCACTTCAAGAGCGCCTTCGGCGAGCTGAGCATCGGCGTGGTGCCCTTCGAGGAGATGCTCAAGCCCTTCATGGACAGGCGCCAGAAATCCAGCATCTCTGGCGGTGAGGACTGGCGGGATGTGCTCACGCGCACCATCACGCTCCCCGACAAGGCGCCCTTCGACCTGGTGTCGCCGGAGCGTATCCACAGCATGACCTTCACCGGCTACACCATCCGCGACGAATGCCAGAACGAGTACCCGCATGTCATGGATGCCTTCGTTGGACGCAAGGGTCCCGGAGCCAAGATCATCGTGCTGGGCGACCTGTGCGATCAGATCAGCCGACCTGGCCTCGACGAGCACTGGAACGGCCTGCTGCTCTCGCTGTCGCGATTTCGAAAGCACCCCAAGGTCGCTGTGGTCAAGCTGACCCGGACCTGGAGCGGCATGGGCGTGGCCGGCTAGCGCGGGTCAGGACTGCGGGACCAGCGTCCACAGGGTCCGGTCTGTGCTCGACAGGCCTGCCCGGATCACCACCGTGCCATTGTGAAAGGTCGCGCTGGTGCCGTAGCCTGCGGCCGAAGGGAAGAGTTGCACGGGCGACATGTGCAGGCTCTCGATATCGAGGACAGCGAACTTGCGGCTCGGTGTGCCGCTGCCCTCGAGGTTGGAGCTCTCCTCGCCAGCGATGATGAACAAGCCACCCTTGATGCCTACGCCTGCCCATCCCGCGGGCAGCAACACCAGCGCCGCGCCCTGGCCAACCTCGAAGGGAAGCGGACCCAGATCCTCGACGGTGGTCGTGCCGTTGGGAGTGAAGTTGCCCGGTGCGAAGCGGAACAGCCTGTCCCCGTCGCCGGCCGCAGCGACCCTGTCGTTCTTGATGCCGTACAGGTCCCCCTCCACCGCGACGAGCTGGGCGCAGCGCGAGAGCCAGTCCGGGTCGGCCCCGGCGAGGCCAGCGGGCGCCGAGCGCTGCTCGTTGTACAGAGGGAACGTCGAGAGGGCAGTGCGGATCAGGGGCTTGTCTCCCGAAGCCCAGATGCCCCACAGATAGTTTCCCGCGATCGTGAGTGCGTGGGTGGTGTTGGCGGCAGCCGCCGTCGCTTCGATGTGCCACCCCGTGCCATCGATGTCGTAGACGACCAGGCGCTCCTTGTCCCAGGGGTAGGTCGCGGCAATCTCCCACCAGGCCCAGCGCGCGAGCAAGAGTCGGCGATTCGCTGCATCGTAGGCCATGGCGCCGTCGAACATGTTGATCCCCGCTGAATTGGCGTAGGTGCCAGCCTGCAGCGCGGTGTGCTCGGTCCAGCTGTCCGTGGCACCGGTAAAGGACGAGAACAGGCGTCCGCCCTGCCGCGTGAAATGCCACAAGCTGACACCGTCGCTGACCAGCGAGGTGTGGCGCTCGCTCCCCGCGGCCGAGGGCAGCGTGTCGACCACGTAGTTGGCGTAGAAGACCGAGGGGTTGGCGTCGCAGGCGTCGCCCAGGCCATCCAGGTCCAGGTCGGCCTGGCCAGGGTTGAAGGTGGAGGGGCAGCTGTCGACGTCGCCACACAGCCCATCACCGTCCCCATCATTGCCGGGGTCGAGGGGACAGGCGTCGCACAGGTCCGCGATCCCGTCGCTGTCCCTGTCTGGGGAGGTAGCGTCACACACGCACACGGGACTGTCGCCCTGGTTCTCGCAGTGCTGATGGACTGGACAGCTGAGGGTGCATGGCACAGTCGCATCTGGTTCCGCGGTGTCTGCCAACGCAAGGTCGGTGACGCTGGCATCGGTCATGGCGGCCTCACCGGCGCCGTGATCCGTCGTGGCTTGGTCGTGGAGGTCCTGATCTGTCGCGCTGGCGTCGGGGATGCCCAGGTCCGAAGTGTTGACGTCAGAAAGCCTCGAGTCGAAAGAGACGGTGTCCGCTGGACGGGTATCGGTGGCTTGAGCGTCGGGCTCGTTGCCATCGCCAGGTGAGCCACCGTCCTGCTCGAGGTCGGCGCCGCTGCTGTCGACGATGCGCGAGTCGGGTCCGGAGGTCACGTCCTGGACCGCTGCATCCACCGAGGCGTCGAGGGTCGAGGGGCGAACGCAGGCCCCCCCCTGGCAGGTGAACCCAGGCGGGCATTCGGTTGCCGTGGTGCACCGATCGAGCACAGGCGGCGTACACGCCTGGATCGCAGCCAGGGTGAGCACGCCAAGCGCAGACGAGAGAGGTGTGCGTCCAGGCATCCTGACCATCCACCCAGGTTGATTGGCCTGAAGTGTAACGAATTTTTGGAGCTTGTGCTGACTAGCGCGCCCTGGCGCCGGTCAGCAGGGGCGAGACTTCCAGGAAGATCTCGCCTGCACGATCGGTATCCAGGGTCTCGGAGACCTGGAACATGGCGAAGTCGATGGCGTCGCGTAGCACACCTGCCAGCTCGTCGACCGCCGTGGGAGCCAGGGCCTGGGCCCGCTCGCGCAGGGCCGTGGCATCCAGCTGGCAGCGGTCCGCCGGAGGCTGCAACCTGAACATCGGTTGACCCGCGATCTCGAGGTCGTCGAGGTACAGACGCACCCACTGATCCGCGCCTTGACACTCGTCGTGGAGCACGCGGGTGAGTGTATTGATCACGTTCACCGCGAGCTGGATGTTGTCGGTCCGTGCCGTCCGGGCGCTGCTGGGCTCGGGCACACGGCTGCGTTCGATGCGCTGCAGGCGCAGCAACTCGACGACGGCCTTGAGCCCCTGAAACTCGCCCAGGTGACAGCGCTCGAGGACCACCCGGATGGTCAGTGGCTTGCGCGCGCTTGCCAGGAGCTGGATCACGGCCTCCTCGATGTCCCGCAGCTTGCCCTTCGGCTGCGGTGACACCGCTGCCACCTCCGCATCCAGGCTGCCGACCTGCCGCCGCATGCGATTGAGTTCGTCGAGCTGGTGCACACCGGCCAGGATCAGGCTCTCGGTGCTCTCCTCGAGGCTGAGTGGGGTCATCAGCTGCGGCATGTGTCCGACAAAACAGAACATGCCTCCTCGGAAGTGGAAGACGCTGAGCAGGACTTCTCGCACCTGGGCGCGGAGCCCCTGGTAGAGCTGTGGTGTCCCGATGAAACCGCTATCGATGAGCAGGCGGCCCAGCCGCTTACCCGTGGAGAGCTGGTCGGTGGCGATCATCAGCTGATCCAGCGTGATGATGCCCTGGCGCCACATCACCTCCCCCAGCCTGTCATCGGGGACGTTGGTCTGCACCGCGACGACCTCACCGTCGACAAAGCTCAGGGTCTTGCGCGCCACGTCGAACTGCAGGACCAGCTCTCCGGTCCTCTTGCCCGCGTTGACGATGGTCAGCACCTCGGGCACGCTGGTGAAGGTCAGGTCACCCAGCAGGACCCTGGGCTGCTCGCCGACGCGATGGCGTAGCATCAGGTGGCTGTCTTCGAGCTGCAGGCGCTGCGCCACGGCCCGGGGGATGGTGAGGTCGAAGCTGGTCTGGTCCTGGACCGCGCGCTCCTGGGTCACGTCGAGCTTCCCCCCGCGCTGCCCGCCAGTGCAAGGTCCACGGCGCGCCGCGCAAACGCCGCCAGCTCGGCCAGCGGCACCTCCTGCATCTGCTTGTCCCGGCGCGGCCGCCACTCGGCAAAGCCGCCCTGAACACCCTTTTGCCCGATCGCGACGCGGATGGGAATCCCCAGCAAGTCGGCGTCCTTGAACTTGACCCCGGGGCGCTCATCGCGATCGTCGTAGAGCACCTCGAGCCCCTGGGCGAGCAGGGCCTGGTAGGCGTCGTCGCAGGCCTGCTTCACCTCGGGCTGGGGCCCCAGGCGCAGCAACACGATGTGGAAGGGCGCGATGGCCATGGGCCACACGATGCCATCTGCATCGTGGTTCTGCTCGATGGCCGCGGCTGCGGTGCGGCTCACCCCGATGCCATAGCAGCCCATGATGGCCGGCTTCTCGGCACCCGCCTCGTCGAGGAAGCCGCACTTCATCGCTGAGGAGTACTTGGTGCCCAGGTAGAAAACCTGACCCACCTCGATGCCCCGGTGCGCCTCGAACACGCCGCCACAGCGACCGCACGGGTCCCCGGCTGCTGCCGTGCGCAGGTCTCCCAGGGACGCGGTAGCCAGATCGCGGGCAAAGGAAACTCCTGTGTAGTGGGTGTCCTTGGCGTTGGCTCCACACACGAGGCCCTCGAGGCCGCGCAGGGCCTGATCGGCGACGATGGGTAGGTCCAGGCCCACGGGGCCCGCGAAGCCCGTGGGGGCGCCGGTCACCCTGGCAATGGTCGCATCGTCGGCGAGGGTGGCCTCGTCGGCCTTGAGGTGGGCGCGCAGCTTGATCTCGTTGATGTCGTGATCGCCACGGCACAGTGCCGCCACGGGCTTGCCGTCGACGACGAAGATCAGGGTCTTGATGAGCTGCTGGGGAGTCACCTTGAGAAAGCCCGCGACCTCGTCGATGGTGCGTTTGTCTGGCGTGTCGACCTTGGCCAGCGCGGCCTGGGCTGCAGCGGCGGGATCCGGGCCGGGACCGATCTCGGCCTTCTCGACATTGGCGGCGTACGAACACCCTGTGCAGGCGACGATGGCGTCTTCGCCACTCTGCGCCAGCACCTGAAACTCGTGCGATCGATTGCCGCCTATGGCTCCGGTGTCGGCCTCGACCGCGCGGTAGCTCAGCCCGCAGCGGTCGAAGATCTTGCCGTAGGTCTCATACATCCGATCGTAGGATTTCAGCGACGACGTCTCGTCGACATCAAAGGAATAGGCGTCCTTCATGATGAACTCGCGACCCCGCATCAGGCCGAAGCGCGGCCGCACCTCGTCGCGGAACTTGCTCTGGATCTGGTACAGGTTCCAGGGCAGCTGCTTGTAGGACCGCAGCTCGTCGCGGACCAGGGCCGTGATCACTTCCTCGTGGGTCGGGCCCATGCAGTAGTCGGTGCCCTTGCGATCCTTGAACCGCAGCAGCTCGGGGCCGTACTTGGCCCAGCGCCCGCTCTCCTGCCACAGCTCGGCGGGCTGCACGGCGGGCATCAGCAGCTCCTGGGCACCGGCGCGGTCCATCTCGTCGCGAATGATGTTCTCGATCTTGCGCAGCACGCGCAGACCCAGCGGCAGGTAGTTGTAGATCCCCGCGGCCAGCTTGCGGATGTAGCCCGCTCGCAGCATGAGCTGGTGGCTGAGCACCTGGGCATCGGCCGGAATTTCCTTGGTGGTGGGTATCAGCATGGTGCTGTAACGCATGAGGTTCCTCGGCGCGGATCTGGCCGCGCGGCAGTGCCGTCGACGGGGACGGCGGGTTCCCC
This sequence comes from Pseudomonadota bacterium, assembly GCA_043821645.1. Classification (GTDB taxonomy): domain Bacteria; phylum Myxococcota; class JACRCW01; order JAFGSX01; family JAFGSX01; genus JBDRCO01. The sequence goes on along the minus strand of JBDRCO010000065.1, from coordinate 16,249 downwards.
GTTTATCCCGCGGGTGGCCCGGTGGTCAACCGGCGCTGTGCCCGGGGTGGAGAGCTGGTCTGCGAGTGCCGGGGCCGCCCGGGCCCCCAGCAGCAACGTTGTTCTGCTGCCTCGAGCAATCCCAAGAACATCTTAGAGTGTTGTGCATTCGGCCGCAGCGTGCATTTATGCCATGCGTGTGTTCTCGCTGCGGAAACTCAAGCGGGATGGCTCCGCGGCAGGCAAGGGAGAAGGGCATGGGCAAGCGCGCGCTCGATATCTGCATCATCGACGACGAAATCGTGGTGTGCCGCCGGCTGCAGCAGGCGCTCGAGAATGACGGCCACACCGTCGAGACCTTCGTGGACAGTCGCAGCGCGGTCGAGCGCATTGCAGCCAAGCGCTTCGACGTCGTGGTCACCGACATTCGCATGGACGAGATCGACGGCATGGAGGTGCTCGGCGCGGTGGTGGGCAAGAACGAGAACACCAAGGTCATCATGATCACGGGCTACGCCACCATGGAGCTGGCCCGCGAGGCCACCCTCAAGGGCGCCTTTGATTTTCTTTCCAAACCCTTCCGGCCCGCGGATCTTCGCGAGATCCTCACCAAGGCCGAGCAGGCACTGCAGGTAGATGCCGCCCGCTGAGTGCAGCGAACCCGCAGCCAGCCGGCCTGCGCCCCTGTCAGATATCCTTGGCGAGCAGCTGGTCCGACCCCCTGGCAACCCGGGTGATCCTGATCAGGAGAGCAAGGTGCGCGCCCTGCTCTTGCAGCGGCCACGGTTCACCATCAAAGCGCGCCTGACCCTGCTGTTCGCCCTGGTGTCCATCATCACCGCCGGGGTCTCGGTCACCAACTGGTTCATCCTGACCAAGATCGAGCACAGCGTCGAGATCGTCACCATCACCGAGATGTTCACGCACGAACTCCAGGAGGCACGGCGCTACGAGAAGAATTTTTTCCTCTACCACACGGATATCGGCTACGTGGTGCAGCACGTGCAGCGGGCCGATGAGATGCTGCAGAAGGCGTCCGGTGATATCCGGCCGGTGGTCGGGGCAGACGAGCTGAAGCGGCTGCGGCAGGAACTGCACATCTACCGCGCGCTGGTCGACCAGATCCTGGTCACCCAGGGCCTGCACGACAGCGCCGACACCCTGGAGGCGCGGACCCAGGTCACCGACCTGCGCGATCACGGGTCCAAGATGCTCGAGCACGCGTTCCGTATCGACGAGTCCGAGCGCGCGCAGATCTCAGCCCTGATCACGCTGACCCGGCGTGCGGCCATCGTGCAGTTCCTGGTGCTGCTCACGGTCTGCGTCTACCTGGGTGTGCACGTGTACCGGCACATCCTGTCGCGGCTACAACGCCTGATGGAAGCGACCCAGCGCTTTGCTAGCGGGGATTCCACTCCCATCCTGCCGGCGCGGCGCTACAAGGACGAGTTCTCCAACGTGGCCATCGCGCTCAACCACATGATGTACGAGCTCGAGAAGCGGCAGCGCATCCTGGTCGAGTCGCACAAGATCCGGGCCGTGGGCAACCTGACCGCTGGCGTGGCCCACGAGCTCAACAACCCTCTCAACAACATCATGCTCACCTCGGAGATGCTCAAGGAGGACTGGCTCAAGATGGGCGACGTCGCCAAGCTGGAGATGGTGGACGAGCTGACCGAGCAGGCGGAGCGGGCACGCAGCATCGTCAAGAACCTGCTGGATTTTGCCCGGGAGACCGAGGCCAAGGTCGAGCAGCTCAAGATCGCGGTCCTGCTCGACGAGGTGGTGCGCCTGGCCAGCAACCAGGTGCGCATCAGCAAGATCAAGCTCACGCTCGCGGTTGCCGAGCACTTGCCTCCCATCGCCGGGGATCGCAACCTGCTGGTTCAGGTGTTCCTGAACCTGATCCTCAATGCCATTGATGCGATGCCGCGAGGTGGCCAGCTCTGGATCTCGGCCCGCGAGGAAGACGAGCTCAATTTCTTGTCCATCGAGGTTCGCGACAGCGGGTGTGGCATTGCACCGCACCTGTTGCGGTCGATCTTCGACCCCTTCTTCTCCACCAAACCCACGGGTCAGGGCACGGGCCTGGGGCTCGCAGTGAGCCAGGGTATCGTCAGTCAGCACGGCGGAAGCATCGACGTGGCGAGCACCCTCGGCGGGGGCACGACCTTCACCGTGCACTTGCCCTTCGTCCCGGTGCCCGCCGAACTCGAGCGGAGAGACGGCTCGATCAATCTCGCGCCGCCGCACCTCCCCCCGGAACCGGATCGGTCAACAGGCTGAGCTCGACCAGGGACTTCTGCACTCCCTTGACATGGCCCACCAGCTCCTCGATGGCTGCCCGGATCTCGTTGTTCTTGACTGTCCCGCTCACCCGCACGCTGCCATCTCCTGCGCTCACCTGCAGTGGCAGGTCCCACAGCCTGTCGTCGGAGCTCAGAGCTGCGCGCACCTCGCATTCCAGGGACATGTCCTGCACCTGCTGCAACGACTCCGGGGTGGCTTCGAAGTCCGGGCGATCGACAGCGTGACAGACGATGTCGGCGGCGCCCTTGAGACTCATGGAAGCCAGGTTGATGGTGAGGTCGTACAGGCCCGGGTCGCTCCAGTCCTTGTCATAGAGCAGCTTGACCCAGCGCTTGCGGGTCGCGTCGACCCCGTCGATGTGCTGCAGCGCCTGTTCGCGATCCAGGCCTTGCTCATCGATGACCGCACGGACTCGCTGATCCTGAGGCGCCACGATACGCACCTTGAGCACATGGCGGATCCCATCGAGGAAGAACTGGCCAGCGTGGCCATGGTAGATCAGCCTGTCCTGCTTGGCGGCTTGCAGCAGGGCACAGCGCACGAAGATCAGGTACCGGGCACGTTCGCGCGTCAGACGCTGCCACAGGCTTGGGACTTCGTTCAGCTCGGCCTGCAGCACCTCCTCCTCGATGTTGTAGGTGCGCGCGCTCTCGAGGATGATCTCCCGACTCAGGCACCTGTATCCCAGGCGCTTGGCCAGCTCGTTGGCCAGGGCGATGCCGCCGCTCTTGGCACCCCGCGAGATGGTGATGATGGGCATGTCCCCTCCGGTCTGTCCGACGCTGGCGTGGCCTTCTAGGTCGCCACGGCGTGGTCTTTGTCCGCCACCAGGGACGCCTGCACCCGGCGCCGTGCCAGGTAGGCCTTGATGACGAAGAACATGATGGTCCCCGCGCCCGAGATGCCGCTGGCGTAGAGCAGACCCTTGCTGGCGAGTTGCAGCGGGGCATCCCAGGCAGGGTCGTAGTGCAGGTACCCCAGCTCGCGCAGGTACACGGGGATGGCGATGCCGCGGCTGAACACGCACAGGATGATGATGCAGGACGTGGCCAGGCGGATCACCACCTCGCGCACGACCTTGGTCCCGTAAGCGCCCAGGTGCACGCCAAACAGCGAGCCCATGAACAACAGCAGCACCATGCGCACGTCCACCATGCCCTGAAAGCCGTAATTGATGGCGCCGTAGGCCCCCATGAACATGGCCAGGAACAGTTCGGTCCCGGCGGCGACCTGGGCCGATACGCCAAACACGTAGATCATGGCCGGCACGCCGACGAAGCCTCCGACGCCGATGGTGCCCGCCAGGTAGCCCGTTCCCAGCCCGCAGATCAGTACCACCCACAGCGACACCGTGACGTCGGCCACCGGGAAGTGAATCATGGGGTGCAGGCGCAGCCTGGACAGGAAGTCGACGATCTTGCGGGAGGGCTTGGCTTCCTCGGTGGCGCGGGATGCCACGATGTCGCGCAGCATCGAGAGGGATACCACCGCCAGCACGATGACGAAGACAAGGCTGATGTACAGGTTGCTGGCCGCGCCGCCGCCCGAGCCGTGCGAATCGCCGCTGTTGAACAATTGTTTCATCACGAACACGGCCAGGTTGATGCCTGCCGCAGCCGTCAGCAGCATGAAGGCGGCCAGCTTCTTGTCGACGTGGCCCATCTCCCCATGGCGTTTTTGGCCGATCAGGGCCTTGCCGAACTTGTGGGTGATGTTCGAGGCCACGGCGATGGGTCCGGGCACCCCCAGGTTCATCATGCCCGGGGTCATGAAGAACGCGCCGCCGCTGCCGATGAATCCACTCAGGATGCCACCGACGAAACCGAGCACCACGACCTGGACCATGGACCAGATGTCGATGGTGATGAAGTTGCCGACGAGAAACTGTGTCATGGGGGACCTCTGAGATGGGAACCTGCAACCCGCTGGCGGTCGCCGTCCGGCTCACTCGAACCTGAGCAGCCTCAGCAAGTAGCGCGCGAAGTTGCCATACAGGTAGGCAAACACGGGCGCGATCACGAGGAGGCACAGCGTGCTCAGGACGTGGTGCAGGGTGCCGGGTTCGCTCATGAAGCTGAGCACCGCGGACTGGTTGCTGATGATGAGACCGAAGGTCAGCGCCGAGATGCCGCCGAACAGCACCAGCTCGAACCACTGCCGGGCGCCAAAGGCGTACTGCTCCCTGAGTTCCTCGCTGCCCACCACCGGCGTGCCGAGCTTGTCGCTCAGGAACCCGATCAGCTCCTGCGTCAGCCGCTTGCGCACCGAGGCACCCTTGCACAGGAACACATCGCCGACCACGACCAGGCTGTAAGCCGCGGTGCGGTCGATGCTGGCGAGCAGCTCCTTGGGTCCGCCGCCGACGCGTCGGTGGCCACCGGCCCGGCCCGCGGTGATGAGCTGCTCCATGCTGCGGCGCGCGTTCTCGGTGTCCTCGGAGCGGTCCACATGGGCCGAGTCGTCGAGAATGCCTGCGTGGCCTTCGCGGTCCGCGGTCTGCTGCACGGCGCCCAGCAGCATCACCTCCGGGTCCTCGGCGGGCTGCAGGGTCGGGGTGCAGGACTCGGTGAGCTGCAGCAACTCGACCGCGGCGTCCCAGCGCGAGGCCAGGTCGAGGATTTGTTCCAGGGTCTCGTGGCTGGCGTCGTGCTGTTCCTGAATCCACAGGATGTTCGTGGCCGCCTTGGTGCAGACCAGCTCGCGGATGCCGTCCACCTTGGCCAGGACCTGTTGCAGGGGGATGGCCAGCGCCTGCTGTCGTGGCAGGTAGGTCACCAGGACCCGGCTATTGCTGGCGCGAACCTGCACGTCTGCCAGCCGGGTCGGTGGATGGTCGGCGATGGCGAGGCGGCAGTGCGCAGCCAGGGAGATGTCCTTGAGCGCGCGCTCGCTGGCGGGTGTGGACTGGAACTCGGGAAGCTGCGCCATACCCAGCAGGGCAGCGGCGCCATTGTCGACGTTGACGTGCGACAGGTTGAGGACCATGTCGTAGTTGGCGGGATCCTCCCAGTCGACCCCGTACATGGTGCGCATGTAGCGCGCGCGATCGTCGTCGATCTCCTCGTTGTAGAGCTTGGCCTTGTCGCGCGGAATGCCCAGTCGCTGCATGGTCAGGGCCACGCGCATCTCGGCGTCCATGATCGCACGCACGCGCAGCACGTGGTTGACCCCGGGTAGCTGCAGGTGCGCGTGGCGACCGTGGTAAACAAGACCTCCCTTCATGGCGCGGTCGGCCAGGGTTGCCGCGACGAAGGCCTTGAAGCGTTCCTTCTCGATGCTCAGCCAGTCGTTGAGTGGCCGCTTGCGCAGCACCGCCATCTCCAGCTTGCCGACGGCAATACCCGCCGAGGTGGCCGCGTCACTGAGGTCCTCGCGGGACAGGCAGCTGTGCCCTAGCTTGGCCGCGAGGTTCTCCGCAAGCCGGCGACCACCGGAATAGGTTCCCCGGGACACGCAGATGAGTTGCATGAAAAGCCTCGTGGTGGCGGTGCTGGAGCGCCAACAGGTGGCGTCGGACCCATAAAGAACCTGATGACTGAAAGAGGCAACGAAAAACACCGAGAGCATATTCGCGCCTTCGATGTGACCTGTGCGTCGCTGTGGGTGTGGCTGGCGCAACAAGAAGGCAGGATCGAGGCCCCTGCGTGCTGCATTGCCGGCCCGTGGCCGGGGTCATAAGGTCAGTAGCAGGAGGTCGTGCACATGGCGAACCGGCGTGGATCGCCGCTCCTGGCGTGGGCCGTTCTCGTCCTGGCATGTGGGCCGGGGAGCAGCGCACTGGCCGAGGAGATGCTGCGCATTGCGGTGGACCGTGCCGAGAGCGACATCGCGATCTCGGGACCCGAGCTCGTGGTGAGTGATCCGGCGTCCGGAGAGATGATCGCCCAGGGCAGTCCGGTGCGCGTCGGTCCAGCCGATGCGGGTATCCGGGTCAATGGCAAGGTCGTGGCGAGTGACCACCTGCGGGTGCTGAGCCGCGGCGTGCTGGTGCTGCGCAATCACAGCCTCGAGCGCCAGGTCGAGCTGCATCTCGAGAGGCGGGGAGGACGACCGCGCCTTCTGGTCGTGCACGAGGTCCCCATCGAGGCCTACGTGGCCGCCACGGTGTCGTCGGAGATGCCGCCCTCGTGGCCGGCTGAGGCCCTCAAGGCCCAGGCCGTGGCGACGCGCACCTTCGCCGTGCATCGCAAGTTCAACGCACCGGATCGGCCCTACCACATGGAGGCCGGCGTCATTGACCAGGTGTATGGTGGGGCAGGGCGCATGGCGCCTACTGCGGTGGAAGCCGCGCGCGCCACTTACGGTGAGGTCCTGACCTATCATCGGCGGCCCGCCCGCACATACTTTCACTCCTGCTGTGCGGGGCACACGGAATCGTCCCGCGAGGGTTGGGGCAATGCGCTGCCCTACCTCCCGGGCGTCGCCTGTGGCTTCGACTCGGATTGTCCGGCGGCGAAGTACCGGGCGCGCATCCCCCTGTCCCAGGTCGCGGCGGCTCTGCGTGGCGCGCGCATCAAGGTTCAGCGCATCGACGCCCTGCGCATCACAAAACGGACCTCGACCCGACGCGTGGACCAGCTGGTCCTCGACACCGACCGCGGTGAGGTCCGCCTGTCTGGTGAGGACCTGCGGCGCCTGGTTGGCTACACCGTGATCAAGAGCCGCATGTTCGAGGCCCGGATCGATGGCAAGGATCTGGTCGTCGAGGGGCAAGGCTCGGGTCATGGAGTGGGTCTGTGCCAGTGGGGCGCCCGCGGCATGGCCGTCAAGGGTCGCAGCTACGACAAGATCCTGCTGCACTACTACCCGCGCACCAAGATCCTGCGCATGTACTGAGGCATCCGCTGCCAGCCCGGAGCCCGGCGCACGACGCCGCTGTCCGGAATCCGGCCATGATGGACACGCATGAAGACCGACGAACTGCACTACGATCTTCCCGCGGACCGCATCGCGGCGCGTCCCCTGGATCAGCGCAGTGCCTCGCGGATGCTGCTGTTGCGTCGCGACGGTGTCGACGAGGACAGGGCTTTTGTCGAATTGCCCGAACTGCTCGAGACGGGTGACCTGCTCGTGGTCAACGACACGCGCGTCATCCCCGCACGCCTGCTGGCGCGCAAGCCCAGCGGTGGCCAGGTCGAGTTGCTGCTCACCGATCCCGTCGACGATCGGTGCTGGTGGACCCTGGCCAAGGGCGTGCGCCGGCTGCGCGTGGGAAGTGAACTGTGGCTGCAGACGGCACGGGCGCGGGTCGAGGAGATCGCCGACGACGGCCGTGTGCGTGTGTGCCTGGATGACGACGTGCTCGCCGTGGCCGAGCGCGAGGGCCACGTGCCCTTGCCGCCCTACATCGCGCGGCCCGATGACGCGGCCGACAGGTATCGCTATCAGACCGTGTTCGCAAAGCAGCCAGGCGCCGTGGCGGCTCCCACCGCGGCCCTTCACTTTGACGACGGGGTCCTGGCCAGGCTCGACGCCCGGGGTGTCCAGGTCGCGCGGCTGACCCTGCATGTGGGTCCAGGTACATTTCAGCCCGTGCGCGTCGACGATCTCTCGGACCACAGGATGGGCGCGGAGCGCTACCACATTGGCGACGCCGTTGCGCGCGCCGTGGCCTCGACCAGGGCCGCTGGCAGACGCGTCGTGGCGGTGGGCACCACCTCGACCCGAGCTCTCGAGAGCGCGGCGGATGGGCAGCGTGGCGTGCGCGCCGGAAGCGGCCGCACCGAGCTGTTCATTACACCGGGCTACCGATTCCAGGTCGTGGACGCGCTTCTCACCAACTTCCACCTGCCAGGATCGACGCTGATCGCGCTGGTGATGGCCCTTGCCGGCCAGCAGCGCATCCTCTCTGCCTACAGGCACGCCGTCGACACAGGCTACCGCTTCTATTCTTACGGCGACTGCATGCTGATCCTGTGACCCTGGCACGCCGTCTTTCGCCGCGAGCGCGCGGGGCGCCAGGCAAGAACTCCCATCAAGCTACTGGCACATGACGCGGCGTGCCATGCGGGGCGAACTTGGCTACAGTCTCGCTGACATGCTGCGAGCACCCGCCAGGTCCGGATCGGTGCGCCGCGCCGCCTCGGTGACGACGGGAGTGCTGTTGATCGCCGCTGCATGGAACGCGTGTGTGGATCCGCGCTGCTTCGAGGATGCTGATTGCGCTGTGCCAGCCATCTGCGGTGCCGACGGGCGCTGCCGAGTCGAGTGCCGCAGCGACGACGACTGCAGTGCCTTGTTCGCATGCGACCACGGCCGCTGCAGGCCGCGGCCATCGCCGACGGTCCGTTGCCCCGACGACATGGTTCCCATCGCCGGGGCCTTCTGCATGGACAGACACGAGGCCTCGCGCACCGATGCGACGGCCGTCGATGACGGAGACGATGAGTCCTTTGCCAGGAGCGTGGCCGGTGTGCTGCCCTGGCAGGTCGCGGACAACGCCACCGCCACTGGGGCCTGTGCTGCCGCTGGCAAGCGTCTGTGTGCGGCCGATGAGTGGCGTCTTGCCTGCCGAGGCCCTGCGGACACGGACTATCCCTACGGCGACCGCTACGATCCCACGGCCTGCAACGGCATCGACGCCTTTGGCCGCACCTCCTTTCACCTGGCATCGACCGGCGACTTCGAGCGCTGTGTCAATGCCTGGGGCGCCTTCGACCTGAGTGGCAACCTGTGGGAGCACGTGGCCGGTGGCGACGACACTACGGTGCGCGGTGGCGCTTACAACTGCTCTGACTCGGCCATGCTGCACCGCTGCGACTACGTGCCGGGAAGCTGGGTGCCCTCGGCGCGCGGCTTTCGCTGCTGTTCCCGCGGGATTGTGGTGCACGACGCGGGCACCAGCGACGCGACGAGCGAGGACGCGGGCCCGACCGATGGGGGAGGCTGCGTGGTGGACGGCGCGGCGATCGCCGACGCGCGCGCCACAGATCACCTCGGGGTCGAGGACGCCAGCGCGTCGGACCTGCGCGTGGTGGACCGCGCCTCGCCCCCGGACCAGGGTGTGGCGGACCACGCGGTCAGTGACCACGCGAGCACGCAGGAGGACGCATGGGCCTGCGACGGCAGTGAGGATGCGGGCTGCCCTTGCCCCGACGACATGGTGGCCTGGGGTGCCAGCTGCATCGATCGCTACGAGGCGTCGCGCGAGGACGCCACGGCCCTCCACCAGGGTTCGGCGACGGGCCGTGCCTTCAGCCGTGCCGGTGTGGTGCCCTGGTACGTGAGCAGCATGAGCACCCAGGCCCATCTCGACTTCGAGGCGGCTTGCCAGGCGGCCGGGAAGCGCCTGTGCCGCAGCGACGAGTGGCTGGATCTGTGCACGGGTGGAGGCTTGACGGACTATGCCACCGGAAATGGTTTCGAAGCCTGGCGCTGCAACTCGGTCGAGACGTACTGCCAGGCCTGCTGCGACGTGCTCGGCCTGGCGAGCTGCCCCACGGCCAGCAACTGCGGTTACAGCAGCCAGCTCACCAGCAGCTACACGCCCGAAATCTGTGGCCTGAGCCAACCCTACAGCCTCGAGAGCTGTCACGTGTGCTATCACGTCGCTCCCACTGGAGCTTTCCCGCAGTGCAGCAGCGCGGCCGGAGCCCTCGACGTCAACGGCAACGTGTGGGAGGTGGTGACCACGCCCAGCGGTGGCTACCAGGTGCGCGGTGGCGCCTTCAACTGCGGCTCGCCCGCGACTCGCTTTCGTTGCGACTTCGACGCGACCTGGTCGGCGCTGTACGCCGGCTTTCGCTGCTGCCGGGACAGGCCGTGAAACCGCCGCGCTGGCTTCCATCGAGGGGGTGGTTCGCCGTGGCGGCGATCCTTGGTCTGTCTCCCGGGCTGGAGGCAGCCCCCTGTGCCGGTCTCGACGACGAGATCTGTGCCGCGCAGGAGGCGCGCGCGCTGATCGAGGTCGGCGAGGCCCGCGCGGCCATCCAACAGCTCAAACCCGCGCTGCAGGGCCATCCCGGCTCACGGCCGCTCACCCTGTGGTTGTCACGAGCCTACCTCGACGACGGCAACGCCTTCTGGGCCTGGCGCACGCTCGATACTTTTTTGGGGCAGCAGCCCGGGGACTGCGAGATTGGCCAGTGGCAGGCATACGCATTGCTGCAACAGGCGGCCGTTGACGACGCCGAAGTCCAGCTCGCCAGCCTGGGCTGCCCGGCCAGCGGTGCTCTGGCGACCCGGCGCTGGCTGCTACAGGCTCTGATGGCCAGGCACCGGGGCGCGACCGTGCAGGTACGTGCTGCCTTGTCCAGAGCCCGCGCAGGCGACACCGCCTTCGCCGAGGACAGGCAGGCCATCGCCCGGCTCAGCGCGCAGCTCGACCCTGTATATGAGGTGCCTATCCGCGGCCGCCTCGTCGCGGGGATGGGCTGGACTTCCAACGCACTGGCCGGCTCACCTGCGGATCCTGCAGACACCGATCGCTCGCGCCGGAGCGCGCTTGGAGATCTCGATCTGAGCCTGCGTCTGCGCTCACCGTGGGGAGGCGTGGTCAGGCCACGGCTCGACCTCGATGCGAGGGCTCTCGCTTACCCGGCGGAGGCCGCGGTGCGTGACCTCAGCCAGCTCGGGCTGGGTCTGGGCCCGTCTCTGCTCTTCGGCAGCACGCAGCATGCGGCGCTGCTCAGGTATCGCTTCGACGTGCTGGCGCTGGCCGGGGGTGACCGCTACGCGGCAGGTCCCCTGGTCTTCTCCAACGCACACCGGCTCGAGTTCGAGGTCGCGCCCAGCACCTCGCTGTTCGCGTTTGGCGGGGGAGGTCGACGACTGTACCGGGAGCAGGGCCGCAGCCGCTTTGAGGTGGACGCCGGTGTCGCTAGCAGCCAGCGCGCCGGGTCGTGGCTGAGCGTGAGCAGCGCGCTCACCGGCCGCGTGCACGATGCGGACCGGGCAGCCTATGACCTGGTCGGAACGAGCAGCTTGATCTCCTTCGAGGCGCGCCTGCCCTGGGAGCTGGGCCTGCGCCTTGGTGCGCTGGGTGGCCTCGACAGCTACCCGGCCTCGCGCGATGCCTTCACCCAGGGTGCCTCGCGTCACGACCTGCTGACCCGCTTCTCGATCAGTGGTCTCAGCCCGTCGTGGAACGGCCTGCGCGGCGTGCTCAGCTACGAGTTTGCGCGGCGCGATAGCACCGCACCGCGTTACGACTTCGTCGATCACCGCGTGCTGGGTCGCCTGAGCTGGGCCTTCGAGTACGATCCCCTGCTGCCTGTCGCGGTGGACCCGACAGGGCACGTGCCGCTTGGACTGGACACTGGCCGGAGCCAGGACAGCTCCCGCGACCGCGTGCAGGAGATGTTGCGGCAGGACGAGGCCATGCAAAGGGGGTCCTCGTGCGTGGAGTGAGGGCATGAGTCGAGCGCCGTGGGCTGGGTCGGCCTTGCGGGCACCGGTGCGGGACGCGGTGGCTGTGGCCGTGCTGTCCGCGCTACTCGGCGTCGCGGTGAACGTGCTGCGCCCTTCCGGCATCCCCCTGATCGCGATCGAGCCATACAGCATCCTGGTTCCCTGCCCCGAAACACTGGGTGAGGTGCAGCGCATCGAGGCGCGAGATCTGGTGCTTGACCTTGAGCGGGATCTGCTCATCGACGCACGCGGCCCCGTCGCCTTCGCGCAGTGGCACATCGATGGCGCCGTGCGTGTACCCTTCGATGTCCTCGAGCCCGTCGCACCTGATGTGGTGGAGGCATTGCTGAAGCGCAACGCGCAACGCGTGGTGGTCTATGGCGAGGTCGGGGTAGAGCTCGACGACGGTTTCGAGCTGGCCCGCGAACTGGCAGGGCGCGGCCTGCGGCACGTGGTCTCGGTGCGCGGTGGCGCGGCGGCACTGCGACAGTGGCGAGGCGGTGAGGTGTCACCGTGACGTCGTGGACCACCTGGCGCGGTCACGCGGTACTGGGCATGCTGGCCAGGGTTTACCTGGGGCTGGTGTTCGTGGTGGCCTGCCTGCACAAGATCGCCGAGCCAGCGAGCTTCGCCATGGACATTGCCACCTACCAGTTGCTGCCGTTGCCGCTGATCAACCTTCTCGCCATCACCCTGCCGTGGGTCGAGCTGGTGGCAGGCTTGCTTCTGATCCTGGGGCTGCGCGTGCGTGGGGCCGCGCTGCTGGTGGCGGGTATGATGGTCTTGTTCATCGCCGCCCTCGGCTGGGCTCTGGCTAGCGATCTCACGATGAGCTGTGGTTGCTTCGCGTCACAGGGTGTCAAGGCAGATCCCATCTCCCACTGGACCCTGCTGCGCGATCTGGGCTGGCTCGTGCTGTCTGTGTATGTGTTGCTGCTGGACCGGCACCCGTTGGGCCTCGACCACCTGCTGGCCCCGCGCGCACAGGAGGCCTCGTGACAACAACGATGCTCCTGCTCGCCCTGTTCTCGGCGGGCTCGCGATCGACCTCGACCACTCTCGAGGCGTGCGATGCCCTCACCGGGCCGCAGCGCGCACGCGTCGCGGCCCTGTCCAGCAGACTGCACCCCTACGACTGCTGCGACGACACCATCGCGCACTGCCTCGACCAGGCCCCGGTCTGCCCGGTGGTCCGGCGCCTCGCGCGGCAGATCTGTGCGCAGGTCGCCGCGGGCAAGACCGACGCCGAGATCGAACACGCCCTCACCCGCCGGGGGCAGAGCGTGCTCGGGGTGAGCCGACCTGTCGCCATCGCCGTGGACCCCGCCATGTGTGCGGGGGAGGCCGAGGCCCCGGTCGTGGTCACTGTCTACGCCTGCAGTCGCTGCCCTTTCTGCAGCAAGTTGGTGCCCGAGCTGCACAGGGAGATCGTCGAGGGCGCGCTGCGCGGCAAGGCGAAAATCTGCCTGAGGTTGTTCCCGATCAAGGACCACCCGGGTTCACTGGAGGGCGGGCTGGCTCTGCAAGCGGCCGCACGCAGTGGTGGCTTCTGGCCCTACATCCTGTACCTCTACGCACACTTTGACGCGTTCAGCGTGGAACGCCTCGACGCCTCGGCCGAGGCGGCCGGTGTGCCGCTCGAGGCTTTCGCCCGGTTGCGCGGGGACGCTGCCCTGCGCGAGGCACTGGCCGCGTCCAAGCGTGAAGGCCTACGCAACAAGGTGACGTCGACACCCACTGTGTTCATCGACGGCAGGCGCTACCACAGCGAGCTCGAGCGGAGCCAGCTGGTGGATATCATTGACGAGGTGTACGAAAGCCGCGTGTCGCGCGCAAGGCCATGAAGCTATCGTGCGGGCGCTCCCTGTTTCGCGACCACGTGGAGCATCTGGGTTTGCTCCTCAGCGACGGGAGGTGACGTGTTCGAATTCGAGATTCTGGCCCGCGATCCCACCGGCGCTCGACGAGGGCGCCTGCACCTGCCGCATGGCATCGTCGAGACACCCGTGTTCATGCCCGTAGGGACCGTGGGCTCCGTCAAGGCCCTGGCCCCCGATGACCTCGAGGCCATAGGCGCCGAGATCATCTTGGGTAACACCTACCACCTCATGTTGCGGCCCGGCGAAGAACGTGTGCGGCAGCGCGGCGGACTGCACCGCTTCATCTCCTGGCCGAAGCCCATGCTCACCGACTCGGGTGGTTTTCAGGTGTTTTCCCTGGCCTCGCTGCGCAAGCTCGACGACGACGGCGCAGTGTTCCAGAGCCATCTCGACGGCAGCCGTCACGTGCTCGGGCCCGAACGCTCGATGGAGATCCAGCAAGCCCTGGGCAGCGACATAGCCATGGCCATGGATGTGTGTCCGCCGCTTCCGTCGACACCCGAGCAGTTGCGCGAGGCCATGCGTCGCACGACCCTGTGGCTGGACCGCTGCATCACCGCACACCACCGCGAGGATCAGGCCCTGTTTGGTATCGTGCAGGGCGGGACGGATCTCGTTTTACGGCGTGCCCACGTCGAGGAGATCTGCAGTCGATCCCTGCCGGGGTATGCCATCGGTGGCTTGAGCGTGGGGGAGGCCGTTGACGAGATGCACGCCACCTGCGCCGAGGTGGCTCCCCTGATGCCCGCGGACCGGCCGCGCTACCTCATGGGAGTGGGGACACCGGTCGACCTCGTCACCTGCATCGCAGCGGGAGTCGACATGTTCGACTGCGTGCTGCCCACGCGCAACGCTCGCAACGGGACCCTGTACACCAGTCAGGGCAAGCTCTCGATCAAGAACGCGCGCCACGCTGACGATGACGGGCCGGTGGATCCCAGCTGCCGCTGCTACACCTGCCAGGGCTTCTCGCGCGCTTATCTCCGCCACCTGTTCGTGGCCCGGGAGCTGCTGGTGTACCGTCTGCTGTCGCTGCACAACCTGACCTACTACGTGGACCTGATGCGAACCTGTCGCCAGGCGATCGCAGACGGGACCCTGGGGGCCCTCCGCTCGCAGGTGTGCGCGCTCTACCTGTCCGCTCCCGAGGACAGCCGGAGCTTGTGACCCACCCGGGCGGCTGGTAAAACCGCGCCTTGTGTGGTGTGTGCTCGCTGGCATGCAGGCAGAGGGACATCTGCCCTGGCGCCCCAGGCACACCTTCGATTCTCTGCACGTTCCCGCGGCCTCGCGCCGCGTGCTGACGAGGACACCGTGGGTTTTTTTGACAAGTTCTCCTCACCTTTCTCGGTCGATCTGGCCATCGACCTGGGAACCGCCAACACCCTGGTGCACGTGCGCGGCAAGGGGGTGGTGCTCAACGAACCCTCCGTCGTGGCGGTGGCCAACCACGGTTCCCCCCAGGCCAAGGTCATCGCAGTGGGCCGGGATGCCAAGGAGATGCTTGGCCGCACGCCGGGCAACATCACCGCCATCCGGCCCATGCGCGATGGCGTGATCGCGGACTTCACGTCGACCGAGGCCATGATCAAGGCCTTCATCTCCAAGGCCAAAGAAAGCGCCATGGCCTTCAGGACTCGGCTCATCATCTCGATCCCGGCGGGCATCACGTCGATCGAGACCAAGGCTGTGCGCGAGGCTGCCCAGGGCGCAGGCGTGCGCGAGGTCTACCTGATCGAGCAACCCATGGCGGCGGCGGTGGGCGCCGGTCTGCCGGTGCAGGATGCCCGGGGCTCCATGGTCGTCGACATCGGCGGCGGCACGACGGACGTGGCCGTGATCAGCCTCGGTGGCACAGTGGCCTGCCAGACGCTGCGGGTCGCGGGTGACAGGATGGACGAGGCCATCGTCAACTTCATCCGCAAGAAGCACAACGTGCTCATCGGCGAGCGCACCGCCGAGACCATCAAGATCAAGATCGGCAGTGCCTACCCGCTGAGCGAGGAGCTCGACCTGGACGTCAAGGGGCGGGATCTCATCACCGGCGTGCCACGCAGCATCCTGGTGAGCTCGGTGGAGATCCGCGAGGCCTTGCAGGACGCCATCCGGGCCATCGTGGGCGCCGTCAAGGCCACCCTCGAGCAGACCCCCCCCGAGCTGTCCGCGGACATCATCGATCGCGGTATCGTGCTGTGCGGCGGTGGTTCGCAAATCGCCAACCTCGATGTGTTGCTGGCCGAGGAGTGTGGCCTGCCCGTCTTCGTGGCGGAGAATCCCCTGCACAGCGTCGTCGATGGCGTGGGCATCGTGCTCGAGCACATCGATTCATACCGCAACCTGCTGCTGTGACGACGGAGCCACACGTGAGATGCGGGTGCCGAAGCCTCAGGTCTGTCGTGCTCCTGGGCAGCCTTGTGGTGCTGCCCGCGGCTTCCCTCCGCGGTGACACGGCGGCCGGCGCCCCGGTGACCCCTGCCTCTCTCCCGGCACCGTTGCCCACCGCGCGGGAGGTGATGGGGTCCGCCAGCGAGGCGCCCCCTGCCACGCCCGCGGCGAGCGTGTTCATCCCACCCGGGAGGGTGACGGGCAGCGTTCGCTTCAAGGGGCCTCGTCCCGAGGGCGAACGGCACGATCTCCCTTCGGCGATGCGCACCATCTGCGGCCCGTTTAAAAGGAGCCTCCCCTACGTTGTGACCGAAAGCTCCAAGCTGGCTCAGGTCGTGCTCTGGCTC
>JBDRCO010000064.1:0-2311 GCA_043821645.1 Pseudomonadota bacterium | reverse complement strand
CTGGCCGGGGTCGTAGGCGATCTGCACCACCTCCGCGTGGCCGGTGCGGCCGGTGACCACCTGCTGGTAGCTGGGGTCGGGGACCGCGCCCCCGGCGTAGCCCGAGGTGACATCCAGCACGCCGGGGACATCCTCGTAGACGGCCTCGAGGCACCAGAAGCAGCCTCCGCCGAGGGTCAGCAGCTCGGTCTTGGACATGGGATCTCCGTGGGCGGGCGCCGCGAGCAGCATCGCGATGAGGGCAGAGGACAGGCTGAGCAAGGGGCCTCCCGGCACCCGTGGAGGGCGCCTTCAGACGGATCTTCCCCCCGTGGAGGTAAATAAATGCGTCTTATCGCAATAAGACCGAGCGTTACAAGGGGAATAGCTGTTGTCTCTAAAATAGCAGCCGACTCTATTGCCAGATCCCGCCAGGTGCTTACATTGCCGCATGTTCATCAAACGAAACAAGTCTCATCGCGGTGATAGCATCTACACGTCGGTCCTCCTGGTGCAAGGCGAGCGGGTTCCGGCGCCACGTGACCCCGGGCGCCCTCGCAAAGGCGAGGCACCAACGACCAAGGTCGTCCATCACACTCTGGCCAATCTCTCGAAGCTCCCTGAGGTGCTCGTGGCACTCATCGAGCGATTCTGCAAGGCAGAGAGGACCGGTCAGCCCCTGGACCAGTTCGTCCCGGCCACCGAGCCCGTAGTCGGGCCTGCCTTCGGGCCTCTGGCGGCTCTGTTCATGCTGGCGCGTCAGCTGGGAATCGACCAAGCCATGGGCCCTGGGCGAAAGGCGAGCCTTGCGCTCTTCTTGGTGCTGGCCCGTGTGGCGCACCAGGGCTCCAGGCTGTCGGCGGTTCGGTGGGCCAAGGACCATGCCGTGCACGAGGTACTCGGACTGGAGCCTTTCGACGAGGACGACCTGTACGAGGCTCTCGACTGGCTGGCAGCCAACCAGGAGCGGATAGAGCAGGAGTTGGCGCCACACCCAGAGCCCGGCGCCGTGTTCCTGTACGACGTGACCTCCTCCTATCTGGAGGGACAAAAGAACGAGCTGGCAGCTCCCGGCTACAACCGGGATGGCAAGCGGTACAAGAAGCAGATCGTGGCGGGACTGCTCACCGATGTCCACGGCGAGCCGGTAGCGATCCGGGTCTACGAGGGCAACACCTCCGACCCCGACACTGTCGAGGATCAGGTGCGGAAGCTGGCCGACCAGCTCGGCGCCAGGGAGGTCGTGCTCGTCGGAGACCGGGGCATGATCAAGGCGAAAGGGCGGGAGCTGCTGGCCAAGGAGGGCTTCCGATACATCACGTCCCTGACCGACCCGGAGATCCGCAAGGCGCTGGCGACGGGCACCTTGCAGCTGGGGCTGTTCGATGAGAGGGTGACCGAAGTCTCCGACACAGACCGACGATACATCCTGCGGCGCAACCCGGCGATGACGAAGCGGACGCGTAGTCGCCGCGCTGATCAGCTCGCCCGCGTGCAGGCCAAGGTCGATGCCAGGAACGCGAAGGTAGCGGCCAGCACCAGGGCCGATCCGCAGGTCTCCCTCCGTGACGCTGACAAGTGGCTCGCGACCTACAAGCTGAACGTCTACGTCACCGCCGAGCTGCACCACCGCGCGGTGCGCCTCGTGGTAGACGAAGACGCCCGCACGCAGCGCGAGTGTCTCGACGGCTGCTACGTCGTCGTCACGGACCTGCCTGCCTCGGCCGCTGACGCCCAGACAGTCTGGGACCGCTACGGCGACCTCCAGCGCGTCGAGCGTGACTTCCGCACGATGAAGACCACTCTGCTGGAGCTACGGCCTATCTTCCTCCGCAAAGCCAACCGGACCCGCGCTCATGCCTTCGTCACCATGCTCGCCCTGAAGCTCAGCCGAGAGTTGGAGCGACGCGTGGCCCCCCTCGGGTTGACCTGCGAAGATGCGCTGGACCGTTTGACCGGCGTCCGGCTCGTGACGCTCGCCGATCCTGCCCTGGGCTTGTGGCGGCTGCCCACCCGGTGGTCAGCGACCCAGCAGGAGGTTCTGGAGGTTCTGCCTCGTCTGCCTCCCCCCAGGTTGTCTCTACGTCCCGCAGGGGGGACAAGGCAAAACTAAAGGTTACAATACGGGTTTGGGGATCGGGAGGGATGGGCTGAGGGGGGAACATCCGTCTGACTACATGCAGGAGTGCGCTCGGCGCAAGGCGCTGGGGGTCGCCGCCTTTGCCTATGCAGTGGGGCAGTACCTGGACGCGCTGGACGACGCCTTGGCTTCCATCGGCGCCGAGGAGAGTGTGACCGACCTGGTGCCTTGGCTGGACCTGGGCAACGAGCT
>JBDRCO010000063.1:0-95457 GCA_043821645.1 Pseudomonadota bacterium | reverse complement strand
GGGCCCGGGCGAGCTGCTCGGCGAGATGAGCCTGGTTGACGACGTGCTCACCTCGGGTCGAGTCGCAGCCGACACCGAGTCCGAGGTCCTCAGCATCCCGCGGTCCGATTTCGACGATCTGATGGAGCGCGACCACGTCCTGGCCGTCAAGGTGTACAAGGCCTTCTGTCGCACGCTGGCGGACCGCCTGCGTCGCGCCAACGATCACGTTCCCGTCGAGGAAGCCCTGCGCCACGGAGTGTTCTGACATGGACCTCGCCACCTTCAATCTGTTCCTGGGCGGCGCGGTCAAGGCGGGCGCCTCGGATCTTCACTTCAAGCCTGGATCCCAGCCTTCTGTTCGCATCAGCGGCGCACTGCGTCCGGTCAACGTGCCCGTGCTGCAACCCGAGGACACGCTGCGCATCGCCGAGCATGTGGTGCGCCAGGCGCGGATGAAGGTCTCGCTGGACGAGGTGCGCGACCTCGACACCTCCTATGCCCTCGAGGGGGTGGGACGCTTTCGCGCCAGTGTGTTCCGGCAGATGGGGCGCATGGCCGTGGTCCTGCGCGCGATCCCGGCTGCGGTGCCGACCTTGCAGCAGCTGGGCCTGCCCGAGGCGGTGGCCAAGATCGCGCTGTCCGAGCGTGGGCTCATCCTGGTGACAGGCGCCACGGGCCAGGGCAAGACCTCGACCCTGGCCGCGATGGTCGATCACATCAACCGCACCGAGGCGCGGCACGTGATCACCATCGAGGATCCCATCGAGTACGTGCACCAGGACCAGCGTTCGCGCATCACCCAGCGCGAGGTGGGGCCGGATACCTCGAGCTTTCGCGAGGCTCTGCGCGCGGCCCTGCGTCAGGATCCCGACGTCATCTTGGTTGGCGAGATGCGCGACCAGGAAACCATGGAGATCGCCCTCAAGGCGGCCGAGACCGGACACCTGGTGCTGTCGACGACCCACACCACCGATGCCGCACACACCATCAGTCGCATCGTGGGTTCCTTCAGTGCCGACGCGCAGGACGGTGTCCGACTTCGCCTGGCGGACTCTCTCAGGGCCAGTATCTCGCAGCGTCTGTTGCCCCGGGCGGATGGCCAGGGCCGGGTGGTGGCCTGCGAGGTCCTGGTGAGCACCCTCGGTGCGCAAGAACTCATCAGACAGCCGGGACGTCTGGGTGAACTCGCGGACCTGCTGACCAAAGGCCGGGATGTCTACGGCACGCAGAGTTTTGACCAGCACCTGGCCGACCTGTTCCAGGCTGGTGCCATTTCGATGGACGTTGCCAAGGAAGCCGCGACCAATCCGTCCGACTTCGAGCGCGCCATGATGTTCGGCTAGGACTGGGCTTTGAGCTATCGCGCGGTGCCCGCGGAGGCAGAAAACTCCGTGGACCTGCAGACAGAGCCATGGCATATAAACGCGCCTCGTGGCTGAACTGCGCGCACACCGGTCATGGTGATCGGTGCGGAGTAGAAGGAGATTCCCATGGCACAGACCAGCAAGCCCATGTCCAAGACCCAGGTTGTGGCCCATTTCGCGCAGACCTTCGGGATGCCCCGCGCCATGGCGAAGGACCTGCTGCAGGAGCTGGCCGATCTCGCGATCAGGGAGACCAAGGTCAACGGCGCGTTCTCGCTGCCCGGTATAGGCAAGTTCTCCAGGACCGAGCGCAAGGCGCGTGTTGGCCGCAATCCGCGGACCGGCGAGCCGGTGCAGATCCCGGCCAAGACCGTGGTGAAGATGCGCCTGGCCAAGGCCTTCAAGGACGCGGTCAATCCCGTCAAGAAGTGAAGCCTCCGCCGCGCGTCACCAGCGACGCGGCGTCGCCATTGCCCCGCACCCCGCCCCGGTTCTGGCAAGGTTCTGCGCCTCGACAGTCCCCTTCCATGCGACCCATGCAGGAACGATGACCCGTGAATGCGGGTCAGCTGTCCTCGTCCCCGCCGCGCTTCAGCCCGAGCTGCTTCAGCTTCTTGTGCAGGTTGGTGCGTTCGATCCCGAGCACCTCGGCCGCCCTGGTCACGTTCCAGTCGAGCTGTTCTAGGCGATGCAGGATCAAAGCGCGCTCCACCTTGTCGCGCAGCTCGCGCAGGGTCAGCTCGCCCAGGGACGCGAGGTCCAGGGTGTCCGCACCTGGCGCGCAGATCTCCCGCGGTAGGTCTGCTCGGGTGATGGGATCGCCCGCCATGATCACCAGTCGCTCGCAGATGTTGCGGAGTTCGCGCACGTTGCCAGGCCAGCTGTAGTGGCCCATCGGGACCAAGGCGTCGTCCGAAAAAGTCTTGGTCTCGAATCGGTTGTCGCGGCAGAAGCGCGCCACGAAGGTGCGTGCGAGCTGC
Organism: Pseudomonadota bacterium; assembly: GCA_043821645.1. Classification (GTDB taxonomy): domain Bacteria; phylum Myxococcota; class JACRCW01; order JAFGSX01; family JAFGSX01; genus JBDRCO01. The sequence goes on along the minus strand of JBDRCO010000063.1, from coordinate 93,131 downwards.
GGGATGTCTTCGCGACGGGTGCGCAGGGGCGGCGTCTCGATGGGGACCACGGCCAGGCGATAGTAAAGGTCCTCGCGAAATTCGCCGTGCTTGACCTTGGCCTCGAGGTCCGAGTTGGTGGCGGCGATGACTCGCACGTCCACCTCCAGGGATGCTTCGCTGCCCACGCGCGAGAACTCACCCGTCTGCAGCACCCGGAGCACCTTGGCCTGGGCCGGCAATGACATGTCCCCGATCTCGTCGAGAAAGATGGTTCCGCCGTCCGCCACCTCGAACAGACCGCGCTTGCGGCGCTCGGCGCCGGAGAAGGAACCGCGTTCGTGGCCGAACAGCTCGCTCTCGATGAGGCCGGGGGAGATGGCCGCGCAATTGACCTTGACGAAGGGGCCGCTGGCGCGACGGGACTGGGCGTGCACTGCGCGCGCAACCAGTTCTTTCCCGGTGCCGCTCTCGCCGGTGACAAGCACGCGTCCGGGGGTTGGCGCCACCTTGCGAATGGCCTCCTTGAGGCGCTGCATGGCCGGGCTGTCGCCGATGAGTTCAATCTCCTCGCTGGCCAGGGTGGCCTGGGCCAGGGCCTCGACCTGCTCCTCGAGGCTGGCCCGTTCGAGGGCATTGCGCACGGCGAGCAGGACGCGATCGCGGTCCAGGGGTTTTTCGAAGAAGTCCAGCGCGCCGAGGCGGGTGGCCTCCACGGCATCGGCAATGGAGGCGTGGCCACTGACCATGATCACGGGTAGCTGTGGCAAGCGCTCGCGCAGGCGGCGCAGGGCAGACAGACCATCCTCGCCGGGCAGCTTCACATCCAGGATCACCAGGTCCACCGGGCGCCGGGCGAGCACAGCATCGATGGCCTCGGCCGATTCGGCCTCCTCGACCCGGTAGCCCTCGCCCTCGAGCACCATGCGCACGGTGCGGCGGATGTTGCGCTCGTCGTCGACGACGAGAATGGTCAGACTCCCCGGTTTTAGTCGAGACATCGCAGGTCTCCCCTCGCAGCCGGTCGTGCTTGTACGACCCTCAGTCGGCCGACGGCGTGTCCGCCGTGGCGGCGGCAGGATCACAGGATGCTAGACGCAACACCAGGCGCGCACCACCCAGCGCTGCGGAGCGCTCGACGTGAATATGGCCTCCGTGCTGGAGCACGATCTTCTTCACGATGGCCAGACCGAGACCCGTGCCCTGAGGCTTGCTGGTGACGTAGGGCTCGAACACGCGCTCACTCTGCGCCGCGTCGACCCCGGGACCTGCGTCCTCGACAGTGACCTCGACGCCAAAGGACTGTCGCCGCGCACCGAGCTGGATGCGGGGCCTGGCTGAACCCGCGGTCTGCGCCTGAGACGCGTTGAGCAGCAGGTTTCCCAGCACGCGGCGGAACAGCATGCGGTCGAGGGCGACCCAGCCCAGGTCGTCGCCGATGAGCAGTTCCAGGTCGGCCTCGGGAACAGTCGCGGCGAGGCTCTCACTCACCTCCCGCAGATACGCACCCAGGTCGAGGGGCTCTGTCTGCACCTGCGGCAGCTTGGCGAAGGCGCTGAACTCCTCGACCAGGTGACGCAGCGAGGCCACCTCTTCCTCGATGACCTCGCGCGCCGTGTGCACCAGGGCGGCGTAGCTCGGGTTGCCCTCGGGTTTCTTTTCGTCGAGCTGTTGCACGGCGAGCACGATGGGGGTGAGCGGGTTCTTGATCTCGTGTGCCAGCCGCCGCGCGACGTCCTGCCAGCCGCTGATCTTCTCGAGATAGACGATGCGATCGCGGCGCTCCTTCAGCTCGGCCACCATGATGTTGAAGGCGTGCCCCAGTTCGGCGATCTCGTCGTGTCCGCTCTGATCCACCCGGGTCGAGAAGTCTCCATTGGCCACGGCGGTGGTCGCAGCTGCGAGGCGAGTCACACGGCGGGTGACACCCCGGGCGAGGAGCATCCCCGCGAGCACCGCGCCAGCCAGCACCACACCCAGAATGGCTGCAAAGGACAGTAAAAAGGACCGCGTGATCTGTTCCCGGGCAGAGGACAGCGCCTGGTAGGTCTCGGTCAGCGCTCGCGCTTCCTCGAGCTCGCGGAGATATCGGCCCGGAAGGCGAAACTCCACACTCAGCAGGGCACCGGGAACGGCGGGCACATCACGCTCGAGACGCAGGGGACGGCTGTCCGGGTCGGAGCTCTTCTCGTCATGCCAGGATGTTTCGCCTCGCTGCAACCTGATGCTCGCCAGGTCCTCGGTGGTGCGGAGCATCGCCTCGACCCAGGCCTGGGCGTCGGCACCGTCCAGGGCGGCACTCAGCTCCGGGTGCCGGGCCAGCGCATCGGCGGTCACCTGGTAGAGCGCCTTCTTGGCGTCGAACAGGGAACGGTACAGAGGGATGTCGTTGGCCAGGCCGCGCTGCACCGTGTCGTTGAGACCGACACCCAGGCTGACCTCGGTGAGGCCCAGGGCCAGCAGCAGGGCTGCGCCGAGCGGGAGCAAGGCTGCCAGCAGCAAGGCGACCACGATGCGCCTGGCCACCCGTGACATTAGGGCTTCCTCGCAGGCCGAGGGACCGGCTCGAAGGGCGACAGCCCGCGCAGCTCGCGGACCCCGGTATCCGCCGACACGTTGAAGAACACCCGGGCCACGGAGCCGAACAGCGAGCGGCTCTGCCCACCCCCGCGCTCGTCCGGAGACGAGGCCATCATCTCGCGCGAGCGCTCCATCACCTCCTGGGAGATCGGGTTGATGCGCAGGATCACGTCGACACGGTAGCGGCGGCCGGCCTCGCATTGCCTGGCCGAGCCAAGTTCGAGCACCACCGCCTCGTGCAACAGCTTCTCGACCTCGGCGAGGGAGCGCAGAGTTCGCACCTGGCGTGGGCCGGCACCCTCGATCTCGACGAGATAACGCTCCTCCCACAGGTCGAACACCACCTGCACGGTCCGCTGGGCCTTGTACAGAGGTCCACCCAGGCCCTCGGGCGCCAGGCTCCCGTCGTAGACCAGTCGGTTCGTGAGTCCGCTCTTCAGCCTCTCGCGCAGGGTCGCGTCGAGCAGCGCTGGTGGCACCACCTCGGCGACCAGGAGATCGCCGTGCTGCCTCCGCTCCACCCGCAGCGCGTCCGAGGGCTCGGCCATGCCCACCGTCGCCACCAGGGCGCCGAGCAGGATCAGGCTGTGTCGAGACCTGCGCATGCGCCCTGTCCTCACAACACCAGGTCGACCAGATAGGAGGCCGACACCACGAATGAACCCGCGACCGTGTCGAACTTGATTCCCGCATCGAAGGTGACCGGAAAGCGATCGTCCCCGGGATCCAGGCCCTGGATCTCGCGCACTGTTGTGCCTTCGGAGAGGTTGATCGCGGCATAGACATAGGTCCTGTAGAACAGGTCGCCACCGAGCTGGATGGGGTAGGCATAGCTGGCGGTCAGCGAGCCGAGCAGGTCGTCGTAGGTCGAGAACGCGGACAGGTTGAGACCCATCTGCCGCGGCAAGCTGTTGCGTGTGCGCCGGAAGAAGCTGTAGTCGCCGATGTAGTAGGCCTCGAAGTAGGGCGCTCCCGAGCGATTGCCCCGCGCCACACCGGGCTGGATGACGCCCAGATCCAGGCGTAGCGAGAAGCCATGATGGGCGAAGGTCGGGATGTACTGCTCGTACATGAGGTGAAAGCGGCTGTACTCGTAGGCACTGAGCAGCAGGGTGGACGAGAACTCGGCGCCGACGAAGAGCTGGGAGCCCGAGGTCGGGATGAATCCCCGGTCCCGGGTGTCTCGCTGGTAGGCGAGCTGCACGGTCGACAGCACGCTGAGCCCGGGCTGGATCAAGGGCGTGCGGCGCACTCTCGGGCTCAGCTTGGGATCCGCCTGGATCACCTCACCGTGGTAGTCGACGCTGAAGCGCTGGTCGTGGCCGGCGGCAACGCTAAGTCCCAGGAATCCGCCACCGCGCAGCACGTCGACGTGGCCACCTCCGCGGGGGTCCTCCCCGAGGGCAACGGGCTCCCGACCGCGCGACAGCAGCAGCACCATGCGTGCGCCCAGTGGTGTGCCGAAGAGCTCTCCGCCGGAGATGCGCGCGCGATATGCTTGCTGGTCCGGGGACAGCACGAAGCCTCCACCCAGCTCCACCCCCCGTCCAAGAAAGTTGGTATCCACCAGGCTGAGGCCACCGAAGAAAGGGGTGGTCTCCGAGAAGCCCAGGATGATGCCATCGACCACGGGCAGCGGCGGCCGCTCCGTGACCTCGACGAACAGCACCACGCGTCCCCGCACCTGACCTCGCGCCAGGCGCAGCTGAACCTCGGTGAAGAAGCCCGTGGCCAGCAAGCGCAGCCGCGACAGTTCGACCTGTTCCTCGTCGAGAAGTTCGCCAGGTTTGATGAGCACCCGGGACAGGATCACTCCCCGGTCCGTGCGCGTGTTGCCGACCACCTCGATGCGTTCCACCACGTAGCGAGGACGATCCGGCGCCGTCGATGCTGGGCCGGAAATGGCGGCCAGGTCTTCTCCCTCATCCTCGAGCGCAGGCATGACCTCCACCGTGGGATCGGTGGGCAGGTCCGAGGGCAGGTGCAGGTGGCTCGGGCTGGAGTCAGGCTGCGGCCTGGCAGACTCCAGGACGGTGGTGGGGTGTGAACTCGCGCCAGGGCTGTCTGTGATCGCGGTCCCCGCGTCTCCCTGGGCGAGGGCGATCGTTGGAAGACAGGTCAGCGCCAGCACGCCTAGCAGCGTCAGGAGGGGAGTCTGTATGAGCGAGTGCCGCATCGGCTCGAACGTTCCCCCGCCAGACCGCCACGACAAAGGCGGCGCTACTTTTTTTTGGGCTGGTGAGGACGGGGCTGTGGTGCCGGCGTGACCTCGGCCTCGGCCTGATCACGATCCGTGACCTCCTCGACGATCCCGGCGCTGTACAACCCGGGATCCACCGGAGCGTCTTCGAACAGAGAAAGGGGCATGGGCCGAGTGTGTGGCACCTCGTGGCCAGGTCCGCCCTCGGGGAGGGACGGAAAGCGCAGCGTCTCCTCGTCATTCAACGTGATGGGCGAGGGGATACCCAGAGGACGCTCGAGACGCCGGGCCACGCTCTCGCTCAACTCGAGTCGCTCCGTCTCCTGTCCCGAGCCAAGCGGATTGATATCCTCGTCGTCCCGGGGCCGGATCTCGGTCTGCAGTTCACCACCTTCCTGGTGCGAGACGGCGTCGAGCAGCGCCATGGAGCGGAGACTGGCATCTGCTCCCGCTGACCTGGTGTCCGGCGCCGTGTGCGCGACAGCCCCGAACTCGTCCATGTCCATCGGCGTCGCGACGGTGTCATGGTCCCAGGGATCCATCGCCTTGGCAGAGGCATCGATCGTGTCGGAGAGACCCACCGCCAGGGGCGCTGGATTGGCCACTGGTGAGGGAACAGGCCGTGGAGTGGGCGGTGTCTCGGGAACCGGTCGCTGCATCACAGGGGTATGCAGCACCTCGGCGGGCACACGGTGCGGATTCTTGCCGTGCTCCATTTCAGGTGTCGAGTCCACGGGGGTCTCGTCGGGATCCCGCAGTTCCAGCGAACGTCCGAGGCACTCCTCGATGATGTCCTGCACCTGCGCCACCACCCTGGCGGTGTGAACGAAGCGGCTGGCAGCCTCGCGGCCCCTTGTGGCCAACCTCTTGCGCAGGGCGGAGGAGGTGGCCAGTTCGGCGAGCTTGGGGCCTATGCTCTCGAGGTCTCCCGGAGCGACACGCAGGTTGCTGTTCACGTCGCCGAGGAGCTCTCGCATGGCGATGCTGTCCACGCTCAACACGGGGCGACCGGTGTAGAGGGCGCACAGCGTCGTCATGGGGATTCGACCCAGGGTCTCGTTGGCCTCGGTCACCGAGGACCAGCACAGCGCCACGTCGAGGGTGGTGAGGATCTCCGCCAGGCGCTCGGGGGTGCCCGCGTACTCGAGCCGGGCGCGCCGGCCCAGCCCCGCCTTCTCGATCCGTGCCGCCGCCTCACCGCCGGCCGGTGCGTCGCGGATGAACACCGCATGCAGACGCTTGGGGAGGTGCGCCCAGTGATCGAGCAAGTTCTGCAACAGATCCAGCTCGAAGGGTTCGAGCATCACACCCACCGCGCAGGCGTTGGGGTCGGTGGGGACCTCGATGGAGGGCGGCGAGAACAACGCGCCGTCGATGGCGATGGGCAGCATGCGGATGCGATCTGGCGCCACGTTGAGCGCGAGCAAGGCCTGTCGCAGGACCTGGCTATGCACCAGGACCCGGTGGGCCGCTCGCAGTGCGATGATCTCCTGGCGCCGCAGGGTACGCGCCAGCTGTCCCGCGGGATCTGAGATGCCGTGACGGGAGCAGAAAGTCTGCGACGGAAGATCGAACAGGTCGACGACGAGGGGCGGTCGCTGGCTGCTCTCGTGAACCGCGACCGTGTGGGCCGATATGAGGTCACTACACCACAGCAGGTCGTAGCTCTCGGCGTCGAGCTGCCGGTGCACGGCGCGCTCGAACGCGGCAATCTGCTCCATGGGATCTGCGGACGGGGAGGGTACGCGCATGATGCGCGCGGCGCCCATGCGCTGGATGTGGCCCAGCTCGTCGCACTTGAGGGACAGCGCATCGACCTCGGCGCGCTGTGCCAGTTCGGGCAGCAGTAGCGTCAGGTGCTGACCGGCGGCATCGATGCCGGGCACGCGTTCAAAGGACAGGACAAGGATCTTCGCCGTCACGACAACTCCCGCCCGACCATCCTACGATGTGGCGAGACCATGGCAAAGCAGCAAACCGCGGCCGCCTCCACGGTGGCGTCGGGCAGCCTTGTATTGTCGGCAAAAAACAGGCATGCGGTGCGTGCTTAACCCTGTGGTCTCCGCTCATGCAGGCCGACCTCGAGTGCGCTAAGCTATGGACGATGAGCGCTGCATTCAGGTACCACCTGGCCCGCGTGCGCGTGGGCTCAATCTGCGTGGTCGTTCTTCTCGGAGTGGCCTGTGGACCCCGTTCCTATACCTACGGGGTGGACGCCAGTCTCGACGGTGGAGCGCTCGAAGCCGGTACCGACGCGAGCATCCCGGACGCAGCCGCGGCATCGGATCGCGCCTGGGGTGGCTGGGACCTGGCGCTTGCTGACAGCACGCCGCCCCCGCAGGACGCGGCCCAGCCCGACCTGCGCATCCTGTTCGTGGACAGTGGCCAGACCGGCACGGACGCCAGCGGCGGGGTGTGCACACAGCCGCGCAAGCGCCGCGAGACATCGCCCCTGTTCGTGGTCAATGGCACGCGGACACCGACCTACCTGACCGCGCTCACGGCGGGTCAGAAGCTGGCAGCGGTGGGCCTGGCCACGCCCTGGGACGGCAGCTTCTGTTCGGGCACCCTCATCGCGCCGCGCGCGGTGCTCACCGCCGAGCACTGCAACCCGGATGCGCCAGGTCTTGCTAGCGTGGCCGTGCAGTTCAGCAACGATGGCGTCAACGTGATCCGCGAGATCGGGGTCTCGGCCTTTTACAGACACGCATCTCTTGACGTGGGCATCTACATCCTGGCCAGCGATGCCACGACCCTGGTGGCCGTGACGCCGGTGCCCATTCTCCCCATCGATCTGGACAGTTCCTGGGTCGGCACTCGGGTGGAGGCGGCGGGCTGGGGTACCACCTCGTCCATGGGGGCGCCGACAGGCTACTTCTTCGTCGGACGCTACTGGACCGCCGAGCCCATCTACCAGATCAACCAGAGCGAGGTGGTGATCAACGGCGAGGGCTATCACGGCGTGTGCTGGGGAGACTCGGGAGGGCCTGTCCTGGGTCTGGTCTCCGGCGAGGTACGCACCCTGGGGGCCCTGTCCTGGGGCGATTCCTCGTGCACAGGTCTCGATCACTACATTCGTTCGGACGTGATCCGGAGCTGGGTCGAGCAATACGCGGGCGCCACACCGCCGCTGACAGGGACCGGGGGCTGCGGCACCACCACCGCGAGCGGACGCTGCGAGTCGAGCAACACCGTGGCCGTGTACTGCGATGGCAACCAGCTCAGGCAGGACAACTGCGCGAGCCAGAGCCTGGTCTGTGGCTACGACAGCGGCGCCCAGGGCTACCGCTGCATTCAGCAGACCGTCGACCCCTGTCAGGGTCTCACTGCCATCGGGCAGTGTCAGAACGCCACCGTGATGTGGTGTGCCAGCGGGCAGATCCGCAGCTTCGATTGCAGCCAGTGCGGCTGGGGCTGTGCCTACATCGACGGCACCGTGGGCTACGACTGCGACGAGGGTGGCTCGATCTCGACCTGTACCATCCCGGCGACCGGGCAGTGCAACGGCGATACCGTCGAGTACTGCGACGCCAACGGCGACCCCGCTGAGCTGCGCTGTGGCGACTACGGTTTCCACTGCGTCTTTGACAGCTACTACGGCATCTACGGTTGCGGCTGAACCCGCCGGCCGGCCCCGGGCGTCGTCACGCGTGGCCGCGAGCGTCCACGACCTCGTATGCCCCTCAGCCCTTGACCGCTCCCGCCGTCAGTCCTGCTACCAGGTGCCGCTGCAGGGTGAAGAACAGCAGCATCACCGGCACGCTGACCACGATGGCGCCCGCCGCGAAGTAGCCCCAGGCCGTCGACCGCGCACCCACGTACTGCTGAAGCACCACGGGCAGGGTGTAGCTGATCTCCTGGTTCATGAACTTGGCGGCGAGGATGAACTCGTTCCAGGCGGTCATGAAGCTGAACAGACCGGTGACGGCGATGGCAGGGCGTGCCAGGGGAAGGATGATCTTGAAGAACACGGTGGCGCGCGAGGCTCCGTCGACGATGGCGGCCTCCTCGAGGTCGCGCGGGATGGTGTCGAAGTAGCCCTTGAGGCTCCAGGTGCAAAAGGGGATGGCCGTGGTGGCGTACACCAGGATCAGCCCGATCTGGGTGTCGAGCAAGCCCAGCTTGTCGAGCAGGATGTACAGCGGGATCATCATCATGGTCCCGGGGAACATCTGCGTGACCAGCAAGCCGGTCAGGGTGAGCTGGCGGCCCGGAAAGCGGAAGCGGCTCATCGAGTAGGCCGCGGTGGTGGCGAGCACGATGCCCACCAGCGCCGTCGAGCAGGAGATGACCAGCGAGTTGAACAGCTGATGACCAAACACCCAGGTGCCGTCGAGGTCCGTCTTGCCGAACACCGCGATGAAGTTGGCCAGGCTCCAGTCCTCGGGAAAAGGCCACAGGCCCATGGCAAAGGCCTGGCTGTCGGTGAAGGCCATGCGCACCACCCACAGCACCGGGTACAGGGTGAGCACGGTGACGACGATGAGCGCGCCATGGATCAGCAGGTCGCCGAGTCGAGTGGAGCGGTTCATTCCATGGCCCCCTCGATGTTGCGGCTGACGCGGCCCGACACCCAGGAATAGCCCAGCAGCATCAGGAAGATCATCGTCGAGTAAGCCGCGGCATAGCCGAAGGCACCGCCGCGCCCGCGCTCGAAGGCCCAGCGGAAGGCCTCGGTGATCAGGATGTCGGTGCTGCCGTTGGGCGCGCCTCCGGACACCAGGTAGATGATGTTGAACATGTTGAAGGTCCACACCACGCCGAGCAACACGGCCGGCGCCAGGGCGGGCTTGAGTAACGGCACGGTGATGCGCGTGAAGCGCTGCCAGCGCGTGGCACCGTCGAGGTCCGCCGCCTCGTACAGGTCCGTGGGGATGCTCTGCAGGGCGCCCAGGGTGATCACCATCATGAAGGGAAAGCCGAGCCAGGTGTTGGTGACCACGTTGGCGGCGAAGGCGCTCCAGGTCTGGTTCATCCACGAGAAGCCCTGGATGCCCAGCAGGGTGTTCACGGCGCCGAAGTCGCTGTGGAACATGCCTTTCCAGATCAGGGCGGTGATGTAGTTGGGCACCGCCCAGGGAACCACGAACAGCACGCGGTACAGGGTGCGGCCGCGCAGCGACGGGCGATTGAGCAGCATGGCGAGGGACACGCCGATGACCAGGTGCAGGGTGACGTTCACGGTGGTCCACAGCACAGTGATGAGCAGCGTGAACCAGAAGCGCGAGTCACTTCCCGCCACGATGTCGGCGAAGTTCTGCAAGCCGACGAAGCTGTAGCGACCCCACTCGTGGCGGTAGAAGCCCATGCCCACGCCGAAGGCAAAGGGCACCAGGACCAGGGCACCGAGGGCGATCAGTGCGGGAGCCGCATACAGGTAGGCGTGGCGGTTGTCGACGATCTCGCGGCCCAGACGGCGCAGGCCGTAGCGCCGGAGCTTGACTCCGATCAGGAGCACGAACCCCAGCCCCAATGCACCCAGAAGGATGGCCGCGCCGGAGTGGCCGAGCCGGGCTTCCTCTCGCTGCTCGCTCATTTGCAGGATGCCGAGCAGCTTGCGCTGGGCATCGGCGAAAGCGGGTTGCGGGTCCTCGCCACCGTTGACCGCCCTGTTGAGTGCGGTGTCCACCTGTGACCAGGTGCTCTTCATGGCGGGCGTGTTGGGCGTGCCCACGGTGTCGACGAGCTGCGCCTTGAAGGCCAGCAGGTTGGGATCGATCTGATTCTCGACCCCGACCCAGGCCGCCCGGGTGGCCACGGGTTGCTTGCCGGTGAGCAGGCGAGTGCGGGCCGAGGTCTTGTTGACGAGCAAGGTGGCCACGACGTGGGCCAGGTCCTGCTGGGTTCCCTTGGCCGAAACGAACACCGCCTCCGCCGACACGAAGGGCCGCATGGGCAGGCCGGTCTGGCTGACCACCGGCAGCTTGGCCACGGCAAAGCGCGCGCCCGGATCCAGGTCCCCGAGCATCCACGGACCGTTGATGGCGAAGGCGGTCTTGCCCTGGTTGACCAGGGACACGACCAGCGGCCCATTGATCTCGCGCGGGGTCACCCGCTCGCGCTGCACCAGACCCTGGGCGAAGCGCGCGCTCTCGACGTTGTGCGGGTCGTCCAGCGTCGGGCGTCCCGCCTCGTCGAACAATCGCCCGCCAAAGCCGAACAGCAAGGGCGCGTGGAAGTACAGCAGGTTGGTCTCGTACACCAGCCCGTATCTGCCCTCGTCGGGACTGGCCACCTGGCGCGCGATGGCGAGCAGTTCGTCGGTGGTTGCGGGGACCTTCTTCACCAGATCCGGGTTGTAGAACAGCGCGCAGCTCTTGAACGCCAGGGGCAGGCCGTACAGCTCGCCCTTGTAGATCAGTGGCGGCACGGTCTCATCGAAGAATTCCTTGAGCGTTTGCGGGTCTGTACGGGCGGTGAGGGGAGCCAGGATACCGGCCTCGGCCCAGTCGCCAATGGTGTCATGGGCCGAGATGAACAGGTCGGGTCCGCGGCCCCGGGGCACCGCCGCCGTGATCTTGTCGACGAGGGCGTCGTAGGGGATGGCCAGCAGCTTGAGGTGGAGGTCGCTGCGCGTCGCGTTGAGTTCGTTGGCGATGCTCTCCAGGGCCTCCCGCTCGGCCCCACGGTAGGCATGCCAGAGCACCAGCTCGGGTTTCCCGGGCTCGGCCGGAGCCTGGCCCAGCAGCAGCGCGGCGGCGAGCAGCGCACCGGAGATCACAGCTCGGCTCCGAGGCGCAGGCCCTGGTGGTCAAAGTAGTGCAGGCCGTCCACGTCGACGGCCAGGGGCACGCTGTCGCCCGGCCTGACGTTCTCTCCGTGAGGCACCAGGGCGGTGATGGGCTGCGCAGCGGACCGGCACAGGGCAAAGCTCTCGTTGCCCAGGCGTTCGACCACGTCGACCTCGACCTGGCCAAAGGGCAAGCCCTGCGTGCCCACCAGGAGGTGGTGGGGACGAATGCCCAGGGTTCGCGTGTTCGGCGGCGCGTCCAGGGGCAGGCTGCCCCCCGCTGTCTGCACCTCGCCGTCCTGGACCCCGGTGACGGCGACGAAGTTCATGGTGGGCGTGCCCAGGAAGCCCGCGACGAAGAGATTGGCGGGCCGGGCGTACACCTCCATGGGAGGCCCGATCTGCTGCGCCACCCCGCCCTCGAGCACCACCACGCGGTCGGCCAGGGTCATGGCCTCGACCTGGTCGTGGGTGACGTAGACGGTGGTGGTGCCCAGGCGCCGGCGCAGGCGCGCGATCTGGGCGCGCACGTCAGAGCGCAGCTTGGCGTCGAGGTTGCTCAGGGGCTCGTCGAACAGGAAGGCCTTGGGCCTGCGCACGATGGCGCGACCCATGGCCACACGCTGGCGCTGGCCGCCCGAGAGCTGGCGCGGTCGGCGGTCCAGAAACGGCGTCAGTTCGAGCCAGCCTGCCACCTCGTCGACGGCACGGGCGATCTCGTCCCGGGGTGTCTTGCGCACGCTCAGGCCAAAGCCCATGTTCTCGCGCACGGTCATGTGCGGGTACAGGGCGTAGCTTTGGAACACCATGGCGATGTCACGGTCCTTGGGCGCCACGTCGTTGACGCGCCTGTCGCCGATGTGCAGGTCGCCCGAGGTGATGCTCTCGAGCCCGGCGATCATGCGCAGCACCGTGGACTTGCCACAGCCCGACGGTCCCACCAGCACCACGAACTCGCCGTCGGCGATGTGCAGGTCCAGAGCCTGGACCACCACCACCTCGCCATAGGCCTTGCGAACCTTGTTGAACCGGATCTCCGCCACGGCCGTGACCTCGACTTGAAGTGCGCTTCTTCCGTCGCTCAGGTGGCCTGGGGTGTCAAGGGCAATCACTGTTTCGCGGTCTCCCTGTCGTCGAGATCGTCCCGCGCAGCTTGGCCCGCTGGCCGGAGCTGTAAGGATGGCGCCCCGGCCGCGACATTCTTGGTACGGGGCCCGAGGGGCGGCGCCCAGAGAGAGGAGCGGTCATGTGGAACACCTTGCCTGAGGAGCGGATCGCCACCCTGCCAGACCGGTCGGGCCCGCAGCAGAACCTTGCCGGGAGCGTCTGCAGGTCCTCGCAGGAGACCGGCCAGGGTCCATTGGAAGACGAGGATCTGGATGATCTGCCGGCACCTTTTTCTCTGATCCAGCACCTGTTGCGCGACGACCCGGCTCGCTGGCGCGGCGCCGGACAGGCTCCGGTGCTCGAGGTCATTCGCTGTCAGGGTGACCGCGTTCAGGATGTGACGGTGCTCAGCCAGGGACGGGTCTTTCGCATCCTGCGACGGGAGGGTGATCTGTCCGATGCCGCGGGTCGGTTGCGCCGCCCCGGTCTGGCGCGGCTCGGGCGTGACGCCAGAGTGCACCTCGCCAGGCTCCCTGGCCTGTCCGGTCACCTTCGCAGCTCGCCCGACGGTGCCGAGCGCAGACTCGAGGGCGAGCCGGGATCCACCTCCAGCCTGGGTCCGGGGGACCTCGCCGATCTCCTGGTGGACGGCCAGCGCTACCTGCTGCGGGTGGTGTACCCGGTGCCGCTGTCCGCCGCGCCATCGGAAGGGGCCACCCAGCGCCGGCAGCGACGGGTCGAGCGCCGCATCCACGCCGCCAGTCTGGCGAGCTCGGCCGGCCTTCACGGTCTGGGGCTGGTGACGCTGCTGGTGGCCAGCGCCCTGGCACCACCGCGGATGAGCGTGGAGCTGGATCCGGATCGCTGGACGCACATCGTCGACAAGGATCTGGTGCTGGCCCCACCGCCCGTGCCCGATCCCGGCCTCGAGGTACCCGAACTCCCGGCGGCGCCGCGCCAGCTGACCACCACCCGTCGCCAGGACAGTGCGACCCGGGTGCGCTCGCGGCCTGGCGTGCTGCAGGTCCTCGGCAAGATCGCCGCTAGACCGGGCGCTGCGGGCAGTCAAACCCTGCGCGTGGCCATGAGCAACCTCAGCGGGGTCAAGGTCCCCGGCGGGAACGCCGGCTTCAAGGTGACGGGCCTCATCGCCCGCGGGCCCACCAACAGGATCCAGATCGGAGGCTCGGGTGGTGGTGTCGAGACCACGGGGCTGCGCTCCATCCTGCGCCGGGGTCGTGGTCAGCCGGGCGAGCTCATCTCACTGCAGCAGGGGCGTGTGCGCGGGCGCCTGGTCAAGACCAGTCGAGGCATCCGCAGCGGGGGCGATGCCGTGCTCAGCGCCGGCGAGATCCAGCGCGTGGTCAACGCCGGCATCGGTCAGATCCAGTCCTGCTACGAGCGCGAGCTGCTCAAGCAGCAGGCCCTGTCCGGCAAGACCGAGTTCGAGTGGACCATCAACAGCACGGGCCACGTGCAGCAGGTGCGCTTACTCCGCTCGACCCTGCGCAGCACCGCAGCCGAGCTGTGCATGATGAGCCGCATCCGCTCGTGGACCTTTCCGCGGCCTCGCGGTCGCGGCGTGGTCATCGTGACCTATCCCTTCGTGTTCAGCGCGCTCGGGTTCTGAGCCAGCTCAGAAGCGAAAGATGTGGTTGGCAAAGTCCACACTCTCGCCGTCGAGCAAAAAGCGCAGCGCCAGGGCCTCGAGGGAGCGCCGCGCCTGCTCGAGGGACAAGCTCAGCGCGTCAGTCTCCAGCGTCCTGGGTGCGTGCGGGTACGAGTACTTGTGTCCGACCACCAGGGCCGCGGTGGGGATCTCCAGCTCGTTGAGCAAGACCAGCTCGGGGCCCAGGGTCATCGACGCCACGTCCGCTCCGGCCTGCGCCCAGAACGCATTCTCGGCCGGGGTCTTGGTGCGCGGACCCGGGCTGTAGGCGAAGATCACCCTCTCCATGGGGACCAGGCCGAGCGCCCGCGCATGGTCCTCGAGCTGCAGCATCAGCGCGCTGTGGACCAGTCCATCGTCGACGACCAGGTGTCCGCCGTCCGCCTGCTCGCCATCGAACACGCTGCACGCACTGCCATCGGGCAGTCGGTTGTCCGGCATCAGCAAGTCCTGCACCAGCAAGGGCGCGAACAGCGGGATGCGCGGTCGCAGCACACCCACCGAGCTCGTGCAGAGCACCGAGCGCACGCCGAGCTGCTTCAGGGCCAGAGCCTGGGCGCGATAAGGGATCTGGTTGGGAAGGAAGCTGTGAGGCCAGCCGTGCCTGAACAGCACCACGGCGTCATCTCGGTCCCGGGCGCGGTGCAGCTGCACCTGACCCAGGCGCGTTTCCACCGCGATGGCTTGGAGGGGCACGGAGCCCAGCTGGTGCTCTGCGCCGGCTACGGGTGAGGCATGCGAGCTACCAAGGATGAGGGCGCGCGTCATGGTGCGACTTTATCACGCCCGTGTCGCGGCGACCGCCGCGAGCGATTCAGCCTCAGGAGAAGCCGCTGGAGCCGCCGCAGCTGCTGCCCTGGGTGGAACTCCCACCGTCGCCACAGGTGGCGAAGGTCGACATCTCCCGCACCGGTTCCTGGTTGCCGCACTGCGGGCACACCACCTTGTCCCCTCCGCTGGTCCAGACCAGTTCCTCGAAACGGCTGCCGCACTCGGGGCAGCGAAATTCATACAGCGGCATGCGGGCCTCCATCGTGATCCATGCTGTGGGAGCCCGCTCCACGCGAATAGATTCAGCGCTCAATTTGCGCGTGCTGGATCCAGGGGCGGGCGAGGCATTTCGCGAGGTGGCACGCGAAGCGCGGGGCAGTACATGCTAAATTAGGGCAGGTGACCACTGCGCGTGCGCTGAACCTGCAACTCCAGGGCTGGCACGGACCCTGCGAAGTCCCCTGGAACGAGACCGGTCACCCCTGGCCGGTGCTGCAGTCGAGGAGAGCCGATGATCCCGGACCGAGGGCGGCGCTGGCGCGCGGTGCATCACGTGGTGGGCTCCCTGGTGGTCGCGGGCTGGCTCGGTACCACCCTGTCGACCTGCTGGCCGCAGGCCTCCGAGTCTTTTGACCCCTCTCGCGCCTTGCCTCCGGCACGGGGGGCCACCGAGAGGTCCTTTGGCATCTACTACCAGGACACCAAGATAGGCTTTGCCCAGAACCAGCGCATCCCCCTCGACGACGGCGGCGCTCGTTTCCTGGATCGCGCCTACTGGCGCTTCCGGGCCCAGGGCATGGTGCAGCGTCTGGCCACCGAGAGCGAGGTCGAGGTCGACGCGCACTGGGCGCTGCGCCGCTTCAAGGCGCGCATCGACGCCGGCGTGGCCCGCCTGGGTGTCCAGGGTGTGGTCCACGGCAACTCTCTCGACGTGGAGGTGCAGACCGGTGGGCGTGTCGAGAAGGAGAGCTTTGACCTTCCAGGACCTGTGATCGTGCCCGCGGTCATTCGCGCCTTCGTGGCCGCCCGGGACCCCGAACCCGGCACCAACCTGCAGCTCCAGGTGTACAACCCCTTGTTCCGCGACCTCGAGACCATCGACGTGCTGGTCGAGGAGCGCACCGAGCAGGGCTGGCGCATCAGCGAGATCTTTCGCAGCGCTCTGAAGACCGACGCCTGGATCGATCGCGATGGCATGACCCGGCGCGAGGACAGCGCCATCGGCTTCTCGATGCGCGCCGAGCCGCGGGACGAAGCCCTCCGGCTGTCCGACGACAGCGAGAGCGTGCCTGACCTGATCCTGGCTGTGGCTGCGCCCGCGACCGGAGCCGTCCCGGACAGTCCGGCAACGGTGACGAAGCTCAAGGTTCGCCTCCAGGGCATCGACAGCTCGAGCTTTCCCCTGCTGCAGGGGCAGTCGCAGCAGCGCCTCGACGACATCCTGACCGTGAGCCGGGAGACCTGGCCGGCGCAGGTCTCCTACACCTTGCCCTACGTCGTCCTTGCCCAGGGCGCGGATGCCGCGGATCCGTCCACCCCGCCAGCCTGGGATAGACCGGAGCTGGCCCTGCTACCCGAGACACTGCTGCAGGCCAGGGATCCGGCCGTGGTCGCCAAGGCCAGGGAGATCCTCGACGGCACCGTGAATCCCGCCGAGGCCGCGATGCGATTGTCGACCTGGGTGCACGAGCACGTGCGCAAGGTCAACAGCGCTGGGGTGCCCAGTGCCATCGACGTGCTCAACAGCATGCAGGGCGACTGCAACGAGCACACCGTGCTGTTCACGGCCCTGGCGCGCGCCGTGGGTCTGCCCGCACGCATGGCCGCCGGGGTGGTGCTGGTCGATCTGCACGGCGAGGGAGCTGCTTTTTACTACCACGCCTGGCCCGAGGTCTGGCTCGACGGCTGGCGCGCTCTGGATCCCACCCTGGGGCAAATCCCTGCCGACGCCACGCACCTTCGCTTCGTGGTGGGGGGTCTGGATCAGCAGGTCGACATCCTGCGTCTGATCGGTTCGCTGCGCGTCGAGATCCTCGAGACCGAGGGCGGGCCGAGCCCCGCACAGGAGAGCACGCCGTGATCGAGATCGAGCACCTGAGTAAGCGCTATGGCAAGTACACCGCTCTCGACGACCTGTCCCTGCGCGTGGACGACGGCGAAATCTTCGGCTTCCTGGGCCCCAACGGCGCCGGCAAGACCACCACCATCAAGTCCATCGCGGGTCTCATCAAACCCTCACAGGGCCTGGTCCGGGTCGACGGACACAGCGTGCACAAGCAGCCGCTCAAGGCCAAGGCGCAGCTTGGGGTGATCCCGGATCGTCCCTTCCTGTACGAGAAGCTCACGGGCCTCGAATACCTGCGGTTCCTGGCCGGCCTGTACGGTCTCGACGCTGCCCGCGCCGAGCGCGCTGCCCACAACTGGCTCGACGTGTTCCGCCTGGGCAGCTGGGGCAATGAGCTCATCGAGGGCTACAGCCATGGCATGAAGCAGCGCCTGGTGATGGCCGGGGCCTTCATCCACAGCCCGCACAACCTGGTCGTCGACGAACCCATGGTGGGTCTCGACCCCGAGGGCGCGCGCCTGGTCAAGGCCATCTTCCGCGCCTGGGCAGGGCGTGGGCACAGCCTCTTCGTATCCACTCACAGCCTGCCCGAGGCCGAGGAGCTGTGCGATCGCATCGGCATCCTGTCCCGGGGTCGCCTGGTGGCCATCGGGTCCCTGGATCAGCTTCGCGAGCGGGCGCGCACTCGGGGTGACCTGGAGGAGGTCTTCTTGACCTTGACCCGCGAGGCCGAGGTCGAAGGCCAGGCCGTGGTGCGCGATGCGGCCACAGCCCTGGATCTGGATGCTGCACTCGAGCTCTCCATGCGTGCCCTGCCTGACGCCGACGGCAACGTACCGGCATCGTCCGACGCCAAGCCCAACATGCGCGGCCCGGGAGGCGCCGCATGATCGCCGCGTCGTCTCTGCTGTACCCGCGAGTTCGCATCGTGGCCAACCGGGCCCGTCGCCTCGACGGGAGCGGCTGGGGCAAGGTGATCGCCGCCAGCCTGTTCATCGCCGGGGTCTGGGTCGGTCTCTACGCGGGTCTGGTGTACCTGCTCAGGATCCTGCTCGGCGTCGAGCTGCTCGGGCCCTACCTCGTCGACCGCCTGCTCATGTTGCTGTTGCTGTCCTTCTCGGGTGTATTGCTGCTGAGCAACATCGTCACCTCGCTGGCCACCTTCTACATGTCCGACGAGCTGACACTCATCAACGCGGCGCCGGTGTCGCGCTTGCGACTCTTCTACGCGCGCTTCGCCGAGAGCGTGGCGGCCTCGTCGTGGATGGTGGTGGTGTTCGGAGTACCTGTGATCGGAGCGTATGGGGCCGTGCACGGGGCGCCGCTGAGCTACTATGGCCTGGCTGTGATCGTCGGTGCAGGCTTCCTGGCGATTCCGGCCTGCCTGGGTGTCGTCGTCACCACGGGTCTGGTCAACGTCTTCCCGGCACGCGCCGCGCGCGATCTGCTGATCATCATCACCGCGCTCTTTCTCGGCGGTGCCTGGTTCGTGTTCCGCTTCCTCAGACCCGAGCGCCTGGTCAACCCCGAGGCCTTCAACGGCGTGGCCCAGTTCCTGTCGACCCTGGTCATCCCGCAGTCGGGCTGGTTGCCCTCGACCTGGGCCGCCAGGGCTCTCAGTGCCGCCATGCGGGGCAACCTGTCCCAGGCCCTGTCCTCGACGGGATTCCTGGCTCTGTGGGGCGCCGCCTTCGTGGTGCTCGCGGCCTGGATCACCTCGGCTCTCTATCTGGGTGGCTGGTCGCGTGCGCAGGAAGGCCGCCCGGCGCGGCTTCGGGGTCTCTCCGGCACCAGCTTGCAGCGCATGGCCTCGCGGCTGCTTGGTCGCGCGGGGGGTGCGGTGCTGGCCAAGGACCTCAAGGTGCTGGTGCGCGACGCCTCCCAGTGGAGTCAGCTGGTGCTGCTGGTGGCGCTGGTGGCGATCTATCTGTTCAGCATCTACGCGCTGCCTTTCGACGCGCTCAACGTCGACACCACCATGTACCGCAATGCAGTGGCGTTCTTGAACATCGGCATGACCGGCTTCGTCCAGGCCGCCGTGGCCGCGCGCTTCGTGTACCCGTCGGTGTCGGCCGAGGGCCGTGGCATCTGGATCCTGCGCACGGCGCCGACCACGGCGCGGGAGCTGGTGCGCGCGAAGTGGCTGGCCGGGGCGCTTCCGGTTCTGCTCTTCGGCGAGGTGCTGGCCATCGCATCCAACCGAATCCTCGACACCGAGCCTCTGGTGCAGGCGCTGGCCGTGGTGGATGCCGCGGTGCTGGCTTTTGCGATCTGCGCCCTGGCCTCGGGACTGGGCGCCATGATGCCCGACTTCAAGGCCGAGAACTCGGTCAAGGTCGCGGCCAGCTTCGGTGGCCTGCTCTACATGACCGGTGCGCTGGTGCTGCTGTTTGCCTTCGTGCTGCTGCAGGCCTTTCCCATTTACCGCGTGCTCTCGTCGACGGCCTACCACTGGCACCTGTCCACGCCGAGCTGGCTTGGCATCATCGGGCTGCTGACGGGCTCGCTGGTCCTCAGCATCGTCGTGGCCAAGGTGGCGCTGCGCCAGGGCGCGCAAGCGCTGGAGGCGCGCGAGTACTGAGCTGCCTCGGCCTGGAGATCTCCGGACTGTCAGGGCAGGGGGGCAGCGAGCGCGCGGTGGGGGTACACCCTGCGAAGGCACCGGGCGACCCCGGGCAAGGCACCTGACGACCCCTGCTGTCGCAACCTGCACCAGTGAGGGTCGCTGGAAATGATGCCTGGAAATGGTGCTGGAAATGGTGCCACCAACCTGGAAATGGTGCCACCAACCTATCGCCAAGGCCCGCTGCAATTTGCGACAGGGCGTATCAAGTTGCGACAGCAAGGGTTGACGGGTTCGCGATCCCTCATCGTTTTTTCGACATCGCCGCTGGCCCACGTCTTGCTGTCTGTGCCTGCCATGGCCCGCCCCCTGCGTATCATCGAGCCGCACCGGCTCTACTTTGTCACGAACCGGACCCAGCAAGGCCGGCTGCTGCTCACGCCATCGCCACAGATCAATGACCTCATCGGTGGGGTGCTCACCCGTGCCCTGAACCTCTTTGACGTCGAGATCTTCGCCTTCGTGTTCCTATCCAACCACTTCCACCTGATCGTCCGGGCTGCAGAAGGACAGCTCGCCCCATTCATGTCGCACCTGCAGGGCAACATCGCGCGCGAGGTCGGCCGCCTCATTGACTGGCGAGGAGCGTTCTGGGAAAGACGCTACTCGGCCGAGCCCATCCTCGACGACAAGTCCTTTGTCGAGAGGCTGGGCTACTTGCTGTCCAACGGCGTCAAGGAGGGTCTCGTCAACAAGGCCCGGCAGTGGCCAGGAATGAGCAGCCTGCCGGAGCTGACGCAAGGCGTGCGCAGGGAGTTCACGTGGCTCAACCGCACCGAGTTATGGCGTCGTCGACAGAGGGATCCGAAGACCAGTGAATCGTCCTGCTCCGAGCGCTATCCGCTGCAGGTCGCGGTGGCGCCATGCTGGAGAGGTTTGAGCGCTGCCGCGCGCCAGGAGCGTGTGCTGTCCCTGGTCCGCGAGCACGAGGCGAGCGCGCGCGCGCAGCGCGGATGCCGGCCCGTGGCCGGATCCGAGGCGGTGAAACGTCAGCGCCCGCACCACCGACCACGTCGTCTCAAGTGCTCTAGACGGCCCATGTGTCACGCCGCCACCCGCGCTGCCCGGCAGGAGTACCGTCGCCAGTACCAGGAAGTGCTGGCGGCCTACCGGGAATCATCCAATCGCTTCCGAGACGGTGACTACGCGGTCGAGTTCCCGCGCTACTGCTACAGGCCACCACTTCCGTACCGCACTGCCGCTGCCTGAACCTAATCTCGGCAGCTGTCATCCGTGCGCGACGATCCGGAACAACGCACGGCTGGAGGCGGCTGCCAGTCGACATTTGTCTCTGACCTGCCGGGGCCTGGCTCATGTCAATGGCTGCAAGAGCGGAGCAGCGCTGCCGGTTGTAAAGATTCAGTCGCAGGAGGTGATAGGTGGGTGGCACGGTTAGCTGGCGACGGGGAGGCACTTCATGTTTCCTACGGCCTGACCCGGGAGATCATCGAATACGAAGGGGTACGCGGCAGCTGCACCAAGATCTTCGTCATAAGATGCGCAAGAAGCTGAGGGCCGGCGACGGAACCTAGGCGAGGCGTGAGCGCGGAGTCCGAGGGGGCGTTGGGGATCCGGGTATCTGAAATCTCGGATCTGTGAGACCTGGGAGATCCGGGGTCGTGTCTTGTGAATTGACGATGCACCCTCGAGAACTTCAGTCCGTATCGTCATGGAATCTCGGCGCCAAGACGCCGTCACCTTGCACGTGGAATTGCCGGGTTGATTCCGCTATCACTTCTGCATGACCAGGTTCGCACCCCTGCTCGTGATCGCGGCCACCTCGCAGGTGGCGTGCCCGGCCCCTCCTCCCGCCGACGAAGCCCCGCGCTGCGAGCTCGGGCCACCCCAGGTGGCCGGTACTGCCGAGACCGATCTCCTGGCCAGTGCGCCCGCGCGCTGTGGCATGCCCGCCTATCGCTGGCTGCGCTCGGACCGGCTCGGCGAGATCGTCGAGCGTGGTGCACAGGTGGACTACGAGGCCGCGGTGCTCGAGCTGACGGCGCTGGTCGGCGACATCACATTGCCTCGTCCGCCTCGCTACGACGTGCGGGTCGAGCAGATCCTGTATCGCACCCAGGACCGCGGCGTGCTGGTCGAGGCCACGGCCCTGGTTGGCTACCCCACCAACGCCAGCGCCGAGCGGGCGCTGGACATGCTGCTCATCCTGCACGGGACCTCGGGTTTCACCGATGGTTGCGGTCCCTCCGTCGACGACGAGGCGCGTTCGCTGGTGGGCCTGTTCGCGTCGCTGGGCATGGTCGCGGTGGCGCCCGACTACATCGGCCTCAAGGCCATGGGCCCCCCAACGGGCTTTCTGCACCCCTATCTCGTGGGCGAAGCCACGGCCATCGCGTCCCTGGACGCTGTTCGCGCTGCGGATCACATCGTGCACGACGCCCAGCCCGATCGCTGTGTGCACCCCAGACTCGCCTTGTTTGGCGGCTCGCAGGGCGGGCACGCGGCGCTGTGGGTCGACCGCTTGCAGCCCTATTACGCCCGCGAGCTGACCCTGGTCGGTGGCGTGGCCACGGTGCCACCTGCGGATCTGCTCGGCGAGGCCGAGCGCGCCCTGCAGCAGACGGTTCCCGCCTCGGCCAACACCGCTGTCATGCTGGCCGCCGGTGCCGAGTGGTACGGTGCGAATGCCAGTCTCGACGAGGTCTTCGCGACGGACTACGTGGACGCTGTGCCCGAGGCCATGGCCGCGAGCTGCGATCCGGGCGACACCGTGCAGGACCTGACCATCCAGGATCTGTACACACCGGCGCTGTTGCAGGCCGCCGCCAGCAACTCGCTCGCGCATATGGCACCCTGGGGCTGCATGCTCGAGGTCAACAGCCTGCTGCAGACCCCCGTCCAGCACCTCACCCCGCAGGGGGACGGCTTCGGCCTGCTGTTCGTGCTCGGGGAGGCCGACGCCCTGGTGCACACACCCCTGGAGCGCGCGTCCTTCGACACCCTGTGTCAGGCGGGCATGCGCCTGCAGTACCTCGAGTGCGCGGGCGCCAGCCACACCCAGGCCACGGGCTGGTCCTATCCCGAGATCCTCACCTTCATCGATGCGCGGCTCGCGGGACAGGCCATGGACCCGGCCCTCCTGTGTCACCGCGTGACGCCAGTGGTTTGCAGCAACACGCCCGAGCCCTGAGCGCCGAGGCCAACGCAAAGTCCAAGAGCGCGCCCCTTTGAAAGGTGCTTTGAATGGTGCCTTTGAATGGTGCCACCAACCTATCGCCCCTGGAAATGGTGGAAATGGTGCTGGTGGAAAGGGTGCCACCAACCTATCGCCAGCACCTTTCCTGGGGGGCGAACCTCCCATCCGGCTGGGTTGTGTGTGCGGACCCGTGCCCGCTATTCTCGGGCGAATGGCCGGGGAGGTCCCATGTTCTCAGCGCGCGCGCTGTTCGGTGCCGCCGGAGCCCTGGCGCTTGGTCTCTCGGTGAGCGCCTGCGGCTGGTTCGACATTCTGGGGGGCACGCGCCACCTCGGCTGCGGCGACTTCGGGGCCGACCTGAAGCTCGAGCACGGCGAGGGCCGTGAGGTGGACTATGTCGTCGACTGCCTGGCCGAGGTCGACGCTGTGGAACTGGAGATCGGCGAGGGCGTGATCCTGGAGTTTGCGGCCGGCGCCGGGCTCACGCTCGGACCCGCGGCGCGCCTGACCGCCGTCAGCATCGGCGCACCCACCATCGTGCTCCGCGGCACCGAACCGCGACGCGGCTACTGGAAGGGCCTGCGATTCGAGACCACGGGCCAGGGCCACGCGCGGCTGCTCAACGTCAGCATCTCGGACGCGGGCGCGCTCACGGACCCGGCGTTCAAGGGCGCCCTTACCGTCGTCGGACAAGTCTCACTGGGCTCGGTGCAGCTGCGCAACATCGAGGGCATCGGGGTCTGGGTCGACGAGGCGGGGCTGCTGACGGACTTCGCGGCCATCACCATCGAGGGCTGCAGTTCGTACCCTGTGCGCGTGGCACCGCAAGGCATGGGTCACATCGAGCGCGGCAACACCTACCGTGACAACGCTCCCGATCGCATCCTGGTGGCATCGGGCACGATCGATACCGCGGTCGTCCCCGATCCCGGCGTCCCCTACGAGATCAGCGGAGACATCGACATCATCGGCTCTCTCAACCTCGAAGACACCAACACCTGGCTGATGGCGGACGACGTGCGTCTGAGGGTCACCGGGAGCTTGAGCACGGATCGCGATGGCCACGTCACCTTCAGCGCCCTCAACCGGGTGCGGGGCGCGTGGCAGGGCCTGTGGATCGCCGTCGACAACGCGCCGCCAGAGTCGCCGCTCAACCTCCACGACCTCACCGTCGAGTACGCGGGCGGCGGCACCTTGTTCCCCGCCAACGTCTCGATCGAGCGGGGACGCGTCGACTTGCAGGACGGATTCTTCCAGCACAGTGCAAGCTGCGGCGTGCGCTACGACCAGAGCAGCGTCGAGCTGCGCGACCTCGGCGGCAACACCTTTGCCGATAATGCCGGCGGCGACCTCTGTCCGCAGTAGGGCGCGGGCAGCATCGACCAGTGCGGCGGTGCCGGTCGTCGTCGCCGGGGCTGCCGATCCAGCTGCGCCAGCCAGGCCAGGGCGCAATCGTCGAGCACCCTGCTGCGGCCGAAGGCGGTCTGCTGCTCGGCCTCGTAGGCCGCGCAGTCCTGACAAGTCTCGACGGAGGTCTCGCTGTCGCCGGCGCGCAGCAGCGCCGCGTGGAAGGTCTCGTGGACCACGCACTCGTCGTCAGGGTCGTTGACGTCGTCGACGCTGAAGTCGAGTGGTACCGGTTCGGCAGTGGGTGCTGACCCTGCCCATGGAGTGGCGCTACAGGCTGGCATAGGACGGCGCGCTGTGCTTCGACGTGCTCGCCGTGTCCCTGTGAGCGGTGTCGTGAAGGTGCCGCCGGCGCGCACGGATAATGGGGCACGATAGCGGCCGCACCGGCGCCATCACCGTGATCCAGCGCGCCAACTCGGACCTGAGGCTCGCCTGGCACTCCCACTCGCTGCTGCTCGACGGCATCTGCGTCGGCAACGGCCTGGACCAGCCGCCTGTGTCGTGCAGACACCACCGCCGTCGGATGGCGAGATCAAGCGGCTGGTCGAGGTCATCGCCGGCCAGGTGATCCGGCTGCTGGTGCGGCGTGGGGTCCTCTCCGACCCGCCGCGAGCACCTCCCCAGGCCGAGCGCGCGTTCGAACTGAGCTGACGACCTGACGACGTCACCTGCTCCCACATCTGCGCCGCCGAGCCATGGCGGCAAGGCGCGCGTTTGCGCGGGCCGCGCGCTTCATGTGACACCTTTTCCGGAGGCATCCCCGTCCCTCGCAAAAGCGCTAGGTCCCCGCTCGCTCCTCGTCTCCGGTGTTGACGGTCTCCCTGACCGCGAGCTGTCGCCGGATGACGACGTACAATCCCGTGGACAGGGACCCCACAAAAAAGCACAGCGCCCAGGTCCAGCCGCCGCCCAGGTGCACCAGGGCCATGCCGCCAAGGGGTGCGCCTCCCATGATCGCGATGGAGAAGCTGAGCCCGAAGACACCCATGTAGCGTCCGCGCAGCGACGGAGGCGATAGGTCCGCGACGATCGCCTGGCTCAGGGGAAAGGCCAGCAACTCACCCGCTGTCAGGGTCACGATGCACAGGGCAAACTGCCAGGCTGTGGCGGCGAAGCCCATGAGTCCAAAGCCAGCGCCGATGAAGAAGGTGCCGACAGCCATCACCCAGCCGCGCGGGAGCCGAGCCACCAGGGACGTGACGGGGAGCTGCAGCGAGACGACCATGGCGGCGTTGATGGAGAGGAGCAGACCGTAGGTCGCAGGACTGATCCCGAGTCGCCTGAGGTAGAGCGGAAACGTGGACACGAGCTGCATGTAGACTGCGGCACACAGCAACGCGGCCAAGGCGTACAGTAAAAATATCCGGTCATGCAGGATGACACGCGCGGCGGCGGTGAGAGAGACCTGCGCTGTGACCGTGCCGTCGTCGTCCGCCACGCGCGCAGGAAGGCTCTCGCGTATCCAGACGAAGATGATCAGGGCGAAGAGGAGCGACGTGAGCGCATCTCCCCACAGCAGGAGCTGGAACGAGCGTGCGGCCAGGACTCCACCGATCAGGGGTCCCAGGCAAAAACCCAGGTTGATGGCAAAGTACATCAGGCCAAAGGCGTGGGTCTGCTGCTCGCCGCTGGTCAGATCGGCGATCATAGATGACGAGGCCGGACGGTACATCTCGGCCAGCAGGGCGAACGCGAAGACGGCCGCGTAGATGGAGAACGGCGTCCTAAACGACGAGAAGACGAGCAGGATGGCCGCGCCGCCACCGAGACCGAGCAGCATGACCGCGCGCCGCCCCAGGCGGTCGGTGAGGTGTCCGCCCAATACCGACGCGATCATGGCGCCGAGGCCGAACGCTCCCATGGCCCGGGTCGCGACCTGCTCGTCGAGCCCCATCTCGCCCTGCACGTACAGGGCGAGAAAAGGAACGAGCATGGTGCCTGCGCGGTTGATGAAGGTCCCCAGGCACAGCACGTAGACCCGACCTGGCAGACCGCGGTACCTGCGCAGCACGTCTGTCCCTTTCTCCCGTTCCCCGCCAGCGGCGCTGTGGGCCGTGGTGCCTGGAGCATCGCCCGCGTCCCCCGCAGGCGGAATCGCCACGAACATTTCTGATCAAGGGCGCCACTCTATCTTCGACTCACCCCTGAAACATGTGCCCTGAAACATGTGCCTGGCACCCTTCCTCAGCACCCTTCCTCACCGCACCCTTCCTCACCTGCCGGAGGAGGCCCCCTAGAAGGTGCCCCCTAGAAGGTGCCAGCCAATTACACTCCCTGTAGTTCAGAACACTTAGAGCCGACCCCGGGTCCCGGGCCTCCCGCCAGAGTCCCCCCCCACCTTCCCGCCTCCACCGACCTCACCGCTGAATTTTCGGTTGATCACCTAGCACACTGATCGTAGACCAATGCTCGCTCTGGCGATCGCCGGACTGCCAGGGCAGGGGGACGCTGTTGGGGGGGGCAGGGCCTTGTTTTGGCACGTCTTTTTCTGCCCTTGCCGGCGGGGTGAGCGGCTGTGCGCGCTGCCGCGGGCGGGGCCTGCGGAGCCCTGTGCAGACGCCCGGAACCCGCTTGCAGACCCCCTGCCGGCCTGGGCTGACCCCGAGCGCGCAACGTTCTACCCAGGACGTGCCCTGTACAGGGTCCCTGGAGCCTGATCACAGGGCCCGCGCGCTGAAGGACATGGGCCACGCCACTGCCCGCAGACTCCCATGCCCCCCCTTGCGCATGCCAACGACCCGCCGCGCAGACTCCGATCACGCTGCTTGCCGGGTTCCGCCACCGACCATGCTGCGTGAGGCCCGCGGGTGTGCAGGGTCAGGTCAGCCCCTGCACAGGGTCCGATCCGCGATGCGACAGGGTCCGAGGCACTCCCTGCAGAGCCGAACACACCCCTTCAGCGGTGTTTTCTAACCGGGCCCGCGGGCCCACAGGCCGCGCCGGCACACCCGGCGCGTGATGGAGGACAGCATGTATCTCGACAACACCAGCTACCTGGACCTGTACTTCTACAGCGCCATGACCCGCGGGCCGCTGGACAAGCATCGAAGCTGGTTCGACGCCTTCGTGTCGGCGAGCCTGGGCGACACCTGGTTTGGCAACCTCGACCGCGACATCACCGCCTATCGCGACGCCTTCGATGCCCTGCTGCGCGAGCAGGCCGAGACCACCGATGCCATCCGCACCCGCGAGGGCCTCATGGCCAAGGTGGTGACCTGGCGCAGCATGATGACCAGCATGGCGCGCCAGGCTCCCGCTGCGCGCCGCAATGTGCTGCTGCAGGCCGCCGGCTTTGGACTGGGCTCGCCGCGCACGGTCAAGGACATGAAGGACTTCCTGGTCGAGGTGAAGGCGCGGGTGGATCTGCACGGGGACAGCTTCAGGAAGCTCGGAGCCATGGACGCGGTGCTCACGTTCCCGGCCAGGGTGCTCCAGGATCTCGAGCGCGCCAGCGGCGAGGTGGCACGGGAAAAGGCCGAGGACTCCCTCGCCCGCGTCAAGGTAGGCGAGCTGCACACGCACCTGGTCGACACTTTTGAAAAGATCAGCCACGCGGCCAGCGCCGCCGCCGACCAGGGCTCGCTGCTCGACGACGCGGAGATGATGCACAGGGGCCAGGACCTGCTGCTGAACCTGACCAAGGCCATGGGTGAGGCCAAGGTCGAGAGCCGCAAGCGCGCGTCCAGCGGCGAGGTGCCCGCGGACCTGATGGTCGAGAACACCACCATCGCGCCCAGCGGCGAGGTGGTCACGGGCACCGCTCCCGCGCACACCGACCTCCCTGGCTGAGGCCGCGGCTACTCCAGGGGACCGGCGATGCGAGCCCGTTCTTCTTCCAGGTGCTCCCAGCGGCCCATGAGCTCGTCGAGCTTGCTCTTGCCCTCGGTGAACTCGCGCAGCAGCTCGGGGTAGCGGCTCTGGTCCTGGTACACATCGGCCCGGGCCAGTTCCGCCTCCAGGGCGGCCAGCCTGTCTTCGAGAGCGGCGATGCGCTTCTCCAGTTCGGCGATGCGGCGCGGGAGGTCACCGAGTTTGCGGGCCAGCTGTTGCCTGTGCTCGGCCTCGGCGCGCTTCTTGGCTTTCTCGTCGCTGCGGTTGCCCTTGCTGGCAGGTGCGGGTTCGGCTGGCGCCTCCTCCCGGGGAGCCCCGCGACGGGGATTTTTATCCCGCGCGGCCTGCTGATCGCGCTCGCGGGCGCGCAGGTAGTCGTCGTAGCCGCCCAGCACCTCGTGCACCTGTCCATCGCGGATGTCCCAGATCTTGGTGGCCACCGCGCGCAGCAGCGAGATGTTGTGGCTGACGAAGATCACCGAGCCCTCGTAGGCCTGCATGGCCTCGGCCAGGGCCTCGCTGGCGTTCAGGTCGAGGTGGTTGGTGGGCTCGTCCATGATGAGCAGGTTGGTGGGGCGCGCCACCAGACGGGCCAGGGCGACCCGGGCGCGCTCACCGCCGGACAGCACACCCACGGGCTTGAGCGCGTCGTCGCCCGAGAACAAGAAGGCGCCCAGCAGGCCGCGCACCGCGGTCTGGCTCTCGGCGGGCAGGTCTGACCACAGGGTTTGCAGCACGTTGAGCGCCGGATGCAGGCCGTCGGCGCAGTGCTGGGCGTAGTAGTCGAACTGCACCTGGTGGCCAAAGCTCACGCTGCCCGCGTCGGCGTCGAGGTCCTGGGCGATGATGCGCAGCAGGGTGGTCTTGCCGGTGCCGTTGGCGCCGACCACGGCCACGCGCTCGCCGCGGTACACCCGCAGGTCCAGGTCCTGGTACAGCACCTGCTCGCCGAAGCGCTTGGTCAGGCCCTCCACCGCCACCACCTGGCGGCCCGATGCCACGGCGGGCTTGAAGCGAAAGCTCAGCTCCTTGGGCAACGCCAGGGTCTGCACCTTTTCCATCTTGTGCAGCACCTTGGCCCGGGACGAGGCCTGGCGTGCGTGGGTGGCCTTGGCCTTGAAGCGCTCGACGAAGCGCTCGATCTCCTTGCGCTCGCGCTCCAGGTTGCGGGCGCGGTTCTTGAGCAGCACGTCCTCGTCGTCACGCAGCGCCACGTACTGGTCGTAGTTGCCCGAATAGCTGCGCAGGCCCTCGAGTTCCAGACTGATGACGCGCGCGATCTGGCTGTTGAGAAAGGCCTTGTCGTGGGACACCAGCACGCAGGCGCCCGGGTACTTCTTGAGGTAGCCGTCGAACCACTCGACGCTGGGCAGGTCGAGATGGTTGGTGGGCTCGTCGAGCAGCAGCACATCCGGTTGCTGGAACAGCAGCGAGGCCAGGGCCGCGCGCATGCGCCAGCCTCCCGACAAGGTGGCCAGGGATTGCTCGAAGCGGGCAGGTGCGAAACCCAACCCAGCCAGGATGCGCTCGGCCTCGTGCGGGGCATAGCAGGTCTGATAGTTCTCGCGGCGGTGCAACAGTTCACTCAGCCGCAGCGCCAGCTCCTGCTGACTGGCCTCGTCCTCGGTGCGCTCCAGTTCCTCCTCGACGACGGCGATCTCCTGCTCCACCAGACCCAGGCCAGGCACGCTTTGCAGTACCGAGCTGAGCAGGGGCAGCTCGCGGGGCGCCGAGATCTCCTGTTGCAGGTAGCCGATGCGCGCGCCCCGGGCGACGCGGATCTGGCCATCGTCGGGAGCCAGCTCGCCGACGACGCAGCGCAGCAGCGAGGTCTTGCCCATGCCATTGCGGCCGACCAACCCGACCCGGTCCTGGGCGGACACCGCAAAACCCACGTGGTCAAACAGGGTGCGGCCCGCAAAGGAGAGGGACAGGTTCTCGACGGCAATCAGGCTCATGACGACCTATTCCACAGGGGGTCCGCCACATAGCGTCAGGAACCGCGCGCTGTCCAGTGCTGAGCGCGTGGCTGCGGGCTGTCGATCCAGGGGCCGTTCGTCACTCCTCGGTGTCCCCGAGGCGCGCGCGAACGGCCTGCTCCGCGCCGGGGAAATCGAGCAGCATGCACAGGTTGTCGGGCATGCGCTGGCTGGCGCTGCGGATGGCGTCGGCAGCGGCCCTGGACTGACCCATGCGCTTGAGTCGCATCAGCCCCATGCGGCGCCGCGGGCAGCTGTCTCCGCTCTTGAGGTCGAGCCGGCCCAGCTGCTCTTGCAGTTCTGGCTCGACGTCACGCCGCCCCTCGAGCGCGCGCATCGCGTTGTGGCGCGGCCACCACTCGCCCTCGAGCACCAGGGAGCGCAGCACCTTGTCGATGTCCGAATCGGGCCACAGTGCCAGTACCTCGGCGGCCTCCGGGGCCTCATCGTCCTCGATGGCCTCGAAGATGTGACGCCGTGCTCTGTCGTCCGAGGCGCCACCCTTGAGCGCTTTCTGGTAGGCGCGCATGGCCTCGTCGACACGCCGGAGCGCCACCAGGGCGTGACCGCGAACCAGTTCGTCCTGGCCGCTGCGTTGCGTTGCAGGGAGGGTCTGGATCTCCTCGAGCACGGCGCGGGCCTGACCGGCGTCGATGCGCTTGAGGCGATCGTCCCCGAGCATGCTCCAGATCAGCACCAGGACCAGGGCGGCGCCCGCGGTCAGGACCATCCCTCGTCTGCGTCCGAGCAGGTCGACGATCCCGCGCCACCGCGGCGTGGGGCGAGCGGTCCGCGAACCTTCTGTCAGGCGCGCAGCGACGGTCTCGGCGGCCAGAGCGCGAGGGCCGGCCGGTGGCAGGGTCGGTCCTTCACCTGCCTCCACCGCATCGCTGGACTCCCGCAGCGCTGCTTCCAGCTCGTCGTAGTCCGCGAAGCGATCCTTGGGGATCTTGGCAAGCATGCGCTGCACCACGGCCGCGATGGCCCCGGGGAGTTCCGGTCGGCGGGTGCGAAGATCGGGAACGGGCTGGGTCAGGTGCTGGGTGACGACGTCGACGGGAGCCTGCCCACTGAACGGCGGCGTGCCGGTCAGCAGTTCGCACAGCGAGGCTCCCAGCGCGTACATGTCAGACTGGGCGGTCGCCGGGAGACCGCGGGCGAGCTCGGGGGCCAGGTAGTGCGGGCTGCCGACGACCAGGCCCGCCTGGGTCAGATCGGCCGAACCATCCAGAGGCCGCGCCAGGCCAAAGTCGGTGAGCTTGACCCCGCCAGGGGTGAGAAAGAGATTGCTGGGCTTGATGTCGCGATGCACCAGCCCGGCCCGGGTGGCCACGCGCAGGCCCTCGACCGTGTGCAGGGCGTAGGTCAGCACGTCGGCCACAGCCAGGGCCCCCTGGCGCTTGACCGTGCGCGACAGGTCCTCGCCCTCGAGGTACTCCATCACCAGGTAAGGGAGGTCTCCGTCGCTGCCCACGTGGTAGACGGTGACCACCCGGGGCGAGGTCAAGGTGGCCATGGCCCTCGCCTCGCGCAGGAAGCGCTCGGTCATGGCGGGCTCGCGCGCCACCTCGGCCAGCAGCACCTTGATGGCCACCCGACGGTCCAGGGTCTCGTCGCGGCAGGCATACACTCTCCCCATGCCGCCTTCGCCGATCTTGGCCTCGACCTGGTAGCCGCCGATGGTCTTCGGCGTGTCTGCCTGCACACTCCCCAGAGCCTGGGTGCTGCCGGGTTGAGGGGTCATCTGTCCTCTCCGCGCGCGATCGAGCTAGCGCGCTTGAATTCGCTTCTGGATGGCGCGCTCGGCCTGGTCGAGTTCGAGCTGCATGCACATGTTGTCGAGGATCTTGGACCTGGCCTGCTTCACCGCGGCGAGGGCGGTGGCGTCACGACCGACGTCGATCAACGCCCGCACACCGCGCCGCCTCTCCTCGCAGCTGCTGCCCTCGACCAGGTGCCGCAGGGCAAGCTTCTGCATGTCGACCAACGCGTCTTTGCCGCGCGCGCGCAAGGCCTCCAGCGCGTGCAGGCGCTCCCAGCGACGACCCTCCTCGGCCATCCTCTTGAGGGGGCTGTCCACGCTGTCCCCGGGCCAGCTCCGGAACACCTCGACCACGTCGTCGGCCTTGCGAGCGTCGAGCTCCTCGAGCATGAAAGCCTGCACCCTGTCGTCGAAGGCTCCCCCGGCGATGGCGCGTGCATAGGCCTCGAAGGCTTCGTCGTAGGTCTTGAGATCGTTGAGCGCGTGTCCGAGGTACAGCTCCTCGTCGGGAGTTCGATCGGCCTGCGGGATGGCCGCGATCTCGCGCTGTACCTGGGCGGCCTCACCGGCGGCGAGCCGAGACGCCCAGTTGTCACCGCTCAGCAGAAACACGCTCGCGACGACGATGCCAAGCACAGCCAGCGCGGCCGCGATCACCTGGGGACGCCGCCAGCTGAAACCGCTCGCTGCTGCCGCAGGCACGACGGCGGGGACCTGGACCGACGCGGCCTCGGGGCGGGGTCCCAGGGTGGAGGCCAGCACTCCGAGGGCACGCGCCAAAGCCGCCGGAGAGGAGAAGCGCTCGGCAGGATCGGTGGCGAGCATGTGCCGCAGCACGCCCGCGAGCTGCGGAGGCAGGCCCTCGAGCTGGAGTTCGGCGGCGGTCCCGGTCGCCGGCGGCGAGCCCATGACGCAGCAGAACAGGATTGCGCCGAGGGCGTAGATGTCCGCACGCGCATCAGGTTCAAGCCCGGCTGCCAGCTCGGGAGCCCGGAAGGCGCCCGTGGTTTTCTCGTCGTCGCCGTCGCCAGGCGAGCGTGCTCCCATGCCCAGATCACCGAAGTGGAGGCCGCTGTCGCCCACGAACAGGTTGCTCGGCTTGAGATTGCCGTGGTGCAGGCCCCGCTGCTCCAGCTTGTCGAGGGCGGCGGCGGCGCGCTGAAGCCACTCCACGGCGGTCCGCACGTCGAGTGGACCGGAGGCCAGGTGGCTCCCCAGGTCCTGTCCCTCGAGCCATTCCATGGTCAGAAAGGGCCTGTCCTCGTGCTCGCCGACGTGGAACACCCGCACCAGCTCGGCCGCGTCGGCCTTGGCCATGCTGCGTGCGCCGGCCAGGAAGCGCTGCCGGGTGAGCTCGTCACGGACAAGCTCGGGTCGCAGCATCTTGACCACGACCTCGCGACTCAGCTCGGTGTCCCGGCAATGGAAGCTTTCACCGAACGCTCCCTGTCCCAGGCGACCGAGCACGCGATAAGCGCCGATGGTGGGTCCGCCGCCGTCCACTAAAGGAGCGTCGGACGGTGGGGGCAGGCTCGCCGCTGCCCCGGTGGTCGGCGCGGCCTGGGGTTCGGCGCCAGCGACCGCCAGCAGTTCGGCCGAGGCAAAGGGCAGGTCGGCAGCGCTGCCCTCCGCTCGAGGTCCGGGAACAGCGTCCAGGAAGGTCGACAGCTCGACGTTGAAGCGCGCCGGTTCGTCCACGCGGGTGTCGCGCTCGAGCAGTGTCGCAGCACCCGGATCGAGGGATCGCCCCTCCAGGACTGCGTCGACAAGGGCGCGCTGGCGGCGGTGACGCTCTCCGCCCAGGCTCTCGAGCATGGCGCGCAGCGCCTCGTCTCCTCGGTGCCAGCCCGTCCCCAGCGCTGCTTCCAGTGCCTCGGCCAGGTGTCTGGCACTGGCAAAACGCTGCGTGGGTTCCCGGGCCAGGGCCGTCATCAGCAGCAACTCGACGCTCGGTGGGAAGCCCGGCACGCGCTGACCGGGGCGGACGACCTCGCCAGCGCGGATGCGCACCAGCAGCTGGGCGTCGTCGTCGGCATCGACCGGGGCGCAGCCCACCAGCAGCTTGTACAGGAGCACACCGAGCTGGTACTGGTCCGTGGCCGGGCTCGCGGGCTCACCCGCGACCTGCTCCGGTGCCTGGTACTCGAGCGTGCCCTTGACCATCCCGAGCTGGGTCTCGGCCAGGCGTCCGCTGGTGCGGGCGATGCCGAAATCCAGGACCTTGACCTCACCCTGGTACGACACCATCACGTTACCCAGCGTGACGTCGCGGTGAACCACCGGCGCCGGCTCGCCCGAGGGCAGCCGCGATGCATGCGCATGCGCGAGGGCGTGGGCCACCTGAGCGCCGATGTGGAGGGCCGCCTTGAGAGGGAAGGGCGTGCGCTGCTGGGCGCACAGGGTGAGCAGCGCGGCGAGCGACTCCCCCCACACGTGTTCGAGGGCGACGTAATAGCGCCCATCGGTCTTGCCAAAGTCGAGTGGCTTGACGATTCCCCGATGATCGAGGCGGCTCAGGATGGCCTCCTCGTCGACCAGCATCTTGATGTGCTCGGGATCGGACTGCAGCTCCTGCCGCAGCCGCTTGATCACGACGAGACCGGGTCCGTGCTCCGATCGCTCGTCTCGAGCCAGGTAGATCTCGGCCATGCCTCCCACCGCGAGGCGGTGAAGCAGGGTGTAGCGTCCAAAGATCTCGGGCTGGGCAGGCGTCACCACGGCGGCCATTCTAGGCCGCGGTGCGGTGGGCGTCGACCCCCGCACGACAGGCAAGGGCTAGCCACGGGTGTTGTACTTGACGATGCAGTACAGCGCTCGCACGCCATCCTTCCAGCCGATCTTCTTGCCCTGCTCGTAGGTGCGGCCGTTGTACGAGATGCCGACCTCGAAGATGCGCCAGCGTCCCCTGGCCACCTTGGCGGTGATCTCGGGCTCGAAGCCGAAGCGCGCCTCCTCGACGGTGATGGAGCTCAGGACCTCGCGCCTGAAGACCTTGTAGCAGGTCTCCATGTCGGTCAGGTTGAGGTCGGTGAAGGCATTGGAGATCACGGTCAGGGCCCGGTTGCCGATGGAGTGCCAGAAGTACAGCACGCGGTGCGAGTCGCTACCGATGAAGCGCGAGCCGTAGACCACGTCGGCCTTGCCGTCGAGGATGGGCTGCAACAGCTTGCCGTAGTCGTGCGGGTCGTATTCCAGGTCCGCGTCCTGGACCAGCACGATGTCCCCCGTGGCGGCGGCAAATCCTGTCGCCAGCGCGGCGCCCTTGCCCCGATTGACCTCGTGCAGCAGCACCCGCACGCCATCGATCGCGTCCAGTTCCCGCAGCTTGGCGCGGGTGCCGTCGGTGGATCCGTCGTCGATGAGCAGGATCTCCTTCTCCCAGGGTGTGTCGAGGACGTGCTGGACGATGAGCTCGATGGTCTCGACCTCATTGAACACCGGGATGACGACGGAAAGTCTCATGGCTCTGCCTCCGGGGCCACTCTAGCTCAGGGCCGCTGCGGGGCCCATAGCACAACTGCACGGAACCGGCTAAAAGTGCTCTGTCATCAAGGAGGATCGTGCATGAACAGCGTGGCGCGTGGCCTGGCAGCGATGGGGTGGCTCTCGGGATGGCTTGTCCTGGCCGCCTGCGGTGACCTGGGGCCGGTGGGCGATGCAGCATGCCAGGACCGATTCCCGGTCTCGCAGGCGGAGTCCGAGCCCTGCTGCGCCGAATGGAACGTCGACGCCTGTGGTGCAGGTCTGTTCTGTGCGGCCTTCGACGGCCGGGAGCAGACCACCTGCTATCGCGAGTACTCGCGACGCAACCTGACGAGTTGCACCGAGGACAGACAGTGCGCCAGTGCGTCGTGCAACACCGACCAGAGCAAGTGCCGGGGCATGCAGTACGAGTCCTGCGAGACCGCAGTGGGATGCGCTCCGGCGAACGCCTATGGAACACCCCTGTCCTGTGTCAGCCAGGAATGCACCACCTAAGGGAACGACCTGCTCGGCGTGTGCTCGCGCCTCGACGAGGCTCCAGGCAAAAAGAAAGGCCCCGAAAACCTTTTGGTTCACGGGGCCTTGTGGCGCGCCCGGCACGATTCGAACGTGCGACCTACGGATTCGTAGTCCGGTGCTCTATCCGGGCTGAGCTACGGGCGCATCGCGGAGGGGGAGACTAAGGATCTCACCTGGGCCTGTCAAGCTACCAGTGCAGGAATGCGCGCCAGGGCTGCGCAGGGCGGCGACGGGCAAAAAAAAACCCGGCCCCATCACGTCGACAGGGCCGGGTCTGGCGGAGAGTGAGGGATTCGAACCCTCGATACAGGTTTAAGCCCGTATACTCGCTTAGCAGGCGAGCGCCTTCGACCTACTCGGCCAACTCTCCATGCGTCTGAGGACGCGGACGCTCCTTGTAGCGGGACCGAACGCGGACGTCAACCACCTCGACATGTGGCGCGGACCGCGCTTGCGCCCTCCGGGACCTGCCCGTAAACACGTGTATCAGCACCACCACGCGGGGAGTCCTGGATGCTCACGACCCTGAAGCAGACCCTGCTGGGGCTCAACTGGAAGGCTCTGGCTTTCAAGCTGGGCTCGGCGCTCGGCGTGTTGATCCTGGCCTGGCTCGTCCTGCGCTTCATCGACCTGGTGCTCAGGCGCTTCGAGCGCAGACTGGTCGAAAAAGATAAGGCCGAGGATCCGCACGAGAACGAGAGCGCCAAGCGGGCCGAGACCCTGGTGCGCCTGCTGCGCCAGGGAGCGCACATCGCGGTGTGGGTGGTGGCCATGCTCACGGCCCTGTCGGAGTTGGGCGTCAACATCGGTCCCATCATGGCCTCGGCCGGGATCGTGGGTCTGGCGGTGGGCTTCGGTGCCCAGAACCTGGTGCGCGACGTGATCTCCGGGTTCTTCATCGTGCTGGAGAACCAGGTGCGGGTGGGCGACGTGGCCTCGATCAATGGAACCAGTGGCCTGGTCGAGAAGATCAACCTGCGCACCGTCGTCCTGCGCGACCTGTCGGGAACGGTGCACGTGTTTCCCAACGGCGCCATCACCACGCTGTCGAACATGACCAAGGAATGGTCTGCCTACGTGTTTGATCTGGGTGTGGCATACAAGGAGGATGTGGACCGCGTGATCGACGTCATCCGCGAAGTGGCTGCGGAGCTGCGCACAGATCCAGTGTACGCGCTCGTGGTGCGCGAGGACGTCGAGGTGCTGGGTGTCAACCAGCTCGGTGACAGCGCGGTGGTGATCCGCGGCCGCATCAAGACCGTTCCCGGCGAGCAGTGGCAGACCGGTCGCCAGTTCCTGCGTCGCATCAAGAAACGCTTCGACGCTGAGGGGATAGAGATCCCCTTCCCGCATCGCACGATCTACGTCGGCGAAGCGACCTCAGCCCTGGCTGTGAAGCTCGAGCACGAGGGAGCCCCGGAGGGCGGGGTGCCGTCGGCTCAGAAGTAGACGACCTGCTCAGTCCGAGGGGCAGCCTTGATGCTCGACGGCCTGCAGGCGGCCGGTGTCGAATCCCTGGTCGACGAGCCAGCCCAGGATCTCGTCATAGGTGGTGCGGTTCATCTCGGGGGCGCGCGACAGGATCCACAGGTACTGCTGACCGGGCTCGCTGACCACGGCGTGGGTGTACTCGCCCACGTCGGGCGTCCCGAGGTCGATGACCCAGTAGTCCGCCGCGAAGGGCCACAGGAACTCCACCTTGAGTTCACCGGGCTTGTCCGGATCCGGGAGATAGGCGCGGGCCGTGGCCTCGCTGAGCTCACCGTCGACACTGCCCTTGCGGCAGCGGTTGAGAACACCCACCTCCCCGTTGTCGCGCAGGGTGTAGGTGGCCGTGGTGCAGTGGCAGCCATCCTGGAAGCTCTGCGGGAAGGACGCCACGTCGTACCAGGTGCCGTCAAAGCGCTCGAGGTCCACGTCCTTGACCGCCGAGATGGTGGTTGGACCCGCGCAGGCCGTGGCGAGCAGTGCCCCGGCGACGACGAAGACTGGTGAGCGCAGCTGGCGCATGTGACCTCTCCTTGAATGCATCTTGAAGCTTTGATGAAGAGGTACATATCGCGCGGGGAACGGGAAGCAACGCCGATTTCCTGGGCTCCAGGTCTTCGCCCCGCAGTCGACGACGGGCGGGTGCTGGCGCCTGGACGCCGCAGCGACGCTCGGGGTCTTGACCCCACGCGGCAGAGGGCCCATTCATAGAGAGGTGTACCGGCGATGCAAAGACCACCTGGCAGGTGGCTCGACGACCGCCCTGGCTGCCGTCGCCATCGCGATCATGCTCGGGTCCCCGGGCTGCGCCAGCACCGGGAGCGCGGCGCATGAAGATCTCCCGGGTGCCACACAGGAGCAGCGCCTGTCCCGGTCGCAGGAGCTCGCGCACGGAGCCCGGGTCCTGCGGGCGGGACCTCGCTGGCGCGAATCGGAGGACCTCGCCAGGCAGAGCGTCGAGGTGCTGGAGCCCGCGGCCGCCGAGGTTCCCGTCGAGCTGGCCGAGCGACTGTTCCTGCACGCCAGCATCCTGACCGAGAACGGGAACCTCATCAGGGCCCAGGCGCAGTACGCGCGCGCCCTGGCCCTGCGGCAGGAGGCTCTGGGACCCAACCATCCTGACGTGGCCACCGCACTGAACAATCTGGGGGAAGTGCTGCGAGCCCAGGGTCGCCTCGACGACGCAGAGCCCCTGTTCCGGCGTGCCCTCGCCATCCAGGAAGACGCCCTGGGACCCGACCATCTCGAGGTCGCGGTGTCCCTGAACAACCTGGGCAACCTGTACTGCGATCGCGGTGACCACGCGCGCGCGCGGCCGCGCTTCGTGCGCTCTCTCAAGATCAAGGAAAAGACCCTGGGGCCGGATCATCCGGCGGTGGCCACCACCCTCAACAACATGTCACGCGTGGCCTTTCACGACGGGGACTACCGTCAGGCCGACGCCCTGCTGCGCCGTGCTCTCACCATCTACGAACAAAGCCTGGGGTTCGATCATGCGAGCGTGGCCGTGGCGCTGAGCAACCTGGCCCGCAGTCGCTGCGCCCAGGGTGACTGCGAACATGCCGAGGACATGGCCGAGCGCGCCTTGCGGATTCACGAGAAAGTGTGGGGAGACCAGCATCCTGCCACCGCGGCGACCCTGGACACGCTGGCCAGCGTGCAGGTGCGCCAGGGTCGTGCGAAGCGCGCCATGGTCAGCGCACGTCGAGCTCTGGCGGCCTATGAAAGCGTGCAGCCGGTCGATCCGGTTCGTCTGGCCCGCAGCCTCAACACCCTGGGCACGGCGCAGCTGCTGACCGGTGATCTGGCAGGCGCCCGCGATAGCCTGCAGCGCGCCCGGCGAACCCTCGAGCTGGGTGCGCCACCTGACCACCCGGATCTGGTCCTCGTGTATAGCAATCTGGCCCAGGCTGAGCTGCGCGGCGGTCGCGTCGAGGATGCGCTCCCCCTCGCCCAGCGCGCCCTCGAGCTGTGCCGGCGGACGCGGCCACCGGATCACCCCGACCTTGCAACAACCCTGCTCAATGTCGCCGACCTGCAGCAGCACGGCCACGACCGGGAAGCCGCCCTGCGCGCCCTCGACGAGGCCGTCGAGGTCCTCGAGCGTGGCCAGCACCAGCAGCTACCCGAGGCGCGCCGTGTGTATGCGCTGGCTGCGGCGCTGCACCGGCGCCAGGGTCATCTCGAACGGGCCGCCGAACTGCAAGGGCTGCTCGATGGTCTCTCGACGGCGGACTCCTTGCAGATTTCTTCGCCACCTTGACAGTCGGGTCTCGGCCCATAGACTGCACGCGACGTCGCGCCACGACGACCGTGGCAACAGGAGGTTGTGCATGCCGCTGGAGATTTCCCGCACCAAGCTGGAGACCTGGGCCGGATATCTGCTCGAGTACTCGCTGGGCGGGATTCGCTCCGACGACGTGGTCCTGATCAAGGGTGAGCACTGCACCTGGCCGCTGCTCAGCGTGCTGCAGGAGAGGGTGTTCGCTGCGGGCGGTATCGCCGACGTGTTTCTGGTGCCGCCGGACAACGATCGAGGCAAGGTCTTCGGTGCCGCGATCTGTCGTCATGGCAGCGTCGAACAGATCCAGCGCGTGCCGGACTGGATGCAGGCGCGCTACCACGCCATGACCAAGTACATCGAGATCCTGGGAGCCGAACAGCCCGCCCTGTTCGGAGACCTTCCCGCCGACACGGCGCAGGCCCTGATGACCGCGGACGAACCAACCAAGAACATCCGCCTGGCCAAGCCCTGGGTGCTGACCCTGTTTCCCACCGAGGCCTTCGCCGCCATGGACGGCCTGAGCCTCGACACCTATGCCGATGCCGTGGTGTCGGCGTCGGTGACGGATCCCCGCGCGCTCGAGCAGGTCGAGGAGCCGCTGTATCAGAAGTTGCGGCAGACGCGCACCGTGCGGGTGCAGAGCCGCGCGCCCGACGGACGTGAGCTCGAGCTGCGCCTGGACATCACCGGCCAGCGCATCGTCAAGTGCACCGGCAAGCGCAACTTTCCGGATGGCGAGGTGTTCACCAGCCCCGACGCACGCAGCGTCGAGGGTGAGATCTTCGTCGACCTGCCCGTGACCTACTCGGGGACACGCATCCAGGGTGTGCACCTGTGTCTCGAGGGTGGCGTGATCACGCGCTACAGCGCTGTGCAGGGCCAGGATGTCCTGGCCAAGATCATCGAGACCGACGAGGGCTCGCACCGCCTGGGCGAGGTCGCCCTGGGCATGAACAACGGCCTCAAGCAGGTCCTGACCCACCCCCTGTTCGTCGAGAAGGTGGGTGGGACCTTGCACATCGCCATCGGCGCCAGCTATCCCGAGTGCTATCACGAGGACCCGGGCAGCGATGCCGGCAAGGCCGCGCTCGCCACCGCCGGGGCCGAGGGCAGGTTCAACACCAGCGCCCAGCACGTGGACATCGTCACCGACTTCCGGGGCGGAGGAGCGGGGCGAGCCGTGTTTCTCGACGACACGCGGCTCTCGGTGCAGGGCGGCCTGTGGGTTGTACCTTGAGCACCCGGTACCGTTCCGACAGCGACGCCATTCGCAAGCTGGACCGGGTGCCGGCCAAGCTGGTCCGGGGTCTGCGTGCCTTGAACGCCTTCCTGCTGCCTCCCGAGCGCCTGCGCAGCACCCTGCACATGGGTCTGAGCGTGGTCGAGGAAGCCTACTTCGTGGGCAAGAATCTGATCGACGGCACCATCCATGTCTCGGAGAAGGTTCTGTATGACGAGGACTATCACCGTCGCCGCCTGGAAGCCTTCCAGGGACAGCGCAGGCTGGTGGTGTTCGTGCCCGGCTACATGCAGCTCGCGTCGGGTTTTCAGCGCCTCGAGCGGTACCTTGGTATCGACGTGTTCGATGCCTTCACCTACATCTACGGCGACTTCCCTTATAGCCAGGACATCCAGCTCTCGGCGCAGCAGCTCGAGGCCAGGCTGCGCCAGATCCAGCAGCAGCTCCACGCCGACGAGATCTACCTGGTCGGTCACTCCCAGGGCGGCATCATCATCCGCACCCTGGTGCAGCACGGTCTCGCCAGCGAACTTCCCATCACCAAGTGCCTGTTCCTGTCGTCACCGCATCGGGGCACCTGGGTGGGGCTTGCCGCCATCCCCCACAAGGGTCTGCGCAAGGCCATCGGGCTGCTCCCCTATGCACGCCAGGTGCGGGGCGAAAGTGGCCTGCAGCTGCTTCCGGGCAGTGATTTCCTGACCGCGCTCAACGCCATGCCCCTGCCGCCTCAGATCCAGTTCGCGTCGGTGCATTACAACTTCGACCCCATGATCCTGCCGCCGGAGAACGCCGAGTTGCCGTACCGTGAGGCCCAGAACTTCTTCATCAACAAGGTGGGTCACGCCCAACCCCTGTATTGCTCTCGCGCCACCGAGATCGCGATCCGTTTTCTGTACGGCAACGACGCCGAGGTGCGGGGTGTCTCCCGCGGCCACGTCGCTCGCCCGCGCCGGGACCGTTCTTGACCCTCGCAGCCCCGCCTGGCCAACCACGCCTGCTGGTGCCGAGGCTCGCCGGCAGGACCTCTTGTCAGGGCGCTGGACCTGTCCCGGGAGTGGTGGCCATGGTGCGAGGCACACGGTATATTCCTGTCGTCCTGACGACGGGAGCGGCATGAGCCTGCGGGCATCCAGCGCGATGGAACGCGGCGCCCGAGGGGTGCGGGAGGAGAACCACACCGCCGGAGCATCGAGCCGAGGCGAGCCCGCGATGTCCGTGCTCACACCCCAGGAACGACACCAGATCCTGTACGAGTGGAACGCTACCGCCACGGTCGGGGTGGGTCAGGGCTGCATCCTTGGCGCCTTCGGGGCCCGCGTGGCAGAGCGCCCGCAGGCCATCGCGCTCGTGTCGGCGCAGGGCTCGATGTCTTTTGGCGAGCTGGACCGGCGCTCCAACCAGCTGGCGCAGCTGCTGGTGCAAGAGGGGACGGCTGGCGACGACATCGTGGCCATTTTCCTGGAGCGGTCCTTCGACATGGTCATCGCCATCCTGGCCGTGCTCAAGGCCGGCGGGGCGTACCTGTGCCTGGATCCCGCCTACCCACGTACCCGTCTGGAGCACATCTGGAACGACGCACGGCCCCGACTCCTGGTGACCACGCAGGGCCTGCTCACCCAGGCACCCTTCGTGTCGGGTACCGTCGTCAGGCTGGACACGGACAGCGATCGCATCCAGCAGCAGCCGGGTGTGGCACCGGCGACCCGGGTCGGGCCAGGGGACCTGGCCTACGTGATCTACACCTCGGGTTCGACCGGACGCCCCAAGGGCATTCTCCTCGAGCACCGGGGGCTGGCCAACCTCATCGAAGCCTCGAACCGGATGTTTGACGTCGACGAGAATACGGTCCTGCTGCAGCTTGCATCCCCCAGCTTCGATGTGTCGGTGTGGGAGATCTTCATGGCCCTGGCCGCGGGCGCCCGGCTGGTCCTGCCCAGGCTGGACCCGCGTCTCATCGCCCTGGAACTTCCGCAGCTGCTCAGGCAGCAGGGCATCACCATGGCCCTGATCCCGCCCTCGCTGCTGGCGGTGATGCCGAGCCGCGATCTTGTGCAGCTGCGCACCGTGATCGCCGTGGGAGAGCGCGTCACGACGGAAAATGTGAGACGCTGGGCGCCCGGGCGGCGCTTCTTCAATTGCTACGGCCCGGCCGAGGCCACGGTCACGGTGTCTGGCCACCTCACCCACGAGGACGCATGCTACGGCACGCAAGGTCCCCCCATCGGTCGTCCTTTGGCCAACCTCCAGCTCTATGTCCTCGATCCCGAGCTGCATCCGGTCCCGGTCGGTGTCGAGGGTGAACTGTGCGTCGGCGGTGTGGGTCTCGCCCGCGGCTATCTCAACCGGCCCGAGCTCACGGCACAGAAATTTGTGCCGCATCCCTTTGACGCGACACCCGGGGCCCGCCTGTACCGGTCTGGTGACCTGGCGCGCTTTCTTGCGGACGGAAACATCGAGTTCCTGGGTCGCCTCGATCAGCAGGTCAAGCTGCGCGGTCAGCGCATCGAGCTCGGTGAGATCGAGAGCGTGCTGTGCGAGCACCCCGACGTGGCCGATGCGGTGGCACTGCTCCAGGTCGGCCCGGACCAGCTACCACGTCTGGTGGCGTTCATCGTTCCGAGAACGGGCCAGGCGCCACGACCAGCAGTGCTGCGGGAGCACCTGCTATCGACACTTCCTCTTTACATGGTGCCTGCCACCGTTCTCGTCCTGGACGAATTCCCTCGCAGCCCCAACGGCAAGGTCGATCGGGCTGCACTGGCGGCGCTGTGAAAGAAACCTGGAAGGGCAGCAGGCTCCCGGCCAAGCTCCTCGCGACGTCGCATCCGGCGCGCTTGTGGCGACCTTCTGACGACGGAAAGGGCGAGGTGATCTGCGAGCTGTGTCCGCGCCAGTGCCACGTGCGTCGCGGCCACCTGGGTTACTGCAAGGTGCGGGCGAACCAGGAGGGCTCCCTGGTCACGCTCAACTATGGCAAGAGCGTTCAGATCACCCAGGATGCCATCGAGACCGAGGCGATCTGGCACTACTGCCCGGGTGAGCGGACGCTCTCCGTTGGCAATATCGGCTGCAACCTGCGCTGCGATTTTTGCCACAACTGGCATACCAGCCAGGCCGTCCTCACCGAGGACGTGGACATCCTGCTGTACAGCGCCGAGGACCTGGTTCGCCGCGCGCTGGAAGCCGGCATCCGCATCCTGTGCTGGACCTACGACGACCCTGTGGTGTGGCACGAGTTCGTGCTGGACGCGGCGCGTCTGGCCCGGCAGCACGGCTTGCGCAACGTGTACAAGTCCGCGTTCTACATCAGCCCGCGGGCTGTGGACGAACTCATCGACGTCATCGACGTGTTCAGCATCTCGCTGAAGTCCATGAGCCGCGAGTACTACCGGAAGTACACCGGGGGCCGCCTGCCTCCGGTGCTGGATGCCATCCGGCAGGTTCAGCGCAGTGGACGGCA
Source organism: Pseudomonadota bacterium (assembly GCA_043821645.1). Lineage (GTDB taxonomy): Bacteria > Myxococcota > JACRCW01 > JAFGSX01 > JAFGSX01 > JBDRCO01. The sequence goes on along the minus strand of JBDRCO010000063.1, from coordinate 48,797 downwards.
CCTGGAGATCTCCAACCTGGTCGTCACAGGGCGCAACGATACCCTCCGCGAGACAGACAAGGTGGCGCGCTGGGTTCTTGAACAGCTGGGACCCGGGGTGCCGCTGCACTACGTGCGCTTTCATCCGGATCATCGCTACACCGGCGTCGAGCGGACCTCGGTGGAGCTCCTGCACCGTGCACGACGGTCTGCTCTCGCGCTGGGACTCCGCCATGTCTACACCGGCAACCTGTTGCAGGGAGAGGGCAACACCACGCGTTGCGACTGCGGTGAGCCCCTGATCGAGCGCTACGGCCTCACCCTCACGAACCATCTGCGCGCCGATCACACCTGCCCGGCCTGCGGCGGACAACCCGACATCGTGTTCTGGGATCCCACTCCGGCGGACAACATCGTCCCACCCCGTGAGGTGCAGGACCTGCAAACCTGGAGACAGGTGGACTACACCTGGAGTGGCGACATCACCTGCGTGCACGTCGAGAACACGTCCTCGGAGCCCCTGTGCTACGTCGCCATCGATGCTCAGGGCCAGCCGCTGGGTTTGACACGCCGCTGCGGGGTTCCCCGCTTCATGGTGTCGAGATCTCGACCCGATGAGCGGGGCCTGCGGCTTTACCATCGTGCCGCGAGCCCGCGGGTGCTGGGGCTGCTCGATCGGGCCTACTACCCCGTGCAAGGAGATGCGCCGGGCACAGGTGAGGCCTCGTGAGCCGCGTTGCGAGAAGCCCGGGGACGCTGCTGGTGCGACACCGGATCAAGCACCAGGATGCCGACCCGGTGTCGACCCCCATCTTCCAGGCCAGCGCCTTCCGTTCCGGAGATCCGTACTTCTACACGCGCAACAGCAACCCCAACTTCGAGGAGGTCGAAACGCTCTTCTGTGCCCTCGACGGAGCGGCGGGCAGCGTCCTGTACAGCGCGGGCATGGCCAGTATCTCTGCCGTCCTATCTCTCCTGCGGCCCGGCGAGGTTCTCGTCGTCAACCGCCTCATCTATGGCTGCTCGTACCGTTTCATCCAGGACCAGTGTGCCCATCTGGGGATAGACCTGCACGTCGTCGATCTGGGGGATCCTGGGCAACTGCGATCAGCACTGGACGCACACCCTCGTATGATCGTGCTGGAGACCCCGACCAACCCATTCCTGAAGACCCTCGATATCCGGGCCATCGCCTCGGCTTTCAAGGCGCGCTGTCCTGACGCGCTCCTCGTGGTGGACAACACCTGGGCCACGCCACTGCTGCAAAGACCCCTCGAGCACGGCGCGGATATCGTCGTCTACAGTGCCTCCAAGTTTTTCTCGGGACACAGCGACCTCATCCTCGGCATCGCCTGCGCCGCGTCCCCGACGATCGTCGAGCAGCTCCGCAAGTTCCGGTTCTATGCCGGGGCCGTGCCAGATCCCTTTGCCGCCTGGCTGCTTCGTCGCAGCCTGCAGACGCTGGAACTCCGATTGCAGCGCCACATCGACAACACGCGGCAGATCGTGCGCTTCCTGTCGTCTCACGCGATGGTGGCCGAGGTGATGCAGCCGACGGTGGACGGCGTTCAGCTGCGCGACTACGGCGGCATGATCTTTTTGACCTTGAAGGACCCGGGCGAGAGTGCCGTCGGGAGCTTTGTCGCCGCGCTCCAGCTCTTCGATCGAGGGACGTCCCTGGCCTGCGTGACCTCGGCCGTGGCCATACCGTACTCCGGGAGCCACCTCTCCATGACGCCCGAGGAGAAAGCCACGATCGGACTCACTCCGTCGCTGCTGCGGCTGTCTGTGGGCATCGAGAGTGCGGCGGATCTGATCGCGGACCTCGCGCAGGCGCTCGAAGCTGTGAAGGCGAGACCAGGCGCGGGGACCCCATGAGCGCGGTGGACCACCGGCAGGTGCTCGACGGTCTGCTCGCCTTCTACCGCGAGACCTATCCGGACCGCGCCAGCGAGATCCACGCGTCCACCAACCCGGTGCGCGAGCTCTTCGTCGATTCCTTTGGCATCGTCGAGACCGTCGTGTTCGTGGCCGACAGTTACGGAGTGGATCTGTTCACCGTGGAGTTCCCGCTGGAGGCGCTCGACACCATTGAATCCCTGGCTCACCTCGTGGCCCAGGTCGCGGCGAGCGGGACGCGCCCCTGAACCTGCTCGCAGGTGGCGCGCAGGGGAGGGTACCTGCCATGACGGCATCGATCCACCCGGCCACGGCTCGCGATCAGGCTCCGATCAGCACCTTCCTGATCCGTCATTTCCCGGATCTCGACCACGCCACGATAGCCCAGCTGTTCACACAGCGCTGGAGCACCGACGAGGGCTGCTGCGGCTACCGCATGGTCGACGAGGGCAGGATCGTGGGTTTCATCGGCCATATCTACAGCCGGCGCCCCGTGGATGGGGTCGTTCACAAGTTCTGCAGCCTGTCCACCTGGGCCGTGGATCCGGCCTTTCGCGCGCAGAGTTCCTTGCTGCTGTTTCCCCTCTTCAGGCTGGCCGCCCAGGGTTACACCATCACCGATTTCACCGCCGCGCCGCACGTTCGCCCCCTGTGGGGGCGCCTGGGCTTCGCCCCCCTGGACACCAGCCGGGTGCTCATGCCCGTGTTGCCGGGACTGGCCCGCCGCCGTCGAGAGGGCGCCGGGGTCTTCGTCGACGACGGCAGGATGGTGCGCTCGCTCACCCCGGCGCAGCAGCAGCTCCACCGTGATCATGTCGGACTCGAGGGTCATCACGTGCTGGCCAGAACTCGTCGGGGGGACTGCTACGCGGTGTTCACCATCGATCCCGGGCTGCGGGGCCTCGCCACCGCGACCTTTCACCACATCGCGAGTGGAGAGCTGTTCCTGTCCTGTGTCGACGTCATCAAGCGCGCCCTGCACCGGGCACTGGCGGTTCGCATGCTCGATGTTCCGTCCCGCTTCGTGGCAGGACTGGAACTCCCGCCGCTGTCCCTGGTGCGCTGGGACCGCCAGGGCGTGTTCCTGTCCCGGGGCTTGAGGGCCGATCAGATCGATGGGCTCTACTCGGAGCTTGTGCTGCTGCGCGCACCGCCCAGGTCAGGTTCGCGGCAGGTCGGTGCATCTTTGGGCTGTGACCGGGACTCGTGAAGGGACAGGTCCGGGCCGAAGAGCGGTCGGAGCGCTCAGCTCACCTGTCCCGCTGCCACCAGGATCCAGCGCAGCGATAGCCCACCGACGAGGATCAGGGCCGGCGCCACCAGCGTCGGTCGCAAGCCCCGCCTGGCCTCGATCAGCTCCAGGGCCAGGGGCACGATCAGGCCCGCAGCCACGACCAGCGACCAGAACGCCGCCGTGAAGCGTCCGCCAAAGAACATGGCCACGGCGCCATCACCCGCGGGGCCGGCACTGGCAGACAGGCCCAGGAAGAACAGGCCCAGCAGCAGCACCTCGACCACGATGGCGAGCACGTCCCAGCGTCGCAGCAGGTGATGACTGCGCTCTCCCAGCGGGAACAGCATCATCAGGGCCGCGCCCGTGGACAGACCCGAGACCAGGAACAGGGGACCCAGCACGACGCTGTTCCAGGCCGGACGCGCGGCCAAGGTCCCCAGCAGCAAACCCGTGTACGCGCCCAGGGCCACACCGAGCACGATGTTGCTCCACCACAGCATGCGAGCCTGGCGCGTGGCCAGCTCCCGGGCCCAGGTGATCACACCGTCGAGCTTGAGGGCGCGCACCGGCGCGAGGGCGCGCAACCAGCTCACCTCGCTGTCCTGCAAACCTTGCAGGCCGAGCAGCAGGGTCGCGGGGTAGATGGCGATCAAGATCCACGCGCCCCAGGACATGGGTGAGGTGGGTCTGAACGCCATGTAGAAGCGCCACACGTGCTCGCGGTGGGCGAGGTCGAGGAACAGAGCCAGCATGCCCAGACTGATCAACACCGGCGCCGCGAAGGGCAGCCAGCGCTCCCAGCGTGGCGCAGCATCGTCCGCCGTGCGCAGGCGCAGCGCCGCACCCAGGATCATGAGGCCTGCGGTGAGGCCTCCCAGGAAGAGGTACAGCGGGATCTCCCAGCCCCAGATGGTCAGCTGGGGGTCGATCTGGAGGCTGTGCCGGACCATGTCGATTTCGGGCATCACTCTCTCCGCGGTGCGGGTGTGGATCAGCCGCAGCCACCCTCTTTTTTCTTCTTCTTCGGAACCAATCCCTCGACGGGGGCCGCCGGTGGTGGCGCAGCCGCCCGGGCGCCGGTCATGACCGCGTGCACGGCACTTCTGAAGGTGAAGGCGTCACGCACCTCGGCGCTGGCGGTGGCGTCGGGGGGTGTGGGATCGCTCAGGGCGAAATCGTGCCAGGCGCCATGGCCGCCCCGGAGCAGGCGCACCTTGCCCGGATACGCCAGGGCCTCCTGCGGCACTTCGCCCAGCGCAGCATCACCGACCACGACCAGGGTGCGCTGACCGGCGGCGAAGCCCAGGCCCAGCTTGTCCAGGTCCGCGACCGGCACGCACTCGGCGCCGGGCACGCGTTCGGCCAAACAGTCCTTGCGATCGCGCACGTCGAGGATGCGCAGGCTCCACGGCGTGTCGAGGATCTGGTGGGCCAGGCTGGTCACGTCGACCTGGGCGTGATCTGTGGGGCGCTCCCGGGCTGGCGCGGACACAGGCAGGAACAGGGTGACCAGGGCCACGGCCAGCGTGCCGCCGAAAAATCCAAACGCGTAGCGTCGAGGCACCGGCGCGCTGCGCAGTTCCTCGTCGACCACCTCGCGCGCCACCGCGATGCGGGCGGTCATGATCTTCTCGACCTTCTCGGCGCCGAAGAAGGCGGCGATGGCGACGACGGTGACGATCCCGGCCAGCACCACCGGGGGCACGCCCAGCCACTGGTACAGGAAGAGCTGGCCCTGGTTGCCGGACAGGAAGAAGCCCTCGATGGCCGGGTAGACCTCGCCGAAGATCAGCGAGCCCAGGACCACACCGAGGACCGTGAACAGGCCGTCCACGTTGCCCGAGGCCGTGGCCACCAGCGAGGTGCCCGGGCAGTAGCCCGAGATGATGAAGCCCATGCCCAGCACGAAGCCACCGATGAGCATGGGCCACACGAAGGTGCTGGAGACCGCGCCCGCCGACAGGCTGGCCAGGTCGAGCAAGCCCAGTCCGTTGCCCAGCACCAGACCCAGCATGGCCGTGACGATGGCGCCGAACATGACCTTGAACACCGTCATGTCGTACAGGTAGAACTGCGCGGCCAGCTTGGTCGAGCGGCCAAAACCCGCGCGCTCGAGCACGAAGCCAAAGCCGAAACCGATCATCACGCCGACCACCAGGCCAACCTGGTGCAGGCTGCCCACGAGGGACTCGAAGGGGAAGATCATATCCACTCCCTCCTGATGAAGTACGCCACCGCGTAGCCGCCGGCGAACACCGACAGCATGAAGATCCAGCTCCCCGCGGACAGCATGGCGCCGCCCGACAGTGCCTGGCCCGAGGTGCAGCCCCGGGTCAAGCGCGCGGCGAAGCCCATCAGGATGCCACCCGAGAGGGCCAGGGTGAGGCGCCAGGGCACGCTGATGCGCGGTCCCTTGTACACGCCGAGCTTCATGCGTCCCGCGGCGTACGACGACACCGCGCCGCCGAGGAAGGCACCCAGCACCAGGAACACGAAGAAGTTGTCCCAGGGACTCTTGCCGTCGGCGATGAGCTTGCCCATGTAGGGGCTGCTGGCGACGTGGTCAGGCGCCACCGCGGCCAGGGCTGCGACGCCTGCGTGGTACACCGCTCCCGACGCCCCCAGGCCCTGACCCATGATGACAAAGGAGGCCAGGAGAACCAGGCCCAGTGCCACGCCGGCCAGGTAGGGGTTCCAGAATTTCTGTTCCTTGGTTTCCATGCGTCCTCTCCTCGCGGGGTCGTCGGCCCGCATCCGGACTCAGGTCAGGAAGTACATCTGCGGCTTCAGCCCCTGTTCTGGCTTGAGCACCTTGTGGCCGCGCGCGCGCAGCAGCTTCGACACCTCGCTGTCCGGGTCGTCGAGATCTCCAAAGACCAGCGAGCCGGTGGGACAGATCTCCACGCAGCCAGGCCTCTTGCCCTCGACCACGCGGTGCAGGCAGAAGGTGCACTTGTCTATCCAGCCCTCGCTGTGCACGTAGCGCGCACCGTAGGGGCAGGCGGCGATGCAGGCCTTGCAGCCCGAGCACTTGTTGTAGTTGACCAGCACAGTGCCACCCTCGCCGACGTGGCTGGCACCGGTGGGGCAGGCCGCCACGCAGGCGGGCGACGCACAGTGATTGCATCGCTCGGAGCGATTCTCCTGCTGCAGCGTCGGAAACTTTCCGCTGGTCACCTGCACCACCCAGTCGCGAAAGCCCTCGGCGGGCACCTTGTTCTCGGCCTTGCACGACAGCACGCAGGCCTGGCAGGCGACGCAGCGCCGGGTATCCATGGTCATGGCATAGCGGGTCATGCGGACCTCCCGCTCTCGGCGGTGGACGCCTTGGGCGCGCGCTCGATGCGCACGAAGTTCACGTTCATGCCGGTACCGCCCATGATGGGATCGACCTTGAAGCGGGTGACCAGCTCGCTATCGCTGGCACCGCGGTTTCGGGCGAAGCGCAGTCCGGGCGCGGTGTGGCCAAAGCCATGCACCAGGTACACGCAGTCGCCGCGGATGCGCTGGGTGACCTTGGCACGCACGGAGTTCGAGCGCACATCGTCCTGGTTGACCAGCACCACGCGTTCGCCGTCCTGCAGCGGTCCGTCGAGACCGGGCAGCTCCCGCGCCACGTCGGCGTTGATCCACACCTCGTTCTCGGCCTGCAGATTGGTCAGCACCGGGTTGTTGGTGGTGCGGCCAAAGGTGTGCACGGGCGAACGCCCGAACAGCAACCGGAACATGCCCGGGGGCGGTTCGTCCGGCGGTGTGAAGTTGGGGATGGGATCAAAGCCCAGGGCGGCGAGCTGCGGAGAGTGCAGCTCGATCTTGCCGCTGGGCGTGTCAAAGGTCGGGGTCAAGCCCTCCTCGATGCAGGTCGGCGTGATCTTACCCAGGGCCACACCTGTCTTCTTGAGCTGGTCGCAGTCCAGACCAGCAGCCTTCACCCGCGCCATCGCGTACTCGACGCTGTCCTTCCACGGGAAGTAGTCGCCGTGGCCAGAGCGCCGGGCCAGCTCGGCGGCGATCCACCAGCCGGGCTTGGACTCGTACATGGGTTCGACCACGGCCTGGCGCACAGCCAGGAAGGGTTGCTTGTAGGCGGGCGCCCATACCTCGTCGCAACGCTCCAGATAAGTGCACTCGGGCAGCACCACGTCGGCCCAGCCACAGATCTCCGACGGCATCACGTCGATGGCCACGATGAACTCGAGCGCCTGTATGGCCTTCTTGGTCTGCTCGGGGTTGGGCAGGCACTGCAGCAGGTTGGTGCCATAGACGATCCAGGCCTTGACGTCATACCCCGCGGTGCCCGGAATGCTGGCGTCGCACACGCCCGAGGCCAGCACCTCGTCGGCAAGCGGGTACATGCTGGGCTTGGGCCTGTCCACGATGTCCTTGTGCTCGGGGTAGGGCTTGTTCAGCGGGAACTTGGGGATCTCCATGGCCGAGGTCATCAGGATGCCGCCGCGGTGGCCGTAGGCGCCGAACAGGGCCGTGAGGATGGCCATGGCGCGGCCGCGCTGGGTGTCATCGCCGTACCAGGTGGTGCGGCGGCCCGGGTGGATCAAGGTCGCGGGTCTGAACGAGGCGATGAAGCGCGCGGTCTCGCGGATCAGCTCCGGGCGGATGCCGGTGATGGGATAGGCCCACTCCGGCGTCTTGTCCGCCACGTGCGTCTTGAGCTCGTCGAGACCCGTGGCGAAGCTCTGCAGGTAGTCCGCGTCGTAGCGCTTCTCTTCGAGGATCACGTTCATCCAGGCCAGGAGCAAGGCCAGATCGGTGCCGGGCTTGATGGGCAACCAGTAGCGCGCCTTGCCGGCGGCCGTCGAGAAGCGCGGGTCCACCACCACCAGCTCGGCGCCGCGGGAGATGGCCTCGGCAAACTCCTGCACCTGGGTGTTGTGCATGTTCTCGCCCAGGTGCGAGCCCAGGAACACCAGGCAGCGAGCGTTCTCGATGTCCAGGGGCTCTGGCGATCCCAGGCCGCTGCCGAAGGTCAGGTAGTAGCCCACCTCGCGTGGGCCACGGCACTGGGCATAGGACGGCGCGCTGATGTTGGGTGTGCCGCAGGCCTTGCACAGGTGCTTGAACCACGACCCGCCGTAGCCGTGGGAGAACAGCGCCACCGCCTCCGGGCCGTGCTTCTGGCGCACCTCGCCCAACTTCTCGGCGATGTGGTCCAGGGCTTCGTCCCAGCTCGCTTCCCGGAACTCCTGGCCGCCGCGGGCGTTGACACGGATGAGCGGCTTCTTCAGGCGATCGGGGTCGTACAGCAGGCCCGTGCCACCGACGCCGCGCGGGCACAGGCGGCCCCGGGACAGCGGGTGGGCGGGGTTGCCCTTGAGCTTGGTCACCACGCCATCCTTGACGTGGGCCAGCACACCGCACTTCCAGAAGCACAGCTCGCAGAAGGTCGGGATGACCTGCTCGCCGTCGGTCTGGGGATCCGGAACGGGATTGCGGTCCAGGCCCCACCAGTTCGTCGACAGTCCCGACACCGCGGCTGCACCGACGCCACCGGCGCCGATCTGGATGAATTGACGACGGGAGAAGCTCATCGGTGGTTCTCCTGCCGGCTGAGCAGACAGCGCTGCATGCAGCCGACGATGGTCTCGAGGTGGGGCTCGATGATCCGGTAGGTGGCCAGGCCGTTGGCGCGGGTCACATCGACCAGACCCTTGAGCCGCAGGATCTTGAGCTGCTGCGAGATGATGGGTTGCTTGAGGCCCAGATGTTCGGCCAGACCACCGACGTGCAGGTCTCCGTGCACCAGCGCCGCCACGATGCGCAGCCGCGTCGGGTGGGCGATGGCCTTGAGCAGGTCTGCCGCCAGGTCAGCATTGCGCGGGTCGTTTAACACCGGAGCTCCAGTATTCAGTAATCTAGATATCGTAATTACGCTATAACGAGAAAGGCAATGAAAAACAATATCTTACATGTTTAGTAAGAGATATATTTTCTCTCCTGGGGAACCACCGAGAGCGCCGGCGAAGACAGGAAAGCTCTCAGGATCGCCGGAGATTCAGGTTGGAAACCAGCCCGGGACGGGGTGCAAAAGGCAAGGGGGGGGCGGTGGATCCGGAGGCGAGCGGGCCAGATCTGCTCAGGCGATGGCGTGCCCTGAGGCCGGACCCTGATGCAGGGCGGCCTCGACCAGATCCTCGACAGGAGCCAGGTGAGCCGTCAGATGGGAGATGATCTGTCCGGTGTCGCGGCCCGTGCGCTGGCCATAAAGCGTGATGTCGAGGACCAGGTTCGACAAGGCCATCTCCACCAGCGCTTGCTCCTCGGTGACGACGGAGCGCGTGTCGTCGCTTTGATCCGCGCCACCGACGATGAGGCGAGACTGGTCTGCGATGAGGATGATCTTGTGGCGCCAGTAGGTCTCGAGTTTGTCCTCGGGGATGCCGTAGCTGAGGATCGTACCGAGAGTCTCCGCGATGGGATTGAAGGAGAACAGCACCACATCGACACCGCGGGCCAGGGCACCCTGCAGTGCGGGTTCCAGCGCCTGGGCCTCCCGCGCCCACAGCGACGCCACCACCCGCTGCTCGGCGCTGTGCACCAGGGCACTGGCCTGCTCGAGCATGGCGCGATAGCCCACCAGGGTCCAGGTTGCCGCCTCCTGCGGGCGCACGCTCAGGCCCTGGATCGCGCCCTTGAGATCACCCAGGGAGTTGGAGAAGCGGGCGCTGAGCATCTCGAACAGGCGGTCGGGTTTGAGCGGCAGGTAACGTGCCGGTTTCTCGTGCACCACGTTCACCAGACCGAGCGATTCGAGGCGGCCAAGGACGTTGTAGATGGCGGAGCGCGGCACGCCGGTGCGCGCGGCGAGTTCGTAACCCGTGGCAGGGTGACTCTTGAGCAGCCCAATGTAGGCCTTGGCGTCGGTGGCCGTGAAGCCAAGCTGTTGCATGGCGCTGATCACGCGGTCTTCCATGGTGACTCCGCTGTGCGTTACCAGTGGGGAGCATGCGATCGCGGGACAGCCCAGTCAACAGCGGCAGACGTGCCTGGCGTGCTTCAGAACCTGTCCTGGCGCAACCTGTCCGCAGGCACCTCGCCCAGGTAGGGATAGCCTGCGTGCACCCAGTAGCCCTGCACGGCCTGGTTGGTGAATTCGATGCGGTTGACGTACTTGGCGCTCTTGTAAGCCCACAGCCGGGGCACCACCGCGCGCAGGGGGAAGCCGTGGGACAGAGGCAGGGTGGAGCCTCCCACGCCGAAGGCGAGCAGGGTCCGAGGCTCGAGCGCGATCTCCAGGGGCAGCGACTCGTTGTAGCGACCATCGATGGTGTGAAAGGTCACATGTGTGGCGCTGCTGTAGGGGCGCACCTCGTCGAGAAGGGTGGACAGGTGTACGCCGTTCCAGGGCACGTCGAGGATGCTCCAGCCCTCGACACAATGAAAATCTACCAGGGTGTCAAGGCGCGGGCGCTGCAGCAGGTCGGCAAAGCTCAGCTGCAGTGGTGACTCCACCAGGCCGTGCACCGTGAGCTGCCAGCTCGCCAGGATGCTGGCCAGGTCCTGACGGTCCACGGTGCGCTCTCCCCAATGCTCGAAGATAGGGTGCGTGCCGTCGCCAGGTGCGAAGTCGAGGACGGAGGGTCCGCTCTCCTCGACGCCAGACGCATCCCTCGGGGCGCCGTCCAGCAGCGCCGCGTCGCTGGCGCCGGATACTCCAAGCTGTCCGGCGTCGTCGGGCAGGGCCTGCCAGGCGCCCGGCGTGGTGCATGCCTTGAGCAGCGGGCTGGTCAGGGCGAGCACAGCCGTGCCGCCAAGCCATTCGAGGAGATCGCGACGCCGGGGCTGGCCCTGGGCGTCGAGTTGCAGATCGCGGCGTCGCATGGGGCCTCCCCCCGCTAGATAATGCGCGCGGCTGAGAGAGCAGCCGGGGTGCCGCTGGCGACGGGGAGAAAAGGTCAGCAATTTGCGGGGGGGGAGCGAGGGAGCTAGATTGAGGGCATGTACACCGACCGTATCATCGGGACACGTGTCTTCGTCGCGCTGGTGCTGCTGGCTGCGATGGCGAGTCTGACCACGGGCTGCATCACCGGTGGCTCCGGCGGTCGGCGTGGGGACCCCATCGCCAACGAGTTCGAGACCCGCATGGAGCGGCTCAACGACGCCATCGTGCGCGAGGACGTCAAAACGGCCAACAGCGAGGCCAAGGATCTGGACAGCTACGTGGCCCGCCATCGCAAGGAGATCGAGCTGCACCCCGAAGCCGCCATGCTGTTCACCCGCTACGACTCGGTGAAGCGGCGCCTGCGCCAGCTGCAGAAGGTGGCGGCGGAGCGCAGTGCGGCGCAGATCAAGCTGGACGCCGAGGCCGACGTGAGACGGCCCCTGGTGCAGGCCACGGAGATCGCGGAGCGCGTGCTGAAGCAGGAAGCCACCAGCGAGGATGTGGTGGCACTGCGCAAGGCCATCGCCGACACCCAGGATGCGCTCAACGAGGCGAGGCGCACGGGCAAGGTCGAGGTGGGTGGCGAGTTCGCCAACGAGATCGAGGCCAGGGCGCGCGTGCTCGCGGGCACCGCGGACAGGTCCGAGCGGGTGGCCCGGGCAGCCCGGGTGCGCGAGGACATCAAGGACGCCCGGCGTGCCGTGGAGCGCGCGGACGAACGCACGCTGCCCCAGGACAAGATCAACGACTACACCGAGGCGCGCACCAAGTACCTGTCCTGCGCCGAGGTCTCGGCCAAGCTGCTCGCCGAGGACATGGGCATGAACAATCACGAGCTCGCCATCGAGGAGGGCAAGCCCATCCCCCTCAAGAAGGCAGCTGGGCTGTGCGAGAAGGAGAACAAGAAGCTCGATCGTGCGCTCAAGAGCGCCGAGAAGGAGCTCAAGGCCTACGAGGCGTTCCAGGTTTTTCTCGCCGACAAGAGCCCGGATCAGCAGCGCATCGGCAACGAGTGGAAGCGCAAGCCCAACGTCATCCGCCAGAAGAAGGGCAAGACCCTGTGGGTCTACATCGACAAGCAGAAGGTCAAGCAGGGCAAGCGCACCAAGACTGTCAAGACCACGGTCGAGTACACCTTTGACGACGTTGGTGCGTTGCTGGGCGAGGAGAAGAAGGTCAAGTAGCGTCCGCGGTGGCCCCCGGGATCCCGGCGTCGGCGCAACGCAGCCGGTTCACCGCCTCGATGAAACGCTGCACCCGTGCCAGCTCGACCGGCTGCCGCCAGTCTCCTCCCAGCTTGAGATCGCTGCCCACGATCACCGCGTCGAGGTGAGGCCACAGCGCAGCCAGGTTATCTGGCGTGGCGCCACTGCCCAGCACCACGGGCAGGGTGCAGGCTGCGCGCGCCGCTGCGAGATCGTCGACGGACGCGGCGTGGCCGGTGGCGTTGCCGGTGACGATGACCGCGCTGGCACCCATGAACTGCGTGCCTGCCGCCACCTCACCCACGTCGAGATCTCCGGTGATGGCGTGGCTCGAGTGCTTCTTCTTGACGTCGGCCCACACCGCGATGGTGTCGGCACCCATCGCGCGGCGGTACCGCAGCAGGGGCCCGGCGTCGGCCGCGTCCATCAGGCCCTCGTCGGCGACGTGGGCGTAGGCAAAGCCCTCGGCACGGATGAAGCTCGCACCGCAGGCCTGGGCCACGGCCAGCGCTGCGCGGTTGGCGCCTGCAAGAATCTGGACACCCAGGGGCAGATCCATCGCCTCGCGCACGGCCAGGCCCACCGCGGTCATGGCGGCAACGATCTCGGGGCCGACCTCACGGCGCAGATAGGGCAGGTCGTGCATGTTCTCTATCATCACCGCGTCGACGCCGCCCCGCGCCAGGTCGCGGGCCTCGGCGGCGGCCTGGACCGCCAGGGTGCGCAGGTCCGCAGCAGCCCGCGGCGTTCCGGGCAGGGCGCCCACGTGCACCATGCCGATGATGGGTTTGGTGCGTCCGAGCAGGGTTCTCTCCGTCGTCACTCGGTGCCTCCGCCCGCCAGGTGAACCTTGAGCTGCATGAAGGCTGCCAGCACCAGGGCGTGGTGGATGACGCCGCTGAGGATCAGTGCGTCGATGTGCTCCAGGGGTAGCAGGCGCACGCCGATCTCCTCGTTGTCATCGAAGGCGACGGCGTGCAGCAGGCGCGCGTCCTGGACCAGGGCGGTGTGGCAACGGTTGTTCTGGATGGCCGGGTTGGGGGTCACGCTGCCGATGATCTCGGCCCGGGTCCCGGCGTACCCGGTCTCCTCGCGAAGTTCGCGGATACTGGCGTCCAGGGGCGCCTCGCCGGCGTCGCACATGCCGCCCGGTATCTCCAGCGTGACCTCGTTGCTGCCCACGCGATACTGCTCGATGCACACCACCTGGCGCTCCGGCGTCAGCGCGATGACGTTCACCCAGTCCAGGCTATCCATGTAAAAAAAAGTGCCCCGCTTGTTCGCGCTGGTGAGCGACTGCGCGAAGCGCGAGCGCACCTTGAAGAGCTTGTTCTCGAGGAGCAGTTCGCGCTCCTCGACGTGCCAGGCTTGCACCAGTGTCAGAAGCGGGCGGGCAGACGGGTCATCCATGGCTGGGTCCTGGCGCGCTGGGCTAGACCTTGTCCTTGCCGAGCACGATGCGGTTCTCGACGTCACGGGTCTCGCCAACGCTGGTCACGCGCACGGCCGCGCGGTCGAACACGGGGCAGCGCGTTTCGCAGATGCCGCAGCCAATGCAGAGCGCTGGCTCCACGAAGGGACGCTTGAGCTGGACGCTCTTGCCATGTCTGTCGACGACGGTCTCGAGCTTGAAGTAGATCGCCTTGGGTGAGGTCGGGCAGACCTCCTCGCACACGATGCACTGGGTGTCCATCGCCCAGGGCAGGCAGCGGCCGCGGTCGAAGAAGGCGGTGCCGATGCTGATGGGCTGCTCGTTCGGTGGCAGACCGAGCTTCTCGCCGACGCTGATCGGGCGAATGGCACCGGTGGGGCAGACCTGCCCACACAGTGTGCACTGGTGTTCGCAGTAACCGATGCGCGGCACCAGGATGGGGCTCCACAGGCCTTCGAGCCCGGCTTCGGTGAGGGCCGGTTGCAGCGCGGCCGTGGGGCAGACCTTCATGCAGGCGCCGCACTTGATGCAGCGGCCCAAGAAGTCCTCTTCACAAAGTGATCCCGGAGGCCGGATGCGTTCGGGGTTCGGCCGCGGCTCCACGCCGTCGGAGGCCCGTGCCAGCGGTACCAGGGCGGCTCCGGCCACGGCAGCGCCGACCCAGCGCCGGCGGCCAAGATCGATATCGACGGTGGTGAGCTCGGGCGAGGGCAGGAAGCGCAGGGACATGCTGCCTTCGGGGCAGTCGTACACGCAGTTGAGGCAGAGCAGGCACTCGGTCTGGCGCAGCGTACCCTGGGGATCGGCCGCGCCCTGGCAGTCGCCGCCGCACTTTTTACAGTCGGTGCAGGTCTGCAGATCACGGGTCAGCCGGAACAGCGATAGCTTGCTGGTGAGCCCGAGCAGGGCGCCCAGCGGGCACAGCAGGCGGCAGTACAGCCGCTGTGTCCACAGGTTGAGGGCCAGCGCCGCCAGGAACAGGGTGGCGATCAAGGTCGAGGTGTGAAAATGGCGCTCGCCCTGGTACAGCCCGAAGGCCATGCGGTCCGCTGCCGGCACCAGCGACGTGGACAGGGCGCGCCAGGTGAAGGCGATGGGATCCAGCCAGCCAATCTGGGTCGAACCCAGGGCGGCAGCGCCGAGCATGAACAGCAGCACGAGGTACTTCGTGCGATACAGTGCGCGCGGCGCGTTGAGCTTGAGGCGCGCGGAGATCTTGCGCGGCCTCGCCAGCCAGCCAATCGCCTGATGCAGCACCCCCATGGGGCAGATCCACCCGCAGAAGAAGCGTCCGACCAGCAGCGTCACCACGACGAGGGGCACCGACCACAGGAGCAGGTGGTAGAGCCTGTGGCCCGCCAGGGTCGTGGTCAAGGCAACCAGGGGATCGAAGGCCAGGAACCACCACACCGGGAAACCACCGACGAAGGCGCTGGTGGTGGCGCCGATCAGGAACAGGAACAGGCCGAGAAAGAACACCTGGTAGGCGCGGCGCAAGGTCAGGAACATGCGCCCAGTCTAGCAGGCTTCAGCGTCGAGGGGAGGGCCGAGTGCGGGCCCGGGTAGCGGTCCGGCACCGCCACAGGTCCGCGCCACCCCACCAGGCTCGAAGTGGACTCAGAGGCCGACGCCCCGAGAGCTCAGCAGCGCGACCACCAGCACCAGTAGCTCCACCACGAACAGGATGGCATTGAGTCCAAGCAGGCCCAGGCGCAGCAACAGCGACGCAAGCGGCCGGGACCGTCGCAGCACGAGGAAGACGTCGGAGACCAGGACGGCGGTGACCGCCCCCGAGGTGGGTGTGGCCCACGCTGCCAGGCGTGCGACCTGCTCGGGGCTGCGACCGGAGACCAGCAGGCCGAAGATGGCGCCGACCACCACTCCGGCGAGGCCAAGCACCAGCACGAAGAGATCGCGGGTGGCGACGATCTCGTCCACGGGTTGACGCTTCAGGGCGTTCATGGCGACGCTGGCCGGGGTCGAGCCGGCAGCCCCAGGCGCTCAAGCCTGACGCCCTGGTGGGTATAGGACCACCACACGTCCCAGACCTCGCCGGTGAGCCACTCTCGCGACATGGGGTCGAGGGGGAGGCTCAGGTCGCGACGATCCCGCATCACGAACACCGAGCCCTCGGGCACCGTGACCTGCAGATCCATGCCGCCATCCGCCAGGCGCTCGACCACCACGTACTCCAGCCCGTCGAGGCTTCGCTCGACGAAGCAGGGCATCAGGGCGCTGTCGTCGCAGGGGCCCTGGCGCAGACTGTGACCGTTGACCAGCACCTCGCTGTCGTGGATGCGCACCCCATCACCACCGACGGCGATGAGTCGACGGACGAAGTTCTCGCCACTGGAGGGATCGCGCAGGGCCACGATGCTGCCGCGGGGGTAGGCGTACTCCGGGGCGTGGGGAACGACCAGGACCCGATCCCCGTGCTGTAGACCCGGCTCCATGGCGATGGTGGCGACGGCATAGGTCGCCATGATCCAGAGCTGGCTCAGCCTGCGCATGGCGAACAGACTGCTGGCCGCGAGGAGCATGAAACCCAGCGAGGGCACGAACGCGCGCTTGGTTCGCCCTTGCCAGGCCTCGATGGCGGCGAGGAGAGCGCCTCCCGCATGCCCTACCAGGGTACACAAGGCGATGGCCACCACGAGGGGGGCAGCGCCGATGACGCCGGCGCGCCACAGCAGTCCCGCCGCCACCGAGCCCAGCGTGGCGAAGCCGAGGGCGACCAGCGCCGTGCGTAGCCGGCCCAGATAGAAGGAGCCGCTCCCTGGCAGCACCACCGAGAGGATACAGGCCACCACTGCACGCGTACCGGGCAGCCAGGTCGAGGCGGTCGTGGCGCTCATGGGCTCCGGCGAAGGCGCGCGGCGCGCACGGTGTTGGCCATGAGCATGGCGATGGTCATGGGTCCCACCCCGCCAGGAACCGGCGTGATGGCAGCGGCGCGCTCGCTGGCTGCGGCGTACTCCACATCACCCACCAATGTTCCGTCGTCACGGCGGTTCATGCCCACGTCGATGACCGTGGCCCCGTCGCGGATCCAGTCACCGCGCACCATCTCGGCCTTGCCCACCGCGACCACCACCACGTCGCCCTGGCGCACGATCTCGGCCAGATCGCGGGTGCGCGAGTGACACTGGGTCACGGTGCAGTGTCGTGCCAGGAGCAGGGCGGCCATGGGCTTGCCCACGATGTTCGAGCGCCCCACCACCACCGCATGGGCACCCTTCAATTCGACACCGACCTCGTCGAGCAGGCGCAGGCAACCCGCCGGGGTGCAGGCCACCAGGCGCGGCACGCCAGCCATCAGGTAACCCATGCTCTGAGGGTGCAGGCCGTCGACGTCCTTCGCCGGTTCGATGTGCTCGATGACGACGCTGGCGTCGATCTGCGGTGGCACAGGCAGCTGCACCAGGATGCCGTCGATCAGGGGATCCGCGTTGAGGCTGGCGACGAGCTCGAGTATTGCAGCCTGGGAGGTGTCGGCCGGGAGCTTGTGTTCCACCGTGTACAGTCCCAGCTTGCGCGCCTTCTTGTGCTTGTTGCGCACGTAGGTCGCGCTGGCCGGGTCGTCACCGACCAGTACCGTGGCCAGCCCCGGCTGCACACCCTGGTCCACCAGAGCCTGTACCTCGGCCACCAGCTCGCCCACCACGCGGGCCGCGATCTCCTTGCCGTCGATGATCTGCGCACTCATGCTGGTGTCCCTCTGCGGCAGTGGCCGGACCGCTGTGACGGCATCGGACGATGGCCAGGTGTCTTGGCTCCTGAGCCCGACGGATTCCCTAGAAGTCGTCTCCCTTGTAGTCCACACCCCGGTCGCCGCCCACCGCGATCACGAAGGCGCTGTCCTGGTGCTGCCACAGGGATTCATAGAAGGACCTGAAGTCGGCGTAGTCCGACGGCATGATGCGACCGACCTTCTGCGCGCGATCCCGCAGCATGCGAGCTCGGCCATCGGCCGGGGCGTAGCGATCGTCCAGCAGGACCTGGGTGCTGTCGCGCTTGTAGTCTGGAGGCTGTGCGGTGAGCCCCGTGCCCTCGGGCATGGCCACCGAGAACAGCCGGCGCTCGGTGAAGCGGAAGCCCACATCGACCGGCGTCCTGCGGATCTCGCGCCACAGGAACGAGAAGGGGATTCCCACCAGGTCGGTCACGGAGTAGCGAAGACCTCCTCCTGCGGGTGTGGCGAGGCCTGGCCCGACGATCGTAGCCAGGACCTTGAGGGCCTTGTCGCCGTCGTCACCCTTGGGGGGCTGCACCGCGGTGACCACGAGCTTGCTTCTGTCCTCGACGATGTAACCCTGGAAGAAGGCGAACAGGGACGCGCCCTCGAGACGTTGCAGGGCCAGGCGCCCCAGCCCGGCGTCCTGGCCGCGCAGGGTGAGCAGGGCCGTGCCACTGGCAGAGCCATCGCTGGCGAGATCGAGTTTGATGTCGATCTCGCGCCGGTTGTCGTCGAGGCCATCCTCGGGGAGTTCGACCAGCTCGGCGCCGGAGGGCCGGATGAGCAAGCCGCGGGAACCTTGCACCTGCCAGGGCAGACGTCCGGTGGGCAGGCCGTAGCCATCGGGGGCAAAGAACTTGTAGCCACCGCCCACGGCCACCGCGACGACGACGGCGTTGAAGGCCGCCGGGGTGGGCAAATCCAGGGCCACCGCCTGGGTGCCGCGGCGAGCGCACAGCACCGGAAAGGCTTCGACGCCGGCCGCGCGCAGCATGGCCAGGGCCAGGCTGGCGATGTCCTTGGCATCTCCGGCGCCGGTGGCGAGGATGCTGGAGGCACGGTGGACCTTGAGCGCGGCCAGGTTGCCGTCGAAGTCGATGGGCACGACGTGGTCGGCGATCCAGCGGTTGATGCGCCGCATGCGCTCGAGCTTGGGTGCGGTTGTGGTGGCGCCGATCTCCTTGACGCGTCGCTCGGTCGAGCTGTCGGGTGCGTCGGCATCGCCGATCAGGCGCCCGTACCAGCGTGCCACGTCGTCCCAGGTGCGAAAGCCCTCGAAGGCGCGGTCACCCAGGAAGAAGCTCTTGAAGCGAACATGAACCTGGGTGGCCACCGCATCGTCGGCCGGGCGCAGGGGCTCGGGGTACAGAGCCGGCAGGTCCTGGTACACCCATAGCAGCTTGATGCCGGGCACGCCCTCACTCGAAGAATCGCGGGGATCGGCCCGGACGCGCTCGGGCAGCCGCTGCGGCTTGTCGTCGACCGCGCGCTCGTTCTTGAGCACCCGGTAGTCCACATCGAAGCCGTCGGGGTAGATGATCGCCACCTCGCCGCGCTCGATGGGATAGGGCCCACCCAGGCGCAAGGGGTCCACCCAGGAGGCATCGCGAATCACCCGGCGGTAGCGGTACTCGATGACGTCACCCACCTGCAGGTCCGGAGCGGCAAAGACCTTGGCGGCAGGCGCGTTGTAAAGGCCCGAGGCACGGTGGCCGGGAGCAAAGCGATTGAAGTCCAGGGTCGGCACGGCTCCCAGATCCTGCACACTGCCGTCGGGGTGGGTGATGCGCGCGGTGATGTCCAGGATGCCGCTGGTGTCGTCGAAGGGAACGGCCACCTTGCGCAGGTGCAAGGCTGCAGGCTTGAGGACGTGGATGCGCCGGTGGTGCACCAGCTCGGCAAAGGGCTGCCATTGCTTGACACTGAAGCTGAAGGTCAGCTCCAGCTTCTCGAGCAGGACCACCGCGTCCACATCGACGTACTTGCTGGGGTCGGCGAGGTGGCGGACGTGGAACTTCTCGATGGGCTGGCTGCGCGAACCGCTGCAGGCGACAGCCAGCAGACTCCACAGCAGCACGGCGACGACGGTGCCAGGATATCGATTCGGCATGATGATGCGATACCACAGGCACGAGGCCGAAAAAAGAGAGGGACCGCCTAGGCCTCGGTGATCCGGACCAGCACCACCGTGATGTTGTCCACGCCACCGTTCTCGTTGGCCCCAGCGATGAGGGCGGCACAGGCCTCATCGAGGTCGCTGCCCGCGGCGTCGACGATGCGCTGGAGATCCGGATCGGAGAGCATGCCGGACAGCCCGTCCGAGCACAGCAGGTACACATCACCAACCTGCGGATCCAGGCGGCTGATGTCGACCTGCACGGTCTCGCGCATGCCCAGGGCGCGCACGATCACGTTCTTGTGCGGGAAGGCCTCGATCTCCTCGGGGGTCAGCTTGTTGGCCTTGATGTAGTCGTTGAGCAGCGAGTGATCCTCGGTCAGTTGTTCGATGGCGCCGCTGCGGACCCGGTAGGCTCGCGAGTCGCCGACGTGACCCAGGTAGGCCGTACCGTCGGTGAACAGGGCGCTGACGATGGTGGTCCCCATGCCCTTGAGCCGGGCCTCGCTGTTCGAGGTCTCGAAGATGCGCTGGTTGGCGAGCTTGATCGAGGTGACGAGGCGGTTCTCCTCGTACTTGAGACCCTTCTCTTCCTTGAAGGGCCAGGTCACCTCATCATTGTCGCTGGTGCGCTTGAAGAAATCCTTGAGCGACTCGATGGCGATCTGGCTGGCGACCTCGCCGGAGGCATGTCCGCCCATGCCGTCGGCGACGACAAAGAGGTTCTCCGAATCCACCAGTAGCAGGTTGTCTTCGTTGTGAGAGCGCTTGCGCCCCACATTGGTTTGACCTGCGGCAACCAGTTTCATTGCTGCGTTCTTGAGCGGAGCAGGCCACCGTTCTCGTCGTCGACGGGTCTGGTCCGCGGCAAGTTCTTCGACACCGGCAAAGTTAACATCGTGCCCCGAAGGCGGTCAAATCGTTTGCCAGGGCCCCCCCCGGGGGGGCCATCCGAGGGCACGCGCGGGATTGACATCCAGGCCCCATGTGCTGGCAGTATCCGCCCTTCACATCCCGGCCGGCGACGACCACCGTCGCGACCCGAGCGAGAGTGCCATGTCCACCATCGAGAGCGAAGGACAAAAAGACTTCATCCGCGACATCGTGCGCGAGGACCTGCAGGCGGGGCGGGTGAAGGCCGTGGTGACGCGGTTTCCGCCAGAGCCCAACGGCTACCTGCACATCGGGCATGCCAAGAGCATCGCGCTCAACTTCGGTGTGGCCCAGGACTTTGGTGGCCGCACGCACCTGCGTTTCGACGACACCAATCCCACCAAGGAGAGCCAGGAATACATCGACGCGATCCAGGACCTGGTGCGCTGGCTGGGCTTCAGCTGGGGCGATCACCTGCACTACGCCTCGGATTACTTCGAGCAGCTGTACCAGTGGGCCGAACACCTCATCCAGGCAGGCAAGGCCTACGTCGATGGTCAGAATGCGGAGCAGATCCGGCACAATCGCGGCACCTTGACCCAGCCCGGAACCAACGGCCCGGACCGGGATCGCCCTGCGGCCGAAAACCTCGACCTCTTTCGTCGCATGCGCGCGGGCGAGTTCGACGAGGGCCGCTACGTGCTGCGCGCCAAGATCGACATGGCCTCGCCCAATCTGAACCTGCGCGATCCCGTGCTGTACCGCATCCTCAAAGCAGCGCACCCGCGCACCGGCGATGCCTGGTGCATCTACCCGATGTACGACTGGGCGCATGGGCTGTCCGACGCCATCGAGGGCATCACCCACTCGATCTGCACCCTCGAGTTCGAGAACCACCGGCCGCTGTACGACTGGTTCCTGGATCAGCTACCCGTGCCGCACCGGCCGCATCAATACGAGTTCGCTCGTCTCAACCTGCTGTACACGGTGATGAGCAAGCGCAAACTGTTGCAGCTGGTCACCGAGGGCCAGGTCGACGGCTGGGCCGATCCCCGCATGCCAACGCTGGCCGGGTATCGCCGGCGCGGCTACACCCCCGAGGCCATCCGTGCCTTCTGCGATCGCATCGGTGTGGCCAAGCGCGAGAGCTGGGTGGACCCGGTGCTGCTCGAAAATGCCATCCGCGACGATCTCAACACCCAGGTCCGGCGTGTGATGTGCGTGCTGCGGCCGCTCAAGGTCGTGATCGAGAACCTGCCCGAGGGCCAGGTCGAGCAGCTCGAGGCGCCGTTCTATCCCGACGATCCTCCCAAGATGGGTTCGCGCAGCGTGCCCTTCAGTCGCGAGATCTACATCGAGCGCGACGACTTCATGGAGGACCCGCCCAAGAAGTTCTTCCGTCTGGCGCCGGGGCGCGAGGTGCGCCTGCGCTGGGGCTTCTTCATCACCTGCCACAGCGTGGTCAAGGATGCGGCGGGCCAGGTCGTCGAGCTGCGCTGCAGCTATGACCCCGAGACCCGCGGCGGAAACGCTCCCGACGGGCGCAAGGTCAAGGGCACCATTCACTGGGTGTCGGCGCAGCACAGTCTGCCGGTGACGGTGCGCCTGTACGATCGCCTGTTCACGGTGGAGCAGCCTGACGCAGGCAAGGACGCGGACTTCCGGAACTTCCTCAATCCCGATTCACTGGTCGTGCTCGAGCAAGCGCGCGCCGAGCAGAGCCTCGCCAGTATCCCGGCGGGTGATCGCGTGCAGTTCGAGCGCCAGGGCTACTTCTACGTGGATCCCCAGGACTCGAAGCCAGGTGCCCCCGTGTTCCATCGCATCGTCACGCTCAAGGACACCTGGGCCAAGATGGTGGCCGGCGGCAAGCAAGGCTGAAGCGGAGACGGCCGGCCAGGGACCACCGACGATCCGACGCAAGCGGATCTGGTCATTTCCATCAGCGCACCGTGACCCGCTCTCCGTCGACATCCACGGCGTCCCCGTCCGCGATGGCGTCGATGTCGAGCTGATCCACGCACGGGATGCCGGCGATGATGGCTCCCACCGCGACGATGGTCTCGCACTCGCGGTTGATCATGGCCGCGGGAGCCACGCCGTTCTTCTGCAGCCGTAAAAGGGCGTAGCTGCCGACCGTGGAGCCCTTGCCATGTGGGAACACCAGCACCCGGCCGGCACAACACTGCCCCTCGAGCGGGTGGCCCTTCTCGGTCACGATGCCGGTATCAGGGTCCACTCCGCCGAAGAACGAGATCGGCACGGTACTGCACAGGGCGCGGCCGCCGGCCTGGCCGTGCTTGATCACGCGTCCGTGCAGGGTGCCCGTCATGTCCAGGTCCCGCTGCAGGCTGCGGCGATGCACTGCTCGAGGGAGCCCAGGCGCATGCGGAACAGGTTGTGCCCGCTGCCGTAGAAGCATCCCTTGGCGCTGCTGGTGGCGACGCGGGCGAAGCGCCCCTTGAGCGGCGCCACGGCGAAGCAGGTGTCGGCCCACACGTGGCCCCCGAGGGCCTCGATGTTCTGCACGATGCCTGCGGCGCGGGCGCGTTCCAGGGTGCCTCGCGCCGTCGAGATCCACAGCGGCACCACTGCTCGGCCGCCGTCGAGCAGGTGCGCGATCGTCTCGAGTTCCTCGAAGGACGCGTGGGGACATCCCAGGGCCACCAGATCGATGGTGTCATCCCCGCTCTCGAGTTCGGCGCGGGTCCTTTCGATCATCGCTCTGTCGACGGTCAGCACGTCGTCGGGAGGGCGGTGCTGCTCGGCTTCGGGGGTCACACCCTGAAGGTGAAACATGGGCTTGCCTCCAAAGGTGGGCAACGCTGCACTCAACGCCCGAAGCTCGCTGTCGTCGGGGCGGGTGCGCGAGCGGATCCAGGGAAGGGCACCGGGTCGGGTCTTGCCGATCACGGCTCCCAGCAGGCCCCAGTCGTCGCTTCCCGCCAGTGGGCAGGTCGCGTGCACGGCGAGGGTCGGACGCCGCTCGTTGTCAAGGTGCAGGCCGTAGATGGCCGTGACGCCGGTGAGTGCACTGGCCAGGGCCGAGGGACCTCCCTCGCGGTTGGTCCTGGCGCCGAGCACGCTGTTGGCAAAGGTGACGGCGGACGATTCGCTCCAGGCGAGGGTCTCGCCGCGGCGCGGACGGTTCCCCAAAAGGTAGGGTGTACAGGTGCAACTCAGGCTCACACCCATGCGCGTGTAGGCCTCGATGACGCGGCGCTGCTTGGCAGCGAAGTCCTCGCTGATACCCATCTCGGTCCAGCGCTCGAGGTCCATGCCTGCGGGATTGAGGGTGGTCGGGACCTGGACCTTGCCGTCGACCGCCAGGTCCGCCAGGTACTCCAGTCCCGCGTCGCCAAGGTTGTGGTACGACACTCCGGCGATCTGCACGCTGCGCACCGGTGCCAGTCGAAGCGCGCCGTAGATACGCCCGAGTGCCACCAGGATCTCCATGGCCATGCGCGCGGCCTGGCCCTGTTCTCCGTCGAGGATCTTCTGCTGTGCGGGGTCGAGCTGCATGGCCGGACCGTCAGTGTCCCGGGGGCGGCAAGCGCGATCTCCCACGCCGCAGGCGCAAGCGGGGGAGGCGGCCGTGGGCCAGCACGAACAGGGTGGCCGGCAGCGCGACGAGGGTGGCCACGGTGATGCCGCCGACGACGCTGGTGGGCCAGCCCAGGATGTAGCCGGGCACGTGTGGTGCCGCGATGACACCGCCGATGATGGAGGCGGCTGCCACTGCCGCCGCGAGGACGGCGATGCCCAGGGAGCGCACGCTGGATGCGAGCGACTCCATGCCGCGGCCCTCGACGCGGATGGTGGTCTTGCCGGTCTCCATGTCGAGCAGGGCCTGGGACAGCTGAAGCGGCAGATCCTGCAGGAAGCCCGCGAGCTGGAGCATGAGCTTGAGCCCACCGCCCTGCATCTGTCGAGGATCGAAGCGCTCCATGAGCAGCTGCTCGGTGTAGGGCAGCAAGGTGGACTTGACGTCGAGGTCCGGGTTGAGTTCTCGGGTCACACCTTCCAGGGTGACCGTAGCCTTGGCCAGGAGCGCGAACTCTCGAGGCACCCGAAGCTTGTAGCGTGCCATCAGGTCGAGCAGCTCGCGCGCCAGGACACGGGTGCGCACCTGCTCGAGGCGCAAGCCTACATAGCGATCGAGCAACAACCTCATCTCGGAGCGGAACGCACCAAGGGGAATGCGCTCCTCCGGGTTGCCGATGCGGTAGACCAGGCGCGCCACGGTGTCGGCGTCACCGAGGGCGATGGCCAGGGCCAGCGCGATCAGGCTGTCCTGGCTGTCCTTGGTGATGTGTCCGACCAGGCCGAAGTCGAGGATCCCGATGGCGCCGCTGTCCAGGATCAGGAAGTTGCCGGGGTGCGGATCCGCATGAAACAGGCCGTCCTCGAATACCTGCCTGAAGGCGCAGTCGATGAGCGCCGTGGCCACGGTGCAACGTTCAGCGGGGAGTACGATGTCCGCCAGGCGGCGGCCCGCCAGGCGCTCCAGGGTGAGCACGGTACGCGAGCTGTGCTCGGCATACAGCATGGGAATGCGAACGCCCTCGCGGCCCTTGTTGACCTCGTAGAAGGCATGCACCGCACGGGCTTCATTGTCGAAATCGAGTTCGAGGGCGAGACCTTTTTGCCACTCCTCCACCACCGCGACCGGGCCGTAACTGCCCACCTCCTCGAACAGCATCTCGAACACCCGGGCCATCTTGCGTATCAGGTCCGAGTCCGTGGCCATCTGCGCGCCGATGCCCGGCCGCTGTACCTTGACCACCACCGGGGTCCCATCCAGCAGCTTGGCGGCGTGCACCTGGGCAATCGACGCCGAGGCCAGCGGTTGCTCGCTGATGAAGCTGAAGTGCGCCTCCACGCTCCCGGGCAGGCCATCGGCGATGGCATTGCGGATCTCGTCGAAGGCCAGCGGGGGAACCTTGTCCTGCAGGTGGCAGAGTTCGGCAATGAACGACGGTGGCAACAGGTCGGGGCGCGTCGACAGGATCTGGCCCAGCTTGACGAAGGTGGGGCCCAGCTCCTCGAGCATCTTGGCAAAGCGCACGGCGGCGTCCGCCTCGACCAGCGCTGGATCAAGCTCGGTGTTGCGCGACAGTCCCCTGAACTGGCGCAGCCTGGCCAGGTGGTGGCCGAAGCCATGTCTGGCCAGGGCCATCGCGATGGTGTTGAGCCGGGCCAGATCGCGTGTCACGCCCATGAGTGAAATCCCGCGGTTACCAGGCCGCCACTTGTATCACCGGCTGTGGGGGAGGTGCGAGTGTCATGCCTGTGCAGGGCTTTTTCCTTCGACCCCCCGCTTTCTTGCGGTGGGCGCTGGGCTTTGGCACCATGAATAATGAACAAAGGGGATGTGTTCACGTCCCACAGAGGAAGCTGCGTTTCGTGACGCAGTGAGTCAACCGAATGAAACGCAAGCGCACCGTGATCGCACTGCTGCTGCTGCTCAACCTCGCCCTCGGGGTGGCTGTGGTGTGGTGGGTACAGAGTCCCGGTGGCATGCGCACCCTGATCGGGATCCTTGCACAGCGCCTCCACGACGAGGCCGGGTTGCAGCTCACGGTCGACAGCGTCGAGGCTGATCTGCTGCGTGCGAGCATCGACCTCTCTGGTATCTCGGTGCGGGCTCAGGATCAGAGCGAGATCTTTGCGGCACGGCGCCTGAAGATAGAGCTGACACCCATGCAGCTTTTGACGGGGCGCCTGCGCCTCGAGCGCGTGGAGCTGGATACCCCGACATCTCGCCTCAGTGTGGTGGGCGGTCGCATTGCCGGTCTGCCTCGCTTGAGCAGGACAGGCCAGGCCCTGCTCAAGATCAGCGTCAACGACCTGCGTATCCGCGACGGGCGGGTCGACATTGCCATCGAGGACAGCGGCCTGCTGTCGCTGCGCGAGATCGACGTGCACATCGCCGGGCGCGACCTCACGCGGCATGGCGTGGCCTTCTCGGTAGGCGGTGGCAGCTATGATCACGGAGCCTATCATCTGGTTCTGAGCGCGTTCTCTGGCGAGGCCGAGCAGCACGGCGACAGCCTGCTCGAGATCGGCAGGGTGGATTTCAACCGCTTCGTGGTGGGTGTCGAGGACACGCGCGCGGAGCTGTCCGGGCAGCTGGATTTCTCACAGCGCGGTGTGGATCACCTGCCTGCCGCCGACGTCGAGCTGCACCTGGACCTGCCGCTGCAGGCCGTGCAGCGTATCGTTGTGCCGCAGCTTCCTCTCGACGGACTCGTCGAACTCGAGACGCGGGTACGCAGCAAGCCTGCTGCCGTCGACATCCAGGCCGATGGTCTGCTCATGGTGACCAGCCCCAAGGTCGAGGATTTCAATCTCGGCGACGTCAGCTTGTTCTTCCACGCCACACCCGAGCAGGTCGAGGTCGAGCACCTGGCCATGGCCTGGGGCGGTTCCGTCGTCCAGGGGAGTGCCCAGTTGCAGCTCGATCGCAACCTGTCGGCCCGGGTGCGGGTCCGGGGGCGCGATCTGTGCTTTGGCGAGGTGATCGCAGACATGAGCCTGGTCGGGAGCTGGGTCAACTTCTTCGTCGATGGTGAGGCGGAAGCCTGGGGACAGTTCTTGCCGCGCATGGCCTTCAAGGGCACCGGTCAGGGCTGGATTCGCGATTTCGAGGTCAATGACCGTGCCTATCTCGAGGCCGCCGATGACGACGCGGTGCTGCGACTGCAGCCGGTGCAGATGACCACGGCACTGGCCTTCGACGCGGACCGGTTCCAGTTCATGGACGCCACGCTCAAGGATGACCGGACCGAATTACATGGGAGCGCCACCCTGAACTTCGACGTGCAGCGTGGTCTCGAGGTGGACTTCACCTCCGAGGCCAGCGACCTGTCGAGTGTATCCCCCATCGTCGGCGTCGACTTCGGAGGCGTGGGTGCGATCGCGGGATCGCTGCGCGGGCCCTACCCGGACCCCGAGATCACCGCGCAGGCGGATCTCGAGAACTTCACCATCGAGCGCTACAACTTTGGCCGCGCCCAGGGACGCATCCACTATCGTGGCCTGGTCCTGTCCTTCCTGCAGATGCAGGCGCACAAGAACCAGAGCGACTACCGCGCGACCGTGGTGCTGGATTTCAATGACGGGGTTGACCTGAGTGTGGAGGCTGCGGTCGACGGCACGCGCGTCGAGGACCTGCAGCAGATCATCCCTCGCGACGACGTGGGTGGAGTCATGTCCTTCCTGCGCGACCTGCCCCTGACCGGGAGGCTGAGCGGCCTGGGCGTGGCGCGCGGCGATATCCGTGGTGGCACCACGGCAGATCTCACGGGCAGTGCTGATCTCATCTTTGCTGACAGCGCCCTGTACGGGCAGAGCTTCGAGCGAGGCGTCGGCCGGGGCCGGCTATCCCTGAAGAGCTTGTTCGTCGACGAGCTCGTACTCAACAAGGGCTCCGGGACCCTCGCCATGCAGGGGACCATTGCCCGCGAAGACGGCGCCATCGCGGCCACGGTGCAGGCCCGGGCGGTGCCCCTGGACCGCATGGAGGTGCTCGACAACGAGACCGCCCCGGTACGCGGCGAGGGTGATGTGGACCTGAGCATCGGAGGTGTGGTCACGCGCATGGTGGCGACAGGCCAGCTCCAGCTGCGCGACCTGATCGTGGGACCGACCGAGCTGGGGGAGGGCCAACTGAAGCTCGGCCTCGATGACATCGAGCTGGATCTCAATGGCACGACCTTCTCGGGTGACGGGACCTTTGATGGCCACATCACCATCGCCTCACCCTTTGCCTATCGCGCTTCTTTGACCCGGGTCGGGGGCGATCTGCTGCCTCTGCTTCCCGACCAGGTCGTGCCCGAGGATCTCACCCTGAGCGCCCGCATCCAGGCCACATCGAGCGGGTACCTCAAGGAACTGAGCCAGAGCACGGGGACCTTGCGACTGGAAGATGCCGAGCTGGGCGTGCGGGGGGTCGAGTTCGCGGCGTCAGGACCGATCGAGGCAAGCTTTGCCGGTGCCGAGTTCGATGTGAATCGAATGGTGCTGCGCCACGGTGAGCTCGACCGTATCGAGCTGCGCGGACGCATCGGTCGCCGCCAGCTCTCGGTCGAGATCGACAGCGATCTTGGCCTGGAGCTTGTCTCTGCCTTCACCGATCGCGTCATCGAGGCCGAGGGGCGATTGAACCTGGCTGTGGGGATCAGCGGTGCCTACACGGATCCCGTCCTGCTGGGGCAGGGGCGCATCCAGGGTGGTCGCCTGGTCATCGCCAAGTTCGAGCACCCCATCGAGGAGCTGCAGGGGCGCCTCTCCTTGACCCGGGATACGCTGCTGGTGGACAGCGTGACCGCCAGGGTCGGCGATGCGCCCGTCGAGGGCGACGGCGAGCTCCGCTTCGAGGGGCTCACACCACGGCATCTGCGTCTGCAAGCACGCATCCAGGCACCGCTCACACTGCACATCCCGGCGAGCGTGACGACCCGATCGCAGGGAATGCTCGAGCTGAGCGGGAACTTCGATGCGCTTTACCTGCGGGGTGACGTCGAGGTTCTGAGTGCGCGCTACACGGAGAACTGGGACGTCGAGCGCATCCTGCCAGAGTTTCGCCGGCGGCGTCTGGTGCCCCAGGCGTTCAATCCCACCGACGAGCAGGTCAACCTGGATGTGCTCCTCCGGGCCGATGACAACATCATCGTGCGCAACAACGTCCTCGACACCGAGCTCAAGGGTGAGGTCCGGATCACCGGGACCGACGAGCGGCCGGGCATGCGAGGGACGCTCAACCTGTTGCGCGGCACCGCCCAGTTCCGGGGCAACCGGTACGAACTCGAGCAGACCACCATCGACCTGGTGGATGCCTACCGCATCGCCCCCATCCTCGACGTCGTTGCCCACACCCGAACGCGCCAGCCCAGACCCTACGACATCGACGTGCTCATGCAGGGACCGCTCGAGGACCTGCGCATCCAGCTCCAGAGCTCACCGGAGCTGGCCGAGATCGATATCCTGTCCCTCATCACCCTGGGGTTCACCCGCGAGGATTTGCGCGACGTGCGAACGACGACCGGCACCGCGGCCCTCGAGGTGCTCAGTGCCTACTCGGGACTCGACCGCGAGGTCCAGCGGGTGCTGCCACTGCCCGTCCACGAGGTCCGGCTGTCCTCGATCTTCTCCGAGAGCCAAGGCACCACGGTGCCCTCGGTGGTGGTGGGAATAGAGCTGCTCGAGGGTCTTCGGCTCCAGGTACCTTACGTCGAGGGCGCGCACCTGCGGCTACAGTCGTCGCTGCTGGGGGCTGCCGGGGGTCGGAGCGATCAGCGCGTCGAGCTGGATATTCGCCTGAACGACAGCACCAGCGTGCGCGGTGTGCTCGACAACGATGCCGAGCGCAACATCGGCGACCCCGGGGTGGATCTCAACTATCGGCTCGAGTTTTAACCTCCTGTGCGCTGTCGAGTTGTTTCCCGGATGGTGGAGAGCTGTCGTAGCATGGGGTGTGCGATTCTTCGTGCTCCTGCTCGCGCTTGTCAGCGCGCCTTCGTGGATCCGCGCCGACGATGTCGGCACGGCGACATCGGAGCCATCGCTGTTCGACGTGCCGGTGCGTTCGGTTCAGGTCGAGGCTCCAGATAACTACGACCCCCAGGAACTGCGTGCGGCCCTCGAAGTGCGCGTGGGCGAACCGCTCGACCGGAGGAGTCTGCGGCGCAGCGTCAAGCGTGTGATGCTGCTCGGAGACGTGTCGGATGTGCAGATCTACGGCACCCCTGGTCCGGATGGTGTGCACCTGCGCGTGGTCGTGATCCCCGCGCGCCGGGTCGATGCTGTCGATGTGGTTGGGGCACAGCGCGTCAGTGATGATGAGGTGCGCGCGACCCTGGGCTTGCGGCCGGGGGAGTGGCTGGACGGCGTGGACCTCGAAGACCGGGCGCTGCGTATCCGCAGGCTCTACCACGAGCGCGGCCACCCGTCGGCGGTGGTTGGGATCACCACGGACCCGGCAGAGGGAGGTGGTGCGGTGCGGGTCCGCATCGAGGTCCACGAGGGCCCTCCGACGCTCATCCGGGCGCTGCGCCTGGACGCGGACAGCAGCGCAGCGCGCCGCGATCTTCGAACCTGGATCGATCTCCGCGCAGGCGATGTCTTCGATGCCAGGACCGTCGAGGACGCTCTCAAGGCGTTGCAGAAGCGGGACCGCGAGCGCGGCTACCTTGAGGCCCGTGCTGGGGCGATCGAAATCCGCCAGGAGGACGATGCCCTGGTCACCCTGGGGCTGCGCTACAAGCGCGGACCGCGCTACCGTCTTGCCTTCGAGGGTGTGCATGCGGTGAGTCCCGCGGTGTTGCGACGGCAGATCGTGCTCTACCCGGACGAGGACATCGACGACGAGAGCCTGGCGCGTCTGTCGCAACTCGTGGTCGCGGAGTACCGCCGGGCGGGTTTTGCCAGTGCCAGTGTTCATGCCGGGATCGGCTCGGACAGAGCGTCGGATCGGCGCATCCTTCGCTTCGTGGTCGACGAGGGTTCTCGCGCGGACCTGAGGGACATCGAGGTCCGTGGCGCTGTGGGAATCCCCGAGCGTGAACTGGCGGACCTCGCCCGCAGCACCGTGGCCCTGGCGGCGGAATCCGCCTCGGCCTTCGGGGATGTGGATCCCGGAGACCTGCGGGCTCTGCTCAGCGTTCCACCCGGGCACCCCAGTCCGAACCGCGGGCTCGAGGTCCCCATGACCTGGAATCAGGTGGTCGATCCGGAGCGGGTCTACGACGAGGAATCCTACCGCGAGGCGGCGGCGACCCTGCGCGACCTGTACACGACCCGGGGCTACCTGCAGGCACGAATCCGGGGGCCCCGGCCTGTGTGGCGCAACGACTCCCGGGAAGTGGTGGCGGTGTATCGGGTCGAGGAGGGCGTGCAGACCATCCTGCGATCGGTTCGCATCACCGGTAACGAGGCCATCGCGGCGTTCGACCTCCTCGAGTCTGCGCTGCTATCTCCAGGCGCCCCGCTGGATCTGGCACTGGTGGAACAGGCCAGACTGATCCTGCTCGGGCGCTATGCAGATAGCGGACATGCCTTCGCCCGAGTCTTCGACGAGATCCGTTACAGCGAGGACCGCCAGGCCGCAGATGTGACCTTTGCCATCGACGAGGGACCGGCGGTCCAGATCGGCCGGGTCCTGGTGCAAGGCAATGACCGCACCGCAGCGGCCGTGATCCTCGATCGCATGTTGCTCAAGGAGGGTGCGGACTACAACGCAACCGCGCTCGAGGAGAGCCGCCAGCGGCTGCTCGGTCTGGGGCTTTTTACCTCCGTCGATCTCGGACTGGTCGAGCCCGAGCAACCCGATCCCATCAAGGACCTGCGCATCGATGTGCGGGAGCGCATGCCGAGGGTCTTCGAGGCCAACGTCGGCGCGAGCGTCGAGGATGGACCACGCGGCAGCGTGATGGTGGAACACCGGAACGTGCTGGGACTTGGTCTGGGGGCGCGCAGCCGTCTCAAGCTCAATTACCCGCGCCTGTTCTACGGCACCATCTCCGATCAGTCTGTCCGTCGACGGCTCGAGCAGCGCTTCGATCTCGAGTACCCGGGGCTGGATCCCAGGCTTCGAGAGCTCCTTTTCACCGAGGGCCAGGGTCTGGTCACGGTCGAGTACCCCAAGATCTTTGGTCTCCCTATCGACACCAGCGGGCACAGCTCGCTGGTGGCACTGCGCGAGAACCGCAGCTCCTTCACCCTCAACAAGATCGGCGTGCTCGTGGGTGCCGACCTCAGACCCTGGCGTCCGCTCTCGCTGGGAAGCGCCGTCGAGCTCGAGGGTACGGACTTCCTGTGCTACGCCGAGGTGGCGGGACGCTATCGAACCTGCGGACGCGACGAGGGTGGTCTGACTCGCCGCCAGGACACGGGTCAGCTGGGGCAGCTCACCTTCCGGCAGGAGGCGGTGCTCGACCTGAGGGACAATCCCTTTAAACCCCACAGCGGTTTCCACCTGGCTGCCGTCGCGGACCTGGCGCTGGGGGGCGGCGTGCTCTATGGCGAGACAGGCACCGGCCCCGGCCGTGTCACCACGCCGGTGTCGTCGAACTTCATCAAGGCAGCCTCGAGCGCCTCGGGATACCTCCCGCTCACCACGAACCTGACCCTGGCGCTGCAGGCGCGCGTGGGCAACATCTTCGGCATGTCCGACACCGAGCACGTGCCGCTGTACAAGAAGTTCTTCCTGGGTGGCACCGGCAGCGTGCGTGGCTTCGACGAGGATCGCGTGCTTCCTGCCGACGAAGTGGCGCGCATCCGCCGCAAGCTCGATGCGGGGACCTACACCGACGAGCGTGCGTTGCACCTCACCGATGGCTCGTCCAGTGGAGGCCGCTTCTTCTGGAATTTCCGCGCCGAGCTGCGCACACCGCTGTCCCGGGACCTGGATCTCGGGCTGTTCATCGATGCGGGCGAACTGGTGGAGGATGCCTCGGATCTCGATCTGGCCCAGTTCAGCGCTGGTGGCGGCGCAGGCCTGCGCTGGAACACGCCCGTGGGTCCCATTGCTGTGGACATCGGTGTGGCCCTGAAAGACCCCACTGTCGCTCTTCGCGAGTCCCTGGGGGTGTCCTCGGGGCTGCTGGGCCTCGAAGGGCGCACCACGCTCCACCTGAGCATCGGGACATTCTGATTCGTGTCGTGGAGGCTGTGCCGGGCCAGAGGGGAAGGATCAGATCATGCCGCGCTGGCGCTTGATCTGGTTGACCGTGCGCTCGTACTCGATGTCCCATTCCTGGGTGCCCTCGCGCAGGTTCTTGAGGCGGCCGCGCGCTTCCTTGTCGAGGTCCTCGTCGATGTCGAGGTACTTCTTGAGCACCTCGTTGACGAATTTCCGGATGTCGTGATCCTCGGCGAAAATTTCCTCGACGTTCTTGCTGGCAAAGAGCGCCTCGATCATCTGCTCGATGAGACGCTCGACGCCGTCGTCGCCGGTCTTGAGGCCCTTGGCATCTGCCAGGCCCTTCTTGACCTGACCGAAACGCTCCGGGTTTAGGCCGCGACGTGCGATGGCCTCGCGCGCGTCCTGGGCCAGCTTGTCGTCCTGGTTGCAGTACTCGACCATGACGGCGGCCAGGTCCAGCTCCGCCTCGTCCAGCATCGATTCGTCCACCTCGATGTCGCCGCGGGAATTGAGCGAGCGCACGATCTCGCGCGCGATCTTGGGGATGACTCGACGGTACAAGCGCATCTCTGCACCTCGCGAATGTTGCCCGTGCTCCGCCCCACCTTCCCGGGGCGGTGTGCCTGGTCAGGGTGTGGTAGGGACGCTGGGTCTGCCCATTGGGTCCATAAGCATCATGCTTTCGGACCACCGAACGGGGGGCATCGTACTCTGCCGTCTTGAGCTGTCAAAGGGTTTTGCCAGGGCTCTGGCTTTTTTCGATACTCCCGACGCTGCGTGCTGCCGCAAGGGTCCTCAGCGCCAGATCGAGCCGATGGCGCGCCAGATGAGATTGCCCTCCCACCAAGGCGAAGTGAAACTGCCCGGCGAGGTTCCGTCGTTGCCGTGCGCTGATCGGTGTCGGCCGACCGATCGGCGCAGCACCTGTCGAGCGCGTCAGGGATGCTTGAATCTTGGGCTTCTGGCTGCTGCTCACGCCGCTGCCACTCTCAGCTCGAGCTACTAAACTGGGCTGCCGATCCCATGACTTGTCAGAACGTTCTTGAGGTTGGCCCGGCCGGCGTGGCGTCGCGCGGAACCCGCTGACGTGCATACACATGGCGGGCGAGCCAGATCAGCCCAGCCAGGCCCAGGCCCATCCCGCCTCGCCATGGCGAGTGTAACATCGAGGCCCACAGCACGACGCCACCGATGACGATGTACGCTGCGGGCAGCAGCGGGTAGAGGGGCACACGGAAGAGGCGAGGCGTGTCGGGGCGCCGGACTCGCAGGACAGGCAGCGCACCCACTGTCAACATGGACATCAGCACCATCGCGCTCACTGTCACGTCGAGGACAGGTTCGACGTCGCCGTAGAGGATGAATGCCGAGGCCAGGGCGCACTGTATCCACAAGCTGCGCGCAGGCGTGCGCCACCGCGGGTGCAGGTTCGCGGCCCAGCGCGGGAACAAACCGTCGACGGAAAGGGCGTAGACCACACGGGAACCGGTCAGGATCGTGGCGTTCAGGCTCCCGAGCACGGCGATCACGATCAGGGCATCGACGGCAAATCCCCCCGTCTCGCCGAGCAAGGCATGGGCTGCGGCGGCACCCACGCTGAAGGTACCGGGCATGTCCTGCACCGGCACCACACGGGTGTAGGCCAGGCAGACCAGCAGGTACAGAGCGGTGACTGCACCAGTTCCGAGCAGCAGCGCGCGGGGGAGGTTGCGCGCAGGATGCTTGATCTCACCCCCGACGTAGGCCGCTGCGTTCCAGCCCGCGTAGGCGAAGTACACAGGCAGCATCGCCAGACCCAGGGCGCCGAGCCCTGGCTGGCCGGTGACTTCGACAGGCACCGGTGCGGACGCTCGTGACAGTGTCACCAGCCCTGCGGCGCCGACCAGCAGCATGGCCAGGGGGACGGCCGTGACCGCAACCTGGCTCCAGGCGCTGCCGCGGGTGGTGCGGTGATTGAGCGCGGTAAGCAGGGCCAGGACCAGCACGGCGACACCTTGCGAGGCGCGCACGCTCCAGCTTCCGTCGCCAGGCTGCAGCAGCTGGGTCGACATCCAGTCCCCGAACAGGGTCGGGGCCTGGTACTGCATGGTGAGGGAGGCCATCACTGCAAGGGATCCCGGAAAGGTGATGAGCAGCGACAGCCAGCCGTAGGTGCAGGCGAGATCGCGGCCGTAGGCCTCGCGCAGGAAGGCATAGTCACCGCCGGCCCGCGGTAACATCGCACCCAGCTCGCCCAGACACAGGGCACCACACAGCGCCCAGGCGCCACCCAGGGCCCACACCAGCAGGAACGATCCAGTGGTGGGCGCGTGGCTCGCGACCTGCGCTGGCAGCAAGAAGATTCCGACCCCGATCATGTTGCCGGCCACGATGGCCGCGGCCTGGGTCGCGGAGATGCAGCGTGGAGCCTGCTCGAGTTCGGTGGGGGAGGGCAACGCCATGAGCAGGGATCGCAGCACAGTCTGCAGGCGCTGTCATGACTCGTGGGTTCCTCGACGAGAACTGGCTTGATGGCATGGGCCAACGCGGCTACAAGAAGGAGCCAACGTCCACTGGACCGGCCCAGCTCGCCAAAGAGCTGTGCCTAGCCTGCAGGAGCTGCCATGAGGAGAAGGATCGCGATGAGCGTCGTCGTCTTGCTGGCCGCGTCATCCTCGGCCAAGGAACTGACCCGGGACAAGGTTCCGGCGATGGAAACCTGGAACCTCTCGGATCTGTACGCGGACGATGCGGCTTTCCAGAAGGCCAAGGTGGCCGCGGTGGCGAGGGTCGCCAAGCTCAAAGACCTCGAAAAGGGCTTCGGCAAGAGCGCTGCCAGTTTTCGCAAGACCTTCGACGAGATCACGTCGGTCGAGAAAGATCTGGATCGGCTGATGACCTACGCCTTTCAGAAGTCAGACACCGACACCCGCGATGCCCCCTCCCTGGCACTCAAGCAGGAGATGGAGGTGGTCTACACCGACCACCAGGCCGCCACGGCCTGGCTCAAGCCCGCGGTGCTCAAGCTGGGCACCAAGAAGGTGAAGGCCTTCGTCAAGCAGGACAAGGGGCTCGCGATCTACCAGCCCATCCTCGACGACATCCTGCGCAAGGCGCCTTACACGCTGTCTCCCGCCGAGGAGAAGATCTTGGCGGATGCGGGCCTGATCGCGGGGAGTGCCGAGAGCATCTACACCATCCTCTCCAACGCCGACATCAAGTACCCCAAGGTCAAGCTATCCTCGGGCGAGGAAGTCGAGCTGACCAATGCCGCCTATACCAAGTACCGTTCGAGTGACAACCGCGCCGACCGCATCAAGGTGTTCAAGACCTTCTGGCAGACCTACAAGGACTACGGCCGCACCTACGGCGTGTCCCTGGATGCCAACGTCAAGCGCGACATGTTCTTTGCCCGGGCGCGCCACTACCCGTCGTCGCTGGCTGCGTCCCTCGACCAGAACAATGTGCCCGTCGACGTGTACAAGAACCTCATCGTCAGCGTGCGCAAGAACCTGCCCACCCTGCACCGCTACCTCAAGCTGCGGGCCAAGATGCTGGGGATCGCCAAGCTGGGATACCACGACCTGTACCCGCCCCTGGTCCAGGCGGTGGACCTTCGCTACAGCTATGACGAGGGGAAGAAGATCGTGATCGATGCTCTCAAGCCCATGGGGACCGAGTATGTCGATGCCATGGCCAAGGGGCTCGAGAGTCGCTGGATCGACGTTCGACCCACCCCGGGCAAGAAGAGCGGTGCCTACTCCAACGGAGCGGCCTTCGACGTCCACCCCTACATCCTGCTCAACTACAACGACAGCTACGACGACGTGTCGACCCTGGCACACGAGCTGGGTCACACCATGCACAGCTGGTTCAGCAACAAGTACCAGCCCTATGCCACAGCAGACTACCCCATCTTCGTGGCCGAGGTGGCGTCGACCACCAACGAGGCCCTGCTGAACCACTACATGCTGGAGCGCGAGAAGGATCCCAAGGTCCGCATGTACCTGCTCGGCGAGTACCTCGAGGGCCTGCGTACCACGCTGTTCCGGCAGACCATGTTCGCCGAGTTCGAGCTGGCCATCCACGAGACCGCCGAAAAGGGCGAGGCGCTCACGGGCGAGAAGCTGGCACAGATGTACGGCGAGCTGCTCCAGGCCTACCACGGCCATGACAAGGGTGTATGCGAGATCGACCCGGCATACCACTACGAGTGGGCCTACATCCCGCACTTCTATTACAACTTCTACGTGTTCCAGTACGCCACGGGCATCGTCGCGGCCACGGCCCTGGCCGAGCGCGTGCTCAGCGGCGACAAGGACAAGGTCGAGGCCTATCTCGGCTTCCTCAAGGCCGGCTCTTCGCGCTACCCCATCGACATCCTCAAGAGCGCGGGCGTCGACCTGACCACCGAGGCGCCCTTCGAGGCGACCATGCGTGCGATGAACCACACCATGGACGAGATCGAGGCCCTGCTGGCCAAGAACCCGCCGGCTCCCAAGGCCAAGCCCAAGACCAAGTAATCAGCTCCACGACGCGCTGCCCCACCGCGGTCCAGGTGTGCGCGACCTCGCATCCTGCTATTCTCCTGTCCATACAACCCCGATCGGGGTTCGACTTCCGGCGGAGGCGAGGGGCAACTCCGGGAGCCGTTCAGGCGGGAGTAGGTCTCGACGTGAACGACCCGATCCCCCCTCGCGAGAGGAGGCGCGAATGGCGACGTATCCGCAGCAGGTGTCTGTGCGTGGTGGCAAGGAGATCACCTTGCGTCCGGCACAGAGTGGCGACGAGGACAGGCTGATTCGCTTCTTTGCCGGGCAGCCGGAAGAGGACTTGCAGTACCTGCGTCACGACGTGAAAGACCCGGAGGTGATCCGGGCGTGGTTCCGGGACTCAGATCCTGACAACGTTTTTGCACTGCTGGCCTTGCACGGCGACACCGTCATCGGCGACGGGACCCTGCATCGCAACCAGCGAGGGTGGAGCCCTCACGTCGGAGAGGTGCGCCTGGTCGTGGCGCCGGACTGGCAACGCCAGGGAGTTGGTCAGGCCATCCTGAAGGCGCTGGTGGCTCGCGCCGTGAACACCAACCTGGAAATCATCGAGGCGCAAGTGCTCGAGGGACAGGATGGCGCCCGCCGGGCCTTCGAGACCCTCGGCTTTCACGTCGAGGCAACCCTCAAGAGCCGGGCACGTGACCGCAGGGGCCGACCCCGGGACGTGTGGATCCTGACCAACGACGTGAGCGAGCTGTGGAAACGGATGGAAGATCTGATCACGGACTCGGAATACAGGCCTGCCTCGGGAGCCTGAGCCACGCCCTGAGTCCAAGACCTGGACCCATTTTCAGCCAGCGCCGCCCTTCTGATTGAGCAGTCGCTTGGCCTGCTCGGTCAACGCCGAGGGGATGTTCTTGGACTTGGCGATGGACTTGAGGTCGTGCAGACGCAGGCCGCGCAGGAAGCTCATGGTGAAAGAGAGTGGGGTCTTGGGGTTGTTGCACAGGGAGATCTTGACCTGATACATGCGCGTCCACTCGCGGTTGGAGGCGATCAGGCGAATCACCGAGTCCTGCACCGAGCGCGACGTCGAGGCCGCGATCACCTCCATCTCGGTGATCTTGGGTGAGCGAATTGCCGCCTCGGCCACCATGCGCACGGTCGAGCGCAGGAGCAGGCTGCGAACCTCCTTGTTGCCCACCATGGCCAGCTTGACCTGCTGAGCCACGGTCATGGTGCGCAGCAGCTCGAGGGCAGACTTCTTCTTGTTCTCGTCGCCATCTCCGGATTCGGAATCCTCGGCCTGGGCCAGGAGGTCCATGTCCTCGAGGGACATGCCATCGTCCATGGCCGCCAGACGCTCGAGCTCGGCCAGGTCGATCTGGGGAGCATGAGTGGGCCCACGGCCCAGGAGCTTGAGGCGCTGCTGCTCCTCGGGAGAGAGCAGCTCGAAGGGCACCTCCACCTCGGCGATCGCTTCTTCGAGTTCCTTCTGGTTGAGGCGAGAGAAGGACTCGGAGAACTCGAACATGTCCCGCAGCAGCACACCGTTGCGGACCATGAAGTCGACGACACGTTCGAGAGTGGACTTGAGGGTCGCCTCGTTGCGCTTGAGGGCGCGTACGATGTCCTGATTGCGCAAGAGCCGCTGCTGGTTGTTCGCCACGATCTCGACGACGGCCTCGAAGCCCGTACGCTCGGCGAAGATCACGTACACCGCGTCTGGCGTCGAGGGGTTGATCAGGAGCTTCTCACTGAGCGGTTGGTTGGGGAGCACCGCTTCGGCCAGCGCAGCCAGAACCTGGGGTGCCACCCTGTTGTCGCCGACGACGCCGTCGAGGATGCGTTCGGGCAACTTGGCCAGGGTTTCCTCGGCAGCCGCCGCGACCTTGGGGTGCTCGTCATAGGTGAGCTGGTACAGGACGTGGACCTGGTCGCGCGGTGACATGGGGACCATGGCGCGGGCGGCCAGCATGCGTGCCTTGGGCGGCGTCGCGGGATCCACATGCTTCTTCTGGGCGTCCGAGATGAAGCCTGCGGGCAGGGGCTCGCGGACGGCCTTGCCGGCGAGGGGGTCCTCGCCGATTTCGATCTTGGCGCGTGCTGGTGCTGAAGACTCGCTGGTCGTGTCCGCGGTCGAGCCTGCCGGGGCGGCTGGCTTCGCCGTCGTCACGGGCTCCGGCGGAGGAGCCGGCGTGGTGGCGGCATCGGCAGCGAGTTCCGCAAGATCCAGCGACGCCAGCAGATCCTCTTCGCTGTCGGCCGCCGACGTCGTGGCTGCGATCGCCGCCGCTGCTTCCACGGGCACCGGCGCGGGCGGTGGTGGTGCCTTGGCGGGCGGAGGAGCACTTCCGGGAAGAGGCGCCTGCCCTGCCGGGGGCGGCGGGACCACGGGCTTGGGTGGCGGCACCGCGGAGCCTGGCAGGGGGGCATTTCTCGTCGGAGCCGGACCACTGCCGGGGAGCGGTGCCTGGCCGGTCGGTGGTGCGGCAGGCCGCGGAGCCGGGACCGCAGAACCGGGCAGGGGTGCGTTCCTCGTCGGAGCCGGACCGCTTCCGGGGAGCGGTGCCTGGCCGGTCGGTGGTGCGGCAGGGCGCGGAGCAGGGACTGCAGAACCGGGCAGGGGTGCATTCCTCGTCGGGGCCGGACCGCTTCCGGGAAGCGGTGCCTGGCCGGATGGGCGTGGCTGTCCAGCAGCCGGCGAGGTGGGGGCCTGAACCGGGGTCAGGGCATCCAGCGGCAGCTCTTCGATCACAGGGTCTTTGGGCATGCGGCAACCCTCGTCGTCAAGCACGTCAAAGCATCAGGTTATCTCGGATCGCGAGCCAGGTCACGCCGGTGTGCGAGGCGCAGGACCCTACCCGAGGGGGACTCCGATCACGGACCGGGCTCAGTGGCGGCCGTAGGACAGGAAGACGCGACGGATGTCGCTTCGTGAGGGCTTCGCCGGGATCGCAAAGTAGGGATGCCGGACCGCCGCGCCTGGTGGTAGCAGCGATTGCCCTTTCTTGCCCCGGCCGGACCCGGGGGCCGCGGGTGGCGGCGAGGTCAGCGGCGAGCTCGAGCTGCGCACGGGCTCCCAGTCTCCGTCGCCATCGGCGTCAATGAAGATGGGGTTGGTCAGGGCAAAGGCAACCATGGGGTGGCCGCGTGCCGGGCGCAGGTTACCGAAGTTGTCGAAGCTGAGACCGAGGCTGTCACCCAGGGAGGAGAGCGCCTTGTTCAGGTCGATGGAGGGCACCTCCTCGCCGGGGAGCACCGGGAAGGTGCTGTGACTGCCGACCACTTCGGCGATCACGAAGCTGTCGCCCTGCAGCGGCAGATCGACGTGGGTGGTGAAGTGCCTCGCCTGTTCGAGGGGGATGGCAACCTCGGCCATCAGCCTCTTGCCGAGGTAGATGTTGACCCGGTCCGGCCTGCACCAGCTGGCGGTCTGCACGTCGACATCCACACCTATCCTGCCGTTCACGGCGTGTGCTGTGCCTCCGATGCCCACATCGCCGACGCGGAGGGTGACGAAGGGGCAATGGGTCATGATGACGTCGTGTGCGCGCAGGCCTGCGATGATGTCATCGGCGCGGACCTTGGCGGGATCGTCGTCGGGTACGCGCACGTAGGTGCGCGGGTAGCCGGTCTCGGCCTTGTGTGTGGTGTGCGAATCGCTGTTGGCGGTTCCGGTGAAGACGCGACCGGACTCGAGCAGGCTCATCCAGTCGTCGGCCACGCCAAAGAAGGCGATCTGGCCATTCTCGTCGCGCAGGACCTCGCCAGCCGGCGGGATGACTGCTGGGAGGGGCGGCGGCGGCAGCGGATCCGGCACCCGGAAGTCGTGCACCTGCTCGATGTGCTTGCCGTTGATGACCTCGATGGCGTCGAAGTTCCAGGAGAAGTTCTCGGCCATGAACTCCGGATGGGACTCGGGATTGGGTGCGATCAGACCGCTCTGACCATCGACCTCGACGCGCTCGTTGTCGAAGCGGAACTGGTAGAAGTAGCCCAGGATCGTGTCGCGTGGGTGATTGACCTGCACCAGGGTGCGGCTGTCCCCGGCCTCGCGCAGCTTGTCGAAGATGACCCCGGCATTGCGCCCCGCCCACTCAAAGGCACCATGGGTGATGGGCCCTGTTTGGTAGCGTAGCGGGAAGGCATTGAAGTGCCCCATCTCGAGGGTGGTCAGCTCGATGCCGACGATGCTGTAGAGCCAGGGTTGCAGTTCCTGGGCTGCGATGGTCGGGCTGTAGTCCACGATGTAGTTGTGGTCGGTGGACACGGCCACCTCGAGCCCCTCCGCTGCTGCATCGATCACCCTGGGGACCAGCCAGGCTGCCGAATCGATGCTGCCCTGGCTATGCAGGTGGAAATCGGCCGAGATGTAGCCGCTGGTGTCGACCACCCGCTCGAGCCGGGCGGCCACGGTGACGACCTGGTCGGCCTTGAGCTCGACGTCCGCCACGCTGACCGCATACTCGGGCCCCCGGGAGATGTACACCTGGTAGCGACCCGGCCGTGCCTCGCCCACGATGCTGCCATGGGTGCCCG
This sequence comes from Pseudomonadota bacterium, assembly GCA_043821645.1. Taxonomy (GTDB): domain Bacteria; phylum Myxococcota; class JACRCW01; order JAFGSX01; family JAFGSX01; genus JBDRCO01. The sequence goes on along the minus strand of JBDRCO010000063.1, from coordinate 6,763 downwards.
TGAGCATGGCCTCGATGTAGCGCCGGGTCTCGGGGTCGGCGGTGTCCTCGACCATGTCCGTGAAGCGGAAGGACTCCCCCAGCGCGGCCAGGTAGACAGACTTGTGGTGTGGCACACCGATGTCGCGCTCGTCCGTGGTGCCGACCAGGGTGGCGCGGGCGGGGATACGACGGCCATCGGCGTCCGTGACGTTGACCACCAGGCGCGCCGGTGCGTCGACAAAGAACTCCTGGTAGGTGCCGCGTCCGGCCTCGATGGCAAACGGCGTGGGGCCGGGGACCCGTCGCTTGTCCGCAACGATGGTGGCGCTGTAGGTCCCCGGACGCAGGGTGCAGCGAAACAATCCGTCGTCATCGGTCAGCACCTGGTCGACGGGGGAACCCAGACCGTTGAGGATCAGCACCGACGCCTGTGCCATTGGCCGCAGGGACGGCTTCTCGAGAACCCGACCCGAAAAAGTCCCCGTGGCATCGCCCAGGATCGTATGCACCGTGTCCGCAACGCTCGCAACGTCGCCGCTGCCGACGATGAAGTAGCGCTTGAACTCGAAGGCTTCCCCGGAGGGGAGCAGCTCCGGGGGATAGGCATAGTAGGCCGGCATCAGCGAGCTGGCGGTGAACGGGACCACCAGCGAGTGGTCGCTGGGTTGCCCCGGGTAGTTGGCGTACAGATCTCTGTTCTTGTGGACGAAGTTGCTGTCGCCGGCGCGGGCCGGGAGCAGACCGTAGCTCACCCCCTCGCCGGTTGCGGCCAGGAACTCGGCGACAAGTCCGGGCAGGGCCGGGAGCTGGATGGGCACGCCATAACGTTCCTCGAGCTGCATGCGTTGATCGAATCCGCCGTCTCCGGGGACGAAGGTGGGCGTCTTTTCGCTGAACAGAAGGGCGTCGCCCATCGGGATGGGAACACTGGTGCCGCTGAACTCGATGTTGTGAAACTCGTGAGCGTAGCCGCGTGCGTCGTCGTTGATCACCCGGGAGGTGATCTCGACGTAGTTCGCGCCAGGCTTGAGCACGTAGTCGGTCTCGAAGCGCAGGGTCTCGGGATCGAGGACGGTCTTGAGCAAGAACTCTGTCATGGCGAGGAACTCGTTGCCTCGTCCAGCAACCCGCACCATGGCAGGCTCACCATCGGTGCCGTCGTTGACCACCGTGACGGTCTTGGGGTCCAGGGCCTCGAGGAAGAATGCCGGGAACATCTCGCCCATCAGGTCCTTGCCATTGCCTCCCTGGCTCCCCTTGTTCGACTGCGGCCGCACCAGGTCCGCGTCGATGAGCCCACCGCCGAACACGGCGAAGCCTCGGGAGAAACCGACGTCCTGGATGATGACCCGGATCTTGCCGTTCTCGAGCAGGTAGTCGCCGAGGTCGCCCAGGGCACCCGGGCCACCGATGAGTTGATCGCGCGACGTGATGCGGAAGGCGCTGGCACGCTCCGGCGCAGAACAGGCCGTCGTCCCGAGCAGTGCCACGACGACGAGAAGGGCCCCAGCATGGTGCTTCATGGTTGTCTCCACCTGGCCCTGGGTGGGCCCCTTCGCCCTCTTGGCCACAGGCCTCATGAGACTAGATATCCAGCTGCACCAGCCCCGCCAGGCGGTTGTTGGTGAGTTCGCGTCCCGGCTGCTCGAGGGCGATGGTGTAGTCGAGGATCAATGCCACAGGCATACCCGGGAGGTTGTAGCGCACGCCCACCGAGTGCTCCATCACCGCGTCGTAGTCAAAGACACTGGTGGGATCGTACCAGGCAAAGCGGTATCCCGCGCCGAGACCAAACCACAGCAGGTACCCCGCCTCGACGCTGACCGCCATGGCGGAACTGTCCGGCGCGCCTGTGGTCGGGTAGGCCGTGTTGACCCACATCAGGCTGGCGTCGAGGAAGGCCCCGAACACCGCGACCTGTGCGTCCGCGGTGAAGCCGAGGTCGGTCTCGTCGTAGAGGTTGGGCAGCACGCCGATGCTGCGTGGGTTGTATAACGCGCCGCCGCCAATCTTCACCACGTCCCACAGTCCCAGCTCGAGACGTCCGTGCAGCGCCGGGAAGCTGTTGTCATTGAAGGCCTGGTTGGTGCCATTGCCGTTGGTCGCCGAGGCCAGGTACAGCAACGACACCGGGCCGACCTCGAACTCCTGCGAACCCACCATCACGCCGAGATCGCGGTCAGGACTGACGCCCAGGGTCTGGTAGCCCTCGCCGACTCGGATGCCGCGATCGCCCACCGAGCGGTCCACGAAGCGCAGGGTGGAGGTGGAGCGCCACGACTCGAGGTTGAAGGGAGTCTTGAATTGACCCACGCGAACCTGGAAGAAGTCAAAGGGACGCACGTCGAGCCAGGCGTCCTTGAGCGCCATGAAGGTCCGACCGGCCACGACGTTGCTATCGGTCTGCTCGACGAAACCGCCCTCGAGCCCCAGGTTGAAGCGCAGCCAGTCGCCGTGACGCCCGCGCAGCTTGAAGCGCGCGCTGGACAGCCCGAAGCCGTCATTGCGTCCGATGTAGGACACCGCCGCATCGTCCTCGATGGCGTCGTAGCGGACGCGCAGCCGCACTCCGGGTTCCAGGCACAGCGAGCCCGAGCAGAAACCCTTGCTGTTGTCCCCGGCGCAGGATCCCTCACAGGGGGCCTCGTCGTGGCCGTGCCGGTGGTGCTTGTCCTTTGAACACTTGTGGCCCTGATGATGGTGGCCCGCCCTCTCGTCGTCGTCGTCCCCGTCGTCATCGTCGTCGTCATCGTCGTCGTCATCCGGGCGCGTTGCAGGCTGGGAGTCGGCGCCGTCGCCGTGCATGGTCTGTTCGGCAGCACGCTCCGCCGCTTCGGCGGCCTTCTCGGCCTGCTTTGCAGCGCGTTCGGCGGCTTCCTCGGCCTCCCGCACGGCCTTTTCTGTCGCCCCGGGCGGGTCCTCGGACTCACTGGCTGCAGCCTCGGCAGCCTCCACCGCGACCTGGGCTGCGGCCCTCGCGGCTTCGGCGGCGGCCAAGGCCGCAGCCCGCGCTGCACGAGCAGCCACCCGGGTGGCGCTGCGAGCTGCTCGGCGGGCCTCGGAGGGCTGGGGCGCTTCGCCCTCACCACCCGGCTGCGAGGTGGCCGCTGGCGCGGGGGTGTCCTCGGCCAGGATCGGGGGCGCCAGCAGGGTGGCCAGGGCGAGAGCCAATGAAGAAAAAATGAAGCGCGCCATCGCATGCACTCCTGTGAGCAGTGGACCGGATCCCGGCCTGCGGTTCTACCACGGGGTTGGTGCACCGGCCATCCCACATCCTGCGTGAAAGGACATCAGGGTCTGAGCAACCCTCGTGCAGCCAGACCTTGCTGGACCATGCCCAGGGAGGTCGCGACGAAGGCATCCACTCCCAGGGCCCGGGCCTGGGCCACGTTCTCGCCACGGTCATCGACATAGACCGCACGCCAGGGTGGCAGGTCGGCCAGTTCGAGTGCTTGCTGAAAAAAATCTGCGCAGGGTTTCTCGACGCCGAGTCGATACGACAGTGCCCAGCGCTCGACGTGGCGCGCCAGTTCCTGGGTTTCCCGCACCACCCCGGCATGGATGGGATCGGTGTTGGACCACACGTCGCAGGGCACACGAACCCGTGCGAGCAGGGACGTGGCTCCAGCTCTGAGTTTGATGATCGAGCACCAGGCATGTTTCAGTTTTGCCACATTCTCCGTCGAGACCGGGACGTCGAGGCGAGTCAGCACCTGCCGCAGAAAGGTGTCGCCATCCACACGGCCGACCTCCAGCCGCTGCCACAGACCCTCGCCGAATACGGCGTGTTCCAGGGCAGGCCCCGCCACACCCAGAGTCTCCCGGGCACTGCGAGCGCAACGCAGAATGTCGATGTCGTAGAGCACGCCCCCGAGGTCAAAGGCAACCAGGTGCCTGGTCAGGAGCCGCGGGCTCACGGACTCCCGACCGTGAACTGGCCGACCTTGACGCGGTTCGAACCATCGGTGGTGACCTTGTCCGGATTCTTGAGCTTGAGCCGACTGTCACCGATGTAGAAGCCTATCCACACGTCATAGCGGCCACTCGGCGCATCGAGCGGGATGTACTTGACGTAGGTATCCGCGACGATCTCGCCCTTCAACCAAAGATCGGTCGTGTAGTTGCCGTTGACCGGGTAGTGGTCGGCGTGAATCCGGTACACATTGTTGATGCCGTCGATGTGGCCGAAGATCTGCCAGTCTTCGTCGATGTCGGACAGCGCGCGGAAGTAGTACGTGAACTCGACGCGCTCGCCTTGAAGGGCAGATGGCTTGTCCACCGACAACCCCAGGACCTCGATCTTGTCCTCGAGGTTTGCTGTCATGGGCTGCTGTACCGTTGACGGCAGGGCATCCAGAAGAACTGTACCTTTCAATCCATCGCGGTCCACTGCGGCCCGGGTCTTGACCAGGCTCATGGGTCTGGGCGTGTTGAGTCGCCCGATGACGAAGGAGGCAGCGGGCAGGATGAGCAGGATGGCGGCGGCGACCAGGTAGTTCCGGGCCGAGGGTTGTGAACTCGTGTCAGACATGTGCTCCTCGTTCAGGCGCCTCCAGGCCGCCCAGGTCGGTGCCATTCAACAGGGGAAGAAGCCGCACCGCAAGGGCCTCGAGAGCCAGCGCTGCCATGGCATTGCCTCTCACCGCGCGCTCGGTGACCAGGACCTCCGCGTGGGACCGGCCCAGGCGATCGATGCTGTCGAGGATACCCTGATGGCTGGCCCGGACCATGGCGTCGTGAAGGACCCGGGCAAGCTCGGCCAGGTGCTCGAGGGCCGCATCGCGATCTCGGGTCATCGTCCCGACGAGATCTTGCACCAGGGCTGCATCGGGCAGGGCCGCGGCGTCGAGGAAAGCACGGCACTGATCGTGGCGCTGGCTCAGGTCCTCGGCGTGCAGCTCGAGGGCGCGTTGCAGGCTGCCCTCGGCGCGTTCGGCCACCCGGCGCAGGGCCACGGCATCGCCACCACCGCGTCGTGCCAGCTCCTCAGCGAGGGTTTCCACACTGAGGGGTGAATAGCGCACGACCTGGCAGCGTGAGCGCAAAGTGTCGAGCACGGCCCTGGGACCCGGTGCTATCAGGATGAGCAAGGTCCCCGGGGCAGGTTCCTCCAGGGTCTTCAGCAGGGCGTTGGCCGCCTCCACGCGAAGCCTGTGTGCGCCGACCACGATACCCACCCGCGCACGGCCCTCGTAGGCGTGCATGCGCAGGCGGCGGCAGAGCTCGCGCACCGCCTCGATGCGGATCTCCGGGGAGGGGTTACGGCCCCCCTCGGGTTCGGCAAGTGCACGTCGCACGGACTCGGCCTCGGTGAGCAGAACCTGCAGATCGGCGTGGGACCCGGCCTGCATACGACGGCAGGATGAGCACTGCTCGCACGCATCCATCCCCGCGGGCTGCTCGCACAGCACCCGGGCTGCCAGACCCCGGGCGACGGCTTCGCGCCCCGTTCCGTCCGCACCCACGAAGAGGTAGCCGTGCGCCAGGCGATCACGCTCGATGGCGCGATGCAGGCGCTCGACGACCGATTGCTGGCCGACGATGGAGGAAAGTTTCATGGGGCCTGGGTACCACGACCACGGTGGCGGCGGCAACCAGCTCCTGCACCCTTGTGGCCGGGACCATCTTCCGCGTGAACTCCGACGTGACTCGTCGCCACGCACTCCAGATCTCGCCCGATGTGTGCCGGACCCCGCCAGGCCTCGTCGAGGTCTCGACGGATATTCGGCGAGCGACCTCCCGCTGGAGGTGGGCTCGGGGACGGATCCATACAGAAATGGCTCCGAGGAGGGCTCGACGGGGCCCCGACGGAGCAAAAACAGCGGCTTATTAGATTCTCGACGAGGTTTCACTTTCTGGCGCAACTCGGCACAACAAAAGCGTTTTCGATAAAAGTGTTTCTCCGTCGCTGGGGCGGCCTGGCCGCTGTTGAAGCCCGCTCAGGAGACCCCGAACAGGTTGACACCCGCCATCTAGTTAGCTGGCCTGTTCTCGTCGAGAGCGTGGTGATTTTTTGCTTGGTGCAATCATCAGTGGTGCTATACTGCGCCGCGGTGATCGCCGGGCACCTGACTTGTGAATGGAGGAGGCGCCCACGGAATGCTCCTCGGGGGAGCACAGAAGGAGACTCGGATGGCTCAGAAGGTTGCCAAGGCTGGTATCAAGAGAGAGCAGGGCTGGCTGTACTACCTGGACAAGGAAGGCGACGTCGCCCGCGCCCGTATGGTTCGCGGCGGTGAGCGCAAGAAGGGCAAGCCCGAGAAGGTGGCCAAGACCGGCGTGAAGCGCGAGGACGGCTACCTGTACTTCATCGACAAGGAAGGCGACGTGTCGCGGACCAAGATGTCTCGCGGCGGCACCGCCCGCAAGAAGAAGGCGGCCAAGAAGGCAGCCAAGAAGGCGAAGAAGCCGGCCAAGAAGGCCAAGGCGAAGAAGCCTGCCAAGAAGGCGGCGAAGAAGGCGAAGAAGCCCGCCAAGAAGAAGTAGCGACACAGGGTCACTGGCGATCACCGTCGACCGGACCTCGCTCGCTCCACGCAGCACAGCAAACGGCTCAACTTGATGTGCACGGCCTCCTCCGACGTGGAGCGGGTGCGGGTCTCTTTTGTTTTAAGGGGGCGTTCGGCACGCCCCCTCTGCGTCGGGCGCAGGTCCCGCCGCATTCACCCCTGGCAGCACTGTCAAGGGAGGCGTTCGGCACGCCCCCTCTGCGTCGGGCGCAGGTCCCGCCGCATTCACCCCTGGCAGCACTGTCAAGGGAGGCGTTCGGCACGCCCCCTCTG
>JBDRCO010000062.1:0-10651 GCA_043821645.1 Pseudomonadota bacterium | reverse complement strand
CTTCTGTGACAGATGCTCGCTGGATTGCAGCGAAGACCTTCGCTGTCTCTCCTTGAGATGATACTTCTCTGACCTGTGCGAGATCTAGGCCGAGAGCGTAGCCTTCTGCCTCATGAAGGCCTTCGGCCTGGACTCGTCGCTCTGCTCTTTCGGCTACGTTGCAGGCTGGAGCAATGGTGACCCCGACAAGGTCACCAGGCTGGACAGAACATCCACAAAGCCTTCCACCAGCTCCTGGACGCCACGGCCCCCTCCACAGACCAGGACCTCGATACCGCGGCCTGACCAACTCCAGGCCTCGTGGCGACCCGGATATCCCAGGTTCAACCTGATCCGCTACCACAGCGTGCTGGCACCAGCGCCAGGCAACGCGCCGAGATCGTCCCCAGACCAGTGCCCAGCTGGCCGCGGTCCCGGCTGTGGAGCCAGCCGAGGCGAACACGCCGCAGAAGAAGCTGCCTCGCATTTCGTGGGCACAGTTGCTCAAGATGGTCTTCGACGTCGAGGTGCGTTGCAGCACGTGCGGGGGGGGCCTGCGGGGATTCTTCTGCGGGCGTTTATTCGTCCTTCACCCATGATCGGGCACCCAAGGGATCGCGCAGCGGCCCGCCATCCACCGCGTGCGGCGTGCCAACCCAGAGGTCACCGCCGCGGGCGTCGTCGCTGAGGTCCTTGCCGGACCGGGACCACCAGCCGCGTGCAGACGACGTGTCCATCGCTGCCCATGGCGCAGGTTCCGTCGGGCGTGTTGGCGCACGCGACATGGCCGTCGCTGCCCATCTTGCATGCAAAGCCGCACACCACGTGACCGTCGCTGCCCATCTTGCACTCGCTGCGCGCTTCGGGATTGCCCGCAGCCTGGGAAGCGGCGAGACGCGAGCACACTGCACGGCCGTCGCTGCCCATGGCGCAGGACCCGTTGGGGGTGTCGGCACATGCGACGTGGCCGTCGCTGCCCATCCTGCACGTGAATCCGCACACCACATGGCCATCGCTGCCCATCCTGCATTCGGCGCGAACGCCGGGCACCGGGGCGAAGCGGGCGCCGCGCAGGGCGGTGCACACGACCTGGCCGTCGCTGCCCATGGCGCAGGTGCCGTCAGGTGTGTCAGCGCAGGCCATGCGCCCGTCGCTGCCCATGCGGCAGGCGTAGCCGCATGCGACACGGCCGTCGCTGCCTGTCCGGCACTCGGACGATGCGTCTGCCTGGGCGCGCAACACAGACCCCCAGAGCGGGATCAGGCTCAAGCCGATCGCCAGGGCCCTGACGACGGAGGCACAGCCCAAGAGTGGGGACGGAAATGTGGTTCGTGGCATGTGGCTCCCATTCTGGTCGCGTCCGGTGGACGTGGCACGCTGGTCAAAATTCACACTGCCTGCCTCGGGACGCAGCCCGCTCCCCCGCCTCGTCATCGGAGCAGCGATGGATGGCTGCTGCAGACAAAAACGAACCGCAGATCGGCCTCGGTCCCTGCTTGCTCCTGTGCCGGAGCGCTGCGTGTGAGCGCGGCAGCCGGGACCGGGCTCGGGTTGAGGCCGCGCGGTCCACGCCCCACAATCCTGCGCCTGACAGGCACCCCGACCACCGTAAAAAGCCCTGCAGGCAGAGCCCGGATCTCCTATGCTGCCGGGCCTTGTCTCGGGGTGAGGCAGGAGAGCACGGGCTCTATCCATGGCCACGCTTGACCGCAGCCGCGCGTTTTTCCGGGAGCTGTTTGGCTCCCGCTCCGTCCAGGCCGCAGACGCGGTCGAGCTCCTGCGCGCACGCGTGCTGGTGGGCTACATCTGCTGCACCCTGCTGCTCACCACCTCCTGGGCCCTGGTCCACCTGGGTTATGGCTCGCCCTGGACCGCGGGGATGTTCCTGCTCAGCTCGCTGTGTTCGGCCGCCGTGCTGGTCAAGCTCTCGCTGGATAGACGGCTGCACAGCGCCGGCCACCTCAGCTTGATGATCGCCACCCTCTCGGTTGGCGCAGCCACCCTGTTCACTGGCGGCCTGCGGCTGACCAACGTGGCGCCCTACTTCATCACCATCGTCGCCCCTTTCTTTCTGCTGGGACGCGGCGGCCTGCTCTGGGCCGTCGCCAGCATCGCGCTCCCCCTGGGCTTCGAGCTCGCGGCGCGCGCCGGCGTCGCCTTCCCCGACCTGGTGCCGCCGGCCGAACGCCCCGCGGACGCCTTCCTGACCTGGCTGAGCTCCGCCGCGAGCGTGTTCGTGTTCGCCTACTTCTACGAGCAGGCCCGGGTGCTGGCGCTGCGCCGGCTGCAGGCCGCCAACCAGGCCAAGACGCAGTTCCTGGCAAACATCAGCCACGAGCTGCGCACCCCCCTGCATGCCATGGTCGCCAGCAGCGCCCTGCTCGAAGACAGCGAGCTGAGCGCGGAGCAGCGGGCGCTGATCGGCCAGGCGCGGCAGCAGGGCAAGCGGCTCGGCGAGCTGATCGACGACCTGCTCGACCTCTCGGCGCTGCAGAGCGGGCACTTCAGCATCCGCCCCGCCGACTTCGCGCCTGGCGACGTGCTGCGCGAGGTGGCCGCCGCGATCGCGCCAGGTTGTGCCGCCAAGGGGTTGGCGCTCCGCTGCGAGCTCGACGCGGCACTGCCGCCGCGGGTGCACGGTGACGGGGGACGGCTGCTCCAGATCCTGCTCAACCTGGCCGGCAACGCGGTCAAGTTCACCGCGCGCGGCGAGGTGGTGCTGCGCGCGGCCCCGGCCGCGAGCCGGGCCTCGTCCCTCGGCTGTCTGTTCACGGTCAGCGACACCGGCCTCGGCATCTCCCCGTCGGACCGGCAGCGCATCTTTGACAGCTTCACCCAGCTCGACGGTTCGCTGGCGCGGCCGCAGGAGGGCGCGGGGCTGGGGCTCTACATCGCGCGTCAGCTCGCGCTGTGTATGGGCGGCAGCATCGACGTGCAGGGTGAGCTCGGCCGCGGCTGCAGCTTCCGGCTCGAGCTGCCCTTTGCCGCCCCGCATGCCAGCGCGGGCGACCTCGAACCCATGAGCGCGCCTCTGCGCGTGCTGCTGGTCGATGACAGCGCGGTCAACCAGGATCTGGCGCGGCACATGCTAATCAGGCTTGGCCACCAGGTGCTGCTGGCGAGCAGCGGCGACGAGGGCGTGCGGCGCTGCCAGGCCGAGGAACCCGACGTGGTGCTGATGGATATCCAGATGCCAGGCATGGACGGCATTGCTGCGATGCGCGCCATTCGCGCCGCCGAGCGCGAGCGCGGCGCGGCACCGGTGCCGCTCTTGGCCATGAGCGGCCACCACGCGCAGCAGCACCGCGACGCCTACCAGGAGCTGAGCGTGGCGAGCGCGCTGGTGCGCCCCTTCGACCGCGCGGATCTCGAGGACGCACTGCGCCGGGTGCGTCCGGCAAGTGCGTCGCCGCAGCGTCCCTGACCTGCGCGGCCGACCTCCCGGGCATCATCCAGATACCTCTTGGCGGTTCAGACGGGCGTGACCCCGTCGAGGTGCCAGCCACAGCGGGTTGCCACCGTGGGCGCAGGGCTCGGGTTGTTACGGCGGTGTCCGGAAGTCTGACCCACTGGCGGCTCCCGCCTCCGACGAGCGCCAGGTCGAGGCGGCCTGACCGACGCCAGGCCTCGTGCCGACCCAGACAGCCCAGGTCAGAGTCAGCATCATGTCCCGGTTTCCGGGACATCCCCCACGACCCCGTCGCTGGCCCGCTTGACCCGCGCCAGCCCGTTCCGGATCTTGAGCACCGTGACGACGTCACCAGGCTTCACCGGGATGCCAGGCTTGCCATCCCCCACCCACAGGCTCGAGGCCTGAGCCACCTCGGCCTGCTTCCCCTCCTCGACGGCAAGGGCCCGGCCAGACGTGACCAGAACAACTGCGGCCAGGACGCTGGCCACGACGACGGAGCGAGGCTGTGCTGCCACGGCACCCCCCCAGGTTGCGGACGTGATGGACACGCGGAGTATACCAGCGCGGTCAACTCGGAAGTACCCGCTGTTGCAGATCCACTGATCGCGACTCGCGGTAAAGACAGGCTGTTTCATCTTCCTCCGCCAACAACGGGTCCCTGCTAGAATCCCCCCCCATCCATCGTTCGCAGGGGGACGGCCATGCGCCTGTGCTGGCTTGCACCGCTCGGTGTCGTGGTCGTGGCAGGGCTTGCCCTTCAAGGCACTCCGAGCCCTGAAGATTGGGGTCTCTGGGCCATCATGGCGGCGACCGTCGCTGCAGTTGTCCTTGCTCTCGTCTCCGGCCGTCAGGGCAAGGTCCTCAACTCCGCGAGTGGACTTGCCACCCGCCTGCCGCTTCTGGCCAGCCTGGGGGTCGTGCTTGCACTTCTGTACGAGGCGCGAGCAGCCATTGCAGGAGCACCTCAGGATCAGCTCACCTCGCTTGTGCTCCTCATGCACGGCATGTGGATGGCAAAGCTCGGTCTTGGACTGCTCGGATCGAACGTCGCAGCGCTTGCTCTCGGCTGCGCCACTTCTGCCGGCGAACCGCAAGCTGGCGGATCGCGCCGGGCCCCCTCGGCCTGGCTCGTCCTTGGCCTGCTGGCCGCGGCCCTCTGGCTCTGGGGCTGGTTCAAGCTCGATGGTTCCTGGGAGATACCCTCCCTGTCAGCGGCGCTCGTGCTGCTCTCCGGAGCAGCCATGGTGGGCTTCCGTGGTGGCCCCCGGACCGGCTCGGGCGAGCAGGCAGGTGCAGGCACCCCTCGCCCCGCCTCTCTTGCCTCGTCCCAGATCGCCCTGGCTCCGCTCTCGGGTCTTGCAGGCCTGTACCTGCTTCAGGCGGCGGGTGAGGCCCAGCGACTGACGCTGGCAGCCCAGGCTTCCCAGATCGCGCTGTTCGGCCACCACCTGGAAGTCCGAGGCTACCTGGCCCTGGCCGCTGTGGCTGTCGTCGTCGTCGGTTACGCACTGCTTGCCTGGACTCTCCGCCGCGCAGATCCGGCGGCCCGGGCCCAGATGCTCAGGCCAGCCCCTGCTGTCGCCCTCGTGAACCTCCTGACCTTCGCAGCGACCGCCGGACTTGTGCTCCTGTGCTGGCAGCAAAGCCGTGCGCTGAGCAACCTCGCCAGCGGTCCCGCCAGGCTGCTGCTATCGACCGGGGTGAACCTGGGTACCTCGGGTTCACAGCTCGTCTGCGACCTGAACGAGCCCATCGTGGTGGCGACCAGGAAAGCTGTGCAGTTCGTGGGATCCAGCCCACCCGGCAGCGAGGGCACGAGGACCATCACCATGGTCGGAGAGCTGCAGGATGGGTTCTTCCCGGTTACTGCCAAGCGGGATGGCGTCGACGGATACTTCGTCACGCAGCTTCACGCGCTCCTGAGCAGGCAGGCCGAAAGAGAAAAGCAGGACGCCGCGGAAAACCCGGCGCGAGTATTCAAGGGCATCATCCTGCTCGCCCTCGACGAGGATCTGCCCTACCGCACGGTCTCCGAGATCATGTACTCGGCTGGCCAGGCGGAGTACGGCAACTTCAAGCTCCTGAGAAGATCCACCGATGCACCCCCCAGCTTTGGTCTGGTGCATGGCCTGCCGCTTCTCGCCGGGACAGATCCTGGCCCGGTTTGTGTGAACATCGCCGCACCGAGCATCGGTGGAGTAGCCCCGGTCGGCACCTTCCCTGTGGAGAAGCTGACAGCGGGCAGCAGCATGCAGGCCGGGCCAGATACCGGAGGCCCGGCAAGTGCCACCGTGGGGCATGAAAAGGCCGGCATCGTGCGCAAGGTCGCGGGCAAGGGCCTGCTGGCCCTTCTTGCTTCCCCCAGCAAGTTTGGCATCGAGGAACCGCGAGCCACCGTTTTCGGAGACCTGAGTGTTGTCATCGCCGGGGCAACATCAACTGCGGTTGCCGCGGGTGCCTCACCGGGCACCATCCATGCGGCCGGGCATCCCCCCATCAAGAGAGCTCAGGTCCGCGATCCGGTCTTCATGAAGAACCTGGTTCAGAAACTCACCCAGCTCAAGGCAGAGGCTCCTGGGAGAACACTCATCGAGTTACAGGCTTCACGCGACCTGACCTTCGGTGACGTAACGACCCTGCAAGACGCCACCCGGACAGCCCCGGATGGGGGCGAGCTGTTCCCTGATGTCGTTGTCTCCAACGCTCCGGAGAATTGACGTCGGATTCCAGAGGCAACCGGATTCCGGACACCCCCAGCCATCCTGATCGCTTGAGCCTGTCTGGAATTTTAGGCCGAGCCCGTCGACGTGCACCGCAAGGTGGGCTGTCGACATGGCTCCCAGCCAGTGGAAGAAAAGGCTGCTCTACCTGCGGGACCACGTCCTCATTCCACCGCAAGCCCCCACGGCGCCCCTTCCGGAAGGTCAGCCTTCGTGCCAGCACTCAACAGGGTCCATTCGCCCTGCACCTTCTTGCAGATGAACTTCATCCCCTTGTCATCCCTGGCGCTGGCCCACTCGTCGATGACCGTGATGTCGAGCTTGCCGGCCACCTCCCCGGTCATGCCCAGTTTCTTGGCCAGGAAATCGCGAATCGGCTGCTGCGCTGCCAGCTCCTGCTGCTTCGCGATCTCCTTGCCCTTGTCCATCTCGGCCTGCTTGCGAGCCACGAGGTCGGAGGAGACCTCGCAGCCCGTCAACAGGAGCATCCAGCCCGCAAGAAGGTGTGCAAGAGGAACCAGTACGCGTGACAGCATGTGCATCCCCTCCCCGTTGATTCAGAACGCCAATCTGAACAGTACTCCCAGGTCGTGTTCATAGAAATACATGCCACTTGCCTCAGATCGAAGGCCCCACCCCGAACGCAAACGCCGGCTGCAAGCACACCCCCGCCGAGATGACCCGCGTCTCCCCCGCCATCCTCAACGCTCCATACGGCCCCAGGCTGAGCGAGAACCAGTCGAGTGGTCGCCAGTCGACCCAGACTGCAGCACCCGCCACGAACCCGACCAGGTCCTTCCTGACCGTGGCCACGGGCAGACGGGCAAAGTTCCCGGCACTGTCCGGCCTCCCGGGATCCACCAGGGCCAGCTCGTTCCAGCCGAGATACGCCACCCCCACCTGAGCCTGGACGCTGGCGCTCACCTCGTGTCCGAAGTTGAGCTGGTAGCCAAGCGTCACCGGCACCGACACGTCGAGCACGTCCACGTACAGGTCCCCGGAAAAGCCCTCCAGCTCCACCGACCGCAGCACCTGGCTTCCGGTCAGTCCCAGGCTGGCCCCCAGGCCCAGCTCCAGGTCGTTCATGAGACCGTAGCCCAGCGCCACGCCGAAGCGCCCCATGCCGCTGCTGGGCTGCCGGGTCCCCGCCAGGGTCTTGAGCCCATCGCGCTGGTAGTCGAAGAAGGCTGCCTCACCCCCGAGGATCGGCCTCACCACCAGCTCCCCTCCGTCGCCAAGCAGGGGACCGGGAGCCAGCAGGAGGACGGGGAAAAACAGCCGTGCAGCCAGCGAAGCATCCATCTGTGCTTGATCCCCTGTGGTGTCCTGTGTAACATTCTGGTACCATATGCTACTAAACGCAACCGGAAAGGCCACGGCCATGGCAGCGCGCAAAACCACGAAGAAAGCACCATCGAGGTCGGAAGCGACTCCCTACGACCTGACCGAGCCCGTCCACCTCCGGCTCTCGCTCGGTATCATGGAGTACGTGGACTGGTACGCCAACCTCCTGTCCGAGCGCGAGCAGGTCAGCATCCTCAGGCCCGAGGCCATCCGCCGGATGGTCCTCTACGCCGGCCGCGCCCTCAAGAAGGCCGAGGGCGTCGAGTAGGCGACCCGGACACAGCTCGTTTCACCCGTTTCACTCAAGGTGGCTCCATGCGTCGCCTGCCTCTTGGCCTTGCCATCGTCGCCCTCGTCGGCTGCCCTCCCCCGCCCATAGGTGACCTGGCCAGGTCCGAGCTGACCGGCCTCGTCTCCATGGGCTCGCCGGTGAGCAAGGCCACGGTGTCCATCTACAGCGTCGGCCTCGACGCCACCCGCGGAGAGCTTCTCGCCTCCGCCGAGGCCGACGAGCAGGGCCGGGTCCGCGTCTCCCTGCCGCTGCTGCGGACCAGCGCCCTGGCCTGCGCCAGTGGCGGCTTCTTCTCCGACCTCGTGACCGGTTCCCTGGTGCGCTTCGAGGACTTCGAGCTGTGCGCCTACCTCCCCGAGGTCGGCACGTCGATGACCTTTGCCATCACTCCCTGGACCCATCTCGTGAACATCGAGATGCAGTACCTGACCCTCGTCTATTCCCTGTCCCTGAAGGACGCCTTCACCAAGGCCACCATCGACCTCGACAGCTTCCTGACCTGCAGCTCCCCGGACCTGGACGTCACCAGGGCCTCCCCTGTCGACCCGTCCATCGAGCGCGAGCAGGACCTCGAGCTGACCGGCGACGTCCTCGCCGGCATCCTGCTCGGCGGGCTCTCCGCCCAGGCCGCTGTCATCTCCGAGAACCTCGGCTACACGCCGGGCGTCCGCTTCACGCCGCTCACCCTGGTCGAGGGCTTCTCTGAAGACCTGCTGAGCAACATGAAGTTCGACGGGGTGGGCACCACGGGCCGCATCATCCTCGAAGGCTACGAGTTCACTGCCAGCACCTTCCGCTTCTCCGAGACGGGCTTCGTGAGGGGCCTGCTGGAGTTCCTGCAAGGCGACGTCAACCGCACCAGCGTGACCGCCGCCGACACCCAGGACCTGATGCTGTGCCTGAGCACCACCGTGGATCCCCTGTTCAGCGTCGAGGGTACCGAGCTGGACCTGGCCGGGCCCACCATCTCCTTCCTCTCGCCCTCCCCCACCTCCACCGTGCGCGGCACCTTCGACGTCGTGGTCAGCGCCGACGATCCTTCGGGGGTCGAGTCCCTCGTCTTCCTGGACGGCCAGGACTTCCTGACGAGCAGGCAGGAGTCGCACAACGGCACCACCCGCGAGGTCAGGGCCACCGTCGATGGCAACAGCCTCCCGTCCGGCCCCCTGACCGTCGCTGTCGAGGCCAGAGACATCTACGGCAACGCGACCACCTCCACCGCCACCTTCACCCTGGAGCCCTACGTCCCTGGCACGCTCTACGGTCGGGTTTCCCTGGACACCCCGGTCCTGCACGCCACCGTCGAGGTTCTCGACTTCACGGACGGCGTCCGAGGGACCGTGCTCGCAACCCAGGCCAGCACGGACGGGAACTTCTCGCTCCCCATGCCCGAGCACGCCGGGCCCATCCTCATCCGGGCCTTCGGGACCTCGTCCGGCTACCTGGACCTGGCCACGGGCCAGCCCGTGTACTTCACGGCCGGCGACGAGCTGGTCACCTTCCTCGACTACGACGGCCAAAGCGGCGCCATTTATCAGGACATCTCGGTCAATGCCCTGACCACCCTGGCCACGCACCTTGGCCTCGTTCTCCAGGCCGGCGGTCAGGACCTCGGCACGGCCATGAATCACGCCTACCAGCTCTTCGGAAAACACCTGGAGCGGACCACCAATCCCGACGGCGTCGACATCGCCCGCACTTCTGTCTCCGACCTGTCCACGGGCTCGTCGTCAGACCCGCCAAAAAGCATCTTCATGGGTCTGATGCACATCGGCCTGTCTCGCTGGGGGGCCTCGGCCGCCACATCCCAGGGCCTCGCCAGGACCGCGCTGCCCTCCCTAGACGTCCTCAAGTTGCTCGAGCGTGACCTGTCGTCCGGCGTCCTGAGCGGACGCGACGAGTTCGGAGCCCCCATCCACGCCACGCCCAACCAGGCTGTCCAGGTCGTCACCAACACCCTCCGCATCGAGCTGGCGCGTGAGATCTCACGCTGGCTCGCCAGCATGCCGCTTCCTGACGCCTCGGTGACCGCCAACCCGACGGCGCTGAGGCCCTCGAACTTCACGGTGGCCGGTGGCTTCTTCGACGCCCTGGCCCTGGACACCTCGGAGCTTTTTTCGGCCTTCGACCCGACGGTTGCCGTGGATGCGGCTCCACCGGCCATCTCCTTCGTGACACCCACGAGTGGCAGCGACGTGGCCGGCGCCGTCACCATCTCGGTGACCGCCTCGGACAACGAGGGCGTGTACTCGCTGCAGTTCGCGGGGGGCCAGGACTGGATCACGGGCCGCTCCTCGTCGGTCTCCGGGACCTCCGGCCACCTCATAGGCCAGCTCGACGCGACCGGGCTCCCCGAAGGACCCCTCACCATTACCGCCGCAGCCATGGACCTTTTCGGCAACGCCCGACAGGCCAGCGTGACCGTCAACGTCATCACCATCCCGGACGGCACCATCGGTGGCCGCGTGTTCCTCGACACCCCTGTGTCTGACGTGACCGTCGAGGCCCTCGACTTCACGGATGGCGTCCGCGGCGCCGTGCTCGACAGCATGACGGCCCAGGATGGCAGCTTCAGCTTGCAGATCCCATTCACTCACGACGGACCCGTGCTCATTCGAGGCTTTGGCACGGCCTCCACCTACAAGAACATGGCCCTCAACCTGCCGCAGACCTTCACCTCCAGCGACGAGCTGACGCTGGTGGTCAATTACGGTGCGGCGGGTGACGGCACCAACCTGGCTGGCCGCTCTGTCAATGCCATCTCCACCATGGCGACCAGGTTCATCGAGCGGAAGGTGGCGACGGGCGCCCTCGGCCTGGATGAGGCCATCTCTCTGGCTTTCCAGCTCCTCGGCTCACACCTGGACAGGCCGGGCACGGCTCCCTACGGGCTCAATGTCTCGA
>JBDRCO010000061.1:0-18189 GCA_043821645.1 Pseudomonadota bacterium | reverse complement strand
GAAACGAACGCGCTGGGCCGTGCCCACGCGCAACCGGACCGCCGCACCGATCAGCGAGGCGGAGGGCGCCGCCGCAACAAGAATGCCCTGGGTCGCCAGCAAGGGGACCAGGGCGCTGGCCGGCCGCTTGATCACGGTGTCGAAGATGAGGTCGTAGGGCGCGCCATTGGGACGCAGCTCGTTGCGTGTGTAGTCGACGACCTGGCTGGCACCCAGGGCCCGCACCCACTCGACGTTGCGGGTCGAGCACACGGCCGTGACCTTGCCGCCGAGAATGCGCGCGACCTGCACGGCCAGATGCCCGACGCCACCGGACGCGCCAACCACCAGCACGCGATGCCCGGGCTGCAACTTGCCAAGGTCGCGCAGACCCTGCAGGGCGGTCAGACCCGCGAGTGGCAACGCGGCCGCCTCATCGACGGACAGGGTGGCGGGCTTGAGGGCCAGCGCATCGATACCAACCACGATGCGCTCGGCACAGCACTGTCCGGCCCGGCGATCGCTCATGGCCATGACCCAGTCCCAGGCCTTGAAGCCCGTGACCTCCGGCCCGCACTCGACGACCTGGCCACTCAGGTCGTAGCCCGGGATGTAGGGCAGCCGAGGCCACAGGAAGGGTCTGTAGTGACCTGAACGCGTCTTCCAGTCGATGGGATTGACGCTGCTGGCGTCAACGCGCACCAGGCACTGGCGCGGGCCAGGCTCCGCCGCGTCGCGATCCACGACGGGGACCGGGTGCTGCAAGCCAAAGCGGGTGACTAGAGCTGCGCGCATGGGCCTCTCGTGCGTTTGCCCGGCCGATTGTGGCTCAGCGGCTGCCAGGCACAAGGGTCAACTGGCTCAGACCGGAGCGATGCACGACGGGTCGTTTGCGGCCGGGCTGCCGACCCTCGAGGACACCTCATAGGCGCGCATCTGTTTGTCGTCGAAGGGAGCCAGCAGAGGTCGCAGAGGGTCCGCCTTGTCGACGCCAGGATCCAGCCACAGGTCGAAGTCCGCAGGATCGAGGATCACGGGCATGCGGTCATGGATCTTGGCCATCATGGCATTGGGTTCGGTGGTGAGGAGGGTGCAGCTCTCGACCACCTGCCCGTCGGGGCCCTGCCAGTGCTCCCACAGCCCGGCGATGGCAAAGGGCCGGTCGTCGCGCAGCCGGATGCAGAAGGGCTGCTTGGCCTTACCGCTCTTCTTCCATTCGTAGAAGCCGTCGGCGGGAACCAGACAGCGGCGGCGCTTGAACGCCGCCCGGAAACTCGGCTTGTCCGGGGCGGTCTCGGAGCGGGCGTTGATCAGCTTGTAGGCGATCTTCTCGTCCTTGGACCAAAAAGGGATGAGCCCCCAGCGCAAGCGCACGGCCTCGCGGCCCGTCCCCTCGGGGCGCTGACGAAAGGCAATGACCTGGTGCGTGGGGGCCACGTTGTAGTTCGGCTTGAAACCACCCACGCCGTCGGCCCAGCTGGCGTCGAGCCCGACCAGATCCGCCAGCACATCGGGCGACTCGGTGAGGATGAAGCGACCGCACATGAGCTGGCCTCCGTGACCTCCATGTATCGAGCCGCGCCGCCGGGCGCATCCTCCGGCGGTGCGATCTCAGAGCACGCCGAGGTCCACGTGATCCAGGGTCAACAGCGGCGTGCGCTCGTCGAAGACGAAGTCGACGTAGCCGGCGTCGCCGGCGGCGCGCTTCAGCTCCACCGTCGAACGGCCCACCTCCTTGCCCGCAGCGTCGACGACGCGCAGCATGAGCTTGCCGTCAAAGGCCTGGTCGCTGATCAGGTACAGCGAGATGCCGTCCTTGCCGCCCACCGCGCGGCGCTGGCCGCGTTCGACCTTGAGGCCACGCGCGGCCACCGCGTCGGCGGTGGTCACCTTGACCTCACCCAAGCTCTTGTCCAGGCCCTGGGCCGTGCCCTTGAGGACCTCGCCCACACCTTCGCTCAGACTCTCGGCGCCCTCCTTGCCCTTGCCCTTGAGTCCCTCGCCCACGCCCTTGACCATCTGCGCTTGCTTCTCGGCCAGGAACTTGCCGCTCTCCTCGGCCTTTTGCAGGACTTCTTCCTTGCTGGGGCAGGCCGCGAGCAGGACTCCGGACAGCCCCAAGCCCAGCCACCAGGCCCGTCGAGCGAGGGTTCGACACGGAGACAAACGCGGCGTGTAGAATGCGTGGGTCATGGCGTCGTGGTCCTTTCATCGCATCCGGACGGCGAGGATCTGGTGGATCCTGGCCCCGGTCGCACTGTGGCTCGGCTGGACCGCCTGGTCCCTGGATGTCGAGTACTACGACGGCTTCGAGGCCCTGTGCAACGCTCGCGCCATGCTCGGCCAGGATGCGGACTACAACCCCATCCGCGCGCCGCTCATGGCCCTGCTGCAGCTGCCCGCGGTGTGGCTGCACGGCACCTGGCAGCTTCATCCCCTGGACGTACGCCTGCCCCATGCGCTGATGGCGTTCCTGCACCTCGGGGCCCTGGCGCTGGTGCTGCGGCAGATCGTTCGCCACATCGAGGATCCCGCGGCGCGCTGGGTCGCCGCGCTCGGGGCCGTGCTCACACCCCTATGGGCCAGCTACGCGCCCTTCATCAGCCACGACATTTTG
Organism: Pseudomonadota bacterium; assembly: GCA_043821645.1. Classification (GTDB taxonomy): domain Bacteria; phylum Myxococcota; class JACRCW01; order JAFGSX01; family JAFGSX01; genus JBDRCO01. The sequence continues at coordinate 15,593 of JBDRCO010000061.1, read as the reverse complement.
CCCGGGGCGCTCTTCCTATTCTTGCTGCACGGGGCGGAGCGCGAACGTCGAAGGCCCTCGCCATGGAACCTGCTGCTGCTGGTCGTGGTCGGTGCCGCCTTGCCTCTGATCAAGCACGTGTATGCTCTGTGCTGGGTCGTGGTCCTCGTCGGTGTGGCTCTGGTTCGCGACGGTGGTGCAGCGGGAAACCTGCGTCCCGGGCGCCTGCTCACGCGTCTCCTGCTCGCGGCCCTCGGCAGCGCCCTTTTTACCCTCGTCGTCATGGGGGCCGCCCTCGGCGACAGCCTGGGTGAGGCGCCCCTGCTGTTGCGTCCGCTGTTGCAGGTCCAGGCGATACGCCAGGGCTATGCGGACGCGGGGATGGTGTTCCCGTGGTGGGTGTACCTGCGCAACCTGCCCGCCCAGGGCTGGCTGGTGGCCCTGCTACTGGTCCCGGCCCTCGTCATCGGCTGGCGCGAGAAGGGCGCGGGACGCCGACTGGCGGTGGCCTGGGTGGGTTTCTTTGTAGGTCTCCAGGCCATGCCCGGACGCGAGGTCCGCTACCTGCTGGTGCTGGCGCCACTGACGGCCATGCTCCTGGCGCGCGTGTGGCCCCTGGTGCGTCGCTGGCGCGGGCTGCAGGCGGCCCTGGTCCTGGTGCTGGCCTGGAGCGCAATCGAGACCACGACGGCCGCTGCGCAGTTTCGCGACCCCTTCTACCTGCACAGCAGCTACCGCACCCTGCTGCAGCCGCTCGAAGCACGGCAGCCCGGGACACGCACCGTGCTGGCCTTCCACCAGCTGAGCTTGCCACCGGCGATGCCCTCACCTTGGGCGGGGGACAGGGGGAGCTACCTGTTTCATCTGTCTCCCGAGCATGTGCGTGTGCTGTACGGCATCCCTGCGCGCCAGGTGCTGCACCTGCCACCCCAGGAACTCAGCGCCAGCGCCGGCACCCTGGTCGACGGCGACCTGATCATATTTTCTAACACCGTGCTCATCAACGACCTGGGTTTTTGGCCATCGCCACCTCCTGAGCTGAGCCAGGAACCAGGATTCCACCAGTGGCTTGCCCGTCGTCGGTCGAGTGCTTCTGCGGCCGATGCCAGGACACCGTCGGGCTTTGAGCTGCTCAGCTGGTGCGATGCGACGGGCTGCTCGCGACGGCAGCCCTGACAGGCGCGCTCGCACCACCAGCCTGCGGGGTCGGTGGTTGGCGAGGCCTTGTCAGGGTGATGCGTGCGGCGGCTCCGCGGTCCTGGCCAGCTCCAGCAAGCGCGCCTGGCTCATCAGCTCGAGCGCCCGGGTGGCGCTATCCCCGGTCGCCTCTTGCCGCGCCAGGTGCCTGAGCAGCACAGGTGAGACCGGCGCCAGCCGCGGCAGGGTGGGCAGCACCTTGATGGGGTCGTACTGCTTGGGTGGTAGCGCATCGCGAGGTTCCCACACGGTGTCAATGATCCACTCACGATGGTGCTGCGCCGTCACCGGCCCCTCGCCCGCCAGCGGTAGCACACCGAGCCAGGCGCCGACCAGGGCCGCACTTGTAGCCTGGATCAGGAGCGATCGTCGGTCCCTGTTCGGGTCGACGGTTGCGGCCTCAAGCACGACAAGGACAAGGAGCAGCGAGGCCAGGATCGCGGGCACGATGGCGACCCGGCTCGGCAGGTGCAGCATGGTGCCCACGGTGTAGGGAAACAGGCCCTCGCGCCACAGGGTTGCGGTCACCTCGACCAGTGGATTGTGAAACTCCTCGGGGAAGCCCGCCAGGGTCAGACTCGCCGCCGAGACCAGGACCACCCCCACGGTCGCGCTCACCGCAAACAGCGACGAGAGGATGCGCCGACGTCCGCCCTCGGCGTCGTGTGCCAGCTGCTCCCAACCGAGGGCGAAGGCCACGGTCAGCAGCGGCATCAGCGAGGTCAGGTGTCGCTGTCCGACGGACCAGCCGCCGATCCAGTAGCCAAAGGACGCGATGAACAGGATGTCGAGCACCATGCAGGTGCCGAGAATCAGGGCCAGGCCACGTCGTTGCCGCCACAACAGCCCGACGCCGAGCAGGGCCAGCAGGGTCCAGGGTGCGACGAAGAAGATGCCGCGCGCAGGCGACAGCAGGCTCCCCGCCAGGGCTTCGGCGCTGGGCCAGGAGATGCCAAGGAATCCCTTCTCGTGCACGGCGTGAAAGTACGGGCTGGCGATGAAGGAGTAGCCTGTCTTGAGCGGATGGCCGAAGGCGCTGTTGTTGTACCAGAAAAAGATCAGAGCTGGGATCAGGCCACCAAGCCCGATGGCCATCGCCGCCCGCACGCGATCAGGACGCCGGATCAGCGCTCCAAGAGCGAGAACCGCGACCAGGATCAGTGCCGGATACTCGGTGAGCACTGCCAGCCCGATGCACAGTCCCGCGCCCACGTCTCGCCGGAAGTCTCCTTCGCGGCGGCCGGGCGCGAGCAACAGGTAAGCGGTCGCGGCGACGAACAGTGCCGCGGGCACGTGACCGAACAGGTCCAGGCTGTAGGGCAGCAACATGCTGCCGCCGCCCAGGGCTGCCAGGGAAGCTGCCCGTCGACGGGGCGCCACCCCCAGGCCAGCCAGCCACAGCTCACACAGCCACAGGATGAGTGGCAGCGCGAAGCCGCACAGTACGACCCGGGTGACGCGAATCAGGGTGCGATTGCTGATGGCCTGTGCTGGCCACAGCAGACGCAGAGCACCGTACAGAGGGACCGCCAGCAAGGACACACCAGGTGCCTTGTCGCAGTAGAAGTGCCCCTCTCGCACAGACTTGTCCTGGAGATCGCCGAAGCTCCGGATCGGCGCATCGATGCGCACCGTGTCATCGTCGACCAGTGCGCGGGTCAGGTACACGCGCACCAGCGCGTTGGGGTTGTGCATCTCGTCGAAGTACGGTTGCAGCCAGCAGGTGACGAAGGTCACCAGGCCGATCACCAGCAGCGAACCCCGGCGGTCCACCGGCCGCGAGGGTTCAGGAGATGCCGCAGCCAGTGCGTCCGGCGGCGTGCCCTGCTCCACCACATCGCTCATGGTGGTGCTCCAGCCTCCGCCACCAGTCCTCCTCCCAGGCACAGCAGCTGTCGGCCGTTATGGGGGGTGGTGACGACGAGCTCGAGCCGGCGGTCGCGATCCATCCCGGAAGGGCCCGTCAGCTGGCAAGAAGCTTTGTGGTTGTCGCAGGTGGTCGAGGCCAGGACAGACCCCTCTTCGCGCAGCTCCACCTGAACCTCGGGATGCAGGGGATCGTGTCGCACCTCGTCGGCAAACTGCACATCGACCGATAGACGCGAGCCAGGCGCTGCTGTGCCCGGCGCGATGCTCAGACCGATGGCCAGCTGTGCCCCATCCGGTGGTGGATGCGCCCACAGGCACAGCCGATCGCGACCACCCACCCGCTGCACCCGCGGTCCGATGTGGAACCAGGCCTCGGAGCCACAGGCCACACCGCCGCTCGGATGCGCGACGCGACAGCTCCTTGTACCCTGCACGCCACGAATCTCGATTCGGGTGTAGTCCACAAGGGACAGCAGGAGCCGACCTGGGTCCCCGAGTTCGAACAAGCGCACGGTGTCGACGATTCGAGATGCGGGCCCGAGCTTGAGGCGCTCCGGGTCGAGATCCCCCACGGCGAGCACGCGACGAAATGGAAGCGTGGGCAGGTCCATGTCCACGGTGTCGGCGTCCACGGCGAACAGGGGCCTGAAAGGAAACAGCAGCCGCCCTCGCGAGCGCCCAGGATCCGCCCGCGGCAGCCCGGCGAGGATCAGGTCCTCGGGCCCTGCGATGCCTTCTGTCCTGGCAGCCAGATCGCGTGCCCTGCCGTCGATGGTGGCGCACTGGCTGAGCGTCCACACGGGCACGAAGACCAGGACCAGGGAGGCCAGGCTGACGAGCGAGCCCACCCAGCGTGGCGTGAGGATCGGGCCTCTCATTCGGACCAGGTCCCTGTAGACACAGACCGATGCATTCCGCTCCCGCGGGCGATAATCGCCCTCGCGTGACGACGTGCGCATCGTATACGAGGGGGACTCGGATGCAACCGGGGAGCGGTTCGGGCAACTCCCCCGACCTGCGGCTGGGCGGGCATGGAGATGCAAGGCCTGACTTCAGAGGCCAGATCCTCTGCGGACGCAGCCTCCGATCGGTACTTCTGTCCACCTGCCCGTGCTCAGGTGGTTTGGCCACGATGGCGCGCGGAGGCCCTATCGAACACGTCCCGCAAACCTGGGCTTCATCCCAACGATTCTGGTCAACGCATGAAGCGCTCCTGTGGGATCTGCGCAGGTTCGCCACGAAGGAGCTGAACCAGATAGTAGATCTCGTAGGGGAACTGGCCGCCGCTGCCCCGCTCCACGATCTCCTGCGCCGCCTGGAGTTTGACCCTGTAGACAGGTCCGTAGTCTCCACGGCTGCCTTCGTTGTGGTGGATGAAGAGCAGAAACCCCACGCTGGTCCAGGTCATCAAGACAACCAATGCTCCAGCGACTGCACGAACCAGCCAGCGACGCCAGCCCGCTCGCCGCTGCAGCGCGCTCCAGCCCAGGGCCCAGAAAGCAGCCATGGGGAAAGCCAGTATCGACGAGTAATGAGGGAGTACCGGCGTACGAATACAGAGCAAGACAAGGATGAAGAGCGGCACGCTGCTCGCGAGCCAGTACAAGGCATCCGGCGCGTCTCGATGGTGCACATGGCGGACCCACACCACCATGGCCGCCACCGCCGTCACTCCGAGAGGGAGCAAGGCCAGGCTCTGTGCCACTCGCCAGGGCGTGCCACCGAAGGTTTGAACAAGTACCGGAACCTCGGTGGCGTCGATGAACCAGTTCAGTGAGGATCCCGTCGCCGCGAGCGCACCAAGGAACAGGGAGCCGAGGTGAATCCAGCCCGCATCAGCCACTGCGCTGTGAGACAGAGCACCATCGTGCTGCAGGTGTCTCCACACCTCAGGGATCCACGGCAGGTAGGCTGGGAGTGTGACGCCGACGGCCACTGCACACAGTGCCCTCCAGTGCTGGCGCACAGCCGGCGGGGGGTGAAGCACCGTGGCCCCGACCAGTGCCACACCCCAAAGGATGCCTGTCATGTGAATCTGGCTCGCCAGGACCAGACACACCATGCCCGGTGCGACCCGTCGCCAGCGCACCTGCGGGTGCTCCCACAGGTCCGACAGGCCCCAGACCGCGCCGACCACGAAGGGCAGCAGCAGATCCTGCGCCCAGACCTTCCGGCTATTGATCACCCACCAGGCGTCCACGCAGAGGTATGCCAGGCCCCACCACACGGCGAACCAGTCCAGCGACCCAGTGCGCTTGCGCAACCACGCACCTGCCATCAGCATGCCCAGGGAGTGAAACAAGACGACACACAAGCTCGCCAGGAGCGGGTCACCGCGCGACAGCAAGCGCAGCAGAGCGAACACGTAGACCGTCGCCGGGGGGTTGTGCAGTCCCACGCTTGACCGAAGCCCGTGTGTTGCGAGCTGGGGATGTGCAACGAAGTCCGCGCCGATGGCGAGAGATGTCGCCTCGTCCTCCTTCCACTCGCGATCGCCAGGAAGAACCAGGCGCAGTCCCACGCCGACGAGCAGCGTCGCCATGAGCGCCACGCTGTAAATCGTCTCGCGAGATCGCTGTGGGAGCATCGCGCTTCGAGCTCCGTTGGCACGAGGCCACGCCGCAAGAGACTGCGCGCGGAAACCGCGGTCACAGGCATGTGCGACTTCAAATCGCCGTCGTCACCAGGAGCCAGTCCCGCAACCACGAACCTGTGGTGCCATCCGCGCACCACACACTCCGCGGCCCCAACCCGACCGCGGCACGCCATGCCATCGGGAAGTCAGAGGTACAGCCTATCGGGCTCGATTTGCTAGCGCAACGTCCCCAGGTATTCGGTGGTCAGCTGCCTGGCCTTGACGTGGGGCAGCGTGTAGTCGGGCAGCAGCATGGGTGCCACGCGGCCATTGGCGGCCTTGGAGGCCTCGACCTCCTTGTTGTAGGCAACCACGTGATCCAGCGAGCGCTTGCCGTCCTTGGCCTGGTCCTTGGCGAACTCGGCCGCACTCTTGCCCGAGATGCGTCCGAACACCACGATGTCGAGCAGCGAGTTGCCCATGAGGCGGTTGGCGCCGTGGACGCCGCCCGACACCTCGCCGGCCATGAACAGGCCAGGCAGCGTGGTCTCGCCCTTGTTGTTGAACTGCACGCCGCCGTTCTGGTAGTGCAGCGTCGGGAAGATGAGCATGGGCTGCTTGCTGATGTCGATGCCGAAGCGCTTGTACAGGATGTACTTGCCCGGGAACTCGCGACGCACGGTGCCCTCGCCGCTGAGCATGTCGATCATGGGCGAGTCGAGCCACACGCCGACCTTGCCGGTGGGCGTGGGCACACCCTTGCCGACCTCGGTGCACTGCTTGATGATGGACGCGGCCTCGACGTCACGGGGCTCGCGCTCGTTGACGAACTGGTTGCCCTCGATGTTGACCAGGTTGGCGCCCGAGCCGCGGAACTTCTCGGTGATCAGGATGCCCTCGGCCTGCTCCGGGAACACGATGCCGGTCGGGTGGTACTGCACCGTGTGCAGGAAGTTGACCGGCACGCCGGCGCGGTAGGCCATGACGATGCCGTCGCCGGTGGCGCCGTAATGGTTGGTGGTCATGAAGCCCTGCACGTGCAGGCGCCCGGAGCCACCCGTCGCCATCACGACAGCCTTGGCGTGGGCCACCAGGTACTCCTCGGTCTCCAGGTTGTAGAGCACGGCGCCGGCGCACTGCCCGTGCTGGTTGAGGATGAGCTCGACCGCGGGCACGAACTCGACGACCTCGATGTCACGGTTGCGGCACTCGTCGCGCAGGGTGCGCATGATCTCGGCGCCGGTGATGTCGGCGGCGTAGTGCATGCGCTTGCGGCTGGTGCCACCACCGTGGATGCTCTTCATGCGGCCAGTGGCATCCTTGGTGAAGTTGGCACCCATCTTTTCGAGCCAGTGCAGGGCCAGCGGCGCGTCGTTGACCAGGGCCTCGACCAGTTCGGGCACGTTGGTGAAGTGACCGCCACCCATGACGTCGAGGTAGTGGAAGTAGGGTGAGTCCTTCTCGCCCTTGTCGGCGGCCTGTATGCCGCCCTCGGCCATCATGGTGTTGGCGTCGCCATGGCGCAGCTTGGTCACCAGGGTGACCTTGGCACCGCCCTCCCGGGCCAGGATCGCAGCCGAGGTACCGGCGCCGCCGCCGCCGATGACCAGCACGTCGGTCACGATGTCGGGCTTGCTGACGTCGATCTTGGCCGGATCCAGACGGCTGCGGGCCTCGAGCAGATCCGCATATTCATGCGCGATCTTGTAGCCCTTGCTGGTGCCCACCTGCAGCGCACGCCGCCCCTCCTCTTTGAAGTCGGGGTGATGGTTGAGCATCTCCTTGCGCTCGTCGAGCGAGAGAAAGGGGACCTCGCCGCCTGCGTTCTTGCGCGCCACGCGCTCGGGGCGGGTCTTCTCGACGACCTTGATCAACTCTTCGAGCTTGGCGGGGTAACCCATCGCATCACCTTGTGCCTGCGCCGTCGTCGACGGGCGGGCCGTCAGAGTCCAGAAGTCAAAAAGCTACAGACCGATGTTGGCCTTGGGCCGCCACGAATCGTCGGTCATGGACGGCTCCATCTCGCGCTCGACGTAGAGCTTCTTCAGCTCGTCGGCGCTGAGCCCCTTGAGCTCGTCGATCACCGCTTTGTACTTCTCCGCGGCGATGTCCTTGACCATCTTCTCGAGGTGCTCGGCCCGGGGCGCGATCTTGCCGCCGTACAGGCGTCGCGCGAGCTGGGCGATGTGGTACTGCGGGATCTCGCCCATGCAGCGGCTGGCACACAGACCACACTGGATGCAGTCGAAGCTGATGTGTGCCGCGGCCTCGATGTCACCGCGCTTGGCTGCCGAGATGTAGTCCAGCACCTGCACGTCCATGGGGCAAATCTTGGTGCAGGCGTTGCACGCCACGCAGCGGAAGATCTCGGGGTACAGGGCGTGGATGGTCTCGGCCGCCGCCTCGCTGGCGTCGTAGTCGTAGCCGATGCGCAGCGCCGGGTAGAAGGGGATCTGGGTCAGGTACATATCGGGCTCGACCACCGTCTGGCAGGCCAGCCCGCTGTAGATCTTGTAGTCGCCAGCCTTGCGGAACACCGTCGAGCAGGCGCCACAGATGCCCCCGCGGCAGCCGCAGCCGCGGATGAACTTGTACCCGGCATACTCCATGGCCTTCATGATGGTCAGGGCCTCGGGCACGAAGTAGCGCTTGCCCATGATGTAGACGGGGATCATCTCCGCCTGCATGCTGGTTGCTTCCGTCGTCATGGGTGTCACCTCGTCACGCGTCGCTGCATCAGCGATCGTCGAAAGGGTTCGCTCAGGCGTTCGGCGCCAGCTGGCGCGCGCTCACAAAGTCGCGCACCACGGGCGCGTTCAGATCGAAGTGGTTGACTCCGGGCTCCAGGCCCAGGGCCACCGCCAGCAGCTGCGAGAAGTACAGCACCGGCAGCGGTTTGATCTCGCCGTCGGCCGCCGCCAGCTCGACCTGGCGCTTGCCCAGGTTGTGCTCGCACAGTGGGCAGCTCAGCACCAGGGCCTCGGCCCCGCCCTGCTCGGCCCCCTTGAGCACGCGGCCGGCCTGGCGCGTGGCCTCGACCGGATTCACCAGCACCTGGTAGGCGCCGCAGCACTCATCCTCGCCGCTGTACACCACAGGCGTGGCGCCCAGGGCGGTCAGAAACTTCTCCAGCTGATCCGGAGAACCGCCGCCCAGGGCGGCCTCGCGCGGCCTGAGCAGGGCGCAGCCATAAAACGGGGCGACCTTCATGCCACCGAGGGGCTTCTTCACCGCGGCCTGCAGCTTGTCCCATCCCACCTGCTGCTCGAGCAGGTCGAGGTAGTGCAGCACCTCGACCTCGCCGGCGTAGTCCGCCTCCTCGTCCATGAACAGGTTCAGGGTCTTGCGCTTCTCGGCGTCGTCGCGCATCAGGTTGTTGGCGCGCCTGAGCACGTTGAAGCACTGCGAGCACAGCGTCATGACCTGGTCGCAGCCCTGGTCGCGAGCGCGGATCAGGTCGCGCACCGGTGCCAGCTGGTGGATCAGGTCGTCGTCGCTGAGCGAGGACACCGCGCCGCAGCAGTTCCAGCGCTCGAGCTCCTGCACCTCGACGCCCAGGGCCTGCAGGGAGGCCAGCGCCGAATCCTCGAGGTTCTTGGCCTTGGTCTTGAGCGTGCAACCCGGGTAGTAACCGATCTTCATCGCATGCCTCACGCCGTCATCTTGCGAAAGCCCGCCACCAGGGCGATCTGGGGCAGGGTCTTCACCTGGTCCTGGGGAATGGTCCGCGGGTTGATGCGGTCCACGTTGTCGCGCAGGGTGAGCTGTCTGAGCGCCTCCATGACGCGGGGCACCTCAATGCCGCGCGGGCAGCGCACCTGGCAGCTGTGGCAGGACGCGCACAACCACGGAGTGCGCGAATCCGCCACCTCGTCGATCATCCCGTGTTGCATCATCAGCATGGCCTGGCGCGGCGTGATCTCCATGTCGCCAGACATGGGGCAGACGCTGGAGCAGGTGCCGCACTGCATGCACTGGTAAATGTTCTGGCCCGAGATCTCGTTGACCCGCCTGAACGCATCCGCGCGCAGGGCCTTGAGCAAGATAGACAGCGTCATGGTTCCCTCTGTCCTCTGTGGCACGCGTTTTCGCACCACGCACCCGCCAGCAGGGGCGAGGCGCGACCGAGGAAGGGGTCTCTGGGGGGCGTCTCGCTGCTCGTTGCGGCAGGTGAGGGCATCCTAGGCCCGGGGACGAAAACATCAAGCAGAACTCGCTGGCTTTCGATTTAAATTTTTTATACCCACGAAGAGCTTCTTTTGAACCAGCTCGGTCCCATTGATTTGTCATATCCCGATAAATTCCGGACGGTAACGGGGATGCTCGACACTTTCAGTGACCACTGAACATCGGGCACACATTCCGCGCGGAGTGTCACTTCCAGTGCGAGAAACTCAGACCTTTGCGGGTGGTAATTGTCGGGTCGAGAGCCGCCGGGACATCCCCTTGAAAAGGTGTCGGCGCGGCCAAGCTGCGGGAATTGCGGAGGGCTATTGGGGTGGGACCTGGCAAAGCCGCGACGCACGGCAGCCCAGTCCCGAGCGATGCACCTCAGAACACCGCCAGCCTTGTCGCAGTCGGGTCAGCGAGGACGTCACCACCACGACTGGTGAAGATGTCACGGCGGTCACTGAGCACCGCCGCAGCCCGCGCCTGCAAAAAAAGCTCGGCGGCGGCCCGCGGCTCCACAGACTGCAGTGCCCGTCCACAGACCACCTGGAGTTCGGCCCCGAGCCACGGATCATCCGAGGTCTGCACGCGCTGCAGCGTCGCATCCAACAGCGTGGCCGCGCGCACCCTATCGCGCTCGAACTCGCCCAGCAGCACAGCACCAGCCACTTCCTCGTGGAGCTGGCTCGCCGCCATTCCCATCTCAAGTGCCCGCTGGGCCGCCTTCACGGCCAGCCCGTCATTTTCCAGCAGGTGGTAGAGGCGAGCGAGGAACCGATAGACCATCGCCAGCTGCAGTTGCCGCGTCGCCAGCGTCTCATCGTTCCCGATGGGCACCTGCCCCAGCCTCTCGAGGGCCGCCGCGAGCAGGAAGATCCCCTGGCGCTGTTCCCCCGAGGCCCACAGCAGCAGGGCTTGCTCGACGTCCAGCGTCGCCTGAAGGGCGGGGTCCTGCAGGGTGCTCGCACACAGCTGGCTCTGCTCGATGGCGTCCACCGCCTCGGCTCGCCGATGTGCACTGCGATGGCACTGGGCGAGGTACCACAGCGCCAGCGCTCTTTCGCGCGGTGCCTCGCTGGGCGCCGTCAGGTCGAGCACAAGCTGGATGGCCGCACTGCCGCGCTCCGGCTCCCGATGCTGATCGATGAGGCCCGCCTGCGCTGCCACATGGAGCAACACGTCACAGGCCTCACCGGTCGCCGGCTGTGACGCCGAGAAGGCCTGGGCAGCCTGCTCGAGGATGCTGCTGAGATGGCCATGCGCCTGCGTGGTGATCCCCTGGTGGAGCAGGACCCGCGCCGCCCGCGCGCGCAGTGCCATGGTAGGTACATCGAAGGTGTTGGGGGTGCTGGGGAGGCTGGCAAGCACCTCCAGATCATCTCGAGGGAGGGCACCGCCAGTCCGGTGCAGCTCCACAGCGTAGGTGGCCCGGAGTCCTTCTCGCGCTTCGCTTGCCAGCGTGGCCAGCAAGGACTGGCGCCAGCTGCTCTGCGTGAACAGGAAGACGGCGGCCCCCGTCGCCACCCCATGGACGAGCCCCAATCGCACGGCCTCGGCGAGCGCGGTCCGCACGGCCGCGGCGCCACCACAGGTTCGGATCAGGATCTCGCTACTGAATACGGAGCCGTGCAGGGCTGCGCTCTGCATCACCTCCAGCGAGGTTCGACCAAGCCGTTGCACCAGCCAGTGGGAGCACCCCTCGATGGTGCCAAGCGCGTGATCCGGGTGCAGAGATTTGGGACCCCGCCTGCGCAGTGGGCCGACGTACCCCTCGAGCATCAGCGCTCGTACCTGCATGGCGAGCACACCGGGATTGCCTGATGCCTGGGCAACCGCGTCGTCCAGGCCCGCCGGCCAGTCACGCTCCGCGATCGCCTGCCGGACGAGCCCCTGGCTGTCCTGCGGGTCGAGCGGCTCCAGCTCCAGGCGATGCAGATCGTCCGCGATCACATCGACGATTCCCGGCAAACCGGTGGCCAGCACGCACAGGTTGGAACGCGGTAGCCGCTTGAGCAGAGACCGCAGCAACAGCTGGCTGGGTTCGTCGACGTCGTGAACATCATCGGCGATCAGCAACAGCGGTTGCCGGGTCGCGACCTGCCCCAGGAACTGCACGGCAGCGGTGGCCATGCGCTGGGCGTGCGCCATGGGTGTGGTCGAGGTCTCGCCGCCAAGCCCGTCAAACAGTTGCACCAGGCGCTGCTGCAGACAGGGGGTGAGGAGCTCGGACGGCATGGCTTGCAGGGCGTCTGCCACCGTGGCGACCAGGGTCAGGCCATGCTTCCGCGGCTCCGGAGCGAAGGCCAGCGCCACGCCCATCACCCACTGCCGAAACAGGTCCATGGCGAGCGGCACGCCTCGGCGCAGGGCGATGGCATGGCAGGTTGCGAAACCCTGCTCGACAGCCAGCCGGTTCACCTCGCGAGCCAGGAAGGTCTTTCCCATGCCGCTCTGGCCCAGCACGAGCAATCCACACGCGGTGCCCGCGCGGGCTTGCGCGAGCGCTTGTTGCACCTGGCTGACAGCCTCGCTCCGTCCCACCAGTGCCGCCTCCGAGGGATCGCCGCGGGTACCGCGTTGCTGGGCGCCCAGATCGAGCACCACGCTCTGCAGGGCTTCTCCGAACTCGTTGAGCTTGGTGCCACCCGAGGCGCGCAGCACGCCATCCACCTTGGTCGCAGGGATCTCCCAGGGGTCCCCGTCGTCGGCGGCCAGCTCCGGGCGCTGCGAGACCGAGGAGCGCATGACGTCGAGACTGAGCGAAGGCAGCGACCTGAAGACCGACGAGACATCGACCCCGTCCACGGGCCCGGTGGAGGTGTCCCCGATCAGAAGCGCGCCACAGTGTTCGCAACGCAGATTGTGCGGCGACTGGCTGCGCAAGCAGGCCGCACAGTTGACCAGTGTGGATTCCTGGATGACTTCCTTGACCACGGGCTCTGACGTCAGCGACGCGGTCTCTGTCACCAGGGTCGCCATCGTCGAGGAATCGCCGGCCGACACCAGGGCGCGCGCCGCGATCAAGGTGCCCGCATTCTGCTGAACGAAGTCGGCCACCTCGTGATCGGCATTGCCGCCGGATCCATCCAGGTAGGCTTGCAGAGCCCTGGCTGCCGCGCCGCAATCGGCATAGCGCGCCTGTGGCTGCCTCTGAAGCATGCGCTGTATGACCGCGTCGAGTTCGCCGGGAAAGCCCTCGACCATCTCGCACAGGGATGGCACCGGCGCCGTCACGATGCGGTACATGGTCTCGCCGGGGTTGTCGCCCTTGAACAGAGGACTCCCGGTGAACAGGCGCCAGGCCACCGAGCCCAGGCTGAACTGATCGCTGGCCTCGGTCAGGGGCTCCCCGCGCACCTGCTCGGGTGACAGGTACAGCAGCTTGCCCTTGATGGCGTTGTGCTCGGTCTTGACGAAGCGGTTGGTGGCGTGCGCGATGCCGAAATCGACAACCTTGACGCCGCCGTCGAGTCGCACCATCAGGTTCTGCGGGCTGACGTCGCGGTGCACGACCTGCATGGGACGCCCGCTCAGGTCCACCGCGTGGTGTGCGTAGTCCAGGCCCAGGGCTGCGCTCCGCAGCATGGCCGCGCCAACCCGAGGCGGGATGCGGGCACCGCGACTCCGCACCTGAGCTTCCAGCTCGGCCAGGTTGACACCATGGATGTATTCCATGGCGATGTAGTAGCGCTGCTCCGAACGACCCAGTTCAAAGGTCGACACCACGTTGGGGTGATTGAGGTTGGCGGCCAGCCGCGCCTCGTCAAAGAACTGGTCGACGGTGTGGCTCTCGCTGGCCAGGTCCGACAGCATGGTCTTCACGATGACAAGGCGCTCGAAACCCGCGATCCCGAGCTGGCGCGCCAGGTAGATCTCACCCATGCCCCCGCGCGCGAGGCGCTTGAGGATCTCGTACTGCCCGATACGGCTCGGTGTGAGCTCGGTCATGGCACCGACGCCTTCGTGACGATCCTTGGTGCGGGCCCCCCGCAGGCGCGCACCGCAACATTGCCACCCGAGCACTCCGCTGGGTGCAGGACCAACACGGCCCGTCCCTGTTCCATGCCACAGCTCCACCTCCCCCGCCAGCACGCAAGCGGGGTGACTCCCGGTCGAGTGCCAGCCTCGCTCTCGTCCCGCGGCACTGTCCCAGCGTTGTGAACAGGCCTGCCAGTGGCGGCTGGTAGAGCCGGGGGAGCAGCCTCCGACAACAGTTTCACTCCAGCTGAGCTCTCTACCGCTGCTGGCGGCTGCCATTGGCCGAGATGGGTCGTCGTGCCGGCGACCATTTTGGCCCTAGTCATTTGTGAGCACGTCAACGCATGGCTATCCTTGGGGTACGTCTGAAAAGCCCTGCACAACTGCCGCCAGGGGGACTCGTGTCACGCTGCCAAGCAGGCCTTGCCGCACTCGTCCTGATCCTGGGTGGGTTCCTCGCACCTGCAGCGCGCGCCGGGGAGCAGCAGCACTTCGAGGCGGGCAGCTTGATCGTGCCCATGGACCTCGCCTACCAGGACCACGGCATGTTTCAGGCCTATGGCCTGGTGTTCCAGCTCCTGCGCCAGGGCGTCGAGGTGGCCTGGGTGATAGAGCCCGGCAAGACCTGGCACGCCGCGCCCTGCGACACCGCCGGGGACGAGTGCGCCTGGCCCTGCGCCGATGCCAGCTCGAGCCGCTGTCACTACCCCACGGCGTCCCCCGACTTCACGGTGAACAGCACCGTGGTGTGGGACGGCGAGGGCGTACTGCAGCCGGGCGCAGCGATCGCCGGTCACGGCTACCGCGGCGGCCCCTTCGTCGTCGCGGCGGACAGGGCGAGCGCAGCGCTGGCCGTGATCGACGTGTGGAACGACCAGGCGCAGTGGACCGCGAACACCTGGGCACAGCGCAGCGAGTTCCAGGTGGTCACGGTGCACCGGGCAGCCGCGGCTTTTGATGCCTTCGTGGCCAAGCGCATGGTGGCAGCGCCGACCATCGCCGTGTTCGCCGACGGCAACGAAGACATCGCCACCGGCTACCTGCGCGCGGCCGGCATCCCGCAGTCCAACGGCAACGAGTTCCCCACCGCCAAGTGCGGGTCCTGCGGCGCGGGCACGCCCAATCCCGACCTGCTGACCGTCGAGAGCATCATGGGCGAGATGGGTACCTGCGACGCCCCGAACACCGACCACAAGAACGGCGAGCTGTTCACCGCCGACGGGGTGCCGGCCTACTGCCAGATCATGAGCATGCACTGGGGCGTCAACGACCGCGAGACGGTCAAGTGCGGCGGTGGCAACTGCCCGGCGACTCAGGCCGAGTGCCAGGGAGAGCCCTTCACCTACCACGGGCACGAGGTGGTGGCCGAGGTGCGCTCCTTTCTCGGCTATGCCACGCACTTCTTCGGCGAATGCCAGGCGGTCAACGCCTACGAGAACACCATACCCAACCCGGCCTGGCCCTTTCTCGACGACGCCGGGCGCCTGGGGCACTTCTTGACGACGACAGGCACGCCGCCGAGCTGCAGCAGTGGCACGCCCTGCTCGGGCCTGGACTACGACGCCCAGTGCGTGACCGCAGGATGTGACGGCGGGACCCGGGATTGCTGCCTGCCTCGCAACGCCAAGGAGCGCGGCGCGGGCTTTCTCATCGGCTCCCAGCCCAACGCGGCCGGGGTGCAGGTGCTGGCGCCGGCCGCGGCCTACAACCAGCTCGACGGCGCCTTTGGTACCACCGGCGGCAGCGAGCCCGCCTATAACCTGAGCACCTCGCTGGGCAGTACCTACATCAACGACCTCGACGTCACCTTCATCACCGGGCCCGA
>JBDRCO010000060.1:0-33886 GCA_043821645.1 Pseudomonadota bacterium | reverse complement strand
GGGGGGGGGGGGCGGGGGGGGGGGGGGGGGGGCGCCCGCGGTGGAGGTGGATCAATGGCGCGCACTCGCTGGGTCCTTTTCAATGGCATCGCGACCTGCTCCCTGATCGCTGGGCTGGCCTGCGAACCAACCCCTGTTGCCACCGGCGACAGCGGCCCTGGGGTGCGCACGGATGCCGCGCGTGTCGATGGCAGCTCCCTCGATCAGCCCGGGACAGATCGGGAGCAGGTGGACACGCAGACCGGTTCCGATGCCGAGGTCCATCGCGACGTCGCCACCGGCCTCGATCATCAGACCGACGCAGGACACGCCCTCGACGCTGCTGGCGGGGAGCTCGCTGCGGTCGATTCCAGCGGGCCTGCCGATGCGCTACAGCCTGACGGCCAGGTGGGAATGGATGCTCAGGCCAGCGACGCCATGACGGGCTTGGACCAGGCGCAGGGTCTGGATGGCGCAGCAGGTGTCGACAACGCTGCCGGAATGGACGCTGCGATCTCCGTCGATGCAGGCAGTGCTGCCGATGCGAGCGCCGCTGTCGACGCCGCGGGCTCTGGGGATGCGGCGAGCACCCAGGACGCGGAGACATCCGAGTCAGGTGCCGGGGACCAGTGCCCCGCCGATCCCGACAAGACGGAGCCCGGCGTCTGTGGCTGCGGTGAGCCAGACGTCGACACCGATCAGGACCAGGTTCTGGACTGTCTGGACGGTTGTCCCGAGGACCCGCTCAAGATCGACGAGGGGGTCTGCGGTTGCGGCACAACCGACGACGACACGGACAGCGATGGAACTGCGGATTGTGAGGATGAGTGTCCGCTGGATCCCTTCAAGGTCGTGCCCGGTGTGTGCGGCTGCGGCGCCGGCGACGTGGACACGGACCAGGATGGCGTCCTCAACTGCCTCGAGGGCTGCCCCCTCGACCCAGCCAAGACCGAGCCCGGCCAGTGCGGCTGCGGCGCTGCGGACACCGATTCGGATCTCGATGGCACCGCGGACTGCAACGATGGCTGCCCGACGGACATCGCCAAGACCGCGCCGGGGCTTTGCGGCTGCGGCGTCGCGGACACCGATACGGATGGTGACACCAGCCCGGATTGCACGGACCAGTGCGAAAACGATCCCCACAAGGTCACACCCGGCATCTGCGGTTGCGGCACGGACGACACCGACACGGATCAGGACGGCACCGTGGACTGCAACGACGCGTGTCCGGGGGACCCGCTCAAGACGGCCCCGGGGGTGTGTGGCTGCGGCGTCGCCGACGATGACGTGGATCAGAACAACATCATCGATTGCGTGGAGCCCTGTCCCAACGGCTCGCCCAAGGTCACGCCAGGGGTGTGCGGCTGCACCGTGCTCGACGTGGACTCGGACAGCGACGGCACCATGGACTGCATCGACGCCTGTCCGACCGACCCGGGCAAGACCCAGCCCGGCACCTGCGGCTGCGGCACCTCGGAGGTGAATACCGACGGCGACAGCGCGCCTGACTGCACGGACGGCTGTGACTTCGACGCCACCAAGACCGCGCCCGGGCAGTGCGGCTGCGGCCACCCCGACACCGACTCGGACAGCGACGGCACAGCAGATTGCGTGGACGAGTGCGACAGCGATCCGACCAAGATCGTGGTCGGTCTGTGCGGCTGCGGCGTGGCGGACACCAACACCGATGGTGACTCGGCGCCCGATTGCACAGACGAGTGCGACAACGACCCCGACAAGATCGTGGTGGGGCTTTGCGGCTGTGGTGTGGCAGACACCAACACCGACGGTGACTCGGCGCCCGATTGCACAGACGAGTGCGATGCCGACCCCAACAAGATCGTGGTGGGGCTGTGCGGCTGCGGCGTGGCGGACACCAACAGCGACGGCGACTCGGCGCCGGACTGCACCGACGAGTGCGACAATGATCCGAACAAGATCGTGGTGGGGCTCTGCGGCTGCGGAGTGCCGGATACCAACACCGACGGAGACTCGGAGCCCGACTGCACGGACGAGTGCGACACCGACTCGACCAAGGTGACGGAGGGTCTGTGTGGCTGCGGGGTGCCGGACACCAACACCGACGGAGATTTGGAGCCCGACTGCACGGACGAGTGCGACACCGACCCGACCAAGGTGACGGAGGGTCTGTGCGGCTGCGGCACGCTCGACACGGACACCGATGACGACGGCTCACCGGACTGCACCGATGGTTGCGACACGGATCCCTTGAAGACCTCGCCTGGGGTCTGCGGCTGCGGCGTGGCGGACACAGACACGGACAACGACGGCACGCCGGACTGCAACGATGGCTGCCCCACGGACATCGACAAGACCACTCCCGGGATCTGCGGTTGCCTGGAGCCCGACGACGACAGCGACATCGACGGAACGCCCGATTGTGTCGACCAGTGCCCGTTCACTCCGGAGCGCACCACGACCATGAGCCTGTGGCCGGACAGCGACCTGGATGGATTTGGCGAGACCGGTGGTGTTGAGGAGGAAGGCTGTGAGGTGATTGCATACCGGTCCGACAACGAGCTGGACTGCGACGACGATGACCCGGATATCCACCCGGGGGCCGAGGACATCCCTGACCTGCCTGACGCACTCGACAGCAACTGCGACGGTATCGATGGTGACAAGGCGCGGGCCGTGTTCGTGAGGCAATCGGCCCCAGCTGGAGGCAACGGCACCTTCTTGCAGCCACTTCCCTCGATCCAGGATGCCATTGACATGGCAGCGGGAGATCCGTCGCGTGACCACGTCTACGTGCGGGCCGGCACCTACAGCGAATCGCTGAACCTGCCCGATGGGGTCAGCATCTTCGGCGGCTACTCCACGAGCTGGGCAGCGCGCGCAAGCAACGGCCACATCATGAGTACCCCGACGGTGATCGAGGCGGGGGACACCGGGATCGCGGTCGATGGCTACAGCAGCTCCGGGTACATCCAGGGTCTGACCGTTGACGCGGACCGCGCCCGAGAAGGCACCGGAGCAGATCTCTCGGTTCGTGCGATCCTGCTGCAGGGCGTATCGGGTGCGTTGGTCGTCGAGTACAACCACCTGAAAGCTGGAGACGCTGGCGCTGGTAGCACGGGAGCCGACGCCATTGACGTTGGCACGAGCGCCAGAGGAAACGATGGTGGTGATGGCACCACCAGCGCGGAAGGAAGCGGAGGATCGCGCGTGGATCCGAGCTGCAGTCTGACGCTGGAGCCTTTTAGCGGCAAGGGCGGCGACGGTGGGTACGGCGAGCAGGACGGGGCAGACGGGTTGGTCGGTGGCCCGCTCAACCGCGTCGGAGGGATCCGTATTGGCGGCGCGGCCGGAGCGGGTGGCGCCTTCGCGTCCTGCGGAATATTCAGCGTCTGCGCGGGCGCCTGGGGCGAGGACGGTGGCGATGGAGACGACGGAGTTGCCGGCGCCGTGGGAGTGCGGCCCGCTCTGCAGGCCCGCGGACAGCTCATCGGGACCAACAGTGTATGGACCGCGCTGGCCGGCGGCGCTGGCAGCGACGGTACCCGGGGTGAGGGCGGCGGCGGCGGCGGCGGCGGCGGCGGCGTCAAAAAGGTCAGGGTCTCGGGAACCGTCCTCGCCGGCGGAGGAGGCGGTGGCAGTGGCGGCGCCGGTGGCTGTGGAGGTACGCGCGGATTTGGAGGCACCGGGGCCGGAGGCTCTTTCGCGCTGACGGTCATCGACAGCTACGATCCTGGCAGCCTTCTCCGGAACACCGTCATCGTGCGGAGCTGCTACCTGCAGGCGGGTGCAGGTGGAGACGGTGGTGACGGCGGCAGAGCTCGTCGGGGAAGAGTCGGATCTCAGGGCGGTGCTGGGGGCCTGGGTGTCTTCGTCGAGGGTGGAGACTGGGACGCGCGCTCGGGCCGTGGCGGCACCGGCGGGTATGGAGGCGACGGAGGAACCGGAGGTCCCGGCGCAGGCGGTGGTGGTGGCATGAGTGTGGGGGTGTTCTATACCCGCTCGTCCAAGGTATCCGTGCCCTACAACGCATCCGATCCCTTGGCCGCTCCTGGCGCTGGATCGAACGACAACCAGTTCGCGGCCCTCCAGCCGGGAGCGGGAGGAACCGGTGGCGATGTCATCAACGGCGCGGGCGTGCGTGTCGGCGATGATGGAGCCGCTGGGATCGGCGCCTACCTCTACGAGTGGGTTCCTTGAGCCCACCCTGAGCACTGGCCGGACCGCCCCGGAGAGAGGGTGGCCGGTCGAGACTGTGGCGACGCAGGCCCGAACGGCGCAGCACAGCTTGAACGCAGTCGATCTCCAGACATCAGGAGGGAGCATGTTCATGTCATCATCCATTCGCCCACACCGCACCCTTGCGCTCCTGCTCATGCTGTCCCTGGCCGCCTGCGGCGACTGCGGCGAGCCTCCCCCGTCTGGTGTCGACGCGGCCAGGACCGATGCCGCGGTGACGACGGATGCCAACGTGGGCACGGACGCGATGGTGAGTCCCGACGCGTCGGCAGGTTCCGACGCCACGGTCAGCACGGATGCTGCGGCTGGCTCGGACGCTTCGACCGCCCCGGACGCGGCAGGCAGCACCGACGCGGCGAACGGTGACGCCGCCCCCGCCGAGGACGCCGCGGTCAATCACGCGCCCACGGCACACGCCGGTGCGGACCAGGCCGTGCCCAAGCGCGCGGTCGTCACTCTCGACGGCACCGGCTCCAGCGATCCGGAGGGCAACGTTCTGAGCTACAGCTGGACCCAGATCGCCGGAGCCAGCGTGACCCTCGACCATACGGTTCCCGCTCAGCCGATCTTCGCCGCCCCGGCCGCGGCCGGAGTGCTCAGCTTCGAGCTGGTGGTCAGCGATGGCGCACTGAGCTCGAGCGCGGATCAGGTCGACATCACCGTGACCGACAGCGCCCCCACCGCCAGCGCTGGACCGGACCAGAGCGTCAACCGCAACGTCGGCGTCATGCTGGACGGTTCGGGCTCCACCGACCCCGAGGGCGATCCGCTCACCTACCTCTGGACCCAGACCGCGGGCGCCAGCGTGACCCTCGATCACAGCGTGCCGCGGCGCCCCACCTTCACGGCGCCAAACGTTTCCGGACTGCTGGTGTTCAGCCTGGTGGTCAACGACGGCAGCTTTGACTCGGCCCCGGACACGGTGGAGATCAGCGTGGCCAACGGCCGACCCACGGCCAATGCGCGCACCACCACCTTCCCCAACTACAAGAACACCCTGGTGACCCTCGATGGCAGCCGCTCCGACGACCCGGACGGGGACCCGCTGACCTACCGCTGGGTGCAGGTGCAGGGCGACACCGTGACCCTCGACGAGACAGACCCGATCTACCCGACCTTCATCGCGCCCGGATATGTCACCGATCTGCGCTTCAACCTGTTTGTTCACGACGGCTACGAGGAGAGTGCCAATGCCCACGTGGACGTCCACGTGGTGGACCGCAGCCCGGTGGCCGACGCCGGCGATGATCAGCGCGTGGACCCACTCGATGTGGTGACCCTGGACGGAACCGGGTCCAGCGATCCCGACGGCGACGCCCTGAGCTATCTGTGGACCCAGACCACCGGCGCCAGCGTGACCCTGGACCACGCCGTGCCGGCCCAGCCCACCTTCACCGCGCCGACCCAGACCGGTGTGTTGACCTTCGAGCTGGTGGTCAGCGATGCGGTCAATGCCTCGACCCCTGACATCGTGCGCGTCGTGGTCGGCAACCACGCCCCGGTGGCTGTCGCCGGGGACGACCAGAACAGCAGCCGCGGTGCCACCGTGAACCTGGATGGCAGCGGCTCCAGCGATTCCGACGGTGATGCACTCAGCTATTCATGGAAGCAGGTTTCCGGGCCGAAAGTGTGGCTGGACGACTTCTTCGCGAGCACCACCCGCTTCCATGTGCCCGTCGACGCGGGTGGGTTTATCGTGCTCGAGCTCGAGGTCAGCGACGGCTACGCCACGGGCACCGACCAGATCGTGATCACCGTGTCCAACCAGGGGCCCGTGGCCGTCATCCGTGGCAGCACGGCCACTTTCAACGCCGGCGAGCTGGTGGTGCTGGACGGCCGCGGCAGCAGCGACCCCGATGGCGATCGACTGAGCTACCGGTGGGTGCAGACGCTGGGCACCCCGGTGGACATCGGCGACGGCGACATGGCCAGACTCTGGTTCGCGGTGCCCGACGCGGACGAGGCCCTGGGCTTTGAACTCACCGTCAGTGACGGGGTCGCCAGCGCCACGGTCAGCCACAGCCTGGCTGCGATGACCTACGGCGGCGAGCGCATCACTCACTCGCTGACACCCTTCTCGGGCTCGTACTATGACCCCCTTGGCAGCGGCTGGTACGCCTACGACATCGCGCGCCGCGGTGACCTGCTGCTGGCCAATGGTGATGGAAGTGGAGATGGCCTCTATGTCCTCGACATCAGCAACCCGGGTCAGCCAACGCCCTTGGCCAGTGCGGACAACAGCGGCGCGGCCTACAAGCTCGCTTTCAATGGCCGCCTTGCCTTCGTGGGAGATGGTGGCACCCGCGAGATCCTGGTGTTCGAGTATCAAGCCCTGTCCGGCACTCTGATCAGGCGCGGCAGCTACTCTTTCACTGGATGGGTCATCGAAGGGCTGGACGCGACGAGCGATCACCTGTTGCTGAGCCTGCGTCGAGGCAGCGACAATGCCACCGAGCTCCGTGCCATCGACGTCCGCGACCCTGACCAGCCCCGGCTC
Source organism: Pseudomonadota bacterium (assembly GCA_043821645.1). Lineage (GTDB taxonomy): Bacteria > Myxococcota > JACRCW01 > JAFGSX01 > JAFGSX01 > JBDRCO01. The sequence goes on along the minus strand of JBDRCO010000060.1, from coordinate 27,192 downwards.
GCCGCCACCCTCGACCTGCAACAGGGCAAGGTGACCGTCAGCGGGGACTACGCATACGTGACCAACGTCAGACTCAACATCGTGGACCTGAGCGGGCTGGACGCTGCCACACCGACCCTGCTGCACGTGAACTCGACAGCCACGCAAAATACGTGTTCGGGGGGGATGTTCGGTCGCATCCGCGTCGTCGGTGATCTGGCGTACTGCGCCTGCCTGGCTGGCGGGCTGCAAACCTTTGACCTCACCAACCGCAGCAACCCGATGCGGCTCGGTACCCTGAGCCTGTCTGGCGAGGCCTACGACGTCGACGTCGCGGGCAACACGGCCCACGTGGCCGCCTACGAAGCCGGCGTTCAGGTCGTGGACGTCTCGGATCCCACCAGCATGCAGGTCGTGTCGAGATTTCCAACCAGCACCGGCGTGCTCCAGATCCTGGCATCCACGGATGGAAGCCGGAGTTACGTCCCCGTGGGAGAGGACGGCATCCAGATGTTCACCGGCATTGGCGAGCTCGGCGGCTTCGCTGGCACGCTCGATACCGCGGGCACCTGTTACACCGTGACCTTGGAAGGTGATGTCCTGTTTGCCTCGGACAGCAACATCATCCGCGTTCTTGACGCTACGGATCCGACCTTGCAGACCGAGATCTCCACCGTCGCAGCTCCGGGCAATGGTGACATGCTGATCAGCGGAGCTCGGCTGTTCGCGGCCAGTGCGTGGAGCTCGACCCGGGTCTCCATCGTCGACCTGCAGGATCTGATGAACCCGGTGGTTCTCGGGTCGCCGCTGACCGGTACCCCGTTCTCGGCACTGGCCATCGACGGCGAGATGCTGATGGTCGGCGTCCGCGATCAGGGGCTGCGTCTGCTCGATGTACGTGATCCTGTGACCGCGCCCGAGCTTGGCCGGTTGACGTTGAGTGGAAGTATCACAGACATGGTGTACACCTCGCCCCACCTGATGGTGGGACACCCAGCCAACGTGGAGGTGGTGAACGTCAGCGTCGCCAGCCAGCCGCAGCTTGTCGGGGCGCCGGTTGCCCTCACCCTGCCGATTCGCCACTTCGGCATGGAGGGGGGGTATATCTATGGCATCAATGCTCGGGTGGACTTCAGTGACCCGCTCAACCCGGGGGTGAGCGAGCGCCACCTTCCCTCCATCGTCGCGACAGCGGATCTTCGCCGGGAAGGACCACTGCTCTTCCTGGCCCTAAATGGCGGCGACATCTACGTGCTCGATCAGAGTCCGGGACTCGACTACCGCGTCCTGGCTCGCTACCAGACCCCCGACAAGCCTGTCGAGCTCGCCATCGGCGTCGAGCAGTTCTTTCTGGCCGACTGGGATGGCGGCGTGCTGTCCTTCCACCGCGATCGCGTCGAGCTCGACAGCAGGTACAGCACGGCGGCGCCGTCCGCGTCACTGAGCTACCAGGTCCGCTGGCCTGACATCGCCGAGGATCAGGGTGTGGACTGCCGGGTGACCGGTGGAAGCTGCGCGGTGAGCGCGATCGACAACAGCACCGAGACCGCGACCGTGACCTGGACCCTGCCGGACAGCGCAGGAGATCACGAGATCGGAGTGCTGGTCGGGGCAACCACGCACTTCGCCATGACCTACGACCGCGTCCGGGTGCAATGAGCCGGTGCGCGTTCAGTCCTCGGCGTCGCCGCCCTGTTTCTCTTCCAGCCTTCGATAGATCGTCCGTGTCGAGATGCCGAGCAGACGCGCGGCCACATTCTTGTCGCCGCCGGTCTGACGCAGTGTCTCCTCGATGACCCGCCGCTCGACGTCGGCCATGGAGCTGCCGACGGGGATCTGCAGCTGCCCGCCCGCGCGCGGGGGCTCGTCGCCCTGACCGGCGAAGCTGGGTCCCAGGGAGACGCGATCCAGCACGTCGCCCTGGCACAGGATCACCGCGCGCTCGATCACGTTCTCCAGCTCGCGCACATTGCCGGGCCAGGCGTGCTTGCACAGCGCCCCCAGGGCCTCGCGATCCAGGCCGCGCAGGTGCTTCTGGTGGCGCTGGTTGAAGCGGCGCAGAAAGTGATCGACCAGCACCGGTACGTCGTCGATGCGCTCCCGGAGAGGCGGGCACAGCACACTGATCACATCGAGGCGATAGTACAGGTCCGCGCGAAAGCGTCCCTCGCTGACCAGCATCTTGAGGTCGCGGTTGGTGGCGGCGATGACGCGCACGTTGACCTTGACCGGGGCCTTGCCGCCCAGACGCTCGATCTCGCCTTCTTGCAGGGCGCGCAGGATCTTGACCTGCAGGTGTGCAGGCATCTCGCCGATCTCGTCCAAGAACAGAGTGCCGCTGTCGGCGCGCTCAAAACGCCCCTCGCGGCGCTCGGTGGCGCCCGTGTAGGCACCCGGCTCGACCCCGAACAGCTCGGCCTCGAGGATGCTCTCGGGCAGGGCCGCGCAGTTGAGCGCCACGAAGGGCCGCTGCGCGCGCGGGCTCTGCTGGTGCAGGGCGCGGGCCACCAGCTCCTTGCCAGTGCCGCTCTCGCCGAGCACCAGCACTGTGGCCGAGGTGGGCCCGACCTGGGCGATGAGCTCGACCAGGCGCCGGATGGCAGGAGAGATTCCCACGATGTCTTGCGATCCGCGTACGCTGTCCAGCTCGGCCTTGAGCGAGCGGTTCTCGACCACCAGGGCCTGCTTCTCGAGAGCCCGGCGCACCGCCTGCACCACCACTCCGCGCTTGATGGGCTTGGTGATGAAGTCGTAGGCGCCCTCGCGCATGGCCTCGACCGCGGTCTCGACGGTGCCATAGGCGGTCATGAGCAGGGTCTCGGCCTCGGGCGCCACCATGCGCAGGGCCTTGAGCAGCTCGAGCCCACTCAGGCGCGGCATGACGAGGTCGGTGAGCACGACGTGGACCCGCTCGCTGCGCGCCACCTGCACCGCCTCTTCTCCATCGCGGGCACTCAGCACGCGCATGCCCTCGCGCTCGAAGATCACGCGCAGGCTCTGCAGGTGTGCGGCATCGTCGTCGACGATGAGCAGCACCGGCTGGTGCAGGTCCTGGGGAGATGGCGGCTCGAGCACGGTGTCGCTCATGATGCGTTCGTACGCCAAAGGGACCGCGCTCGCAAGGCGTCTACGGGGCATGACCGGGTGACAACAGCGCGCAGGTCAGGATAATTCTCGCCCCACAGGAGGCAAGATAGGGCTTCGCGTGCTACCTTAGGTTCATGTCTCGGCGCCATCGCAGCTCCCAGCCACTGGCCCCGGCACGCCGCACCGATTCCAGCCGGAGACGGTTCCTGGGCGACTCCGCACGTCTGGTCGCAGGGGCGTCTACCCTGGCGCTGTCCTCGTGTTTTCCCGAAGTGGGTGGGCGCTGGCCCGGCGTGCTGGCCCGCTGCAGCGATGAGACTACGCCGCCTCCACTGGCGGTTCCAGGCACCGTGGTCGAAGTGATCGATCCCCTGAGTGTGATCGGAGAGTCACGACCCGAGATCCAGGCCGAGGTCGTCGCACAGATGCTGGAGCAGGCCCTGGGCTCCCTCGCCGGGGGCGTGGTCGAGCCCTGGCGAACCCTCCTGCCCGAGGTCACGGCGAGCACGCGACTCGGGCTCAAGGTCAACTGCCTCAATCAGCAATGCTCGACCTCGGTCGAACTGGTCCGAGCGCTGGTGGACAGCCTGAAGGCCGGGCTGGGCCTCGACGGCGAACAGATCGTGGTCTGGGACCGTCGCCTCGACGAGCTCACGCGGAGCGGTTTTACCGAAGAGGCTGTGGGTGCCCGAGTCCTCGGCACGGTGAACTCCACCAGCGATCCTGGAGGCCCGGGTTTCGAGGATGATTTTTGCCACGTCGTGAACGGCAAGACCACGAGGCTCACGCGGCTCCTTACCCGCGAGACCGACGTCGGCATCAACGTGCCCGTGCTCAAGACGCACGGTGTGTCCGGTGTGACCGCCGCGCTCAAGAATGTGTATGGAGTCATCGACAATCCGGGTGACTTTCACAAGGACTTGGTCGACGCTCTGCCCAAGATCTATGCCCTTGCCCCGGTGCGCGAGTACTTCAAGCTCAGCATCCTGGATGCCTTGATCGCAGTTACCGTGGGCGGCACCTCGTCACCGCCGGACACCGTACCTGGCCGGGTGCTGGCCGCGCGCGATCCCCTGGCCCTCGACCGTCGTGCCTTGGCTCTGGTCAACCAGCTGCGGCAAGCCAAGGGTGTGGGGCTGCGCGACATCGACCCCCGAGTCACCGCGTGGCTGGACGGCGCACATGCCCTGGGTGTCGGGGCGCGCGAGGTCTCGCTTCTTCTCGTCGATCGCAGCTGAACCCATATCGGTGGCCCGAGCGCTTGGTCACCCCGCGCCGGCTTGGTAGACTTCGCAACTTTGCAGACCATTTGTCCCTGTCTGGGTCAGGAGCGTGCCATGCATCATCGATTCGATATGGGAGTCTCCCTCGTCGCCCTGTGCGGGCTGTTGACTGCCGCCGGTGCAGTCCAGGCCCAGGATGATTTTTACGTGCTCGGGCACTTCAATGCCTGGGCCTCCGACACCGCCTGTCACATGGCCTTGCAGGCGGATGGCACCTACGAGAAGCAAATCACCATCTCGACCCGCAGTGGCGAGAACTGGACTGCCTACAAGATCGCCAACCTCGGGGTCTCGCCCACGGTGTGGCATGGTGCGCTGTGGAGCAGCGACGGGGGTGGTCCGGGCAACAAGGTCCTGACCTTTCCGGTGGTCGATGACACCAGGCAGGTCACCTTCTTCCTGGACCCTCGCGACCGGAGCAGTGACGGCTGGCTCCCCGCGAGCCTCAGCACCGGGGATGACTGGACCGCCACCCACAAGATCGATGGCAACACCATCGACGACGCGAACGCCTACTGGCTGGTCAGCGGTGACTTCGAGGTGGGAACGACCATCAGCTACTTCGATGGTCTCGGTTGCACGACCTGGGACATGGACTGCGCGCCCCTGATCATGACCGACAGCGTGGGGCAGAGTGAAGGCGTGCGCTGGGACGAGACCATGGACGACGGCATCTACAGTTTTGGCCTGGTGGTGCCCCAGGATCTCACGGACATGACCGTGCACTGGAACGTCGTGACCAACACCAGCGACGGCAATGTTCGCACCCAGATTGGCCCGGCAGGATGGGCCTTCGTGCAGGCCAGCCCGGGCAGCTTCGATACCCAGGCCGTGACCACCACCATTCCCGCGGGCGCCCGGGGCCAGATCCTGCTGCTCGAGTACGACGCGCTGTACGGTCGTCTGCGCGCCAGGTTGCTGGCACCTCCCAAGCTGCTGCTCACCGAGGTGGCGGTCAGCCCGACGGCCGGCGAGTTCGTCGAGATCTACAACCCTGGCGACAGCGCGGTTCCCCTGGATCATTTCTTTTTGGCCGACACCGATCTCTACGCGCGCCTGGCGCAGAGCGGCCCGCCGTCGGTGGGTCCGACCGATTTCATCGCGCGCTTCCCGGCCGGCGCCACGATCTCACCGCACAGCTACCAGGTGGTCGCGATGCAGGATGCAGCGACCTTCTACGCGGTCTACGCCTCGACCACCTACCCGCACTACTCACTCAAGAACGATGTCAGCGGGCATACCCGGAGCATGCGCGCTGCTTACACGGGTGCCATCGGTGCCACTGCAGGATTGACCGACCCCGGGGAACCGGTGGTGTTGTTCTACTGGGATGGCGTCAACGACCTGATCTTCGACGTGGACCTCGTCTACTATGGGATTCCAGGCGCGACCAATCCCTGGATCGCCAAGACCGCGGTGAGCCTGGACTCGACCACCGATGCCGACAGCAATGTGAGCGGCTACCAGGTGGATGCGGTCTCGACGACCCACAATCATGCTGCCGCCCCCGGCAACCAAAAGAGCGTCGCGCGCCTCAAGTACGACGAAGTTGGCTTCGACGGTAGCGACCACGCCCAGAGCGGCAGTTGCGCGCCTTCCGGGCAATACTGCAACGGCATTGCGGGCGAGGACGAGAGTTCGGAGTGGACCGAGCTGACCTGGCGCGTGACGGACAAACCGCGACCGGCGTTGGCGGACTTCGTGGCGGACGGCACACTGTGCACGACGAACGCCCAGTGCATCAGCAACAACTGCAGGCTCGCACCGGGCGGCAGTAATTTCTGTGTGGGTGCTGCCTTCCTGTGCGCCGATGACACCGGCAGTGGTCTGAGTCTGGACCAGGGGACGTGCCTGGGCGGGAGTACCTGGACCTGTACAGGCCTGGACAGCTTTGCCATCGCCGCGTGCAACGACAACCTGGGGTGCACCGACGATAGTTGCGTCCTTGGTGCATGCCTCTTCACCCCTCAGACCGGCACCTGCCTCATCGGGAACACCTGCTACAACGACACCGACGTCAACAGCAGCAATGTGTGCCAGGTTTGCAGCAGCTCCAGCAGCGCTACGGATTGGTCGCCGGCCACCGCTGGGAGCAGCTGCGTGGACACCACGCCCACCGACTGCAAGCTCGCGGGCTGCAGCGCGGGCAGCTGCGATCAGAACTACGGCAATCAGAATGCCACGACGAGTTGCAGCGACAACGACAGCTGCACTGCGGGCGATCAATGCGACAGTGCGGGCGGGTGTATCCCCGGGGCCAACCAGTGCATGGACGCCGGGGGCGGCGATGCCACGGTGTCTGGCGATGCGAGTGTTGGTTCGGACAGCGCAGTGGCGACGGATGCAACGGTTGTGAGCGATGCTGCGACCGCGAGCGACGCCGCGTCAGGCCCTGATGTGGCGACGGCAAGCGATGCCTCGACCGTGCAGGACGCTGTACTCGCGGATGTGCTGACGACGGTCGATGCGACCGCGACCACCGATGCGACCGTGACCACCGATGCGACGGTGGCCATCGACGCGACGGTGGCTACCGATGCCAGCACTGCCGCAGATTCGAGCACGGAGCCCGACGCTGCCGTTGCCCACGACGCCGGTGTGGACGACGCGACCGCGGTGGGTGATGCGAGCGCGCAGGCGGATGTGGTGGTCGCGGACAGTGGCAGCGCACCGCGCATCAATCCTGACGCTGACGGCTGCGGCTGTCGGAGCGCTCGCAACACCGCGCCTGCGGGCTGGCTCGGGCTCGGTCTGATCCTGGTGGCCTGGCGTCGTCGTCCCTAGCCCCGGGTGCCCAGCTCACTCCCCGTCGCCAACGCGTGCCGGGTCGTGAATATCGGGTTCGATGTAGATCACCCGGGCGATGGGGCAGGCGTCACGGATCTTCTTCTCCACCGCGTTGACGGCCTGTACCACGCTCTCGAAGCTCAGGTTCCTGTCCATCTCGACCTTGGCGCAGAGCAGCAGTTCCTCGGGCCCGAGGTGCTCGGTGCGCATGTGAATCAGGCGAACACCAGATTCCGCCTCGAAGACCTGGCGAATGATCCGCAAGGTGCTCTGGCTCCCGGCCTCGCCGAGGAGCAGGCTGCGCATCTCCACCGCGAGCACGCCAGCAATGGCGAACAGCAACACGCCAATGGCGATGCTGCCCATGGCATCAAACCGCGCATCGCCGGTGAACATGGCCAGGCCCACCCCGGTCAGGGCCAGCGTCAACCCGATGAGCGCTCCGAAGTCTTCGAGCAACACCACGGGGAGTTCGGGTACCTTGGCGTGCCGGATGAAGTTCCACCAGCTCTCGCCGCCGCGGATCTTGTTGGACTCGCCGATCGCCGTCTTCAACGACCAGCCTTCGAGCACGATGGCCGCGCCGAGGATTCCCACGGCCCAGAGTGGAGATTCAAGGTCGTGCGGATGAAGCAGCTTGGTCACCCCCTCGTACAAGGCGAACAGGGACCCCATGGAGAAGATGACCAGGGCCACGATGAAGGACCAGAAGAAGCGCTCGCGGCCGTAGCCAAAGGGATGGTCGGGTGTGGCCTGGCGGTGCGCGAGCCGGCCACCCAAGAAGAGGAGCCCCTGGTTGGAGGTATCGGCAAGGGAATGAATGGCCTCGGCCAGCATGGACGCTGCGCCGGTGAACACGAAGCCCACCAGCTTGGCCACGGCAATGCCCATGTTGGCGATCAGGGCCGCCAGGACGGCCTTGTTGCTCTCAGCTTTCAAGCGTCACCTCGTAGGGATGCGCTGCGTCTATAGCAAGACCTGGGCTTCGGTGACAGCCCTCGGTCAAGCTGAGGATGGGCAGGGCAGGGGCGACAGGTCACGCTAGGGGACCATGTAGGGAGGTGTCATATGCGGAGCCTGGCCGCCATCGTTCTGTTGAGCCTCAGCGCACCCTCCCTGGCCGCCATCGGCGACAACAGTGTCGGCATGAACGTCCACGATGGGCGCCAGGACTTCATCGACGCCTGCGTGGACCTCGGCGTGAAGTGGGTGCGGCTGGACGGTAACTGGCTCTCGGTCAAGAACCAGAGCGCGAGTTCCCAGAACTGGCAATACCTGGACAACGCTGTGAACGCGGCGCAGACGGCCGGGTTGCAGGTCTACATCACCTTGGGCTACACGCCGGACTGGGTGCCGCGGCGCGACAATGGCGACGGAAACCAGGGCAACGACTTGCCAAACAGCTCGACCGAGTGGGTGCAGTTCGTGACCGAGGCGGTCAACCGCTACAAGGATCGCGTCACGCACTTCGGGATGTGGAATGAATCCAACCTCGACAGCTTTTTGACCGCCACAGCCGCGGAGTACTGGTCTGTGATCGTGGCGCCGGGGGCCGCGGCAGTGCGTGCGGCCTGTCCCACCTGCAAGGTGCTGGGTCCGGACCTGGCACACGTCGGTGACGTCGACGACTACCTCGAAGACTTCTTCAACCAGCCCGCCATCAACGCCGTAGCGCCGGTGCAGGTCTTCGACATCGTGACCCATCACAGCTACAACGGCTTTCCCGAGCTAGGCACAGACGTATGGGACGGTGACCGTTTCTTCAATGCCCTGGATGAGCAACGCTTCACCTGGCCCGTGGCCAGCCGGCGCTCTTTGCGGCAGATCCTGGATGGCGCGGGCTATCACGGTGAGGTCTGGATTACCGAGACCGGCTACCGCGCCACTCCCGACGATGCCACCGAGGAGCAGCGCCAGGCCACCTACCTGACGCTGGTGCTCGAGGAGCAGTTGGCGCGCGACTGGTACACCAACACATTCTTTTACGAGATCTACGACTGCAAGCCCGACCAGCCGACCTGTGACATCGATGGATTCGGTCTCATGCACGCCCTGTCAGCAGATCAGAACCGCAGCTTTCCGTCGAGCTACAGGCTCAAGCCGGCGTTCACGGCGCTCAAACAGTTCATCGCCACGCACCCGGAGATCACCGATCAGGGTGCGCGCCCTGCCTGCAGCGACGGCCAGGACAATGACGGCGACGGCCGCACCGATCTCGCAGACCGGGGGTGCAGCAATGCACTTGATGACGACGAGAGCGACGACCCGGCGCGTCGACGGATACAGGCGTACCGGACACCCGGCCTGACCGTGGATGGCAACCTGGGCGACATAGGGAGCGACGGCTGGCTCACCCTCGACGGCGCCGACTGGGTAGGGAGCGAGAGCTGGGGCGGCGTCCAGGATTGCTCGCTGCGTGTGGCGGCGCGCTGGGACCTGGACAACCTGGTGCTCGGAATCGAGGTCACCGACGACGTGCACCGGAACGACAGGCCCCCCGCCGAGCTCTGGCAGGGCGATAGCCTGCAGATCGCCCTCGATCTCGGACAGTCCGGGGGACCGGCCTACGACGACGTCGACGATCACGAGATCAATGTCGCGCTTTCTTCCGGAGTGACCTCGAGCTACCGCTTTCACGGCCCGGCGGCGGCCAGCGACGCCTGGCAGGTTGCGGTGGCCCGCGAGGGCACCCTGACGCGCTACGAGGTCCGGCTGCCGCGCGCGGCAGTTCCCGGGATCGACCTCTCCGTCAACGCGGTGATCGGCTTTTCATTCCTGGTCAACGACGACGATGGGGCAGGCCGGACAGGCTGGCTGGAGTTCACTCCTGGCATCGGTCAGGCCAAGGTCCCCGAGCTCTTTGGCGAGATCGTCCTGCTGTCCGCGACCAGCGGGGGGCTGGTCGATGCAGGAAGCCCCGCTGACGCCACGACGTCCCGGGACGCCATGGCCCAGGATCTGACGGGTTCCCCCGACACAGCCACGCAAACCGATGCTGTCGGGCAGGACCTCGGAAGCGCGCCCGATGCCCACAGTACGGCCGATGGAGGAATCTCCTCCGACGCCACGGGCATCGAGGACGCTGGGATACAGGACGCCGCACCGGGCTGTGCCTGCCGCGCGAGCCGCTATCCAGGGTTCGGGTTGTGGGGTGGCCTCGCGACGCTGTGGGTTCTGCGCAGGAAGCGCAGACACGCAGGCTGAGGTCGAGACGACGGTTCAGGGAATCTTGGCCAGCACCGCGTTGATGATCTTCTCAGCTTCGTCCTGGCCCGTGGCGTCGTTGGCCATGGTCTTGGTCTCGATGTGGTAGGCCGCTTTGCGGCTGTTGTGCCACCACTGCGTACCGGTGTCGGCCACGCGTCCCGCCGCGCCCAGGCTGGAAACATCGGTCCAGGTATTGGATGTGTACAGCGGATCGTCAACCACCAGGCTGTCGTAGACGCTGGTGCAGGTGGCGGCATCCTTGAGCTGCCACACCCGCAGTTCCAGGGTGTGCGTGGTGTTGGTGTAGAACTCCCAGCCAAAGGCGACCATGCCCTGCTCGAAGGACTCCGCGTCGCCGTCCACGGCCTGCCAGGCCTCGGTGTAATTGCTGGCCACCTGCACGCCGGCCTGCCCCTTGGTGGTGTCCTCGACCCAGCTCCCGACTTCGTTGTTCTTGGGGAACAGGCTCTCGATGGCGATAGGGTCGTCACCGGGATCAGTGGTTGGGCAACCCAGCAGCAGGGCTAGGGGCAGGACGGGGCTCAGTGCTCGGGTGAAATGTCGACGCATGACAACCTCCATCGTGATGCGCGTGCAGGGCCTCAGTATTGTGCGCAGCTGGCACTCCGTCAATCGCGCGCGCGGGTGCCTGGCGTGGCAATTCTGTCTGGGGTGCGCTTTACTTGGCGACGGAAACTCACGAGGTGCCCGTGCGCGCTGCCTTGGTCGTGTTGCTCGTCGCTTTTCCGCTGGGCCTGGTGCTGTGGATTGCCCAGCGCGCCTGGACCGCCCCCGCCGTGGACCCGGCGCTGTCGCTAGGTCTGCATGCGGGTGTTCACGATGCCGCGGGGCGCGAGCCCGGTGCAGGCACCCCCGAGCCAGGCCCTGCCGCGGCCGAGGCTCGGGACGAGGTGGCCGACGCCCTGCGCGCACTCCTTGCCTCCCCCCTCGCTGGCTTTGCCGTCGATGGCGAGCTCCAGCTGTACGACGACAAGGGCCTGTTCGACTACATCGACGGGGCGGCTCCGACCTTCATCGAGCGAGGTTTCAAAAAGCTGGCGGCCGTCGAGCTGAAGTCCAGTGATGGCGGCGAGGCTACCTGCGACGTGTACGACATGGGTGCACCCCCCAGTGCGGCTGCGATCTACGGCAAGGAGAAGCCCGCCACCGCGAACTGGGCCACGGTGGGCGACGAGGGACACCGCGGTTCCCGCTCCCTGGTGTTTCGCCGGACGCGCTACTACGTCAAACTCACGGCCTTTGACGATGCAGCCGAGGGCTTGCTCGGCGACCTGGCCACGCTGCTTGTGCGGCGCATGGATGAGGCCGCGAGGCAGCCCACACCCGATGCTGCTCAGGAGACCGGTACCGTGCTCGAGGCACCCGAGCGCGGTCGCATCGACGATGCGGATGCCCTGTTGCGAGGGATGCTGCGCGCACCCCTCGACCCTGCGCGCCTCGATGGAGAAGTGGTTCTGTACGACGACAAGGGCCTCTTCGACTACATCGATGGCGCTGCGCCGGTCTACCTCGAGCGTGGCTTTCGCATGCTGGCGGCCGCCGAGCTCCGTGTGGGTGACGCCGGCGAGCTGACCTGCGATGTCTACGACATGGCCAGCGCCGACAACGCGCGCGCCATCTACGACAAGGAACGTCCGGCCACGGCCGTGGACGCACAGCTGGGCGATCGCGGCCATCGTGGGAGCAGGTCCCTGGTCCTCACCAGTGGTCCGTACTACATCAAGCTGACGGCCTTTGACGACGCGGCAGAGGCTGCGCTTCCCGACCTGGCCAAGCTGCTGGTGCAGAGGATCCGATGAGCGGTTCGCGTCCCGTCGAAAAAGAGAACACGTCGCCCAGGCAGTACACCCGGCGCGAGGTCCTGCTGCGTGCCGGGGCGGCCGGCGCGGTGGCGGTCGGCGCCGTGGGGCTGGGCACCGCCCTGTCCACGCAGGACCCGCGTTCCAAGATGGCCGAGCGAGGTCGCATTCGCGATCACCGCGTCGAGCGCGCAGACTCGGCACCGCGCATGGCCGTCGTGCGGGGCCAGGATGCTGCGCTCAACGTGCGCGCCGCGATCGAGGCCATGGGCGGGATGGCGAGCTTTGTGCGCAAGGGCGAGGTCGTCGTCATCAAGCCCAACGTGGGGTGGAACCGGCTCCCCGAGCAGGGGGCCAACACCACACCCGAGGTCGTGGCCGAAGTCGTGCGTCTGGTGCGCGACGCCGGCGCAGCGCGGGTCCTGGTCACCGACGTCCCGGTCAACGAGGCGGGACGCTGTTTCAAGCGCTCGGGCATCCTGGATGCCGTGCACGCCGTCGGCGGCGAGGTGGTGTTTCCCGACGACAGGGCCTTTCGTGAGGTCGCGGTGGGCGGGGTGACCCTGCGCGCAGCCGACGTGCTGTGGCCTCTTGTCGAGGCCGATCGCGTGATCAACCTGCCCGTGGTCAAGCAGCACGGTCTGTCCGGGGCCACCCTGGCGATGAAGAACTGGTACGGCGTCATCGGTGGGCACCGGGTACGGCTACACCAGGACATCCACAACTCCATCGTGGATCTGGCGCAGATGGTGATGCCGACGCTGACCGTGATGGACGCGACCCGGGTGCTCACTGCCAACGGGCCATCCGGAGGCAGCCTCGACGACGTCAGATACGAGAACGCCATCGCCGTGTCCTGTGACGAGGTGGCGCTGGACGCCTGGGGGGCCGGCGTGCTTGGACTCGACCCCGCCCAGCTCGCCTTCGTCGTCGAGGCTGCGCGGCGAGGATTGGGCACTGAGGACTGGCGAAGCCTACAGCCCATCGAGAAGACCCTGGGCGCCTGAGGCCTTCCCCCTTCTGCGTCGGCAACCCCTGGGTGCCCTGGACCGGCCTGCCGGTGGTATGCTTGCGCACCCAGGTGGCCCGCATCGCCCTGACGTGAGTACGCCGGGGAGCAGCGGCCGGGCTCGGAGGAGACACCATGGACGACAGAGAAATGCGGGAGAAGATCGACCGCACCCTGGATGCGCACGAGAAGAAGTTCCGCTCGCGCGCCGCGCGCCTGGCCGCGGCGGTGGGTGCCAGCGGCAAGCTGCTCGCGGGCTGCATCGTGGTGGAATACGGCGCACCTCTGTACGGGGTCGCCGAGTATGCCGCTCCCTTCGATGCGGCGGTGGACGATGCTGGCGATGCGGGGAGTATCGACCTGGGACCCGTGGTCGACTACGCCGCGCCCTTTGACGCCGGTGACGATGCGGGCTCGGCGACGCTTTACGGGATTGTGCCGGACGGTGGCACCACGGACTGAGTCCGCGTTCGAAGGGATTGCTCAGGGCATGGTGCAGGCGGGCTCGGCGGCGCATTGCTGGCCCGTGGGATCGCAGTAGTCGCTCTGGCACTCCATGTCATAGGCGCAGGTCTGGCCATTGGCACGCGGCGCCGCGCACACAGGTGTGGTCGCGTCGTAGTCGCAGAACGTCCCTTCGATGCAGTAGCCCGAGGAGCAGGGCTGGTTGAGCCCGACGTAGGTCAGGCACACGCTCCTGGTGTAGTCGCAGTAGGCATCCGGGCCGCACTCGCTCCAGCCCTGGCAGGGCTGTTCGATGGCGACGTAGGCCTTGCACTGGCCCATGGAGGAATCGCAGTAGGCACCATTCACGCAGCCCCAGGCGCAGGGCTCACCGATGCCGGCGAGCTGGCACACGCCGATGGGGGTGCATACGTTCTGGTAACACACGTGGCTCCACATGAAGCAGTCCTCGGTGCTGGTGCAGGCCTCGTTGGTCCCACCCCTGTCCTGGCAGGTGCCGCTGCGGCAGACCAGGGCTGCCTCGCACACGTCGTTGTCCGTGCAGGCCGCGTCCCGCGCCAGACGGGCCGCGCAGGTCCCGGCCGGACAGGAACCCGAGCTGCATTCCTCGCCACTTTGACAGGTCTGGAGATCCGCCTTGAGCGCCTTGCAGGTGTTGCTTGTCTCGTCACAGTACAGACCGTCCAGGCAGGGCATGTAGGGCCAGCCCTCGTTGCATGCCTGATCCACGGACGCCCGATTTTGGCACACGGCGCACACCCCATCGGTGCTCGAGTACTCGCAGAACAGGTCGTCCTTGCAGCCGGTGTTCTCGCAGGACTGGTTGGCACCGGCGCCGTCGTCACCGAAGACCAGGGCGCATTCGGCGGGCTGTTCCTCGGTGAACACGAAGGTGTCGCAGTTCGCCGCGTTGAGCCAGGCGATGCAGCGATCGCCCTCGGCCGCCACGTAGCTGTCGACGGCCACGAAGTCCACACCCTCCAGCTCGCAGCTCGTCATCTTGTTCCAGGCGTCGACGCACACGGCCTTATTCTCGAACAGCTTGCCCCACTGGGAATCGCACCGTGTCAGCAAGTCGCAGTAGGCATCCCACAGCTTGCGCACCGCCTGGTCTTTGCCGTCATCGTCGTCGTCATCCGTGGTCGGACAATTGGCTGCGAGCAGGGGCAGGCACAGCAGCAAGGTCACAAGCAAGCCGGGCCATCCATTCTTTCGTCTCGTCATGCATCCTCCCGATTGCCGCACCCAGGCGACAGGAAGGCTCCTGTCTAGCACGAAATCAGATCCGGGGCACGGAACGACAGCCGCGACGTTGGCGCCGAGGCTGTGTCACACTGCGGGAGTCTGGGGAGGCAACCATGTCCGATGCATCGCCGGGACGCATCCTGGTGCGCAATGCTGGCCTCGAGATCCTGCCCCGTGCAGGTGGGGGCGTGACGCTCCGCTTGCCGCACTGGCGACGTAGCATCGATGCCACGCGCTACCAGGTTCAGCTGCTTCAACACTTCATCGATGGCGCGGATCCGGTGCAGGTGCTCGAGCGCTTTCCCTTCGCGCGCCACGATACGACGAAGTTCTTGCAGGATTGCGTCGAGCACGGGGTCCTGGTCGAGCGTGATGCGCAGGGTCGCGAGTTCTACCCGGAGCGCGTGCGACCACTGGTCACCGCGCTGGGGGCGCCCTTCGTCGAGGACGCCATCGCCGCGCCCTTCGTGTTTCTGGGAGTGCCCTGGGATGGCGGAACCTCAGGCCGCCCCGGAGCTCGCTTCGGTCCGGCTGTGCTGCGTGAGGCCGTCTCGTCGTGCCAGCTTCAGCTCGACGCCGTGGATCTGCTGCCCATGGGGTTCTACGACTTCGGAGCGGGCCGCGCCCTGCTCGAGCGGGTGCTCCTGGCCGATGCGGGCGACGTGTTTGCTCAACCTGGCGAGGAGGCAGCGGAGGTTCACGCGCGGGTGACGCGCCAGGTTCGGCGTATCGTGCAGGCGGGCGCCATCCCCCTGGTCCTGGGAGGCGACCACTCCATCAGCTATCCGGTGCTGCGCGGCTTCGAGGGCAAGCGCATCGGGCTGCTGCACCTCGATGCCCACACCGATCTCGACGAGCCCCACCCTCGCGATGTCCTGCATCATGGCAGCGTGATGACCTGGGTGCACGAGCATCTTCCCGACGTCGCGCGCATCCTGCAGGTCGGACTCCGCGGCATCACCAACCTCGGTGCCCAGGGCATGCCCGAACGCGTGCAGCAGGTTGGCATGGACCTGCTACGCCGGGAGGGTCCGGCCGCCGTACTCGACCACCTCCCCGAGAACCTCGTATACTACGTGAGCATCGACATCGACGTGGTGGACCCGAGTTGTGCTCCGGCAACCGGCACTCCCGTCCCTGGAGGTCTGTGGCCGCACGAGGTCAAGCAGCTGCTGCGAGAGGTGGGGGAACAGCGCGTGGTGGTCGGGGCCGACCTGGTCGAGGTCACCGCGCCCGGGGAGATGGGCGATGGCACGGCCATGGTGGGCATGGAGCTGATGCTGACGCTCGCCGATGCTGTGGTCCAGGGCGAGCGGCGGCGCGCGGCCGCCACCGCAACGTGAGGTGAGAGATGGCAAAAGAAGGTTCATCCAGGGGCTCCGGTCGACCGCTCAGCGTCGTGCGCGCCGAGGTGCTGGCGGATCCCGAGACCAAGCAGATCGCCGACCTGCTCGGGCTCGAACTCGAGGAATACGCGGACATGGTCATGGGCTACGTGGAGAATCCGGACAAGGATCCGGAGCTGTACGTCGTCGACGAGGCCAAGCTGGCCGAGGAGGGCTTCGAGCTCGATGTGCCCAGTGTCGAGGAGATGACCGAGTGGCTCCAGGCGGTGGAGCGCGGGGAGATCTCCCTGAGTCCCGAGGAGGTGAAGAGCCGTTTTGCCTCGGTCGAGGCCGCGGCCCGGCGGAAGGCCAGGATCGCTGCCGGAAAGGTCGAGGCGGACCTCGCCCCGTGGATGGGAGAGGAGGGCTCTGGCCTCATCCACACCTCCAAGGACGAAAAGGGCCGGCTGATCACGAAGCAGATCCAGGCCGAGGCCACCAAGGCGCGCACCAAGGCGGCACCGGGTCACGGAATGGCTGCTCCGGACGAGAACGACGAGGTCGATGACGACGAGCAGGAGGACGCTGAGGTGGAGGCCCGAGAGGAGCGCGGCGCCGATTCCGCGGGCGGCAGCCTCACGCAGCGCCTGCAGCAGCTCAAGGAGGCCTATGACGCTGGCCTGCTGACGCGTGCTGAATTCGCCAAGAAAAAGAACAAGTTATTGTCGGAGCTGTGAGCCTCTGCACACCACCTCCCCGGGGTGGGATGTTCTCACACACTGTGGGCCCCTGTCCTATCCTCCCCATGGCCGACGGTCGTGACCGCAACGAGGCAGCCCCCCGTGGCGATACTCCATCCGTAGACAACGCAGCGGACACGGGAGACACCATGGGACTCTTCAGAAGCATCAGTCGAGCGGTGGGCGGTATCGCACGCAGCATCTCGCGGCCGCTCAGTCGCATCACCAGCTTCGCCAACAAGGCCATGAGCTTCATCCAGAAGCCCCTGTCCATGCTCAACAAGATCACCGAGCCGTTCAAGCAGGCGCTTGGGGGGATGCTGGACAAGCTGCCCGGCGGCATCGGCAAGATGCTCAAGCCCTTCGTCGACAAGTTCTTCAACAGCGCGCTGTCCTTTGTGGCGGGTGGCCCGCTGGGCGCCTTTGGTCAGCTGGCGGGCTTCGCGAGCCAGGCCGGCAAGGCGGTGGACCTGCTCAACACCGTGAACAGCGCGGTGGGTGGTCTGCAAAACGGCCTCACCCCCGAGGGCATCTCCAACATCGCCCAGATCTTCGCCAAGTCCCAGGCTGCCAGGTACTAGCTGGCTCCACTCCACCGTTGTTCTCAGGCCGGGGTCCTTCGAGGGCCCCGGCTTTTTTCTGCGTTTCCCGCCGCCAGGTTTGCCGCCCGGGGCCGGGACGCACATACTCTCGCAGGTCTCAACGAGGGCCGCTCATGAACGACAAGATCAAGATCGGCGTCAGCAGCTGCCTGCTCGGTGAAGCCGTCCGCTACGATGGCGGACACAAGCAAGACCGCTTCATCACCGACGTGCTGGCCGGCTGGGTGCAGTTCGTGTCGGTGTGCCCCGAGCAGGAGTGCGGCCTCGGTGTGCCCCGGGAGTCCATGCACCTGGAGGGCGACCCCGCGAGGCCTCGTTTGCTGACGACCCGCACGCGCCAGGACCTGACCGAGCGCATGCAGGCCTGGTGCGATGCCCGGGTACGCGCCCTCGAGGTCGAGGCGCTGTGTGGCTTCATCTTCAAGGCCAATTCGCCGAGCTCGGGCATGGAACGGGTCAAGGTCTTCAACGACAAGGGCATCGCGCGCAAGGTGGGGTCCGGTCTCTTCGCTAGGAGCTTCATGGAGCACTTCCCCTGGATTCCCGTCGAGGAGGAGGGGCGCCTGCACGACCACAAGCTGCGCGAGAACTTCATCGAGCAGATCTTCGCCTTTCAGCGCTGGCGCGATCTGCAGGCCCAGGGCCTGACGCGCGGTCGCCTGGTCGCCTTTCACAGCGTGCACAAGCTGTTGCTGATGGCGCACAGCCCCACCCACTACCGCGAGCTCGGTCGCCTGGTGGCGGGGGCCAAGAGCCTGGCGCCGACCGAGCTGGCGCGGCGCTACCAGGAGGGGTTCCTGCAGGCCCTGCGCTGCAAGAGCACCATCAAGAAGCACGTCAATGTGTTGCAGCACATGATGGGGTACTTCAAGAAGCAGCTGTCCGCCGACGAGAAACAGGAGCTGCTCGAGGTCATCGCGGCCTACCAGCGCGAGCAGGTGCCCCTGGTGGTGCCGCTCACCCTGCTCAAGCACCACGTGCGCGTGCACGGCGAGGCCTATCTGAGCCAGCAGGTCTATCTCGACCCCCACCCGGCCGAGCTGATGTTGCGTAACCACGTGTGAGCGATGACCTCGGTATTTCGGCAGATCGCACCGAGCCGAGAATACAGACATCCCCTTCGTGTGTTGTGCCACTGAGGTAACCCGGCTCCGTCGTCACCAGGGCAGCGCGATCAGGAAACCATGGCGAGCCCGCGCGCCATGATCGCGGCGCGGCTCCCTGTGACGCGTGGGCCCGGAGGGCGCGAAGATGAAGATGAGGAACACACGGCACTGGTCCATGAACCTGTTGATCGCGATCACGCTCACGCTGACGGGGGCCCAGGTGGCTGCCCGCTGTTACGACGAGGCCAGTGGCCGGGGTTCCGAGGCCATGTCCCTCGCGGACCGCGTGGGGTGGACGGCCCGCGAGTTTGTGAGGCTGCGCCCGCCTCTGCACCGCGAGGACTGCAGTGGCCTGGTCGAGGCCGTGCTGGCCCAGAGCGGGGTCTTGCAGCAGGGCAGCGTACGCAGCTTCTGGGCTCAGGCCGTGGCGGAACACCGCGCCTATCGGGGAGCGGCACCGCAGCCAGGCCACCTCGCCTTCTTCGACTACACCTACGATGCCAACCACAACGGGGTGGCGGACGATATCCTGACCCACGTCGGCATCGTCACTGCCGTCGACGACGAAGGCACAGTGCAGGTGGTCCATAGACCGCGCGGCGGGATTCGCACGTTGCAGCTCAACTTGCGTCAGCCCGAGACCCATCGCCAGGGCGAGCGCGTTCTCAACGACTTCGTGCGTGCTCCGGGCTATGGCCCGCGAGAGGGGCGCCGCCTGGCCGGCCAGCTGGTCTACGGCTTCGCTGCGCCGCCCGCGCCGATGCTGCCCATGCCCTGTACCTGTGCTCCGGTGTTGACCGCAAACAGCGTGCGCTGACCCGGCTGCCGTCGGTCCGGGAGTGCACCCGGGCTCAGGGGCAGCTCGGGTTGAGGACACCCGGGGTTCCCAGGTCCCCGTCACCAAACACGGGCACGGCGACACACCAGGCTGTGGCGAGGTCGTTGGCCAGCGGGTCCGCACCGAGAGCACCAGGGTCCAGGGACAGGGCCGCGCCCGCGGCCAGGGGCCAGCTCGCGTCGTAGTGCACCTGATCCACCAGCAGGCTCCCGGTGTGCAGCCAGACGGTGTCCTCGGTGTCGTCGAGCAGAAGATCTGTGCCATAGGCATAGTCGACCGCCGCACCACCGTTGACCGGGCGCTCGGTGGACCGGCCAAGTACCAGGACTCCACCTGCAGGGATGCGGAGAGAGGTGGACGGGGCGAGGATGTGACTGCCGCCGCTGCCCGTGGAGAGGGTCCAGCCATCGAGGGTGAGGTCGTCGGCACTGGCGTTGGTGAGTTCAAGCCACTCGCCCTGGTCGTCTGGCACGGCCGCCGGGTCGACCAGCATTTCGCTGAACATCACGGCGCCGGGCTGGACCACCGCCAGGTTCAGTGCCCGGCAGTTGCGGATGGTGCCGTCGGTGGCACAGACCTGGTAGGTGGTGGTGCTCGACGGAGTGACCTCGAAGCTGTCGCTCGGATCCGGGGTCTCGATGATCCAGCCGCCACCGCCGAGCCCGCCCGGCCACGGCGTGTCGTAGCTGAGGCTCAGGCCGTCGCTGCCAGACCGGTTCTCGAAGCCGAGGCTGGCACTGGCTCCGTCGGCGTCGACCTGGGTCGGGGCGACCATCTGGCCATAGGCGAACCCGATGCTGCCGTCGGCCCACAGCGTCACCTGGAAGGTGAGATCGCCGTCCCCCACGCAGCCGACGAAGCCGTGGCAAAAGGTCCAGTGCGACCACTGCACCACCCAGCGCTGGCCGTTCTGGTCGTCGAGGAGCGCATGGTGGAGGGTGCTACTGGCAGCCTGGTACAGGTCATCCCAGAAGGGCGCGATGACGCCGTCTGCCCAGCCACCGGGGGTGGGGAGTGGTTGATTGCCACCGGCGCGGGAGATCGCAGCGTCGAGCGAGACATAGCCGTTGGCGGTGACCAGGATCTGCGTTGCGCGGCCTCCATCAAAGGGGAACTGGAAGCCCGAGGGCAGGTCCACCAGCGCCACGCCCTCGTCGGCAGCACCGAACAGGCCACCCTCGGTGAGCGTCAGGCTGGTGCCTGTGCCGCTGATGTCCACGAAGGCTCCGCTCTGCCAGGTCACCCTGGGCGGCCTGGGAGGATCGATGGTCACGGCCGTGGTCCGGGCATTGGCGATGTAGGTGAGGGTACTGCTGGCGCCGACAGCAATCTGCGGCGGAGCAGCGATGAACGAGGTGATGGCCGGCTCGTCGACGACAATGCGCAGTTCACCTTGTTCCATCTGCCCGGCCAGGTTGCTCACACGCAGGCGGTATCGGGTGCTCGCGACGGGATCGACATCGATGCTGCCGCCGTCCAGTCCGGTCCCGCTGGCGTCGTCGAGCAGGGCGGGTTCGACGGGCAGGTTGCCCTCGGTCAGGGCCCACAGCTCGATCCGGGCCCCACCGCGAGCCTGCCAGGACAGGACCGACGACGTGGGACCGCTGACGCTGTCGAGGACATCGGGGCTTGCGGTAAAGCTCAGCAGCTGCACGGGAGCCACGACCTCGAGCGCGAGCTCGGCACTGGACGGCGTGCTCTGGCCTGCGCTCGCGGACAAGGTGAACAGGTGGCGTCCGGCAACAGCCGGCGTGACGACGAGAGAACCGGGATCCTGTCCTGCCGTGGTGAGGTCGTAGCTGCCGCCGTGATCATCGGTCAGGATCAGGGCTGGGCTGCGGCCCGCGGCGTCGTTGCTGACGGACCAGGTGAGCGTCGTGCTCTGCCCCACCGTGATCGCTGACGCCGAGGGTGCGAAGCTCATAATGCGCGGTCCGTCCGTCACCTGGAGCTGCAGGCTACTGTCCTCGCTCCCACCGGCCCGGTTGCGGGCAACCAGGGTCAGGTTCTGCGGGCCGAGGGCGAGCGGGGCCACGATGTCGCAGGAACCGCTTCGGGTCTCGGCCAGCTCAAAGGCACCACACAAAACCGTTCCCCTTTCGTCGAAAAGCTCCAGGGAACTGGCTCCGGTGGTGACCCAGCGTGCGTGCACGCTGGTGCCCGGGTGAGCCTGCAGAGGCTCGAGAGCAAAGGTTTCCACCGCGATGTGGACGGAGACGACCAGGTCCTGGGCGGCGCTGCCACGCTGGTTCTCGGCCAGCAAGGTCAAGGTCGTGGTCTCGTCGGGGTGGAGCATCAGCTGACCGTCGAGTTCGTCGGTGCTGTCCAGCAGCACAGCCTGGGTATCGTCGAGGATCAGGATGCGAGTGGCGTCCTGGGTGACCCAGCTCAGGGTCACGGCGGCACCGGCATCGACGGTAGAAGGTGCGTCCGAGGTGAATGCCACGATGGCCGGTGACGGGCCGACCTGGAGGTCGAGGTGCGCGGACACCACCTCGAAGGGATTGTTGGCAAGCAGCGTCAAGACCGTGTCCGTCGCGGGAACCAGGACCAGGCTCCCCGAGAACTCCGTCGTCGTGTCGAGGAGCACGCCGCCGGGGGCAGCCTGTATCACCAGCCGCACCGCTCCTCGAGCCCGCCAGGTCAGGGTGACCTCCGTGCCTGCAGAGACGGTGAGCCCGGGCTCAGCGGCAAACAGATCGATGATCGGGGAGGGCCACACCGTGATGGCCAGTTCGGCACTGGCTTGCCCGCCCGCTCCATCGACCAGCAGCGTGTAGCGGGTGCTTCGCGTCGGGACCAGGCCATGGCTCCCCGCAGGAAGATCCGCGCGATCGACGAGCACGAGCCCCCCGTCGTCGATCAGACGAACGCGAGAGCTGTGTTCGCACTGCCAGCTCAGGGTCAGTTCTGTCCCTGCCGCCAGGTCCAGGCCGGGGCTCGCCGAGAAAGCGAGGATGGCCGGTCCGGGCAGGACCTCGAGGGCGAGTTCCGCCTGGCTGCTGCCGCCAGGACCCTCTGCGGTCAAGGTGTAGCGCTGACTGCGCGCCGGCGTCACGCTGACCCGGCCACTGCGCTCTTCGCTGTCGAGGAGCTGGGCGCCGGTGTCGTCGGTGATCCGCACGCGATGGGCGTCCAGTACGAGCCAGCGCAGTTGCGCAGCCTGGCCCTGTGCCACCGGGCCTTCGGGCTCCGATTCAAACGAGAGGATGCGCGGCTCGGGCAACACCTCGATCTCGACCTCGGCCTGGGTGGAGAGCTGTCCGTGCCAGGCACGCAGCGTGTAGGTCGAGCTCTGGTCGGGGTGGACCAGCAGAGTCCCTGTGAGGTCCGTGGTGCTGTCGAGAAGGGTGCTGGTGCCGTCGGCAATGGTCACGCGGTTGCTGTATTCGGTGCTCCAGCTCAGGACCACCGGGGCACTTGCGGTCACCGGTCCGCGGGGCTCTGCACGGAAGCTGGCGATGAGCGGAGCCGGGACCACCGCGATCCGAAGGAAGGCCTTGACCTCACCGCCGCTGCTTCGAGCGATCAACTCGTAGGTGGTGCTCGTGGTGGGGGTCACCACCAGCAGACCGTCGAAGTCGCTGCTGCTGTCCAGCACCGGCTGCCCCTGGGCCGCTCCGATCTGGATACGAGTTGCGTGGGTCGTGCGCCACTGCAGCAGGACCTGCGTGCCGGAGGCGACCTCCGTACCAGGGGTGGCAAAGAAGTCATCGATGACAGGCAGCGGATCCGGCGCGACCTCGACGTGGACCGAGGCCTTGGCAGGCCTGCTTCCTGCCTCTCCGTGGGCGGTGAGAACGTAGGTGTAGTGGCCGGGAGCCCCGAGCGACAGCTCGATGGCGCCCTCTCCGACGGCCTGGGAGGCGAGCGGAATCTCCAGGCCCTCGGCATCGGCGAGGGTCAGCGACGACGCTTCCTGGGTCAGCCAGGTCAGGGTCACCTGGCCGTGCCCGACGAGAAAGGCTGGTTCAGCGACGAAGCGGAGGATGGCGGGCGAGGGGGGTGCACAGGCCGTTGCTGCCAGTGCGGCGACGAGCGCGATCCTCGGCAAGGCCGAGCACATCTTGAACTCCTCTGCGCCCCGGACGGCGCTGTCCAGATCGAGCGGTCATTATTTGCATCGGCCGTGCTTCGCGCAACCGGGAGAGCGAGCCCTATCCTGGCGCTCGGGTGTGCCGGGAGACCAGGGCCTGGGAACTCGATGGACAGATGGGCCAGGGCCTGGCCTCCACGGGGGCCGATTGACCAAGGGGATCCTGTGACGTAACGTGCCCCATCATGACAGGTCCGGTGACCCATACCGGATATGAGGTGTTCCCATGAAATCGATGCGATGGCTGCGCTGGTCTTTGCTTGCCTTCTCCACCCTCCTGTGGGGTTGCGGTGACTGCGGCGGATCCACGGACGATGCGGGTCCGGTCGACGCGAGTCGGGTCGACAGCGGCAACACCGACACCCGCGGGCAAGACGGAGCCACCGGGCTGGACAGCAGCACCGGCCTGGACACCGCAAGCCGGGACCTGGCCGCCACGGACACCGTCGGGCAGGACCTCGCCTCGACCCATGACGCGGCGACGGGCGACGGCGGTAGCGGCGGACTCAGCATCTATGCCATCCAGGACACCACCCATGCCAATCATCCGGCTGCGGACACCGAGGTCACCTTCGGCGGCGTGGTGACGGCCGTCGACAACCGGGGCGGCACGCGCGGTATCTGGGTGCAGGAGCCGAATGGTGGCAAGTACAGCGGCATCTATGTGTTCAAGCCGGCGAGCAGTTCGGTGGACCTGGGCACCTTCGCGGTGGGCGACGTGGTCACGGTGAGCGGCACCTATGTCGAGTACTTCGAGCTGTCCGAGATCAACCTGGGGTCGGCGGGCACCATCACCAAGACCGGAACCGCCACGCCGCTGACGCCCTCCGCGGCGACCGACATCGCGACCGATGCCGAGGGCTGGGAGGGCGTGCTGGTGCGCCTGGCTGCGGATTGCGAGGTGGAGGCGGCGCCGGATTCACACGGTGAAGTCCAGACCTCTTGCGGCATGGTGGACGACGAGCTGTTCACACCTCCGATGCTGGTCGGCGAGGTCTACACGCACATCGACGGTCTCTGGCACTACGCCTTCAGCGCCTTCAAGCTGATCCCGCGCGACGCCGCGGATCTGGGGTCGCACTCGACGGTGGACGGCGGAGCCGGTGACGCCGCGACGACAAGCGATGCCTCGACGTCGGTGGATGCTGCGGCCGAGGATGGTGCGGTGTCGACGGATGCCGGTGTCGTCGAGGACGCTGCGGTCGCGGATGCTGCCGTCGAGGACGCAGCCACGCCTCCTGGATACCTGATCTTCGTCACGGTCTCGAACCATGACGGTGACTTGGTCGCAGCGGGCGGCCAGGGCAACGCCATCGCGTCGGCTGACCACCTGTGCAACACCAGCGCGGCCAATCCCAATGCCGGCACCTACAAGGCCCTGATCGTCGACGGTGTGAACCGTGTGGCCTGCACCAGTGCCAATTGCACCACCAGTGGCACGGCCGAGCATGTGGACTGGGTTTTCAAGCCCAACACCCAGTACCTGCGCGCCGATGGTGTCACCCCCATCTTCACCTCGGACGCTGCCGGTGTGTTCGACTTCGGAGCCTCGGGCAACACCAACACCTTTGACAACTCGACCCACTTCAACCAGGAGCGTTACTGGACAGGACTGGACTGGAACTGGACTTCTGTGCCGAGCCAGATGTGCGGCGGCACCTGGGCCTCCAACAGCAACAGTGTCACAGGCGACTTCGGCTCCAGCGACCTCACCACCGCCGACGCCATCGGTGGCGGATCCGTGTCGTGCGACCAGAGTTCCCGGTTGCTGTGCGTGGAACAGTAGGCGCGGGCACGGACAACAGACCTCCTCGCCCAGCGACACCTCGCTTCGCATCTGCACAACCTCTGCCCAAGCGGTCGTGACGGGCGGCTGGACCTGTATCCAGGCTTGCCGCGGCATCCGTCGAGGGACCTCCCGGGCCGAGAAGGTCGAGGGAGCACCCGGGGTTCAGCGGAGCCCAGCGGGACAGACTTTCCCCCGACCCCGACCACAGCTGCGACCGCTCCAGGATTCCGGCATCTTGAGGGCAGGACCCACATGCAGATGTCCAGGAGCCCGCCATGTCCTTGCGCCCTCGTCTGGTCGCTCGCTGTTCCCTGCTGACCATCCTGTGGGCGCCCCTGGCCTGCCCGACCACCCCTGCCGGCCCGGACAGCACGGCCACGCCCTCTCGCGCGGTGTGCGGCAATGACAGGCAGCAGCGCGACGAGGTATGCGATGGCTCTGACCTGGACAACCAGAACTGCGAGGGCCTGGGCTTTGGCGGCGGTGTGCTGGCCTGCCGTCCCGACTGCCGCGACTTCGATCGATCGAACTGCAATGCGCCGACGGGCTGTGGCGACGGCCAGCGTGACGGCGTCGAGCTCTGCGATGGGGTGGACCTCGCTGGTCAGACCTGTGAGAGCCTGGATCTGGGGCCAGGAACCCTGCGCTGCCTGCTCAACTGTGCGGACTTCGACCGCTCGGCCTGCACGGCTCCCAGCAGCTGTGGCGACCGCATCGTCAACGGCAATGCCGAGGTTTGCGACACGAGCGACTTCGGGGGTCTGACCTGCGCTGACTACAATGGGATTGGAGGCGAGCTCCGGTGTGCGGATAACTGTCTGAGCATAGACAGCACGGGCTGCCAGCAAGCGTGCGCTCCGCAGTGTGGCACGCGCCAGTGCGGGCCTGACCCGGTGTGTGGAGCCGCTTGCGGAACCTGCAGTGACGATGAGATCTGCTCGCAGGACGGCCAGTGCGATCCAGCGCCGGCCTGTCTGTCGTCGCAGGATCTGTGCGCGGCTGGCTGTACGCTCGACATCAACCCGATGCTGGTGACCCTGAACGGCAGCGTGCACTGGGATGGCCGCACCATCGAGGACGTGCACGGTCCGTCCTACGCCGAGTGGCGCCTGAGTTTCGTCGATGTGAACACAGGGGCCTCCTACACCCGGGAATTCGATGGCGGTAGCACGACCTACAGCATGAAGGTCTACCCCGGCACCTACGATGTGGACTTCAGCTTCCCCTACAGCGGCGTGTTCGAAGACCAGGTGAGCGGCGCGGTACGGGTGGCCAGCCGCAAGACGATCAGCAGCGCGACCACGCTCGACGTCAACCCCAGCCTGGTCCAGGTTGTCGGCAGCGTGCACTGGGACGGCCGCAGCATCGAGGACGTGCACGGTCCGTCCTACGCCGAGTGGCGCCTGAGTTTCGTCGAGGTGAACAGCGGCTCTACCTACACGCGCGAGTTTGACGGGGGCAGCACCACCTACAGCATGAAGATCTACCCCGGCACCTACGATGTGGACTTCAGCTTCCCCTACAGCGGCGTGTTCGAGGACCAGGTCAGCGGCGCGGTGCGGGTGGCGAGCCACGAGGCCGTGAATACGCCAACGACCCTGGATGTGAACCCGACCCTGGTCACGTTGAGCGGACAGGTGCACTGGGACGGCAGCAGCATCGAGGACGTGCATGGTCCGTCCTACGCCGAGTGGCGCCTGAGTTTCGTCGAGGTGGACAGCGGCTACACCTACACGCGCGAGTTTGACGGGGGCAGCACCACCTACAGCATGAAGATCTACCCCGGCACCTACGATGTGGACTTCAGCTTCCCC
>JBDRCO010000059.1:0-37604 GCA_043821645.1 Pseudomonadota bacterium | reverse complement strand
AGCAAGGATTGGTTGCTGGCTGGCCAGGTCCTGGCTCCTCCATCTGTCGACGAGACCGGCGACATGTGGTCCGCGCTCACCAGCGTCTTCACCGGGACCCTGGCCAACGGCACGACAAGCTCCAACTGTTCGGACTGGAGTACGAGTGCGGGCGTGACCACCGTCGGCTCGATGACAGGTGGCACCCAGAGCTGGACCGACAACATGGACGGCAACTGCGTCGATCCCGCGCACCTGTACTGCTTTGGCAACCTCGGCACTGCGGACCAGGTGCTGGCACCATCGACCGCGAACAAGCGCCTGGCCTTCATCACCGCGTCGTTCTTTGTGCCTGGCTCGGGCGGCATCACCGCGGCAGATGACTTCTGTAACACCGAGGCCGCGGCGACCGGCAATTACAGCACCTTCAAGGCTCTGCTGGCGACGGAGAGCACCTCCGCGATCTCGAGGCTCACCCCGGGCCAGGACTGGGTCCGCCCCGACGGGGTCACGGTGCTCGATGGCACCCTGGCTGCCACCGGCCCAGGTCTGCTGGCACCCCTCAACGTGACACTCTGGCTCAACTATCTCGACAAGAGCGCCAAGGCCTGGACAGGGGCCGATCTGTTGAACGTCGCCCTCGCGGCGGAGAGCTGCGGCAACTGGAGCAGCGCCAGCGGAAGCGGACGGGTCGGCCGACCCAACCTGGCTGGCGCCGAGAGCACCTTCGCGTTCACGCGGGCCTGCACCACGGCCGATATCATGCTCTACTGCTTGGAAGAGTGAGACCAGAAGGTCACTCGCGACAGAGGAGGATTTCAGATGAAGAGAATGCACATCGCGATGGCATGTTTGAGCGTGGGCGTGCTGACGGCCTGTCCCCCCGGGGACCTCGAGTGCAGCGACAGCAATCCCTGTGGACCGGACTCGGTCTGCGTCGACGGCACTTGCAAGGCTTCGACCAACGGTCACTTCGACCTGAAGTTCGCCGGTGAGAGCTTCACCGCCAACATCGGCAAGCAGCTGCGTGTCGTCGTCATCGACCTCGACGCCAGCAACCAGGTGGTGCACACGGACAGCACCAGCATCCCGTCGAGCGCCAGCTTCAGCTTCACCTGGGCCGAGATCCTGGTCAGTGGCCATCGCTACGAGGTTCACTACTACGCAGACCAGAATGCCGACGGCGCCTGCACCCTGGCCAGCGATCAGGCCTGGAAGGAGAGCGTGGCCGCGGTGACCGCTGACGTGAATCTGAGCGTCACGCGTCGCTCGACCTTCGACGACGTCTGCGCGAGCTTCACCTCGTCCACCGACGGCGGAAGCCCGGACAGCAGCACACCGCCACCGTGGGACCTGACCATCACCGGCACGGGCTTCGGCGCGCACGGCGTCACCAACGACGCTTACGCCGTGGTGCTCGATGATGGCGGTGCGCTGGTGAGCAGCGTGCTGCTCTCCACCATCACCGACGGCTTCTTCACCTTCGTGTGGACGGACCTGACCCAA
The DNA here is from genome assembly GCA_043821645.1 of Pseudomonadota bacterium. GTDB lineage: Bacteria > Myxococcota > JACRCW01 > JAFGSX01 > JAFGSX01 > JBDRCO01. The sequence goes on along the minus strand of JBDRCO010000059.1, from coordinate 36,119 downwards.
CCCAGCGTGCACTACCACGTGCGCTTCTTCTCGGACCTGGATAGCGACGGCGAGTGCGAGATCAACGAGGGTGGTTTCGAGGCCGACGTGGGCGAGGTGACTGGGAACTACGAAATGTCTCTGGTGGGCTCGATGACCCGCACCCAGGTCTGCACCACCTTCAATCCGGCGACGGACGCGGGTACCGCGGACAGTGCCGTCGCCGCAGATGCGAGCGGTCCGGCCGATGCCGCGAGCGGTGACGCCGGTGTGAGCGAGGACGCCGGGGCGAGCGTGGATGCCACCTCGTCGACCGACGCCGCCCTCGAGGATGCGGCCGTCGAGGATGGGGGTCTGGAGGACGCGGGCTCCGAGGACGCCTGACGCCCTAGCCTGGGACTCGTACTCGCCACCGATCGGCTCCCTACCACTCCCACTCCTGCACTCTCCTGTAGCGCGACAGGAGTTCCTCCTTGTGTCTGGCCACGCTGACGCCCAGCGCGAACAGCGCCACACCCGCGACCACGCCCAGGGTGCCAGCGATGAGGCGCGAGCTCATGCCCCAGTGGGTCAAGTTGACGGCGATGTCGAGGAGCAGGAAGGCGAAGCCCATGTACAGGTAGGCGCGCTGGCGCCAGGCGATGCCCAGCAGCACCGCGCCCACGGACAGGGCGCCGAGGAGCACGGCCGGCAGCAGGGTGTCGAAGGAGAAGCTCTCGAGCGAGGTCGAGCCCAGCACGATGAGCGCCGCCAGGGTGCGCAGCACCGGAGCCGCCGCGCGCAGGGCCTCACGGTACAGGCGCGCCATCACCATCAGGGTCATGCCCACGGGCATGAGGTAAGCCATGGGCGTCTCGACGCTGTGGCGGATCCAGATCGGGAACAGCAGTGCATTGAGCGCCAGTGCCGCCAGCCACGCGTAGCGCTGCCCACCGCCCAGGCGCGCCAGCAGGGCGTACTGGGCGCTGACCAGGCCCATGCCCAGGGAGTCTGAGAAGCTGCCATCCCACTCCGAGACGAAGGGCACGACGAGGGGCAGCACTGCGGCCAGGTGCCTCGATTGCCTGGCGCCGAGTTCAGCCCTCGCGTCCTCGAGCAGGCGTGATACGCCCGTGAACGCCAGGGCGCCGGCCACCAGCACCACGCCGTCGTAGCCGGCAAGGCCGTCGAGCAGGTCGGTGCGCAGCCGCAGGTAGCCGTAAAGGCCCACCACCGCGGCCTCGGTGAGGTAGATGAGCCAGCCGCTGCGGTGGCGCGTGGCCAGGAACCACGAAAAGCCGGCGATGCCACCGAGGTTGACCAGGGCCATGACCACGTCGACGCCCTTGGGATGGTCCACGGCGGTCATGCCGATGAGGCCCAGCCCCAGGGCGAACAGCAGGTAGGTGACGCTGAAGCCGCGCACCAGGCCGGGTCCTGCGGCCGAGAGGCGCTGGCCCACGACCGCGATGCCGCCGCCAACCCCGGTGGCGACGATGCCCAGCACCGTCAGCACGCGCTCCTCGCCGCCACCAGTCGAGAAGAAGGTGGCCACCAGCAAGGTCCACCACAGGGCCGCCACCAGCCACTCGACGAAGGCGAAGCCGCCGAGCCAGGCCGCGCGCTCGCGCCTGCTCCACAGCAACAGCGCCACGGTGCCGGCGCTGGCAGCGACCGCTCCGGGCCAGGCCACCTCCGCCTCGAACAGGGGAGCCACCGCGATGGGCAGGGCGAAGGCCGTGATCAGCCAGTTGAGGCCGAGCCAGCGCCTGTCCGCGCCGCGCGGCGTGAGTAGCAGCGCCAGCAAGGCCACGATGGCCGCGCCACCGTTGATGGCGGTCTCGTCGTAGCCCGGCCCGTGATCCATGGCGATGGCCGTGCCGATGAAGGCCAGGCCCAGGGCCGCGATGTTGGTCTCTATGGTCAGGAAGCGCGGTCCACGCCAGGTGGCGACCACCACGGCGCAGGCCAGCACGAACACTGCCATCGCGGCTAGGACCAGATCGTCGTCGAGCAGGGGCTTCGCTGACCCCGAGGGGTCCATGAGCAGGAGCACCAGCCAGCCCAGGAGCAAGAGCGGTGGTCCGAAGGCGCGCACGACCGTGCGCCGCTCAAGACCCGGCTGCCACAGCGCCAGCACGCCGGTGACGACGAGAATGATGGTGGGCCACACCTGGTGTGAGTGCCCGTCCGCCACCAGGGCCAGAGCAAAACCCGGGGCCGCCAGGCAAGCCACGCTACGGGCGCTGCGCGAGGGGGCCGCAGCCATGGCCATCGCTGCCAGGCCGGGGAGCAGGGCTGCCCAGAAATCGCTGATCGAGGAACCCAGGCTGAGCAGTCCCAGCAGGAGCACGATGTGGGCCGCGGCCAGGCGCAGCGCCGAGTGGCGACGGAAGGACCAGAAACCCCAGGCACCGGCCAGCAAGAGCAAGATGATGCCGCTGGGCACGGGCTGGCGCTCGAAGGTGGCCATGGTGAGGCCGCTGCCGACGACGAACACGCCAAAGCCACTGAGCTCGGCCACGATGGCGCGCGCCCTGTCGCCCTGGACGCGACGGCGGCGCGCGCTCTCCCACAGCGCCAGGGCCAGCACGGGCAGGGCAGCCAGGCCGTCCCAGGACGCGCTCACTTGCTCGCCCGGGCTGGTGACGAGGTCGACCAGCCAGTCGATGGCTTCGCGCGACATCAACAGGCCAATGGACGGCGCCCAGGCCACGGACAGGTAGACCCACAGCAGGCCTGCGGCGATGCCGGCCAGCAGGGAGAAGCCGTCGAGCTTGGTATCGTCCACGGCAACTGGTGGCTCGGCCGCGCGCCACAGCACGGCCACACCCACCAGGGCGGTCACCGCCACGGCGCCCAGCGACGACAGCGACAGGATCATGGCCAGGCCGACCAGCAGCACTGCCGGCAGCGGGATCCAGCGATGGCCGCGCGCCCGGACCTCGACGCTGAGCCAGGCCAGCACGGCCAGGGCCGGGGCCGTGTGCGCCAGCGCGATCTCTCCGGGGGCGGCGAGCAGCAGGCCCACCACCGGCACGGCCGCCGCGATCACGCCGTGCAAGGGCTGTAGCTCGCGGTCGCGGGGCACGAACAGCATCACCGCCAGACCCGAGGCGAGGAGCACGGCCAGACCCGCGCCCGGGCCCGAGCCCAGGACCTGGGCGCCGCCGGCGAGGGTGAGCAGGGCGGCAGAGGCGGCGAAGAAGGGCGAGCGTTCGACGGGGAGGTCGAGCAGCCGCAGCAGGGCGCTGCCGCAGGCCAGGGCAAAGCCCGCCGCCACCAGCGTGCCGATCAGTCCCGCCACGCCACTCTGGAAGAAGGCCGCAGCGCCCATGGCCGCGCACAGCAAGCTCACGCCGCTGGCGATGGCCACCAGGGTGCGCGCGGCGCTGTCGAGCTTGAGGCGCCGGATCAGGATGCGCGCGCCCACCAGCATGAGCGCGCCGTAGAAGGCGGTGATGAGCTCGACGAAGAGGTACTGCCAGGTGCCGGGGACGCGGCTCCAGGTGACGGCCGCGAAGTACAGGGAGCCGCCGAGGATGAGCACGGCCGAGAGCAAGAAGATGATGTTCTCGAAGGACAGAAAGGCGCCCAGGCCGGGCCGCGCGCGCTGTGCCAGGCGCGCCATGTCGGGACTCACCTCGAGCGTGCCACCGGGGACGCTGAAGCCGTCCGCCAGGCCCGCATCGCCTAGGTCCTGGTCCTCGTCGTCAGACCTGCTGTCCCCCACTGCCAGGGCATGGTTTCGGGGTGGGATGGGGGGGGCCTCCTGCTCCGGCTCAAGCCCGCCGGCCGCTGCAGGCTCTGCAGCCAGGCCGACGAGGTCAGGGCCACCGGTCAAGGGTGCATCGGCAGGTGCTGTCAGGATCGCGGGCTGTGGGGCGGCAGCGTCCGGCCCGTCGAGGTGGGCGTCGGTTGCTTCCTCCGGGGCGTTCGCGACAGCCTCTGGAGCCCGACCGATCGAACCAACGAGCCCGAGGCGCCAGCGCCTGAGCTCCTCGGCCAGCTCGGGTGGCATGTCCGCACCCAGGACCTCCTCGACGATGGCGAGTCTCTCCCGCCGGCCCAGGGTCGCGCCCGGCTCGAGGGGTGGCACCTTCTTCTTGCCGAAGATGGCGCGCACCACCACGACGAAGCCGATGAGGGCGAAGCCCAGGATGGCCAGCACCAGCACCACGGCGAGCTGAATGGCGGCGTCGATGGCAGCCTCCCCGAGAAGGCCCGGCAGGGCCCCGTGCGCCGCAGCCTATCGCAGATCAGGGAAAATGCGTGCGGAGGCTGCGAACGTGGTTGGCACATCCGGATGGCACGAGGCCGCAGCTCTTCGCGGCAGCCCGCGCACGTTCAGCCGCTGCAGGCCTCGAAGGCCGCCGTGCAGTACTGATCGCGGCAGGTGGTGCAGGCCGGCGAGTTGCCGTCGACGCAGTCGTTGATGCAGTTGTGCAGGACGCACTCGGTGTTGTCGCCGTAGCAGCGCGCGCACTCCTCGGTGAGCCCAACCTCGTCCTGGACGCAGCGGGTCACGCAGGTCGACATCAGCTCGTTGAGCAGGCACTCGTAGGAGCAGGCGCTGACCTCGGCCTCGAGGTCGAGGGCGGGGTCGGTGAGGGCGGCCTGGTCGGCGTCGTTCTGGCAGTAGCCAACGATGGCGCGCTGGTAGTTCTCGAAATCGAAGACCTCGAAGGCCGCCGGGTCCAGACCCGAACGACCTTCCCAGAAGCACGAGGGTGCGAGCACGAGTGAAAGTGCGAGGACCCCAAGCACAACACGCGCCACTTCGCGCGATCGTGTTGGTTCGTCCCGTTGTGGGGGGCCCAGGCGGGACTTTTTTCCGAGCCTGCGAGGACAAAAAGACTCGCCGGTGAAGGCGGGGCCCCACAGCCTGCTCGAATCAACACGATTCGAAATACCCATCATGGACGGTCTCCCGAGCAGGGTCTGTGCCCACCTCAAAACGACACCCTGGCCTTGATGTAGGTCTGGTCGCCGCGGGGCATGCTGGCGAACAGGGCGCTGCCCTCGCCGCCGATGAGCACGTGTCCAGCCGTGAGGTCGATGTTGTCAAAGGGCTTGTACAGCAGCTCGTAGGTCGCGCTGACGCCGTAGTTGTGGGCCACGTCGACGAAGGCATCGGTCTCGAACACCACGCCGTTGGTCAGGGTGAGCATGCCGTCGAAGAAGCCATGGCGCAGACCCAGCACGAAATAGTCGTGCAGGTCGCCACCGCGCTCGGCGAACAGGCCGTGCACGTACTGCAGGTTGATGTAGCTGCCCCAGAAGAAGGTGTAGTCGAGACCCGCGGTGAGCTTGGTGTAGGGATCGCTGTGCAGGATCACGGCCTCGACGGTCTTGCTGCCCTGGGGTGTGGGTGCGGTCAGCGCTAGCGCCACCTCCTGCGGGAAGAACACCGCCGCCTCGACCCACCAGCCCACGCTGAGCAGCTCGCCCGCCAGATCGGCACCGGCGACGTGGATCTCGGGCAGGATGGCCACCGCGTCGACCGCGATCTCAACCGGGCTGATCAGCCGGATCATCACGTCCTTCTCGATGGGGATGTCGTCGTAGCCGTGAAAGTACGACAGCGACCAATCCACACCAAAGGCGCTGCCCGCGGCCTTGAGCGCCTGCATGCTGTGCATCGGGTCGGCCCGGGGCAGGCCCAGGGAGATGTCGCCGACGGAGGTGGTGATGCCCGGCGGCGTCAGGTCGCCGATACTGCCCGTGGTGCCGCTGCCCAGGGGCAGCTCGCCGAAGCGCGACAGCAGTGCCGGCACCGGTCCCGGCAGCCACACCGCCTGCAGCTTGAGCCAGCCGTCGACGACGATCAGGTCGGCGCGCAGGGCCCAGGTGGGCAGCTTGGCGCCGAAGTCCAGGAAGTCTGACAGGTCGTCGGGGTTGAGGTTGTCGGTGGGGTTGAAGCGATCCGCGGTGCCCCAGGCGATGCGCTGCTTGCCCACGCGCAGGTCGAGCCTGTCCTCGATGACGTCGAACACGTCGACGTAGGCGTCCCACAGCAGCAGGTCCAGGGGCGCCGCCTGGTTGGGATCGCCCAGGCCCGAGAAACCCTGGGTGACCGCGAAGTCGTAAAAGCGCAGGCGGCTGTCCAGGTGCACCTCGAGCTGATCGGCGGGAAAGGCCGCCAGCCCCAGGTTGGCCTCGTGGTGGATGGGCAGCTGCGCGGCGTCGTTCTCGAGCAGCAGGCGCTTGTCGAGCTTGAGCCAGCCCGAGAGTTCGAGCTTGTCGGCGCGCGCCGCGATCGGTCGGGTCACCGCCCCGGCGATGGCGACCAGCAAGGCCAGGTGACGGACGGGCGAGGGCATGAAAGCTCCCTGACTAGCGCGCGCGCTTGAGCTTGCGCTGGCTGAAATCGCTGTCCTTGAGCCCGGTGTCGAACTGGATCTCGACCATCTCCATGCGGGTGGCGTGCTTCTTCTTCAGATCGCGCATGGTGATCAGGCGCGGTACCCAGCGCCCCGAGATCTTCTCGACCTTGTCGTACTCCATGACCTTCCAGGGCTGGCCCGCCTTGTCGAAGTGTTCGACCTTGAGCGCCTGGTTGCGCTCGAGGTCGACTACCAGCAGCAGCTTGCTGTAGGGGCTGTCCTGACCCTTCTTGGGCTTCAGCTCGAGGGTGGCCTGGGTGCCCTCCTTCTTGAGCAGGGTGCCATCGTAGCGCCGGGCGTAGTCCGAGGCGCCCATGTCGCTGTACGAGAAATCCGTGCCCATGAAGGTGTCGTTCTTGAGGTGCGAGGCGATGCGCCGCACCTTGCCGAACTCGGGCATGTACAGGTACATCTCGTCGTCGCTGAGGGTCAAGAAGGCCACGCCCTTGACCTCGGCCGGGCTCTGGAACTTTACCATGCGCAGCTGCGCACCCTTTTGCTGCACCGAGAGCTGTCGCTCCTTGGTCTTGCCCTCCGCGTCCTCGAGCACCATCTTCATCGTCGACGTCTGGTCCTTGGCTTCGCCAAAGCTGGCATCGACTCGCTTCAGGATGTCCAGGGCCTCGTCGCTGCGGCCCGGGGCCGCCAGCCCAAGCAGGCCCAGCACCACCAGCAGCGCGCTCCTGTGTCGCAAGGTCATCACATCAACCTCCTGGCCCTGTGGGGCCTCTACGCGTCCTGTGCCTGCCCGTTGCGGCGCAGGAAACTCGGCTTGAGCAGGATCACCAGGGCCGGGATCACGGTCACCGCGCCCAGCCCGCACAGCAGCATGGAGTACGCCACCAGCAGCCCGAACTGCTGCATGATGACGAGCTGCGAGGCAGCCAGCACCACGAAGCCCAGGGCGACCGAGGCCACGTTGATGAGCACCGCGCGGCCCGTGGTCTGCAAGGTGGTCACCAGCAGGGCCTCGCCTTCGAGCCCGTGCCGGGCCTCCACGCGCAGCCGGGTGACGACGTGGATCGTGTAATCGATGCCGATGCCTATGGCGAGGGCCGCGATCATCATGGTGCCCGGGTTCACGCTGATGCCCAGCAGGCCCATGGTGCCGAAGTTGACCAGCAGCGTGAGCACGATGGGCATGATGCTGATCAGGCTGCCGACGAGAGAGCGCATCTGCACGACGAGCAGGGCGAACACGGTGACCAGGGCCACGATCAGGCTGATCACCTGGCTGCGCACGAGCTGGCTGTCCAGGCGCTGACCCATCACAGGCAGGCCGGTCTGATGCAGCTCGAGCCGCGACACGGTGCTCGCATCCACCTCGGCGCCGAGCAGATCGCGAGCCTGGGCGGGGGTCACCACCCATCCGTCCTCGAACACGCCGGACAGGTCCGCGCGCAGGTCCTGTTCCAGGCTTGGCGTCCAGGTCTCGGCCGCGGGCGCCACCTCGGCGCGCACGTGGGATAGCAGGCTGCCCAGCTCGCGATGCCTGCTGTCCTCGTCGAGACGGCGTTGCATGGCCCGGGCCGCGAGCTGCACGCCCTCGGCGTCCTCGGCCAGCGCGGGCAGCGACGCCACCAGGGTCCGGGCCAGCACCTCTTCGCCGGGCGCGTCGAGGGCTGCCAGGGCGGCTGCCAGCTCCGGGATGCGCGCGCGATCGTCGATCTCGATGTCGCAGTCCTCGGCGCCCAGGTAGGCGTCGATCAGGTTGCGGCGGCGCTCGAGGGGCGGTGCGGCCAGGGGGCGGGACTGCTGGGCCAGCAGCGCCGCGCGCAGCGTCGAGGGATCCTTCAGCGTGAGCTGGCGGAAGGCCAGGTCCTGACCCAGCCGCTCAAGCATGTCGTCGGCGGCTAGAGAGGCCAGGCGGGTACGCGCCGCGTCGTCCAGGGTGACGCGCTGAACGCGGACCAGCTGCTCGCGGCCATGGGCCCTGAGCAGGGCGTTGATCTCGTCCACCAGACGGTTGCGGCTCAGGTTGTCCTGCTCGTCGATGCGGCCCTGGATCATGCCCCTGTCCTCGGACTCGGTCACCAGCTGGCGCAGCATGTCGTTGCCCTCGAGCAGCAGCCACAGGCTGGCCACGCCCTCGCGCGACGAGGGCACGGCGCGCAGGCCATTGAGCTTCTGGTTCATCTCGGCGATCACGTCGGCCACCGAGGCCACGCTGCTGACCCGCGGCAGGTTGCGCAGGTGCTTCTCGACGTTGAGCAGCTCGCCCAGCACCAGCGGGTCCTTGAGATCCGCGCGCACGTGCACGCTGAGCGGCGTGGTGCCGCCGAACTCGCGGGTGATGAAGTCCTGGGCTTGCCTCGGCGGGCTGTGCTCGCCGATGACGCCGAACACGTCCATGTCGCCCCGCAGCTTGAGCATGCCGACGCTGCCACCCAGGGCGCTGAGCACTGCGGTCAGCACCACCGCGGCCGGGTGCGCGTGCACCAGGCGCGCCAGGCCACCGAGAAGGCGATCGGTGACCGGGTGGCGGTGCTCGGCGTCGGCGCGCGGTGGCTTCGAGGGCAAGAAGCTGATCACCACCGGCATCACGGTTAACGACAGCACCAGCGCCACTGCCACGCCCACGGCCACGTACAGGCCGAAGTCCACGAACAGCAGCAGGGGCGACGACATCAGCGCCAGAAAGCCGAACACCGTGGTCAGGCCCGACAGCACGATGGCCACGCCCACCTTGGACAGCGCGCGGCGCAGCGCCTCCCAGCGCTCGACCCCCTCGGCGTACTCCTGGTGCACGGCGTTGAGGAGGTGGATGGTGTAGGCGGTCCCCGTCGAGAACAGCACCACCGGTACCACAGCCGAGATCACGGTCGCCGGGGTGCCGCTCAGCGCCATCGCGGCAAAGGCACCCAGGGTCGACAGGCTCACCGTGACCAGGGGCAAGATCACGCCCCGGGGCACCCGGAAGCTGACGAACAGCACCCCCAGGATGGCCAGGGCCACCAGGGCGGTGAGCACCTTCATGTCCCGCAGCAGGGCGCTGAACAGGTACTCCATGACCACCGGAAAGCCAGCGAGGTGTACGGCGCCCAGGGTCCAGTGCTCGGCGCAGGCCGCGCGCATGGCGCGCGCCACGCTCTCCTCGTCGGTGTCGGGGCGCAGGCGCACCATCACGGCGGCCGTCTTGGCATCAGGGGTGACGAAGGCCGACGTGTACTGCTCGCTGGCCAGGATGCGCGTGCGCAGCGCGGCCAGGGCCGCCGGGTCGAGGCTGGCGGGGTCCTCGGGCAGCAGCTCGGTGACCGCGATGCCGTCGGCGGTCTTCTGGATGTCCATGACGTTGGACAGGCTCAGCACGCTGGCCACGCCGGGCACCTGCTGCAGGGTGCGGGTCACGTCGCGCAGGGCGACCAGGGCCGGTGCGCTGAGCACATCGTCCGCCTCGAGCGCGGCCATGCCGATGTAGTTGCCACCGAACACCTGCCCGGTCTCCTTGAAGAAGCCGAGCTCGATGTCGTCGGGGGGCAAGAAGTTCATCAGGTTGGTCTCGATGCGCAACCGCGGTAGCAGAAAGGCAGCACCCACCGCGAGGGCCACGGTGACGAGCAGAATGATGAGGCGCGCGCGCTGCAGCAGGGAGACCAGGACATTCATGACCGGACACCTCGTGGACGGGCGGGGGAGGACAGGTTGCGCAGGCCCTGGATGAACAGCGCGTGCAGGGCATCGACCTTCTGTGCTTGCCTCAGCTCGCGGCCCTCGTACAGCCAGGGCTCCTCGAGGGCGCGCAGCGAGGCCGAGATGGCCAGGCTGGCCATGGCCACGTCGTCCACGCGCCACTCGCCGCGCTCGACGCCGCCCTCGAGGATGTCCTCGACGATGGCGCGCTCGGCCAGGTTGAACTCCTGGTACAGCGACTCGATGTCTGGCCTGAGCTCACGCATCAGGTCCGCGGCGATGCCGTGGACGCTCAGGAGGTCGCGCACGCCCTGCACCCGGGCCTGCAAGAAGGCGCGCAGCTGGCCTGTGGCGTCGTGCTCGCGGCGCACCGCGCTGCGCACCTTGCGCAGCAGCTCGCCGGCCTCGCGTCGGGCGATGGCCAGCAGGATGCCGCCCTTGCTCTCGAAGTACAGGTAGACCGTGCCCTTGCCTATGCCCGCGGAGGCCGCGATCTGCTCCACGGTGGTGTGGCGCAGGCCCTGCTTCACGAACAGGGGCAGCGCGGCCTCGAGCACGCGGCGCTCTTTTTCGGGGTCGTGGGGCAACAGTTCTCCCGGGTGACCAAGCTGGTGATCAGGTCACCACATCGCGCCACCGAGAGGTGTAGAGAACATGTAAAAGTTCCTAACTCAAGACGTCAAAGCGCATTTTTTGCGTATCCCCGGGGCCGGGTCACGCCCCGGAAGAATCACTGACCAGAGTTATGTTGCAGTCATTTTGACCCGACGGCGGGGGCCGGCCAGTCCATGGCTCGCAGGGGGCACCGACAGCGTGCTATCACTGCCGCACACAGGAGGTGTCCCATGCTGAATCGCCTCGTGCTGGCGACCTGCCTGCTCGCCAGTGTCGGCTCGCTCAGCGGCTGCAATGGGTGCGTGGAGAAGACTCCCTCGACGCGCGACGCCGGCACCCAGCGCGATGGCGGCGTGACCACCGGCGACGCCTACACCTGGCCCCAGGGCACCCTGCTCGCGGCCAGCGACTTGCCCCTGGACCGACTGTGCGAGGCCATCACCTCGGGCAGCAACCGCTACATGCTGTTCTTCACCTACTCTCTGGCCGCCGGGATGGCTGGCTTCGACCCGCTCGCCACCGTGCAGAGCTGCGGTGGCAGCGTCGAGGAGCGCACCTACGACTACATCGGGGGTTCACCCGAGTTGCTCAAGACCGAGTGCATCCCCGATGCCCCGACCTGGCCGCGGGCTCTGGGGACGCGCATCCGGGCCTCGGAGCAGGCCGGTCGCGCGCGCTACGACGGGGTGCGGGCCCTGAGCTGTCTGCGCCAGGGACGGCAGTTCTTCGATGAGCACGGAGGCCTGTTCGGGGTGTTCTCGGCGGCGCAGGACGCGGGTGGCTACGACGCCCTGGCGACCGAGGAGGCATGCAGCGACTGGCTGGTGGGCCTGGTGGCGACGGGCGGCGATTGCCAGGAGCACTGGGAATGCGGCGCTGAGCAGCACTGCAAGCGCCGTGTTGACGGCTGCACAGGCACCTGTGCTGTCTACGTGGCGACGGGCAACAGCTGCGACGCCTTCGACCTGTGCGCGGACAGCGGCGACTGCGAGAACGAAATATGCGTGGCGCCACCGCCCGGCACCGACGCCGGTATCGCCCTGCAAGGGCAGCGCTGTGGCGAGCTGGACGCCGGCGAGTGGGTCTGTGACGACGGCCTGACCTGCGACGACCAGGGCTTTTGCCGGCCGCTCCCGGGCGACGGCCAGGCCTGTGCCGGGGGGGCCTGCGCCGACAGCCTGCGCTGCGGCCCGGGGACCTTTGACGGCGGCGTGTGCGGGCCTCCGCGGCCTGCTGGCCAGCTGTGCACGGGCCACAGCACAGCCTGCGAGCTGTGCAGCCCCTGCAGCGCCAGCAGCACCGACGGGGGACCCGAGTACTGCCGGGCCTACCGCGGCCAGGAGCAGACCTGCGGCCCCGACGTGGGCAGCTGCCTGCCCGGCCTGAGCTGCGTGCGCGGGCAGTGCCGGCCCCTGGCCGAGCTCGACGGCATCTGCTACGTCGACGTCGACGACGAGGCCCTGCAGGGCACCTGCCTCTCGGTGCAGAACTTCTGCCAGGGGGCGGTGGACGACGGACAGGGCACCTGTGCCCTGCGATCGGCCGAGGGGCAGAGCTGCGAGGCGCTGGGCCTGCCGCTGTCGCTGCGCGGCTCGTGCATGGGCAGCTACGTGTACTGCGCACGATCCGGTGCCACCGCCACCACGGGCACCTGCACACGCCAGCCCCTGCAGGGCCAGGCTTGCGCCGAGCGCCACGACCTCAGCGCCAGCTGCCGCGAGCCCGAGCCCGCCTCGATGTTCTCGTCGAGTCTGCGCTGCAGCGGCGTCGACGGCGGCGCGGGGACCTGCCAGCAGGGCACACCCCCGGCGCAGCCCGGGGATCCCTGCCAGTACAGCTCCAGCTGTCCGGCCGGCTACTTTTGCGACGACACCAGCTCGACCTGTGTGCAGGCGCCGGGTCTGGGTGAGGACTGCGGATCGAGCAGCGACTACACCTGCCGCGACGCGCGCTGTGACTACGTCCAGGGCGACGCGGGCTGGGGCTACAGCTGCGTGCCCTTTCTGTCGGTGGGCGAGGTCTGCGGCTACAGCGGCGACGACGACTGCGGGCCTGACCTGCGCTGTGCTGCCCTCGGCGATGGCGCCTATGCTTGCGCGACCAAGGCCGGCGTCGGTCAGGCCTGCGAGTCCGTGACCGACTGCCAGGCCGGCCTCGACTGCGTGAGCGGGGTGTGCGTGGCCGGGGGTGTGTGTCCGCGCGAGGCCTGCGGTGGCTGCTCCGACGCCAGTTCCCTGACCAGCTTGCTCTTCTTCGCCGCAGTGCTGGCGTTCTCGACGCGACGGCGGCGCATCGGCTGATCCTGACGACCGACGATCGACAGATCCTCAGATCAACGCTGGCAGGGGTGAAGGCCGTCGAATTCACTTCGACGGCAGAGGGGGGCGCCCGACGCCCTCCTAGAGCAGCCGGAAGAAGTCGTTGCCCTTGTCGTCGACCAGAATGAAGGCTGGGAAGTCCACCACGTCGATCTTCCACACCGCTTCCATGCCCAGCTCGGCGTAGTCGAGGACCTCGACCTTTTTGATGTTCTCCTTGGCCAGCACCGCCGCGGGTCCGCCTATGCTGCCCAGGTAGAAGCCGCCGTGCTTCTTGCACGCATCGGTGACCTGCTGCGAGCGGTTGCCCTTGGCGATCATGACCATCGAGCCGCCCTTGCTCTGGAACAGGTCGACGTAGGAGTCCATGCGACCGGCTGTGGTCGGGCCGAAAGAGCCCGACGCCATGCCCTTGGGGGTCTTGGCCGGGCCGGCGTAGTACACAGGGTGATCCTTGAAGTACTGCGGCAGGTCCTTGCCGCTGTCGAGCAGCTCCTTGAGCTTGGCGTGGGCGATGTCGCGCGCCACCACCATGGTGCCGGACAGCGAGACGATTGTCTTCACGGGGTGCTTGGCCAGCGCCGCGCGGATGTCGCTCATGGGCTGGTTGAGGTCGATCTTCACGATGTCGTGTGGTGCGGACGACGGCCGCTCGCCCTGCACGATCCACTGTGCCGGGTTCTCGTCGAGCTGCTCCAGAAACAGTCCATCCCTGGTGATCTTGGCCTTGAGGTTGCGATCGGCCGAGCAGCTGACGCCCATGCCCACGGGGCAGCTGGCGCCGTGGCGCGGCAGGCGGATGACCCGGACGTCATGGGCAAAGTACTTGCCACCAAACTGGGCGCCGATGCCGAGCTTCTGTGCCGCCTTGAGCAGCCGTTCTTCGAGCTCGACGTCGCGGATGGCCTGGCCGTGGGCATTGCCCTCGCGCGGCAGCTCGTCGAGGTAGCGTGCGCTGGCGAGCTTGACGGTCTTGAGGTTGGTCTCGGCCGAGGTGCCGCCGATGACGAAGGCCAGGTGATAGGGCGGGCAGGCCGCGGTGCCCAGGGTCTTCATCTTCTCGACGAGAAACTTCTCGAGGCTGTCGGGGTTGAGGAGCGCCTTGGTCTCCTGGAACAGGTAGGTCTTGTTGGCGCTGCCGCCGCCCTTGGCCACGAACAGGAAGTGGTATTCGTCGCCATCGCTGGCGTAGAGGTCTATCTGCGCTGGCAAGTTGCTGCCCGTGTTCTTCTCCTCGTACATGGTCAGGGGCGCCACCTGCGAGTAGCGAAGGTTCTCCTCGGTGTAGGTCTTGTAGATGCCCTGGCTCAGGGCCTCCTCGTCGTGACCACCCGTGAACACGAATTGACCCTTTTTGCCCACGATCGTGGCCGTGCCGGTGTCCTGGCAAAGGGGCAGCTGGCCCTCGGCCGCGATGACGGCGTTGTTGAGAAAGGTGCGAGCCACGAACTTGTCGTTGGGCGAGGCCTCGGGGTCCTTGAGGATCTTTGCCACCTGCTCGTTGTGTGAGGCGCGCAGGAAGAAAGACAGGTAGCGCATGGCGTCCTGGGCGAGGCGCGTGAGCGCCGCGGGCTCGACGACGAGAAACGTGTGGTCGCCCAGCTTTTGCACCTTCACGCCGTCGCTGCTCAGGTGCTTGTAGACGGTCGGGTCCGGGGCCAGGGGAAAAGGCTTCTGATAGTGGAATTCGGCCATGTTCATCTCCTCGCATGTCCTGGCACAGAGGTGCGCTGACATCGTCCGTGGGTCTAGCCGGGAAACACCGGCGGTTTCTTCTTCTTCTTCTTCTTTCGGGGTGGCGCGGGGCTCGCGACCGCCTTCTTCTTGTCCTCACGCTGCTGCCTTGCTTCGGCTTTTTGTCTGGCCTCGGCGAGATCGGGATCCTCTCCCGGGATCTCACCGGTGACCTGGTCCTCGACGGCCAGCCGGATTTCCTGGATGCGCTCGAGGCCATGCACATCCAGACCCATGAGCAGCAGGGTGAAGTAACCAGGTGTGAGGACGCACAGGGCGAACTCGCCAGGATCGGAGCGCGGCGCGAACTGGTAGCCGGGCTCGCCGCCGCCCTTGAGCGCAAAGCCGGTGATCTTGATCGAGGGATCGCAGGTGAGGGTCGCGACCTTGCCGGCCTTGAGACGGCGTCGCTTGCGGCCTGTGATGAACGGAGCCAGCGTGGTCCGGGGCAAGAAATCCGGGAGCACCCGGCTGGCGTGGGCCAGGACCTCGAGCGGGTAGATCTGGCTGATGCCGACGTTGAAGGCGAAGGAGCGCAGCGCGCTGCCCCCGAACTCATGACCCAGGTTGACGAAACATCCGGTGAGGTACTGCAGCACCTCATCCCGCGAGAACTGCCCGCTTTGCAGCATGCGGTCCGCGATCACGCGCAGGTGTCGTGCCACCCGGAGCGGTGAGCCCAGGCCCGCGCGCATGTCGGCAGGGTCGAGCAGGCGCAGCGTCCCGTACACGCGCATCTCGGCCTCGGGATCGTCGATGAGCCGGCTGATCTGCTCGAGACTGGACGCGGCCAGGGCGGCGTCCACACCCTCGTCTGCAAAGGGACCCACCCACTCGATGTCGTCCTCGCCAGCGGCCTCGTCCTCGTCGTCCTCGAAATCGTCGTCGACGGGCTCAGGATCGCGCAGCAGCAGCTTCCGCTTGACCCGCTCGTCCTCGAGCTTCTCCTTCGGCGTCGCGCGCTCATTCTCGGCACGCGCCGCGCTGACATTCACCACCTGTCGCGTATCCACCGCGTCGACGATGGCAGCGGAGACCGTGCTGCTCATCGCCTTGACCGTCTGCGCCTGGGCTGGAGCGCCACCCTGGGCCGCCAGCTTCATGAGCTTCTCGGCCAGGGCGCGCTCCTGGTCGCTGGCACGCAGGTTGACCGAGGCCGCGCTATCGCGTCGATCCAGGAACTCAGCCTCGTGATCCAGGTAGTCGGCGCCGCGGATACCGCCGGCAGCGCCCTTGATCATGTGCTTGGTCATGAAGCCACGCCGCAGATCGCGGTCCGCATGGCTCCCGTCGCTGACCTTCTTCATCATGACCTGCACCGTCGACAACGTGGTTGTCTCTGTCAAGCACGTTCGGCATCCAAGCACAACCGCTGCACGCGACGCTTGGCGCAGCCTCACGCTGCGCTAACATGGTGGCCATGGGCCGTCGCAAGCGTCGCAAGAAGCAGCTCAAGAGCCAGTGGAAGCCCCGGCCGCCGACTGTGTGCCCGCGCTGCGAGGGCATGCAGAAGCGCAAGACCGCGATCAAGGAAGGGGTCAACAGCCACTACTGGGGTGAGATCGATCCCTTCCTGTCGCTGGGCGACGTCAACATCCACCACTTCCTGTGCCAGAGCTGCGGCAACATCAGTGCCTATCAGCTGTACTACGAGGTGCCGTGGTAAACGCCAGCGGCACTTTTTTTCAAGCGTGCCCAGGACAGGAAGAATCGCCGGTGAAGGCAGTGCCTCACGACCGATCCGCTTCAACCAGATCAGGTATCACAGCCCCAGCTGGTGGGGCTCGAGCACGCCGCTGGTCACGCCCTCACCCAATGCCACGTCGAGCAAGGCACGCGCGACGGTGCGGGGGTCGCCCGGCTTGCGCGCAGAAGCAAACGCGCGCATCCCGACCAGGCCGAGCCCGCTGTACAGTCCACGGCGCATGTGGGCCCAGAGCTTGAGAGGCAGCATGGCCCCCGAGTTCCCGTACTCCATGAGCGGGGGCGCGCGCAGGATGGTGTAGGGGAGGGTGCAGAACTGCAGCTTCTGCTCGGCGGCCGCCAGGGCGGTCAGCGCCTTGTCGCTGGAGCGCGCCGACGCGCCAACAGCTGACAGGTAGGCGATGTGAGCGTGGTGCTGGGCCTTGATGATGGCGTCAATGTACATGTCCGTGATCTTGAAGTTGCCTTCCTCGTAGTTGCTGGCCGGGACGCCGAGCGCACGCATCACCGTGGCTCGCCCCAGGGTGCAGCCCGTGGTCAGGATCAGGTGCGTGGGCTTCATGCGAGCGATCAGCGACGCCGCAGCCTGGATGTTGGCCGGGAACACGTCGACCCGGACCCTGTTGTACTGGATGCGCGCGGCCCAGGACGCCTGGGTCGCCGGGTCATCGTGCACAACGGCGATGGTGGCGACGCCCTGGGCGGACAGCTCGGCGCAGACCTCGCGCCCGAAGGGAGTGGGTGCACCGACGACGATGGCCGTGGCCATGACAGAACCCCCGTGTGGACCCAGACCTAGGGCCTGGGTTCTGCGAAGTAGTCGTACATTTCCATGGCATCGAGGGTCAGAGCTACGGCCCCCACATCAAAGCTTGCCTTGTAGACGCCGTTGGCCGCGGCGGTGCGCGTCTCGTAGCCGAGGATGTCGCCCAGCGGAGCGATCACCGAGGCCACGGTGTCGTTGACCGTGCGCTCGGCGAGGAAACGGTGCTGGTAAGCGACGCGCAGGTGCACGCCGGCGTAGGCCAGCTCGACGCCGGTACTGATGCCCCACTTCTCGGCGTCGATGAGCGAGACATCCAGCGTGCTGTCCGGGATGGCGCTGGTCTCGTACAGTACGCCGCCCCGCAGGGTCAGCAGACCTGGCAAGAAGCCGCCCAGGGGGTCCACGTCGCCCCCCACGCGCAGGCCCAGGGTGTCCTGGTAGGCCTTGGGCTGGATCACCGTCGGCATGGGGACAGCATCCAGACCTGGCACCGAGAACAGCAGATCCGCGACATCCACCGAGTTGTGCGTCCAGCTCGACCACTGCTCCCACACCAGGGCGGCTTCGACGTCGAACCAGGGGTCCAGACGGTACATGGCACCCAGCCGCGCGATGGCGGGCATGTTGAAGCGGATGGTGGCCTGGGCATTGCTGTCGTCGATGACGAAGTCGCTGAGTCCCGGCGCCTTGTAGTCGACCCGGGCCGGACCGCGCACGGTCACTGGCCGCATCAGCTGGTAGCTCAGACCCAGCTCGAGTCCGGCGATGGGATTGCTCCACAGGCCGATGTTGGCGCTGGGCAGGAACAGGTTGCTGGCGTCGATGTTGATCACCGCGTCGTAGTTCGGATCCTCGGTGCCGTAGGTGTCGGCGGACACCGCCGTGCGCATGCGCAGGCCAGACTGCACCCATTGCAGACCCACACCCACCGCCAGATAGCGTCCCAGCTTGTACGCCGTGGTGAACTGGTAGAAGGCCTCGAGCACGTCGCGGTCGATCAGGATGTAGCGCTGCGGTCCGGTGAAGCGCCTGTCGAAGCCCTTGCTGTCGATGTAGCGCTCGGCTTCGGGCTTGCCTGGATCCACGGCCAGGCTCTCGTCCCAGAACCAGTAGCCGCCGGTGGGTGGCCCGTAGACCGCCAGGGACAGGGTCAACCCGCGGACACCGTGTCCGCGCTCGCCGATGATCAAGATCCCGTCGAGGATGGGGCAGTGACCGTGCCCGTCCAGACCGTCGCCGATCACCGCACTGCAGTTCAGCACGAAGGGCGAGGCCTTGTTGGTAACCGTGGCCTGCGAGGGGTTGTTCCCCGTCGTGAACACCCGCTGCCAGTCGTCACCAGGCTCGAGCCCGATGTCCGAGGGATCGATCTCGGCGTGGGGACGGTTGTGCACCCGGTAGCCGCCGTAGTCGTGGGTCGATTCGGACAGTGAGAAGGGTCCCGTGCGCTGGTACTCGAGGTTGAGCTGCACGCCGATGGCGTCGGTGGTGAAGGAGACCCCCTTTTGATTGGCGAGGGCGGCGGGGTTGCTCCACACCGCATAGCCATCCTTGGGATGGACCACATCGGCGCCGGCACGGCCGATGGCGCGGGCGCCGAGCTCGGTGGCGTAGAAGCCCGCGGCCTGCACGTTGGATCCAACGAGAGGGGCGAGGACGAGCAAGGTTGCATACGGGGCCAGGCGCATCCGATTCCTCTCCCAGGGGGGATCCCCGTCGTGACACTCGCGGCAGAAACCAACGGCCAGGACCACCAGAACGAGCGGCGCCGCTTCCGCTGCGAAGCGGCAAGCACGTGGAAGGACGAGATGATAAGGGCGGGGTGCGGGAGCGGTCAAGACGCCAGGACGTTCTCTTGGCGCACGCAGGTCTTGGCACTATTGTCAGGACTGGACACGTGGAGGATCTGTGACCACGTCACATCGAGTGCTCATCGTCGAGGACGATGCGCGACAGTCCGCCTTCCTGGCCCGGGTCCTGGGGGAGGCCCTGCCTGGCGTCGAGGTCGTGCTGGCTGCCAGCGCTGCCGCGTGCCTGATCGAGGTCGAGTCGCGCGCCTTCGACGTGGTCCTGCTCGATGACACCCTGCCCGACGCCCACGTGGCGGATCTTCTGCGTGGGGTGCGCCAGAATGGACTCGGGGATCCCCATGTCATCGTGCTCAGCGAACTGACCGATCCCTCGGCGGCCTCCGATGTGCTGCAGCTCGGGGGTGCCGAACTTGTGCCCAAGTCCCTGAACCTGCGCCGGACCCTGCCCGTGCTGATGCGCCGCACCCTCGACGAGCGCAGGCTCCGCCAGAGCTTCGATATCGGCAGCCCCGAGTACCGGAGTTTGCTCGAGAAGACCTCGGACGGGATCTACATCCTCAGCGGCAATCGCTTCGTCTTCGTCAACCAGCGCTTCGAGCAGCTGTTCGGCCTTGGTCACAACGAGGTGATCGACGACGACTTCGACTACGAGAGCCTGATCGCGCCAGACAGCCGGGAGATGATCCGCGAGCGTGCGCGGCGCTCCTCGCGCGGAGAGATGCTCGAGCCGCGTTACGAGTTTGTAGGTATGACCCGCGGTGGTGAGCGCTTCGACGTCGGCGTCAGTGTGGCGTACATCGAGTACCAGGGTCAGCCCGCGACGCTGGGCATCCTGCAGGACATCACCGAGCGCAAGGCCTTCGAGAAGGCCCTGGTCCGGCGCAATCGACAGCTTGCGGTGCTCAACGACATCGCGGCCACGGTCAACCGCTCCCTGGATCTGACCACGGTGCTCGACATCGCGGCCGAGCGCCTGATGAGTGTCATGAACCTGTCCGCCGCGGGGATCGCCCTGGTCAACCCGCGTCTGAACGTGATCGAGAGCCACGTTTTCCGCGGTGTGAGCGACGTGTTCCGGCGAAGCCTGCGCGCCATCCCCATCGGCTCCGGCATCATGGGTCTGGCGGCCTCGACCGGTGAACTCATCGTCGTCGACGACCTGCGAACCGACCCCCGGGTGCACATCGACGAGGTCCGGCAGACCGGCTTCGTGTCGACGGTGGCCGTGCCGGTCAAGGCCCAGGGCAAGGTGCTGGGCGTGGCGGTGTGCTTCTCGGACAGCCCCCGTGTGTTCAGTGGCGAGGAGCTGGACCTGCTGCAACACATCGGCAACCAGATCGGCACCGCCGTGGACAAGGCCCAGATTCACGAACGGCAAAAAGCCACGGTCCGACGCCTGGTCGCTCTCGACGAGATCACGCGCCTCATCGGTGGCACCCTCGATACCCGCGAGGTGTTCTCGCTGGCAGCCAGCCAGCTGCGGCGCCTCGTGGGGTGCGACCGCGTCAGTGTCTCCCTCTTCGACCCCGCCCACGATCGCTTCGATCTGCACTTCCTGTCCGTCGACGGCATCGAGGTGGCGCCGACCCTGGCCCAGGTGTCGAGGACGGACTCGGCCCTGGGCGAGGCCATCGAGAGCCATCACGCCGTCACGGTGGACCTGGAACAGGCCAAGGGCGAGTACGAACGTCACCTGGCCGAGAAGGGGATGCACAGCTTCGTGACCGTTCCCATCGTCGTCGAGCGCATGCCCGTGGGGACCCTGAACCTGTCCTGGCTTGCGGGCAACGCGGTCGACAATGACGTGCTCGAGATCCTCAGCGCCCTGGCGGCGCACCTGGCGGTGGCCATCAAGAACGCACGGCTGTTCTCGGAGCTCGAGAGCACTCTGGCCGAGCTCAAGGCGGCACAGGAGCAGCTGGTGCAGACAGGTCGTCTCGAGGCCCTGGGCGAGCTGGCCGCCGGGGTCGCGCATGACTTCAACAACGTACTCGGGGCCATCCTGGGGCGCGCCCAGCTGCTCAAGAACTACATCCACGACGAGGCGCTGCGCAAGAATCTCGACGTCATCGAGCGTGCGGCGCTGGACGGTGCCGCCACGGTGCTGCGCGTACAGGAGTACTCGCGAACCCAGCGAGAGCCACCGTCCGAGGTCGTCGACCTGTGCAGCGTGGCCCAGGACGCCGTCGACTACACCCAGCCGCGCTGGCACGATCGCCCCCTGCGCGAGGGTCTGCGCATCGAGGTCGAACTGCGGTGTGAGCCGGTCCCCACGGTGCGCGGAAATGCGCATGAGCTGCGCGAGGTGCTGACCAATCTCATCCACAATGCCTGCGACGCCATGCCCACGGGCGGACGCATCCTGGTGCGGACTGGCATCGAGGCCAGGGGAAGCTTCGTCGAGGTCAAGGACGAGGGGAGCGGGATGCCCGCCGAGGTCCGGGCGCGGGTGTTTGACCCTTTCTACACGACCAAGGGCGTGCGCGGCAGCGGCCTCGGTCTCAGCGTGTCCCACACCATCATCAAGCAGCACCTGGGGCACATCGAGGTCGAGAGCGAGCCCGGCCAGGGTACGGCCTTTCGCATCGTGATTCCTGCGGCGGCCATCGATCAGGCCGCGGCCAGTGAGGCTGAGGTGGCACCGCCAGGCATGCGCGCGCGCATCCTGGTGATCGACGACGAGGAGCCCATTCGCGAGGTGCTCGCAGACATCCTGCAGACCGCAGACCACGAGGTGGTGCTGGCCGAGGACGGCGAGCAGGGGCTGGCGCTCTTCGACCAGGGAACCTTTGATCTCGTCTTCACCGACCTGGGGATGCCGGGTCTCAGTGGCTTTGACGTGGTGCGCGAGCTCAAGAAGCGACGTCCCGAGATCCCGGTGGGTCTGCTCACGGGCTGGGGTGCCAGCGTCGACGAGATCGAGATGTGCGAGGCTGGTGTCGACGTGCTGGTCAGCAAGCCCTTCAAGTTTGACGAGGTGCTCGCGGTGGTTCGCGACATCCTGGGGCGGCGACACACGGGGTGATGCTCGCCCCTGGTTTGCTCAGCCCTTGCCGCCCCGGGCCACGGCTTCGCGCAGGGCGGCCTTGGTCTTTTGCAGGTTGTCGAGCACCTTGTCGTGCTCCTCCTGCAGCTTGCGCCGCGCCTCCTCGCGCTCCTTGTAGCGCGTGACCAGCTCGTTGTACTTCTTGCGCAGCTCGGCGACGTCGCCACCGGCGGCACCGGCGCCCTGCTTGACCTTCTCCATCAGCTTCTTGTTCTTGTCGACGGCTTCGGCGTACTTCTCGCGCAGCTTCTTGACGTCGTCCTGGGCCTTCTCGAGCGTCTTCTCCTTCTCGTCGAGCCGCTGCTTGAGGGCCTCGCCCTCGGCACCGCCCTGGCTGGCTCCGGAGAGCTGCGCTTCCAGTGCCTGGAGCCTGGCCTGCGAACTCTCCTCCGCGGTCTTGAACTTGGCGCGCTCCTGGACCCGGGCCTGGCGCTCTTTCTTGAACTCGCCCTCGAGTTGCTGGGCCCGCGCCAGGGTCTTCTCGAGCTTGGACTCAAGGTCACCGACCTTGCCCCCGCTGTTGGCTTCCAGGTCCTTGAGGGCTTTTTGCAGCTTGTCGCGTTCGGCGGTGAGCTGGGCGATCTCTTTGCGCGCTGTCTCTCCTGTCGAGGTCGCGGACTTCTGGGCTTCCTTCAGGGACGAGCGCAGGGTGACCTCTTCCTCCTGGAAGCGCCGCCGTGCATCCGACATCCCCTCCTCGAGTTCGGCCTTGGTGGACTCGAGGCGCTCGATCTGCCCGGCCAGGGTCGCGCGTTCCTTGTCGAGGCGCGCCAGCTTTTCCTCGGAGTCCTTGGTCTTTCGTGCCAGCTTGCGCAGCCGTTCCTCGGCGTCGGCGCGCAGCTTGGCCTCCTCGGCCTTCTGCGCCCGCACCTCGCCCACGTCTGCCTCGAGCTGGTGCGCGCGTTCTCGCTCGCGGGTCAGATCCTGCTTGAAGCTGGCACCACTCTGCCGCGCCTCGTCGAGCTCTGTCTCGAGCGTCGAGATCTTGGCTCCGGTCTGCTCCTCGAACTGGGACAGGGTCGACTGGTGGCGGGCACGCTCCTCGGCGAGCTCGCTGCGGGTTGACCCGAGCTCACCCTCCAGCTCCTCGGCCCGCTGCCGGGTCTGGTTGAGCTCGCGCTCGCGCTTGCCGCTCTCCTCGCGAACGGCCCGCAGTTCGGCTTCCGAGCCCTGCAGGCGCTCGCTCAGCTCCTTGCGCTGGCGCTCGACCTCCTCGGTGCGTGCGGTCAGAGCGCGGTGGGTCTTGTCCAGTTCCGAGAGCTTGTGCCGGGTCGCCTTGTGGCTCTCGCCCAGCTCCCGGTACCGCTGCTCCGAGTTCTGCAGCTCTCCTGTGAGCTTGGCCTCGCGTTCCTGCCCCCGCGCTTCGGACTCCTGGTGGGCGGCCTGGCTCTGACGCAGAGCCTCGGCCGTCTGTGCCAGGTCCTGAGCGAGGCGCTTGATCTCCGCCTCGGTGGTCTCGCGGGTCTGCTTGAGTTCCCCGTCGAGGCTCTTGACGCGATCGAGCAAGCTGTCGCGCGCTTCCTTGAGTTGGTGGATGCTCTTCTCGCGCTCGGTCAGGGTCTCCTCGCGCTGGGCCAGGGTGGACCGGGTCTCGCCGAGCTCTCCCTCGAGCTGCTGCCGCTTCTCCTGGTGGTCCGCGCGCTCCTGCTCGAGGGCACCGCGGGTCTGGCTCAGGTCTTCCTCACGCTGCAACAGCAGACCGCGGGTCTCCTCGAGATCGGCACGGGTGGTCTCGAGGTCCGAGCCCGTCTGCGCCAGATTCTCCTCGAGCTCGGTGGCACGACGGTACACCTGCTTCAGATCGCGCTCGCGGTCGCTGAGCTTGGCCTGCTCCTCGATGAGCTTCTCGTCGAGCTCGGCGATACGGGTCTCCTGCTCGGCGAGCTGTCCCCGGGCCTCTCCCAGCTCCGCCTCCAGGCCCTCGCGCGCTTCCTCGAGCTCGCTGATCTGGGTCTGCAGCTCGGCCACCTGGGCATCCCGCTCGCTGCGGGTGTCCCCGAGTTCGCGCTCCAGCTCCTGGATCCGGCCATTGGCGCTCGCCAGACCAGCCTCCGCCTCGACCCGGCCCCGGCTTTGCTCGGTCAGCTCGGCGCGCAGGCCCTCGATGGTGGCCCGGTGCTCCTCCTGCTCGCTTAGCAGCTGGGCTTCGTGCTCCTTGAGTTCCTGGATGCTGTTCTGGGCCTGCTCCGAGGCCTTGGCGGCGTCGTCGCGCGTCGCGGCCAGCTGCTGCTCCAGCTCGGCGATCTGCGCGGCAGCTTCCTGGGCGGCCTGGCTGGTGGCCTGCCGCTCCTCGGCCAGGGTCGTCTCCAGCTCCTGGATGCGACCGTCGCGATCGGCCACGGTGCGGTCGCGTTCGTTGCAGACGCTGTTGATCTCCTCGCCCAGGGCCTGAAGCTCGCGCTCGAGGCGGCGACCGCGCTCGTCGAGAATGGCGTTGTCCGCGGTCAGGCCATCGATGCGGTCCATGGCCTTGGACAGTTCCTCGCGCAGGTTGTCGCGCTGACGTTCAACCTCCACCACCTCGCGTTCGCGGGCGTCGAGGGTGTCGCTCAGGGCGAGCATCTCGCGGTCGCGGGTGGTCCACAGATCGCGCGCCCGCAGCAGGTCGGCCTCCTTGCGCTTGAGGGTCTCGCGCAGGAATTCCAGCTTGGCCTCGGGGCCCGCGGCCTTGGTGGCCGACAGCGGTTTCTCGTCGCTGGGTCGCGTCGAGGCTAAAAGTTCATCGAGGCTGGGGAGCTTGGGCCGTTCACCGCGCTCGGCGCGACCGCGCGTGGGCAGGGGCGGGGGGGCTCCGGGGGCCGGGGCGGAAACGGCGGGAGGAGGCCCGGGAGGTGGCGACTCGGGTTCCGCGCTGGTCTCCAGCGGCTGCTCCGCGATCTCCAGGATGTCGTCGTCATCGTCGTCGTCATCGAGGGTCATGCGTTCGACCGCGGGTTCGCCGGTCGCGTCCTTCTGTTCGCTGCTCTCACCGTCGCTGCTGCTACCATCGAACATGTTGGGCACGATGTTCCGGGCCTCTCCCAGCAGATCGTCGAGTTCGAAGGGCTTGCGCAGATAGGCGTCGGCCCGGGTCTTTTGCTCCTGGTGCGCCGCGAAGGCCTCTGCCGTCGCTTCCGCGCTGGTCAGGATGAGGGGGATCTGCTTGGTCTCGGCCGCGCGCTTGAGGCGGTTGCAGATCGAGTAGCCGCTGCCCCGGGGCAGTTCGACGTTGAGGATGACCAGCTGCGGCAGGGCCTGTTTGATCGCATCGAAGGCCTGATCCCCGTCAGCGAGGATGGCTGCGGCAAAGCCGTGGCCCGTGAAAAGGTGCTCGATGCTGCGCGCGAAGGTCGCATCCGCGTCGACGATGACGAGGTTTTTTTGCATGGTCGCCAGCCGCCTTGTTCTACGAGACTAGATCTACTATGCCCGCCACCGGATCGGAAGGATGTTGAGCGAGGCCAGCGTGCGAGGCCGGCCCCCTGCGTCCTCCTCCTGGCCAGTGTGGGCTTTTTCCCTTGAGCATCCAGGTAGGATATTGGCAGCAAACGGCCCGGGTGTCGCCGGGCCTGGAGGGGGTCTGGCATCTTGGCCGGCGCTGGCCGGGTGTTGTCAGCTCGCGATGCGCTGTGGCAGACTTCCGCGCCGGTGTGTGCATCGTCTCTGGGGCGCCCGGGCGCTCCGATTCACAAGGGGTATGGACATGAAAATGGGCAGGCATGGAGCGGCGGGCGTGCTGGCAATCACCCTGCTGGCGGGTTGTCCGGACGAGGAGTTCGTGACACTGGCGCCGCGCATCCAGGTAGATGTGTGCAAGGATCAGGGGATCCAGGCCTGCCTGGTCGACTTCGAGACCGTGGCGCTGTCGACCCGTGCGACCCGCGAGATCACCATCAGCAATCCATCCAATGTGCTGCTCAACCTCGAGGAGCCATCCTTCTCGCTGGACTCGGATCCCTCGTTCCGGGTCGATCACTGGCCTGATCGAGTGGCCGAGGGGATCTCGTCCAAGATGATCGTGTCCTACAGGCCCCTGGTGGAGACCCCGGTGACCGCGACCTTGCTGGTCAAGAGCGACGCGGTCAACGTGCAGGGCAAGCCCGTGGTGATCGAGCTCAAGGGCCAGGGGATCGACAATGGTCTGCCCCAGATCGAGGTGGTGGCGCGCTCGCCCTGTACCGGCACCTACCCCGGAACCACCGAGGCAGCGGATCTGGGCATCACCGGGGTCGGCTACCCGGCAGCCTGCACCTTCGAGATCTTCAACCGAGGCACCAAGGATCTGGTGGTCGAGCGCATCAGCTTCATCGAGGACGAGACTGCGTATGGCTTCGAGTTCGTGGGCCGTGTACCCGGTGTCGATCCGCAGACTGGCGAGCGCTTCGAGAGCGTGATCCCGCCGCCCGACCCTGGCAACACCTCGTCGCGCTCCTTCGTGGCGCGGGGCGTGCCCTCGGGCCTGGGTATCTTCCGGGGCATGATCCTGATCGAGAGCAACGATCCGGGGTGCGGCACGTCGCAGAGTCCCTGCCCCGATGAGGATAGCCGCAGCCGCGTGCGCGTTCCCATCAAGATCGAGGGCGCGCATACCCCGACCGCGGTGGCGAGCATCTACAGCGTCAACGGAGATCTCGATTTTGACGCGCGCCGCATCGAACCCCTGGACGATGTGGTGCTCACCGGAGAGGAGTCGCAGCCCTCGTCGCGCAACCTGCGCCTCACCGACTACCGATGGGAGATCATCAACCAGCCCGTGGGCAGCCACGGCTTCCTGGATGACCCCTCGTCGATGACGCCGCGCTTCATGTTCAACAACTCCAACAACGTCGTCCCGGGCGTCGACATCGCCGGCTTCTGGGAGGTGCGCCTGACCGTGGTCGACTCGCGCGGCGCCTCCAGCGTCAACGAGGCGGTGGTGTCGTTCAACGCCATCCCCACCGAGGCCATCCACGTGCAGCTGGTGTGGGATCACCCCAACAGCGACGTGGACCTGCACCTGCTGCACGAACTGGGTGGAGGGTCCTACGACCCCTTCAGCGACGACGACTGCTATTACGCCAACTGCAAGGTGCAGAGTGGCAACCTGGTGTGGTTTCCGGCCGATGCCGAGGCCAACCCCTCCCTCGACGTCGACGACCTTTACGGCTATGGCCCCGAGAACATCAACATCAAGGTGCCCCACGAGGGGACCTACAAGGTCGCGGTGGACTACTTCTCGGACCATGGCGAGGGCAACACCGTGGCCGTGATCCGGCTATTCCTGTTCGGCAACCTGCACTCGGAATACATCGCCGAGCTTGCGGACGCGGACTGGTGGGAGGTGGCCACCATCGACTGGCCCAGTCGCGCGGTCACCGTCATCGATACCGTCACGCCGAACGGACCCGGCAACTGAGCGTTTTGAAGTGCACGGCGACCTGCCCGCGGGAAGCCGATGAGGGTGTGCCACATGACTTGGAATTCGACTGTGCGTCTGTCCGCGCTCACCGTTTTGCTGGCCGGCATACTGGCTTGCTCTCCCGACGAGAACATCTCTCCGGGTGAGAACATCAAGCGCACCTGTCAGAACTCGGGCCAGTGCGCCAAGGGCGAGGTTTGCTGGGAGGGTCTGTGCATCATCGGCGAGTGCGTGGTGCGCGACGACTGCGCACGGCCCGGCGATCAGATGTGCGAGCTCAACCACTGTGTGCCCGACCCCAACAGCCCCATCGGCAACGAGTGCCCCAACGGCGACCGCGACTGCGACATGGGCGAGTTCTGCTCCGCGGGCAACTGCTACGACGTCAGCCAGTCGACGCCCTGTCGCCGCTCGACCGACTGTGGCGCCGGCGAGCGCTGCGACCCCATCAATGGCTTCTGTGTCGAGGATCGCGGGGGCTGCAACCGCGCCAGCGAGTACCCCGAGCTGGCCTGCCCCACCGGCGAGGTCTGCGACGCGGTGACCGGTCACTGCAACCCACCCAGCGGCATTCCCTGTACCCCGGCCACGGTCGAGGCGGACTGTGGTCCGTCGCTGCAGTGCATCGGCAATCGCTGCGTGCAGTGCACCAGCAACAGCAACTGTGGCACCGGTGAGAACGTGTGCTGCGACGGCTTCGGCACCCAGTGCAACGTCGCCACGGGCCGCTGCGTCAGCGCCTTCGTGTGCTCCACCACCAACGACTGCACGGGGTGCTTGCGCCGGCCTGGTCTGGGCGAGGCCACCTACTGTGCCGACGGCAACGCGTGCAGCGGGGTCGCAGACTGCGCCTCGATGTCCGCGCGCCGCTGCTCCACCTCCTCCGGCGAGTGCGTGCTCCCCGAGTGCGAGACCGACAGCCAGTGCGCCTCGGCTCACGACAGCCGATGGGACTGCGATCCGGTGACCTGGCGGTGTTTCTTGCCCGTCGCCGACTGCAACGAGACCAACGAGCCCAACAACGGCCAGGCCACCGCCACGGTGGTCAGCGGCGCCAGCCACACCGATGTGCTGTGCCGCGGTGACACCGACTTCATGCGCATCATGGGCCAGGCCGGCAAGCGCCTGCGGGTGTCGGTGGCGATGACGCCCAGTGGCTCTGGTGTCGCGGTGAGCTTGCTGGATTCCACCGGCGCCGAGATCGACGCTGCCAGCTTCGGTTACTCGTCGAGCACGGTGCGGGTGTCGGCCAACGTGGCGGCCGTCTCACCCTACTTCCTGGTGGTGCGCGGCAATGCCTCGACCTACGACAGCTACAATTACACGGTCACGGTGGAACACCTGGAGCCGCTGCAGTGCGACAGCGAGCCCGGTGAACCCAACGACCAGCTGAGCCAGGCCAGCGGCTCGGTGTTGCCCCTGGGGATCCACCAGCGGGCGCTGTGCGGAACCGACGACGTGGACTACTTCCAGTTCGTGGCGCCGGCCAACCTGCGCACCCTGGTCACCGTGGCCTTCCTCGACGCCGAGGGTGACATCAACATCGATCTCCTGCTCCCGGACGGCACCCAGATCGACTACTCGAGCGGCTACGACGACGACGAGGCCGTGCGCTACTCGGGTGGCACCACGGACACCACTCTGGTGCTGATGGTGGATCGCTCCAGCTATGGCATCGTCGAGGAGGAACAGGAGTACACGGTCGAGATCAAGACCGAGCCTCTGCCCGACTGCGCCGACGGCTTCGAGCCCAACAACACGCGCACCCAGGCTGCAACTCTGACCGGCGGCACCGTCCAGGCCACCATCTGCGACCAGGACGACCAGGACTGGTACGCCGTGGATCTGCCCGCCGGTGGCACCCTCAAGGCCATCGTGCGCTTCCTCGACTCCGAGGGAGATCTCGAGCTCAAGCTGCTCAAGAGCGACGGCAGCTCGGTGGACAGCTCGACCACCACCGGGGACACCGAGACCGTCGATGGTACCAACCTGGCGGCTGGCATCTACTACATCGAGGTCTACCCCTACTCCAGCTCCTACCCGGAGCCTGACCGGCAGCCCTACAGCCTGGAGCTCCAGGTCACCCACAACTGCCTCGACGACCAGCTCGGCCTCGGGCGCAACAGCAGCCAGGCCGCGGCCTTGCCACTGCGCGACAATGCCTTCGCCAGCTTTGCCTTCGACGAGACCCTCAAGCTGTGCAGCGCAGCCGACGACTGGTTTAGGATGTTGTTGCTCGGCGACGAGTTCCTGATGATCGATGCCAGCGGTCCCGCGGGTCTGTACGTCGAGCTCTACACGAGCAGTGTGGACGGCCCGGTGCTGGTGGCGGCGGCGCGCGAGGTGGCTCGGGTCTCGGGCCAGGTCGACCTCAGCCTGGGCTTCCAGGTGCCCGGTCGCGGCGCGCTGTACTACCTGCGCGTCGGGGGCGGCGGAAACACCGAGCGCAGCTACCACCTCGAGATGACCTCGAGCCTGGCCACCTGCCTCGAGGACCCGGGGGAGTACAACGACGTGCCCGCCCTGGCGACCCACGTGCAGCCGCCCCAGGACAGCCAGCTCGGCGTGCTGTGCCCGGTCACGGACATCGACATGTACCGCGTCGCGGTGGCCAGCGGCACCCGTGTGCACGCGCACCTGAGCTGGGACGGCACCCAGGGCAACCTGGACCTGGCCATGCACCAGGGGGGCGAGCAGGTGGCGCTGTCCGAGGGTCCCGACCCCCTGGCTCCCGAAGACCTGCACTACACCGCGATCGCCGCCGGCGATCTCTACCTGTCTGTCCTGCGGCACCACGACGATCCCGGGGATCCCATGGCCTACCAGCTCGACGTGGACATCGTGGGCAGTCCCGAGGATGCCGGTCCCGGTCTCGATGCTGGTGCGGCTGCCGACGCGGCCAGCTCCGGCGACGCCGCGGTGGAAGATGCCGGCGTCGAGGATGCAGCCCCCAAGGATGCAGCCACCGAGGATGCTGCGACCATTGACAGCGCGGTCGAGGATGCCGCCGTCGAGGACGCGGGCTCCGAGGACATCTGACATGCACCTGTCGTCGGGGGGGCGCGCGACCCGCAGCGCGCTCATGGTGCTGTTGCTGTCACCCGTGCTGGGTGGTGGCGACTGCGACACCAACGTGGTCGAGCTCGATCCGGTGATGCTGGTCGAGCCCTCGGGGCTGGACTTCGGGTTCAGCGCCATCAGCCAGGACAGCCTCAAGACCTTTCGCGTCAGCAACCCCTCGGCCTTGAGTCTACAGCTCGAGGTGGTGCTGTCGCTGGACAGCGATCCGGCCTTCGCCCTGGTGAACCCGCCAGCGGTGGTCGCCGCCGGCGACAGCGTCGACATCCAGGTGCGCTTCCGGCCCATGCTGCCAACCCAGGTCACCGGAACGGTGCAGCTCAGCTCGGACAGCAAGAAGTACCCGCGCGCCCAGGTCGCCCTGGTGGGCGGTGGCGTGGACCGTGGTCTGCCCGACATCGTGGTCGAGCCCGTGCCGCTGGACTTCGGAGCGGTCGGACTGGGGGTGGTGGTGCGTGCGGACCTGCGGGTGGCCAACGCCGGGGTGCGCGATCTGGTGATCGACGACGTGGTGCTGACCGACGACGGCCAGGGCGCCTTCGTCCTGGTGACCACCGCGCCCGCTGGCTACGTGCTGCGCCCCGGAGATGAGCTCTTTCTCAAGCTGGCCTTCAACCCGCCGTTGCTGGGGGATTTTTTTGGCGAGCTCACCATCACCAGCAACGATCCCGATGCGTCCGTGGTCAGGCTCGTGCTCAAGGGCAGCGGCTACGACACACCTGTGGCGGTGATCTCGACCCTGGATCCCACCGACACCCTGGAGCCCCTGGACACGGTCCGTCTCGACGGCAGCCAGAGCTACAGCCCGACTCCCAACGTCAGCATTGCCGGCTACGAGTGGCGCCTGGCCGTCCGTCCCCAGGGCTCGACCGCGGTGCTGCGTGCGGACGGCAACTCGGGGGTGGAGCTGGTCCAGGAGCAGCCCCGGGCCGACCTGCTGCTGGATCTGGCCGGACGCTACGAGGTCCTGCTGTACGTGGTCGATTCCCGCGGGGTGCGTTCGGGGAGCCCGGACCTGCTGCGCCTGCGCGCGGTGCCGGACGAGGACCTGCACATCCAGCTGGTCTGGGATCACCCCACCGCGGATCTCGACCTGCATGTCGTGCGCGGCCGCAGTGGCCTGTTCGACCACGATACCGACTGCTACTTCTCCAATCGCTACCCGGACTGGTACGTGGAGAATCCCGACGCTAACCCGCGCCTCGACGTCGACGATCAGGGCGGCTTCGGCCCCGAGAACGTCAACGTGGTGAGGCCCATGGCCGGGGTGGCCACGGTGTTCGTGCACTACTGGGATGCGCGCACCGCGGGCGACCCCACGGTCAACGCCGTGGTGCGGGTCTACGTGCGCGGCCAGCTCGGCGGCGAGTTCAGCAAGACCTTCAGCGCCGACGAGCGCATGTGGAGCGCGGTGGAACTCGACTGGCCTGCCACCCCGGACGCGCCAGTGCCGCTCACGCCCCTGGGTACCGTGGTCGAGTACCGGAGGCCTTTCTGATGCGGTCCTGGTTGCTGATCACCCTGGGCTGCATCGGCATCGCGGCCTGCCAGTGCGGGCAGCCACCACCGCCTCCGCCCCGAACCTGCGCCCTCGACACCGACTGTCCCGCGGGTCAACGGTGCGGGGCCGCGTCGACCTGCGAGGCCTTCGAGGGCTGCCGCAGTGACGTCGAGTGTCTGCCTGACGAGCGCTGTCGCACCGTCGATGGGACCTGCCGCCTGCGTCCGGGATTTGGCCGGGAGTGCGAGGCGGATCCGGACTGCTACCCGGGTTTCTTCTGCGCCCTGGGCCGTTGCCGCGACAGCAACGAGGCCTATGTCTGTGCCAACGCTGTGGATTGCCCCGTGGGCTACCGTTGCGACCGCACGCATTTTTACTGCATCGAGGAAGTGCCCTGCACCCTGAGCACGGCTTTTCCCGAGGTCACCTGCGATCCGGGGCAGGCCTGTGACGCCGTGACCCAGGTCTGCCTGCTGACGGGTCCCGCCGAGTGCACGCCCCAGGACCAGGCCCTGACCTGCGGCCCCGACGAGCTCTGCGACGCGAGCGGGCGCTGCGTGCAGTGCACGGTGGACGCGCACTGTGGCCCGGGTTTGCGCTGCAACGCGCGCGCCGGGCGCTGCGAGAGCGAGGACCTGTGCCGTCAGGCCAGCGACTGCACGCCGCCGCTGGTCTGCGATCCCGGCGTGGCCCTGTGCCGCGTCCCCCTACCGCCCTGTGACAGCGACCTCGACTGTGCTGTGTACGAGTTCTGCAACCGCGTCAGCGGCTCCTGCGAGCCCCGGGCCGGCGCCTGCGTCGATGACAGGCTCGAACAGAACGACAGCCCGGCCGGAGCCTACGAGGTGACGCTGCCCTCGGGCAGCCTGCGCCTCGACCAGCTCCAGATCTGCCCCGACGACGACGATTATGTCGCGCTGGCACTCGCCGCCGGCGACGGCCTGACTGCACAGGTGCTGGACACCAGCCCCGGCGCCGAGACCCTGATCGAGCTGTTCGCCCCCGATGGCTCCACCCGCCTGCGCTCGAGCTTCGCGCAGCCCCGGGGCAACGGCACGGTCTCGGTCACGGCCACGATCGAAGGCACGTATTATGTGCGCGTGCTCAGTCGCACCACACCGACGCCCTACGAGCTGGTGCTGACGCGCACACCTGGCTCGCCCTGCGTCGCGGATGGCCAGGAGGGCGCCGCTGGCAATGACGTTCCGGGGCAGGCTCCGGTGCTGGCCGCCGGCAGCTACGAGGGCTTGACCCTGTGCGTGGGAGACGTCGATCACCTGGCCCTGTCCCTGGCCGCCGGCGAGGCCCTGCGCGCCACCGTGCGTGGTAGCAGCGGCCTGGATCCCGATCTGGCGCTACTCGCCGCCGACGGCGAAGTGCTGGACCGTTCCGAGGCTGCAGGACCCGATGAGCTGCTCTTCTATCGCACCCCGGTCGCGCGGCTGGTGATCCTGCGGGTGCGCGCATTCTCCGGAGCGCCGGCATCCTACGACCTCGTGCTCGAGGTCTTGCCCCCGCTGCAGTGCACGCCGGATGGCTTCGAGGTGGGTGCCGGCAACAACAGCGCGGCCACCGCGACCGTGGTCACCGCGTCGATGCTGGACCAGCCCCTGAGCCTCTGCCTCGACGATAGCGACTGGTTCGAGGTCGTGCTCGCGGACTTCGAGCGCCTGGTGGCCCAGGCCCGCTTCGAGGCTGGCGACATGGACCTCGACCTCGAGGTTTACAGGGACCCGGCGTTGCCCCCGCTGGCGAGCAGTCGCACCGGACCGGGCTTCGAGGCGATCAGCGTGCCCGCGGGAGGGCAGGCCACGACGCTGTGGCTGCGCGTGGTGGCAGGGGATCGCGGCGCCGCGCCTTATACCCTGAGCCTGTTCACCGAGGTGGCGACGCAGTGCCAGCCCGACGCAGACGAGCCCAACGAAGTGGCGGCCGAGGCCAAGGTGGCGCCTGCCGCGGGGCAATTCGGGCTGTGTGGTTTCGACGAGGACCTGTACGCGGTGCCCCTGCTTGCGGGCAAGCGCGTGGTGGCCAGCATCCAGTTCATGCCCTCCGAGGGCGACCTGGACCTGCAGCTGCTGCACCCCGACGGCGTCACGCCCCTGGTCACCAGCGACGGCGTGGCCAGCGAGGAGCACATCGAGTTCGTGGCCCAGGTCGACGGCACCCACTATCTCCGGGTGTACACCTTGACCTCGGATCCCAGCGCGCGCTACCTGCTGACGACGCAGATCGACGACGGGGAGTGAGCGCCCGCTCAGTGGCAGCACAAGAGATCCGGGGGGGCGGTCCGGGACTCAGCTCTCGTCGTCGGTGTCGCTGTCCTCGACCAGGCCCGCGATGGCGGCACCGCTGTAGATGCCGAGGAGGCGAGCCGCCAGGCTGTCCTCTGCCTCCATGGCCTCGGCCGGCTTGAAACCCTGCCAGCCGCAGTAGATACAGCTGTAGTACTCGTCGGTGGCGTAGGAACGCGCCAGCACCACGCCCATGCTGTGGCACTTGGGGCACTCGGAGCGCGAGGTGCTGCGCTGGGACCCGGCGCCGGCTGCGGGCGCACCGGAGGCTGCAGGTCGAGCCGAGGCGGCTGCGGCGCGTGGCGTGGGGGCAGCCTTGGCGCCCCGCGGGGCGGGTGCTGCCGCAGCGGGTGTCGCGCTCGCGGCCGCCGGGGCTGCTTTCTTGCGCGGCGCCTTCTTGCCCTCGGACGGGCCGCTGGTCTTCGCCTGCATGCGGTACTCGTCGAGCACCGCCGCGATCTGGGCCATCAGGTCCTTGCCTGGCTTGCTGGCCACGGCCACCAGATCGTCCCGCAGGGCGTCGCGTGCCGTCTGGCGCGAGGGGTCCCCTGGCTTCTTGTACTGCACGCGATAGGCGGTCAGCAGCTCGTCCAGCTGGCCCGCAAGATCGCTCTTGCTCTTCTGTCCGAGCATCTTGACCAGATCGGTATGCAGCTTGGCGCGAGCGGTGCTCATGTACTCTCCCGCGACATTGCGGTGCCGTGGCGGTCGCCGCCAGCCCGCACCTCCCTAATGACTAGAACCGACACCCGCGCGGCACAAGGGCTTTGTTCGCAGGCGGTGATTCGGCCTCCCGGCGCGCCCCTCCTTCGCACCGCACAGAAACTGCCCGGGAGCCCTTGCCACAGCCCGGCAGGTGTCTAGCTTGAGCTGCAGCTGAACGACACATCGAGCGAGCGTGACGACGAAAGGTCGCGCTCAACCGAGCTGAAAAGAGGAGGTCGATCATGACACAGCTTCGCTGGGGAGTGCGCAATCCATTCATGGACATGCTGAGTCTGCAGCGCGAGATGCAGCGCCTGGTTCAGGACTGGCAGCCCGCCACCGCCGGTGCCTTTCCGCCGGTCAACCTGTACGACGATGGCAGCACCTTTCACCTGCGGTCCGAGGTCCCGGGTCTGAACAAGGACAAGCTGGATATCAGCGTTGCGGGTGAGGTGCTGACCTTCAAGGGCGAGCGCCTGGGCGAGGAGCTGAAGGGCAGCTTCCACCGCCGGGAGCGCGGCAGGCAGTCCTTCAACCGCAGCCTCACGCTGCCCGACACCATCGACGTCGACAACGTGCACGCCAGTTACAAGGACGGTGTGCTCGAGGTGACCCTGCCGCGTGCACCCGAGGCACGTCCGCGCAAGGTGGCGATCGAGACTCGCTGAACCCGACGATCCAAGGAGGTACTTCCATGACCACGACGAACAAGACCACGACGCAGGACCTGACTCCTGCGACGACCAAGCAAGAGATTGATCGCAGCCAGGGCGAGCTCACCTTCGAGGGGCGCTACTTTGGCTTTGCCGCCGACATCCTGGAGAACGAGGAGGCGGTGACCGTGATCGCGGACCTGCCCGGAGTGTCGGCGCACACCCTGGACGTGGACCTGCGCGACAGCGTGCTCACCATCATGGCGCGCGTCGAGGACGTCCCGGGCGAGTGGCGCCTGATCCACGGCGAGTACGAGATGGGTGGCTACATGCGGCAGTTCAACGTGGGGCCGGCCATCGACCGCGACAAGATCAGCGCCTCCATGAAGGACGGCGTGCTGACCCTGGTGATGGCCAAGGCCGATCGCCTGAAGCCACGCAAGGTCGAGGTGCGTGTGGGCTGAGCGCGCCCTCCGACTCACGATCGAGACAACCACCGCGGCTGCCTGTGCCCGACCGGGTCCCGGCAGTCGCGGTTTTTTT
>JBDRCO010000058.1:0-19804 GCA_043821645.1 Pseudomonadota bacterium | reverse complement strand
CGCCAGCGCCTGCGGCACCAAGACCTGCAGCGACCCCGGCATCGAGCCCTTCTCGTCGAATACCACCTTCACCCTGTCGACGGGCAAGGCAGACAAGCGCGTGTGCTGGCGTTTCTGCGACGAGGCGGGCAATGCCACGGCGGTCGCCTACCAGAACATCACTCTGGGCACCTACTTGCCCAGGCCCCAACCCGTGCTCACAGCCCTGTCTCCCGACCAGTACGAGGCCCTGTCCCGCGAGAGCCTCAGCCCAAAGTACCCTGTCACCGTGACCGGGCGCGGCATCGCCATCGACACCCAGATCATCGTCGGTGACTTCCAGCTGACCTGCAACACGGGAGGGCAGGGCGCAGACTGCCAGCCGGACGCCAACGGTCTGTGCGGAACCGGCAGTACCTGCCAGACCACCTGCGCCGAGAGCTGCACCGTCAATCTGCCCGACACCATCATGCGCAACGCCGGGACCTACGTGGTGCGGCTGTTCACGCCCGATCCCGTTGTCAACGGGCTCAATACCTCCGCCGACACCGACTTCTTCTACGTGACCTCGCCGCTGCCTGTCATCACCCGCATCGAGCCCAGGGGTGTGACGCGCACCGCGCCAGGGGGCGTGCCGGAGCCCACCGCAGCTTCCATCAAGGTCTGGGGCAGCAAGTTCATGGACAACGCGCAGTTCAGGCTGGGATCCAACTACGGCACGGTCAGCGTGTTCACCGAACTGAGCCCGACAGATCGCTATGTCGAGGTCTCCATCCCGACCACCGGTCTGTACTACAACGATCTCGTCGACTACGCGCTGATCGTGGTCAATCCCTCGCCGGGTGGCGGTGAAGCCGCGCGACCCTTCGGCATCAACCCCGACATGACGCTGTGCTCCTCCAACTCGGTGTGCACCTCGAATCTTCGATGGACCAAGACCCTGCTGCCGTCGGAGCGCTCCCTTGGCCAGCTCTATGGGTACGACACGCTCCCCGAGAAGGGCTTCCTGTGGCGCGGGGGAACCGCCATCCGGGCCGTCGATACCTCGGGGCGTGTCCTCGGGCGTGTTCGTTCCGAGCACGCTGCGGGCGGGTTCCCCTTCCTGCAGCTCACGGACTTTGACGGGCTCCAGTTCGAAGACAACGTGGGGACGCAGCCCCTGGTGCTGCTCAAGCAGAGCACGAAGCGCTACAGCAGCGTCACGGATCCACGCTCGACGGTGCGCCGGGGTGACGGGACCTTCCCGGCCGGTGCCGTGCCCGCTCCGGCCACGGGTCTGACGCCCTACGCGGTGACGCTGGGAGACCTCGACGGGGATGGCGATCTGGACGCTGCGGTGGTCGCCAATGACGACAGCGAGCTGCAGATCTTCAGGTGGGGAACCTCCAGCTATTCGCTGGCAGCGGCCTACCCCACGGGTGCTGGCCCGCGCAGCGTGCTCCTGGTGGACCTGGATGGCGACGGCGACCTCGACACCGTCACTGCAAACCAGTTCTCGACCAACATCTCGATCCGTCACAACGATGGTCTGGGAAATCTGGGCCCACGCATCGACCTGTCGTCGACGAGTTGCACTCCCACGGATGTCGCTGCAGGCGATGTCGATCGCGACGGCACGGTGGACCTCTTCATCGTGTGCATGAACAGCAGCAACGCGCGGCTGCGCCGGGGGCACGGGGATGGGACCTTCGATAATGCCATCACGGTGTCGGTGGGGGACTACAGCCCGGTGATCGTCGACGTCAACAACGACGGCTGGCCAGACCTCATCGCGAGCCGATCGCAGACCAGCAGCACCGGTGAGTTCGGGGTGGCACTCAACAACGGGGATGGCACCTTTGCTGCAGCCACCACGAACTCGCACGCCAACATCGCGAGCCCCCGCGGCATGGTACTGGCGGATGTCAACGAGGACGGTGCCCTCGACGCGCTGGTCACGGGCTACAACGCCGACCTGGTGGCGGTGTTCAGAGGCGATGGTCGTGGCGGATTCACTTATTCCACGGCCTACGCGGCGGGGAACGGGCCCTTCGACATCTACGCCAACGATTTCAATGGGGACGGCCGCGTGGACATGGCCGTGGCGGTGTTCAGCGACGACACCTTGCGCGTGCGGCTCGGGACGGGCAGCGGCACTTTCGGTGCCGAGACCGTGTACACGGGAGGTGGCGACACGCCTCGCTGTGTGGCCGGTGGCGACATCGATGCAGACGGCGTGATCGATCTCGTGACCTCCAACATCAACAGTCACGAACTCAACGTGTTCATGGGTAATCAAGGTGACAGGCTGGGTATGATGTACATGCGGGACGTCAGCACCCTGGGCTCGGACGCCTGGGGTGTGGCCTACGCGGACATCGATCGCGACGGCAACCTGGACGCCATCATCGCGCCGTACTCGGGCAGCGGTGGCGTTCGTGCCGAGAGCCAGGGCACGGGTGTGTTCACCTGGTCAGCCTTTGCCATGCAGTCATCCCCCAGCGTGCCCACCTTCTTCGACGTCGACGGCGATGGCATCACCGACATGCTACAGCCCACCAATGATGGCGATGGACAGGTGGCCGTCCAGATGGGCATTGGCGATGGGACCTTTGGCTCGGCAACTCTCTATGAAGTGGGCGACAACCCGGCCACTGGTAATGCCTTCCCCAAGCAGGTGGTGGTGGCCGACTTCGACCGGGACCGCCGTCCGGATTTCGCGGTGACCAACTCGGGTGACAGTAGCGTTACGGTCTACCGGGACAATGACGTCAATCTGAGTGGCGCCTTCAGCAACAAGTTGAACATAGCAACCACCGCAAGTCCCTGGGGCCTCGCCCTTGACGACGTGGATAATGACGGTGATGTGGACCTGGTGGTTGCCATCGACACGGGCATCCAGGTGCTGCGCAACGGCAACAACAACGGCACGGGTTTCTCCATGGTGGCCCTGACCGAGGTGACCTTCAGCGGCGGTGCCATGAGTGCCGAGCCCTGGGATATCGATGGCGATGGCGATCGTGACCTGATTGCCTCCGGAGACAGCGGCATCACGATCCTGATCAACAATGGTTCGGGCGTTTTCACAGCCGGGCCCCCGGCCGGGAGCGGTGTTCTGTATACCGCAGCGGTTGGCGATCTCGACGGCGACGGCCTGCCCGAGGTGGTCGCCCCGCGCTACAACTACGACGAGGCCGTGTTCATGCGGTGGGATGGTTCTGCGTGGAGTTCCCCCAGGTCTTACTCGACGGGAGCGGAGCCCATCATGGCCGGCATGGCGGACTTCAACCGCGACGGAGCACTGGACTACATGGTCACGGCCAGGG
The DNA here is from genome assembly GCA_043821645.1 of Pseudomonadota bacterium. GTDB lineage: Bacteria > Myxococcota > JACRCW01 > JAFGSX01 > JAFGSX01 > JBDRCO01. The sequence goes on along the minus strand of JBDRCO010000058.1, from coordinate 16,520 downwards.
ATACGGATCAGGTCCTGGTTCGGCTCTCGCCGGCTCCCGGTCGCTGGACCCAGGAGCTCACGGACATGCCCGCGCCCTCGGTCAGCATCGCCAATGGCGCGACCTACAACACGACCGTGCACCAGGCCATGCAGTATGCAGACACGACACGGGTGCGTGTGCGTCTGCGCAGCAACAGCTTCACGAACACAACCCTGACCTTGTTCGCGCCCAATGGCCTGTCGACGTCGGTTCCCAAGACCGGCTGCACCAATGGCACGGACTGCGTGATTCTCAATGACATCACGACCACGGGCATGGTCGATGCCTTCTTGCCGGAGGGCGACTGGACGCTGCGCGTGGCCAACAGCAGTGGCAACGTCGTGACCCTGACGGATTTTGCCGTCATCACGAACGGCTATCCCATTGCCCCGCGCCCTGGGTTCAACCGGATGTTCGCCGAGACCCTGCCCCTGTACGCGGGCAAGAGGTACACCTTTGTCAAGGGCAGCAACCTTGGAAACGGCGATCACACGTCGACCACGACGGATTGCACCAAGGCGAGCACCGAGCAGTCCGGTTCGGGCAATCACTGGTACCAGTTCACCCTTCCGGCGGCCAACGGCATCGCTGTCGACGTCATGGGTGGCTTCGATACCATTCTTGGCCTGTACAGCGGAGCCTGCTCCAGCGGCACTGGCGCCACGGTATGCAACGACGACGCCGGGCTCGTCACGGGGGACCACTTCAGCCGCATCGGCAACTACGTCACGCCCACCTACGTCTCGGTCGCGGCGGGAACCTGGTGCCTGATGGTGAGCGGCGACTTTGCAGGTTCGCTGTTCAACGAGGGCGACTACATCATGTACGTGCGCTTCCAGAACGCGCTGTGATCCCCGTCGCGGCCTCCCCACGGATGACCCTGGCTGGACGGTGCGAGGACCCGTCCGCTGGGTTCCTCCTTGGATCTTACGTCGCGGGAAACTCCGGTTCTTGACCGGGCAGGGTCTCAGCCCTCGCGAGCCCAGCGATCGATCGCCCCGGCCACGTCGAGGGGCATGTCCAGAAAGCGCAAGCCCATGCCAGGCTTGCAGGAGCTGGCCGGGGTGTGCAGGCGTCGCCACACCACCTCGCAATGCACGCGCACATTCTGCGCCACGGGCCTGGGCAGGCTCAGCTCGACCTCGAACTGGCTGCCCGGCTCGCGGGGATTCTCGGTGTGGATGAACATGCCGCTCTTGCTGATGTCGTCGGCGTAGCCGAAGAAGGTGCGCACTCTGTCGTTGGCGGTCACCCTGCGCACCACCAGCGAGACGCGCAGGTGCTTGCGCTTGTCCGCCTGAGGCTGGCTCGCGCTGACTTCCATGATTACTTGAAAGGTACATCAGAACCTCCGGATCTGCATGGATTTGTTTGGTTCAGTGATGACTGATCGTGCGCCTTGGCATTGCTGCTAGAATGGCCCGCCTGTCGCCACACGGATTCGCACTCAGGGGGCTCGCATGTCACATCGATCGCACCTGTTGACCGGCCTCACGATCACGGTCCTGGCCGGGATCGCGGCCTGCCAGGACTTTCTCCCTGCCAATCCCTATGACCCGAGGGCGCCTGAGCAGGAGCAGGCCAGGGGATCACTCCGAGTGGCGCTGTTTCTCGACGACCTGAGCCTGGATCCGGCGTCGGCGGATGTGGCGCTGGCGGCCCTGACGGTGCGCGTGCGAGGGGCAAGCCCGGCGACGCTCAAGACCGCACGTTGCGGCGGTGACGGATCGACCGTGCTCGCCCTCGCCTGCGACGGGTCGACGCGCACCGCCCGTGCCGTGGTCGGCGAACTGCAGGCAGGCCGCTATGCTCTCGACGTCGAGGGCGTGGATCCGCGCTACCTCCCACCTGCCATGCCAACGGTCGACCTGCTCCCGGGCGAGGACCGCGACCTCGGCACCCTGCGCTACTTCGTGCCGAGCACCGAGCTGCAGCCTGGCACCGGACGTGTGCTCGGCCAGGTGAATCTGTTCTCGGGAGACGGCGGTTTGGCGAGGGTTGGACTCCATCGCCGCGAGGGTGCCTCCGTGGTGCAGGTGGCGCTGGCCTATGCGGATGCCCAGGGAGGGTTTGATTTCAGGGAGCTGACGCCGGGAACCTACGCCCTGTCAGCGGAGCTCGAGGGCTACACCCCGGACTACCGCGCAGGCTTCGAGATTCAGCGCGACCTGGTGGAAGCCCAGAACACGGTGCGCTTCGAGGACACCCAGGCTCTGCAACTGTACCCGGTGTCGGCAGTGCTGATCCCGGCCGTGCAGCAGACCTTTGGTCAGTACTACACGCGCGACGACAGCATACCGGTACAGGTGCTGCAGTTCGGCGGCATGAATGAGATGCAGGTGTGGGCCGACAACCCGGCAGCGAGTGGGACCCTGGACTGGGTGCCCTTCGCGGCCACCGCCGACGTGCCGTTGCCGGCACGCGAGGGTGTCCTCACGCTGCTTGCACAATTCCGCAACACGCAGGTCAGCGGCTTCACCTTCGATAGCGGCCTGTTCTCGACTCAGGTGGTGCGGGACGTCACGCCCCCGGCCGTCCTGGGGGCGCGGCTACGGGGCCGGACCACCGGGGCCCTGGGGCGCATCTGGCTCAACCAGGATGCCGTGGTGCTCAGCGTCGAGGTGGATGGCCAGGACACAGTAAGCGCGGTCTACGGCATGGTCCTGCACCACGACGCCCAGAACAGCGCAGGCGATCCCCTGTCGCTGAGCTTTGCCCTGACCGAGTCGCCTCCAGGTTTGGTGCGGCTCGACGACGAGATCGGACTCACGGCGGGGGAGGGCGAGAAGAAGGTGTTCGCCTACCTGCGCGATCGCGCGGGCAACACGAGTGCCGCCGTCGAGGTCAGCGCATGGGTCGATACCACACCACCGGCGGTATCCCTGGTGTTGCCAGGGGCCGTCACCGGCGGTGCCCTGGTGCCGGTGCAGGTGCAGGCCAGCGATGCGAATGGCGTGGTCAGCATGCAGGTATGGGAAGAAGGTCAGCCCGTCCCGGAGCCGCTGCCTGTCGCCGAGCTGTGGAGCGTGCAACTGCAGCCCCTGAGCTACGCCAGCACGATGCGTCAGATCAACGCCCTGGTCACAGACGTGGCGGGCAACACATCCGCGATGTTCTCGGACACCATCGAGTTCGACGACCGAGGCGCCCTGGCCGGCAGGCTGCTGGTCGAGGACGCCACCGATGGCAGCGCCGGGGATGCCGCTGGCGTGACCGCCCTGGTGGACGGTCAGAGCTACACAGCGCAGTGGGCAGCGACGGGCCAGCGCGGAGAATTCGATTTCGTGATCGCCGCCATCCCGGCTGCGGGCAATCGCCAGCTCGTGATGCAGAAGGCGGGCTACGGCGAGGTCAGGACCGTGGCGCGTTACACGGTGCTCCCCGGTGCCACCACCACGGTCGAGGCCCTGTCATTGCGCCTGGCGCGCGGATCCATCGCCGGCGTCGCCAGGCTGGACAGCGGGGCCAACAACGCCGGAATCGTGGTGTCGGTGCTCGGAACCTCGCTGTCGGCGGCGACGGATCCACTGGGCCTCTTCCGCATCGACGATGTGCCCGCGGCCACGGGTTACACGCTGGTCTTCCGCTACGACGACGACCACAGCACCGAGCAGCGCACGGGTGTGCAGGTGCAGGCCGGGCAGGTCACCCAGGTGTCCACCGAGGGCTCGCCCGTGATCCTGGTGACCCTGCAGGGCGGGGTGGCCATCACCGAGGGCAACTTCACCAACGCGCTGGTGGTGCACCTGCTGCTGTCCTTCGAGGGCGCCATGGAGTACCGGGCCAGCGAGGACCCGTCCTTTGCAGACACGAGCTATCGCGCGTTCACCGACGCTGCCACCGGTTGCCAGAATCAGGGTGGCGGAGCCTGGCGCTGCCCCTTCACCCTGGCGGATAGCGATGCGCTGCACAGAGTCCACGTGCAGTTCCAGGATCCTGCCCAGGGCGGCTTCGAGTCTGATCTGCGGAGCGACACCATTACCCTGGACAGGGTGCCGCCGTCGACGGGAAGTGTGGAGCTGGCTGGGGGCGCAGCCGCGGTGCGCGTCCTCAATGTCGAAGCCGTGGTGGCGAGCACCGACGACAACGGCGTGGCTCTCATGCAGCTGTCCACGGATGGCAGCACCTATGCCAGTCCCGTGACGTTCCACTCGCCCTTCCCGCAGGTCTTCACTGGCAACGAGGGCACCAAATGTCTGTACGCGCGCTTTGTTGATGTGGCGGGCAATCTGTCGGCCCTGCCTGCGGCCTCGGACTGTGTGTTGTATGACGTGACGCCGCCCACCGGCAGCCTGGCCATCGTCGACGCCAGTGGCCAGGACCTGACCATCACCAACACGCCTGGCGCTTACCTGCAGGTGAGTGCCAGTGGTGCCAGCGAGATGCGTCTGTCTTCTCGCTCCGACTTCGCCGGAGCTGTGTGGCAGGCCGTCAATACCACGGACCGGACCTACTGGCCCTTCGAACCGGGGCAGGGCACTCGCACGGTCTACCTGGCGCTGCAGGACCTGGCCGGCAACGTGGCCCAGGGTCAGCCCAGCCTGCAGGACAGCGTGCAGATCGATACCCAGGCTCCGGCCGCTCCCATCTTCACCGTTCAGGAAGGAGCCTTCACCAACCTGCCCCAGATAAACCTGGATCTCGCCAATGCGACGTCGGGTGACATGGTCAGGTTCGAGAGCGACCGCGCGCCGGGGGCCGTCCAGAGTGCGCCTGCCACTGCTGCGGTGGCGTTCACGCTGCCCGCTCAGGACGGTCTGCACCTGCTCCGGGTGACCTACCGCGACCCCGCCGGCAATGACAGCCTGGCGTCGACGGCCAGCATCACCCTCGACCGGACAGGACCGTCACTGCTCGGTGTGAGCTGCGCGACCTGCACCAGCGTCGCGGGGGAGGTGCTGAGCACGCAGCAGGCCGTGACTCTGTCCATCCAGGGCGGTGACGCTGCGCAGATCCGGGTCACCGGCGCCGTGTCCTCGTCGACCAGCTGGCAGGGCTTTGCCTCGCTGCTGGCTGTCACCCTGACACCTGGCGATGGCCTCAAGAACGTTCAGGTCGAGCTGCTCGACGCCGCGGGCAATGCGTCCCTGCCCGCCAGCAGGAGTCTCGCCATCCGTGTGGACTCACCGACCGGTGGCGTGCCGACCACGGGCAGCCTGGTGGTCACCGGCGTCGACAAAGACGGCGCCAGCACAGCCCGCACCCGCGACCGCTATGCCATGGCGACCTCGGCGGGATTCGGTGACGGCGCCCAGGGCTCGGGGCTCACGCATTTTCAGCTCTCCGAGAGCTCCAGTTTCATCGGCGCGGTGTGGCAGGAGTGCCCGCTGTCCTCGTCGTGCAACACCGACCTGCCGGTGGTGCTGTCGACGGGTGAGGGCGACAAGACCCTGTATCTCCGGGTCCGCGATGCGGCGGGCAATGTCTCGACGGGAGTGCCCTCCAACACCCTGCGCCTCGACACCATGGCGCCGTCCCTCTCCATCGTGCTCGAGGGCCAGGTAGCCGGTGGTGCACCCAGCAACCAGTTCAGCCGCATTCCCTCCGTCTTCGTGCGCGTCACGGCCAGCGACGCAGGATCGGGTCTGTCGCCGGTGACCAACCTGCTCAAGGTGGCCAATGATGCTGCCTTCACTGCCGCATCCTGGCGCAACCTCGGCGATGTCACGGGCTGGACGCTGCCCGCGATCGCCGTCGACGGTAGCAAGCGTGTATATGTGCTGGTGCAGGACCTTGCGGGCAATCAGACTCAGGCCGACGCCAGCATCGTGCTCGACACCCGGGCTCCGGCCAGTGCGCGTGTCCTCATTGACGAAGACGCGGTGGTGACAGGCACATCGAGCAACCACAGCCTCACCTTGGCTGCCAGTGACGCTACCAGCGGCCTCAGCCAGATGTGTCTCTCCAACACCTCAAGCTGCTCGACCTGGGAGGCCTTTGCCGACGTGAAGAACAGCTGGGCTCTGACAGCTGGAGCGGGCACGCGTACCGTCTACGCCTGGTTCCGGGACGCTGCAGGCAACGAGGTGGGTCCCGTGAGCGACGACATTCAGGTGGATCTGGTCGCGCCCAGCGCCGCCAGCTTCACTATCGGGGGCTTCTCTGGAAACTGTCTGGTGGGCGGCTCGAACTGGGTCACCTCGACAGGTGTGACCGTGACCCTGCAGGCCAGCGACGACCTGGGCATCACGGACTACAAGCTTGCCGAGGGCAGCAATTTCGGAGCCGTGGGATGGAGCCCGTGGCCCGGGAGCGGGGCAGGGCCCTTCTCGGTCAGCCACCTGCTCAGCTCGGACGAGGGGCAAAAGACCCTGGGCCTGCGCGTGCGCGACGCCATGGGCCGGACCATTGATGCGGCCACAGTCTGCGTCACGCTCGACAACGCGCCGCCCACCCTGGTCTCCGTCGAGATCCTTGGCGGAGAGTACACGTCGAGCCCCGACGTCACCGTGCGCGTGACCGCTGGCGACAGCCTGTCGACGGGCTCCGGTCTCAAGCTGGCGCTGGGCAACGAACTGATGCTGTGCGCCGCCGCCAGCTACTCGCGAGACTTCACAGGGTGCACTGGCACAACCTGCGTGCGCGACTTCGTGTGGACGCTGAATGCGAGTGAGGGATCCCGGCGCGTCGTGGCCTGCGTGCAGGACGGTGCCGGGCGCATCATCGGTGGAGCGAGTGACACGGTGCTGCTGGACCTCACCAATCCACCGCAGATCGTGGACCTGCAGCTCGTCACCGGCAGTCGACAGGTCACGGCGAGCTGGAGCGTGGTCACGGATGTCGGCTCCGACGTCGACCACTACGAGCTCAATCATTCACCGACGCCGGACTTCTCGGGCGCGCTTGCCCAGACGCTCGACACGGGCCTGTTCAGCAGCGCCGAGATCACTGGCCTCGACAATCGCATCCCGTACTACTTCAGAGTACGGGCCGTCGACCGAGCGAGTCTCCCGGGCCCCTGGTCAGCGGTCCGGCAGGCCGTGCTTGGGTTCACGCCCGTTCGACTGGGCGAGCCCGAGCACTGGCGGACCTTTGCCAACAACAGCTTTGCCTCGCCGGCTTTGAGCACCGCAGGAGGCCGGCTCTGGCTCACTGGCTATCGCATCCCACCCGTCGGCAACGTCACCCTCGAGGTCTACATGTGCGACCCGAGAGTGGTGGATTGTCGGCTTGCGGCGAACTGGAACCGCGTCGGGGGCGACACGCTCAACGTCTTCGACACGGGGACGACGGCGCCCCTGCGCGTCCCCATCGTCGAGGCGGGCGGTCGAATATACCTGGCAACGCTGAGCACCAGCGCGGGCACCCGGGCCCTGGTGGTTCGGATGTGCTTCGTGGACAACACCTGCCTCGACGGGTCGGACTGGGCTCCCGTGACGGTAGACACAGGAGACACGATCCATCACCAGTTCGTGGACCTGGTGTCGACCGGTTCCCGCGTTGTCCTGACCTACTTCAAGCAATCTGGCTCGCCCTACTACCCTGTGGTCGCGTCCTGCCCCATGTCCAAGCGCTGCGACGCGGGGGCGAACTGGGACAAGCCTCACCTCACTTCTGCTCCGCAGGCCATGCCCTGGGTGGGGGGAACTCCCTCGACAGGTAGCGATGGAAAGCGCATCTGGGTGGCCTACAGGACCGGCACGACCCTGTACGATGTGGCAGTCGCGACCTGTTCCCTGGGAACCCAGTGCGACGCCACCACGGAGTACAATTATTACACCCTCAATGCTGCGGTTTCCGGCCAGTCCGAGTACCGGCCACAGCTCGTGGTGACGCCCCAGCGCCTGTACCTCTCCTGGTACAGCACGACCGGCAGCTATCGCATTCGCCTCGCCCGTTGCAACATCTCGTCGGCCTGCAACTCGGCCACAGATTGGACCCTGGGAGAGTTCATCAATCCGGGCTCCGAGTACAACACGGTCCCCTCGCTGCACATGGCCTACGCCGACACCGCGCTGCATGGTACGTGGTGGAATGGCGACGAGGGCAGGGTGAACTACGGCTACTGCCTGAGTCCCGACACGACCGACTGTCTCAGCCCTGACCAGTGGACCACCTTCCCGCTCGACGACAATGTCCTTCTCACCAACGAGCCCGACATTGCCTGGCAAGGGCACAACCCCCTGGTGGCCTATCGCGAGGACAGCGGTTATGTGCGGCTGCAGATGGCGCGCGTGGCCGTGCCCACGGATGTTGCCATGGCACCGGCAGCCGGTGAGTTCAGGGCGGCCTGGACAGGTCTCAGCTACCTGGACGGCTACCACCTGGTCCATGACGTCGACGGACCTCCTTCATGGCTCAACACCCTGCTGCTGCCCGATCCCCTGATCGAACGCGCCCAGATCAGCTCGACGCCAGGTGCTCTCCAGGTCGCAGCTCTGCGCGCGATGGTTGACGGCGAGGTCAGTGACGATTCCCGCGCCGTCCAGGTGCAGCCCTTCAAGAAGGTCGAGGCGGTGGCGGACACGGCCTCGTTCACGGCAACGTGCGGAACCGGCGGTTCCCAGTGCAATGGCTACACCGTCGCGGCCAACTCCAGCACGCTCTTCGCGGCCTACAAAAGCCGGAACTCGCCCTTTCAGACACTGCTGACCACCTGCGCCTTCACCACCAAGGATTGCGCGCAGACCTCCAACTGGTCGACGCCGTTTGCCGTCATGCAGGGGGACAGGTTCGGTGTCACCCTGCTGGCCACCGACAACCGCGTGTTCGTTGCCGAGGCATCCAACGGGTACCAGACCTTCATCACCTACTGCCAGGCCTCCACGGGTTGTGACATCGCCTCGGAGTGGAGCACGGCACTGACTCTCAACACGGGCATGTGGCCAGCCCTCGCCTGGGGCAACGCCCGGGTGATGATGGTGACTCGCAACTCGGCAGGCGGTCTGCGCGGGCACTTCTGTCTGGATGCAAGCAACTGCAGCCTGACTGGCAGCTGGACTCAGAATGTCGTCATCGACGATGCCGCGGCGTACACGGGCTTTGATCTCGTGGCCACGGCGAGCGGATTCTCGGTCGTTCGTGAGCTTGCGCTGGACGTGAACTACCGGCACTGCCGTAACAGCACCGCGTGCGATGCCACAGCAGACTGGGCCTCCTACACGAGCAATGTCTTCGATACGCCGGCGACGGCACCGACGCCCTACTCCGTCAAGATCGCCGCCTCGGCCAACCCAGCGCTGCAGTTTCTCACCTCTGTACACGAGGGCTACCTGTGGGTGGCCGTGTGCTACAGCTCCTCGTACACCTGCTACGACCCGGAGACCTGGGCCCGCGTGCGACTCGACATCGTCACGCACGACAAGGGGCTGATCGTGCAACCCCTGGTCGCTGGCAACACGCTGACGGTGCTCTACTCGACGCTCAATGAGATGCGCCTGGCCACCTGCCAGCAGAACTGCCACACGCGCGAGGGATGGCACATCGCGCCCGTGCTGCGCAGCCCCGAGCTTCGCGAGAGCTTTGGCAACCGTCCGGTGTTCTCTGTCGTCAACACCGACAAGCTGGTCATCGGCTACGAGCTCGACACCACGCCAGCCTATCCCCTGAGCGTGCTGTGGGATGGCAAGGCCGTACCCCTGGAGTGATCGTTAACCGGGTCTGGCGCACGCTGGGCAACGAGCCCCGGGACCGCCTGTGCGGGACGTGCGCCCGTCGCCAAACAGCCCTTGCCGCGCCGCGTCGGGCACGGTAGAAACCGCTCCCAATAAGGTTGGGAGAGGCTCATGTCCAAGACACTGCTCGAGGCCTTCATCAAGCGCTTCCCGGACGAGATCCTGTCGACCCACGACCATCGGGGCGACGAGACGGCCGTGGTCAAGCGCGATCGCATCGTCGAGATGATGACCTGGCTGCGCGACAGCACGGACACCGAGCTGAACATGCTGGTGGACGTCACCGCAGTCGACAACCTCGGCCTGCAGACCCCCCGCTTCGAGGTGGTCTACCACCTGCTCTCCCTGGCCCGCGGCTGGCGGCTGCGGATCAAGGTGCCGCTCGACGAGAAGGATCTGACCGTGGACTCGGTGTGCCGGGTCTACGAGAGCGCCGACTGGCCCGAGCGCGAGGTGTGGGACATGTACGGGATCCGTTTCGAGGGCCACCCCAACCTCAAGCGCCTGCTGATGTACGAGGAGTTCGAGGGCCATCCACTGCGCAAGGACTATCCCATTCGCAAGCGGCAGCCCCTGATGCCCATGAAGAACCCGGACGCGTGACGTCGGGCTTCGCCCCCTTGGCGGCCGCGCGGCCGCTGCCTCCCCCGCAGATGGGGGCGGCCGTAAAAAGATGAGGCGCCTGTGACAGACACCAAGCACGACGACGACAAGGGCTACACGATGGACGGCGAGCAGCCGGACTACATCGCTCCGGCCTTCGAGCCCGACCTGCAGGGCGACCTGCACACCCGGCACATGAGCATCAACATGGGCCCGTCGCACCCGGCCATGCACGGCACCGTGCAGCTGGTGGTCGAGATCGACGGCGAGACCATCGTGCGCAGCGAGTGCAACATCGGGTACCTGCATCGCGCCTTCGAGAAAATGGCCGAGAGTGTGACCTGGACCCAGGTGTTCCCGTACACCGACCGCCTCAACTACGTGTCGCCGCTGCTCAACAACGTGGGCTATGCCCTCGCCGTCGAGAAGCTCATGGGCATCAGCGACAGGCTGCCCGAGCGCACCAAGTACCTGCGCGTGATCCTGGGCGAGGTGAGCCGCATCTCGGATCACCAGACCTGTGTCGCGGCCATGCTGATGGAGCTGGGCGCGATGACCGCGTACTTCTATCTGATGGAAGGGCGCGAGGCGCTGTGGGACCTCATCGAGGAGATGGTCGGCGCGCGCATGACCACCTCGTGGTGCCGCATCGGGGGCTCCGCCACCGACATCCCGAACGACACCTGGTGCTCGCGGCTGCTCGAGGTGCTGGATCGCTGCGATCCCATCCTCGCGGACATCGACGCCCTGGTGAAGCGCAACCGCATCTTCATCGATCGCACCAAGGGCATGGGCGGTCTTCCCGCCGCCGAGGCCGTCAATCGGGGCTGGACAGGGCCCCTGCTGCGCGCCTGTGGCGTGCCCTACGATGTACGCCGGAGCATGCCCTACCTGGTGTACGACCGCTTCGAGTTCGACATCCCGGTGGGCACGTCGGGCGACGTGTACGACCGCTACCTGGTGCGCATGGAAGAGATGCGGCAGAGCGCGCGCATCCTGCGCCAGGCCATCGAGCAGCTCCCCCAGGGGCCGATCAACATCGACGATCCGGCCATCGTGCTGCCCAAGAAGGACCAGGTGTACTACTCCATCGAGGGGCTCATCAGCCACTTCAAGGTCGTGATGGATGGCATCCAGGTGCCGCCGGGCGAGGTCTACAGCTACACCGAGGCCGCCAACGGCGAGCTGGGCTTCTACCTGGTGTCGACGGGCGACGGCCGGCCGCACAAGTGCCGGGTGCGCCCGCCCTGCGTGCCCATGGTGCAGTCGCTTCCGCGCATGGTTCAGGGCCGCATGATCGCCGACATCGTGCCCTGCTTCGGCAGCATCAACATGATCGGCGGGGAGTGTGATCGCTGATGCCGACCCTCAAGATCGACGGACGCGAGGTCACGGTCGCCGACGGCACCAACCTGGTCGAGGCGGCCAGGGCCCTTGGCGTCGAGATTCCGACCTTTTGCTACCACAAGGACCTGAGCATCGCGGCCAACTGTCGCATGTGCCTGGTCAAGGGCACCCAGAACGGCCGGGCCTGGCCCAAGCCCATGCCGGCCTGCCAGATGGTGGCGGCCGAGGGCATGGAGATCGACGCCTCCAGCGACGAGGTCAAGCGCCTGCGCAGGGCGATGCTGGAGTTCATCCTGATCAATCACCCGCTGGACTGTCCGATCTGCGACAAGGCCGGCGAGTGCACGCTGCAAAACAACTACTTCGCGCACTCCAACCAGCCCTCTCGCTTCAAGGAGGTCAAGGAGGAGAAGCTCAAGCGGGGGGACCTGGGGCCGCGCATCCTCTACGACGGCGAGCGATGCATCACCTGCACCCGCTGCGTGCGCTTCATGGACGAGGTGGCCAGGGACCCGCAACTCGGCGTGATCCAGCGCGGTGACCGCGCGCTCATCGCCACGGCGCACGGCGCGAGCTTCGACCATCCCTATAGCGTCAACACCGTGGACATCTGTCCAGTGGGCGCGCTCACCGACAAGGAATTCCGCTTTCAGCAGCGCGCATGGTTCCTGCGCGCCACGTCCTCGGTGTGCCCGGGCTGCGCCCGCGGCTGTAACGTCTTCGTCGACACCTCGACGGTGGATCAGCAGGTCTACCGCATCCGTCCGCGGGACAACCCGGCCGTGAACGGCGCGTGGATGTGTGACGAGGGCCGGCTGTCCATCAACGAGGTTCATGCGGGGCGCCTGTTGACGCCGCGCGCCGATGGCAAGGCCACGGACCTGGCGCGGGCGGTGCAATCCGCGGTCGACAAGCTCAAGCCACTGTTTGGTGCCGACGAGCTGGCAGTGGCCATCGCGCCGACCGTGAGCTGCGAGGACGCCTACGCCATCGCCAGCCTGTGCAAGGAACTTCTCGACGTCGACAAGGTGGCCATCACCGGACGCCGCGAGTGGGTCGGGGACAACTTCCTGCGCCTGCCTGACCACAACCCCAACCGCAGGGGTCTGCTGGAGATCTTCAAGGCCCTGGAGCTGTCGACCTTCGACGCCCCGGAGCTGCTCGCCAGCATCGAGAAGGGTGAGACCCAGGCCCTGCTCGTGGTTGGCAATGCCTGGCCTGTCGACGACATGGACCGTGTGGCCGGCGCCGTGAGCAAGCTGGTGACGAGCGTGGCGCTTGTCACCCACGACGACGCCGTGGCCAGGGCCGCCACCGTGGCCATCCCCATCACCGGCTTCGCCGAGACTGCGAGCGCCATGGTCAATGCCCTCGGTCGCGTGCAGCGCCTCGGGGCAGCCGTGGGGCCACAGGGCGGGGCGCGCCCGGCCTGGGAGGTGGCAACCCTGCTGGCTCGGGCGGCCGAGCTACCCCTGCGTTTCAGGACGCATGAGCAGCTGTGGTCCCAGCTGGGTGAACAGGTTGAGTTGCTCAAGGGGCTGAATCTCGACGCCATTGGCGTCCAGGGTGTGGCTCGAGGTGGCGAGACCCGGGCCCCGCGCTTCGCGGGTGACAAGGTCGACTGAACCGGCGACGACACGCCATTCCAGGAGTGCCTCTCATGGCTGACTGGCTGATCCTCCTCATCGAGAACATCGTCAAGATCCTGATGGTGCTGGTGCCGCTGCTGGTCATGGCGGCCCTGCTGACCTGGGACGAGCGCAAGCAGTCCGCCCTGGCGCAGGATCGACTGGGACCCAACCGCGCCAACATCGGCCCCTTCACCCTGTGGGGGCTCATCCATCCCATCGCCGACACCCTCAAGATGTTCTTCAAGGAGGACATCGTGCCGGCGCGGGCGGACAAGCTGCTGCACGCCCTGGCACCGGTCCTGGCATTGTCTCCGTCGCTGTTCATGTTGGCGGTGATCCCCTTCGGGCCCGTGGTCAGGCTGGGTGGCCGCGACATTCCGCTGCAGATCAGCGACCTCAACGCCGGGCTCCTCATCATCCTGGCCATCTCGTCGCTGGCCGTGTACGGCATCGCCCTGGCCGGCTGGTCATCCAACAACAAGTTCGCGTTGCTGGGCGCCCTGCGCGCCGCGGCGCAGATGGTCTCGTACGAGATCACCATCGGCCTGTCGCTCATTGGCTTGATCATGATCTTCGGTACCTTGCAGACGAGCACCATCGTGCTCAAGCAGACCGAGAGCCTGTGGGGCATCCTGCCGTCCTGGGGCATCTTCGTGCAGCCGGTGGGCTTCGTGCTGTACTTCGTCGCCGCCCTGGCCGAGCTCAAGCGCGCCCCCTTCGACATCCCCGAGGGCGAGAGCGAGATCGTGGCGGGCTTCTGGACCGAGTACTCGGGCATGCGCTGGGGCATGTTCTACGTCGGTGAGTTCGTCGAGATCTCGGTCCTCAGCGGCATCGCCGCGGTGTTCTTCCTGGGCGGCTACCACGTGCCGGGCATCGATCCCGGATGGGCCCTGGTCGGCCACGCGGGGCTGGCTGGCTGGATCTGGGCCCTCATCATGATGGTGGGATTCGGCGTCAAGATCATCGTTTGCAACATCGTGCTGCAGCAGATCCGCTGGACCTTCCCGCGCTTCCGCTACGATCAGGTCATGACCCTGGGCTGGAAGATCCTGCTGCCCCTGGCCATCGCCAACATCTTCGTCACCGGGATCGTGATCTTGCTTTGATTCTTGCCAAGCACAGTCGACGTTCGACGAGGTGAGGCAGACTCTGCCAGTCCCAGCCCCCGCTGCTCCAGCACCGCCAGGGAGATTCACGCCCGCATTGTTCTGGATCCGAGTGCGCGGTGTGGGAATCCCCCTGTTCCCGCTGCGGTCACTGCTGTTTCTGCTGGGCGCGGTCCTGTGCCTGACGGCCACCCTCGTTGGGTTTGAGCTTGTGCTCATGGCTGGGGCACGCGTCTCCTCGGCTCCCAGCCTGGACAAAGGCTGGCTCGCACAGCTCGCGCGCTGGGATTCCGCGGACTGGTACCGCGAGGATAGGGTCATCCGGCGCAACGAGCACCTGAAGCTCTGTACGCCAAACGGTAGCTCGGTGTTGTGTCTGACAGGCATCCCGGCACCAGGGGCCAAGAGTAACCGCAAGCGCATCGTTGTCCTCGGCGATTCCTTCGTAGAAGCTGGCGGCTATCTCAATGCCAACAACCTCTGGTGGAGGCAGTTGCAGCGCGAACTCGAGCATCGTGGGTACTGGTCCGTGGATGTCGTGGCCATGGGCCATGAGGGCATGGCCACACAAGACCAGCTCGAGTGGCTGCGCCGGGGCGAGGTCCGGGAACTCCTGCCCGATCTGATCCTGATCGGCTACGTCGAGAACGATCCCATCATGGTCGGCGAGGACAAGCAGGCGCTGGTCCTCCAGCAATGGAACGTATTGTTCCTCACAGGGATTCCACCTACTCACCCGCGCCTACGGGGTGTTCAGGTAGTGCTAGAGCCCTTGTCCTGGATAGCACCCCGCGCGACCGCGCTGGTGCGAGCACGGGTGACCCGCAAGCTTTTTGATGAGGGAACACCAACCGACGGCTACCCCTACGACCTTTGGACTCTCAAGATACTCGAGGGCGAGAACTTCGAACGCTATCGCCTCATGCTCCACGAGTTTCGAAAGCAGCTGGACGCCCATGCCGTTCCCGCCTTTTTCATGACGCTGCCCACGACCCCTGACCGCGAGCACAACCAGGCTCGATTCGGTGCAGTGGACGAGGCTTTCCGTGCAGCCAGGCTTCCCTACCATGACATCAGCGACCGCTTTTCTGAGGTGTACGACCTTGGCCCCAACCCGCTGGCCTGGGGTGCCAACCCAGCCAACGGGCATCCTGGGCCAGTGGCCACGCATTTCTATGCCCAGCAGGCCGCTGACATTCTCGAGGGCGAGTTCCGCGAAGTCCTCGGTCCGAGAACCGAGATTCCTACCGACCTGGTGCCGAAGATCAACGACTGGGTTCCCGTCGATGTGGCTCCCCGGCAGGAGGGCCCGGGGACCTGGTGGCTGCATTTTGCACCCGGGGATGTCGACCATCTCCCATCCCTGGAGCTGGGAGCGCCTTTCTTGTCCCTGCACTTCGAGCGCCCGGTGGCCATCAAATCTGTCCGTCTGTCCGGCGCGCAGCTGTCGTCGGCCGAGCTCTACTTCACGGCGACAGACGCTGCGGGCGTCGATCATAGGGTCGTCCACCGGGCCACCCGACGAGCAGGACCCGATCTCTCCTGGTCCCTGGAGGAACCTTCCCTGGCGAATGCCATTAATACCCTCCGGGTCGTGCCACGGCTCGACCCGCAGGTCGCCGGCACCAGAGTGCTGGAGGTGGATCCGAACCAGATCCAGCACGTCGCCGGTCACGCTTACACCGTTGAGTTCGATGACGTCGTGGAAACCCAGCACTTCGCGCTCCGCGAGGACAGCACCTGGCTGTGGCAGGGGCAGGAAAAACAGATGCGCATCGCAGACGGCGGAGCTGGTCGCTATGCGCTGCGCGATCGGACGCTGACTTTCTCGTCGACCGATGGCAGCGATCCCCGCTTGGCGGTCCACCGCTACAGGCTTGAGTGTGTGGAGTTCAAGCTCGACATCGAGTATGCACCGCAGGCGGTGCGTCCATGATCCGCCACTACACGCTCGGGATCTCGGCGTACTACCATGACTCGGCCGCTGCACTGCTTTGCGCCGGCGAGATCGTTGCCGCAGCCCAGGAAGAGAGGTTCTCGCGGCTCAAGGGCGATGCTTCCTTTCCGGCACGTGCCGTCGAGTTCTGTCTCGAAACGGCAGGTATCGATGCCGCCGACGTGGATACCCTTGTCTTCTATGAAAATCCGTACTCCAAGTTCGAGAGGCTCCTGAGCATCGCACACCAGGTCGCCCC
>JBDRCO010000057.1:0-5773 GCA_043821645.1 Pseudomonadota bacterium | reverse complement strand
ATGGCGCAGAATCCTGCGTCCACCGAACACGACGGCATGCCGCGCAGCGCCATGGCCACCGGCCTGGTCGACTACGTGCTGCCCCCGGCGGAGATGCCGGCGCAGCTCATGGCCTACGTCGCCCGCAGCCCGGGCCGCGTGCCGCGCCCGACGAGCCCTGCGGGCCCGCGCGACGAGGACCTGCGCAAGAAGATCTTCGCGCTGCTGCGCGCCCACACCGGCCACGATTTTTCACAGTACAAGCTCAACACCATCGCTCGTCGCATCGAGCGCCGCATGGCCGTGCAGCAGATCGACGGGCTTGCCGGCTACGTGCGTGCCCTGCAAAAACATCCCGCCGAGATCGAGGCCCTGTTTCGCGACCTGCTCATCGGCGTCACCGGCTTCTTCAGGGACCCGCAGGCCTTTGCCGCGCTGGAGCAGCAGGTGCTGCCTCCCCTGCTCGCACAGCGTCCCCCCGGGGCGTGGCTGCGGGTGTGGATCGCCGGCTGCTCCACTGGCGAGGAGGCCTACTCGGTGGCCATGTTGCTGCAGGAGCAGGTGAGCACCTTGCAGCAGGGTGTCACGCTGCAGATCTTTGCCACCGACATCGACAGCCAGGCCATCGCCCAGGCGCGGGCCGGGGTGTACAGCGCCAGCGCGGTCGCGGACATCGCCCCCGGGCGCCTGGACAGGTTTTTTACCCGCGAGCAGGACGGCGAGCAGGTCCGCGTGCACAAGAGCCTGCGCGATCTGCTGGTGTTCTCCGAGCACGACCTGTGCCGCGACCCGCCGTTTTCGAAGCTCGACCTGGTGGTGTGCCGCAATGTGCTGATCTACATGGGCAGCGCGCTGCACAAGAAGCTCATCCCGCTGTTTCACTACGCGCTCAAGCCCGGCGGCTTCTTGTTTTTGGGGACCTCGGAGACCACCGGCGACTTCGTCCACCTGTTTGCCCCCGTGGACAGGCCGGCCAAGCTGTACAGCCGCCGCGACGATGTGCTCGGCGTCCACCGTCAGCCCCCCACGGACCTGAGGGTTCCCCTCGTCGACGGCCCTGCCCAGGACAGGGAGCCGGCGCCCGGGCCCCGGGCCACGCTGCGCGAGCTGTGCGAGCGTGCGCTGTTGCAGCACTGCGCCCCGGCCGCGGCCCTGGTCAACGAGCGCGGCGACATCCTGTACCTGCACGGCCGCACCGGACAGTACCTGGAGCCGGCGCCGGGCGAGGCGGGCCTGAACATCCTCAAGATGGCGCGCGAGGGTCTGCGCCGCGAGCTGGGCACGGCCCTGCATGGCGCGGCCAGCCACCAGCTGGTGGTGATCCGCCCCGGCCTCAAGGTCAAGACCAACGGCGACTTCAGCCGTGTCGACCTCACGGTGCGACCGCTGGACGCGAGCCCGGACAGCGTGGCCACACCCGGGCTGTTGCTGGTGGTGCTCGCGGAGTCCGCGGCGCAGGAGACCGCGGATCCCGTGCTGCTGACGGCCGAGGACCTGGCCCGCAGCACCGACGCCGGTGACGAGGATCCGCGCCTGGTGGTGCTGCGCGATGAACTGCGGCTCCGCGACGAGCACCTGCAGTCCACCGTCGAGGAGATGGAGACCGCCAACGAGGAGCTCAAGTCCTCGAACGAGGAGCTGCAGTCGGTCAACGAGGAGCTGCAGTCCAGCAACGAGGAGCTCGAGACCTCGAAGGAGGAGCTGCAGTCGGTCAACGAGGAGCTGGCCACGGTCAACGCCGAGCTGCAGGCCAAGGTGAGCAGTCTGTCGCGGGCCAACAACGACATGAACAACCTGCTGGCCGGCACCGGCGTGGGCACCATCTTCGTCGACCACGCGCTGTGCATCCAGCGCTTCACGCCCGTCGTCACCCAGGTGATCCCGCTGATCGCCACCGACCTCGGACGGCCGGTGGGGCACATCGCGAGCAACCTGGTCGGCTACGACAGGCTGGTGCCCGACCTGCAGGCCGTGCTCGACACCCTGGTGCCCACCGAGGTCGAGGTGCAGACCGTGGCCGGCGCCTGGTACCTGCTGCGCATCCGCCCCTACCGCACGCTCGACAACGTGATCGAGGGCGCGGTCATCACCTTCACCGACATCACCGACGTCAAGAAGGCGCGGCTGGTGCTGCAGCACTACGAGACCCAGCAGCGCCTGGCGGTGGTGCTGCGCGACGCCCGCGACGCCATCACCACCCATGACCTCAGCGGCCGCACCCTGGCCTGGAACCCGGCGGCGGAGAAGTTCTATGGCTGGAGCGAGGCCGAGGCCCTGGAGCTGAAGCACGGCCAGCGCGTTCCCGAGCAGCATCGGCGCACCGAGCAGGAGCTCTTGCAGCGGCTGGCGCGTGGCGAGGTGGTCGAACCCTACCGCACCCAGCGCCTGACCCGGGACGGCGCGGTGGTCGAGGTGTGGCTCACCGCCACCGCCCTGCTCGACCAGCACGGCCAGGTGTACGGGGTGGCGACCACGGAGTTGAAGCTGCCCTAGGCAGGACAGGGGGGACCCATGGCCGCGCGCAACGAGCACACGGACCGGGCCGACGAGCTGCGGCAGCGAGCCGAGCAGCAGGAGCACAGCACCGCGCGCTCGAGGTCCCCGGCCGCGGCGGCGGAGTCGCCAGAGCAGGCCGCCGCGCTGCTGCACGAGCTGCGGGTGCACCAGATCGAGCTGGAGCTGCAGAACGAGGAGCTGCGCCAGGCCCAGGTCGAGCTCGAGGCCTCGCGGGCGCGCTACTTTGACCTGTTTGACCTGGCACCCGTGGGCTACCTTTCACTCAGCGACACCGGCACGATTCTCGAGGCCAACCTGACCGCGGCGGGGCTGCTGGGGGTGGCGCGGGGCGAGCTGGTGCACAGGATGACCACGCACTTTGTCCTGCCCGCGGATCAGGACATTTTCTACCGGTATCGCAAGGCGCTGTTTGACAGCGGCGATCCCCAGGTCTGCGAGCTGCGCCTGCTGCGCCGGGACGGCGAGCCTTTCTGGGCGCGCCTTGACGCCACCCTGGTGCAGGACACCGAGGGTGGGCCGCGGTGCCGGGTCGCCTTTGCCGACATCAGCGAGCTCCGCAGCATGCAGGCCAGGCTGGCGCAGTCGGATCGCCTGGTCAGCATGGGCTTGCTCGCCGCGGGCGTGGCGCACGAGATCAACAACCCCCTGGCCTACGTGCTGTACAACACCGAGAGCCTGGCCGAGGACATCCCCAAGCTGGCCCGGGTCACCCGCCGCTGCTGCGAGGCGCTGCGCCAGGCCGTGGGCGAGGCAGCCCATGCCGAGCTCGTCGGGCCCGAGGCGAGCCTGCTGGACAGCGCCCAGCTCGAGGACGCGGCGGACAGGGCGCGCCAGGCCTTCGAGGGCACCCAGCGCATCACGGCCATCTCGCGCAGCCTGGGCAGCTTCTCGCGGGTCGAGCGCGCCGAGCTGGGGCCGGTGGAGCTTCGCCAGGCCATCGCCAGCGCGAGCATCATGGCCCACAACGAGATCAAGTTTCGCGCCCAGCTGGTGCTGGACCACGCCCAGGTGCCGCCGGTGTGGGCCAGCGAGGGCAAGCTGTCGCAGGTGTTCTTGAACCTGCTGCTCAACGCGGCCCACGCCATCGACGAGGGCCAGGTCGAGCGCAACCACATCTGGGTGCGCACCTGGGCCGAGGCGGGCCAGGTGTGCGCCGAGGTGCGCGACTCCGGTAGCGGCATTTCCCCGGACAACCTGCAGCGCATCTTCGACCCCTTCTTCACCACCAAGGGCGTGGGCGTGGGCTCGGGCCTGGGCCTGGCCATCTGCCAGAACATCGTCGACGAGCTCGGTGGTGACATCCGGGTCGAAAGCCAGCTCGGCCATGGCACCCGCGTGCTGCTGCGCCTGCCGCCGGGCAGGCCCGCACCGCTGGCCAGCCCGCCGCGGGTTGATGCCAGGCCCGTGCCGGCCGCTGGCCCGCGCGGTCGCATCCTGGTGGTCGACGACGAGGCCGCCATCCGCGACGTGGTGCGGCACATGCTCGGGCGCGAGCACGAGCTGGTGTTTGCCAGCTCGGGGCGCGAGGGCCGGGACCTGGTCGAGCGCGACCAGGGCTTTGATCTGATCCTGTGCGACCTGATGATGCCGGACCTGACGGGCATGGACCTGCACGCCTGGCTGGCGCAGCACCACCCGACCCTGGCGCGGCAGGTGGTGTTCCTCACCGGCGGTGCGTTCACGCCGCGGGCCGGCGACTACCTGGCCAGCGTCGACAACCCGCGCCTGGCCAAGCCCTTTGACGCGGCCGCGCTGAGGCGGCTGGTGGGCGAGGGGGTGGTGGCGGCGCGCGCCAGGACGTGATGAACTTGCCGGCTCCAGCACGCGCCAGGTCGCCCGGGGGACGATCCGGCTCGGAGGCCTGAGATGAACCGCTGGCGACCCACCCTGATCTCCGGTGCCGATTTCATGAAGATGGAGCTGTCGCCCGAAGAGGGCTTCTTGCTGTCGCGCATCGACGGCGCCACCACCGCCACCGAGCTCGGCCTGCTCACCCGCCAGTCCGTGCCGAACCTGTGCTTCATGCTGTGGCGCCTGGTGCAGAACCAGGTGCTGGAGCCCGTACCCGCGCGCTTGACCAAGCAGATCGCAGCGCAGGTGTTGATGGCGATGCGCCAGAGCCAGGTCGTGCCGGCGGTCATCGTCCCGCCGCCGCCTCCGGCAGCCGCGCCCGCGACCGCGGCACGCGCAGAATCCGGCGCCTGGAGCGAGGACGGCGAGGCCACGCCGGTGGACTTCGACGCGCTGCTGCGCCACGACGACGCCAGCTTTGGCGAGTCCGAGCCCACCGCGGTCGAGGATCAGGCCGCGATCGAGGCCCTGATGGCGAACATGCGCCAGGCCCCGGCGGACGATGCCTTCGAGCCGGAGGGCGCCGAGCCGTCGACCGAGACCGGACCCATGCCCTGGGAGGATCTGGGCGAGTGAGCGGGGGCTGTGGCCGCGGCGGCACGTGCGCGAACAGGCGGGGGCGAGCATGACGGCGACCAGGCGAGGCCAGGGCAGCAGCGCACGCACGCGCGCCACGCGCAGTCCCCGCAGCAAACCCGCAGCACAAAAACCTGCCGCAAAAAAAGCCACGCCCAAGAAGCCAGCGACGAGGACGTCCACGCCGAAGAAGTCCGCGCCGAAGAAGTCCGCGACCAAGAAGCCATCGTCCAAGAAGCCATCGTCCAAGAAGCCTGCGCCCAAGAAGTCCGCGTCGAACAAGTCCGCGACCTCGTCCCCGCTGCGCCAGCGCGCCGAGGCCACCGAGGCCAGGCATCGCCGCCAGCACGACGCCGACGATGCGCGGCTGTCGCCGGAGCAGCACCGCGTGCTGCTGCACGAGCTGCGGGTGCACCAGAGCGAACTGGAGCTGCAAAACGAGGAGCTGCGCCGCGCCCAGCTCGAGCTCGAGGCCTCGCGCGCGCGCTACTTCGAGCTGTATGACCTGGCGCCGGTGGGCTACCTGACGCTCAGCGACAGGGGCCAGATCCTCGAGGCCAACCTGACCGCGGCCAGCCTGCTCGGGGTGAGCCGGAGCGCGCTGCTGCACGCGATGCTGACCCGCTTCGTGCTGCCCGCGGACCAGGACATCTATTACCACCACCGCACGCTGCTGTTCGGCACCGGCGAGCCGCAGAGCTGCGAGCTGCGCCTGCTGCGCCAGGGTGCGCCTGCCCTGTGGGCGCGCCTGCAGGGCACCCTGGGCCACGACGAGGCCGGCGCCCCGCTGTGCCGGCTGACCTTCAGCGACATCTCCCGGCGCAAGCTCGATGCGCAGAACCTGGCCGAG
>JBDRCO010000056.1:0-7466 GCA_043821645.1 Pseudomonadota bacterium | reverse complement strand
GTTCAAAGAGGAAGAAGTTGGCGGACCATGGAGTTCAGCTCGTGGTCGGTCAGGTCTTCCGGCTCGGCACCATTTGGTAGTTCGTAGGCTCGCACCACGGTGGCGCCGGCCAGCGCAGCGGCGACGTCTCTGGTGGCCTCCCTGCCGGCGCGGTCTCCGTCGAGCAGGAGCAGGACGACTGGCGCCTGGGCCAGCCACCTGGCCTGGCACGGCGACATGCGAGACCCCAGGAGGGCCACGGCCCCCGGGACTTTAGCCTGGGCGAGGCGCAGGACGGCCCAGGGGCCCTCAACGACGACGATGCCCCTGTCCCTGACGCGTGCGGCCCTGTGGGCGTTGAAGAGGTTGTCCGACTTTGGGAAGAAGCGAGGAAAACGCCACTTGCCCCATCTGGCGACATCATGCGGGTCGAGGCGGCGGCCGCAGTAGCCGAGGGGACTGCCCTGCATGTCGTGGAGACGCACAGCTGCGGTGCCGCGCAGGAAGATGCTGTGGCGGTTCCAGCCCGCCTCGAAGCTGGAGGCCGTGGCGATGGCGACGCCTTTGTGCTGCTGGAGGAAGGCGAGGCGGGGGTCGAGGGGGATGCGGAAGGTGAAAGGTCGGAAGGGCTCTCTTGTCGGGACCATTGCTCGTCCTCGTGCTGGTGGAGTTTGTGCATGCTGGTACAACAGCTCGCGGAGGTGTCTGGCTGCCCCAGCGTGGTTGCAGTGCAGGATCCTGCGCACGAGCTCGACGACATCACCGCCGCCGCAGGAAGTGAAGCAGTGCCAGAGCCCGCGTTCCAGGTGAACCCGGAACGCGGTGGGGTTGTCGCCTTGGTGCAGGGGGCAAGGGCCGCGGAGTTCCTGGCCTCTTCTCTGCAGGTTGACGTCGAGGCCGTGGACGTGGAGCACCGTGCCGATGCCAACGTTCTCCTTCAGGTAGCGGAGGTCGTAGGCCATGATGCGCGTACTTTTCATGCTACGAGCCCTGCTTCCCGTTTCCGCTTCCCGGCGATCCCTTAGGCCCCCCAGCCTGTGGAAACGGCAGGGCAGGCTGCAGGCTCCAGCCCTGCTCGCTGCGGACGACGACCCCGCTCTGCACCAGGTCGGCCAGCAGCCGGACCAGGGTGGCGCTGCGCATGCGGCAGCTCTCCCGGATCTCCCTCATGCGCAAGGGCTGCCCAGCGCTTTCGAGCACGGCGAGGATCCGCTGTGCGGGTGTGGGCTCCTGCTTCTCCTGCTCCTCCTGCTGCACGCCACTCGCGTCATCGGCGACGACCAGGGCGACGGACTTGTGGGCAGGGCGAGCGTCCAGGACCAGTGGAATCCCCTCGTGGCCCGGCTGGGCGCGGTGCTCGATGGACAGCCGCAGCTGTTTGCGGTGCCAGCTGAGGTATAGGTTGGTGTCTCCCCAGGCATGGAACTCCGAGCTGCCGCGCAGGGCCTGGCCGGCGCGCAGGGCGCCGCCCTTGCGGGTGTGGTGGACCACGACCACAGCGCAGTGGTGTTTCCGTTGCAGTTCGCGCAGTTGGGCGAGCAACGGGGCCACCGCCGAGGAGACGTTCTCATCCACGCGATGCAAGCGCACGAAGGGGTCGAGGATGAGCATGTCGGGCTTCAGCTCCTCCACGGTGGACTCGAGCTTTTTGCAGTCGGCGGGCAGATCGAGGCGGAGGGTGGGCGCGGTGATGATCCACAGGTCGAGTTTGTCCAGCGTCACGCCGACGTGGGCGCAGATCCCGTCCAGCCGCGCGCGGACGATGTGCAGGGCGTCCTCGGCGGCGAACAGCAGGACCCTCCCGCGGCGGGGCACGGCGAACCTGCCCAGGAAGGGAAGGCCCGAGGTGAGGGCCACGGCCATCTGCATGGTCGTGAAGGATTTGCAGCTCTTGGGCTCTCCGCCGGCCACCCCCGCTTCCTCGACACCCCAGATCTGCTCGATGAGCCAGGGATACTCGGCGGGGGCCTGGTCCAGGTCGCAGGCCAGGCTGACGGGCAGGGCGCTCATGCCTTCCTCCCCGGCCGCGAGGCCGTCCTCGGCTGGATGGAGTAGAGCTCCAGGAAGAGCTTCTCGTCGAGGCGGGGCAGCTCCCGAGCCGCGGCCACGGCCAGCAGCTCCGCACCCATGGTGGTCAGGACGCGCGGGCTGCCGGCCGCGTGCTCCACCAGCGCGTCGCGCAGCCCTTCGGTGAGCAGGTGCGGCGCGCCGGCCTGCTGCAGGATGTGATCGAGGAAGGCCGTCAGGGTGGCCTTGTCGTAGGCCTCCAGGACCAACCTCGTGCGGATCCGACTGCCCAGGGGTAACAGCTGGGGACTGCGGAAGCGGTTCTGCAGCCGCTTGTCGCCGCACAGCACGGTGGTGAGCAGGATCTCCGAGTCGAACTCCGCGCTGCCCAGCAGGCGCAGCTCGTTGAGGCAGGGCGTGGCCATCTCCTGGGCCTCGTCGATGAGCAACACCGGGCGGAACAGGGTGCTCTTGATGTGCGCCCGCCAGCGGGCACGCAGCGCCTTGAAGCCGCCGTAGCGGTTGGCTGGCGACAAGTCCACGCCGAAGATGTCGCCCAGCTCGCGGTAGAAATCGCCCAGCGCGCTCTGGGGGCGCTGCATGACGCCCACGACCACGTCGCAGAGGTCCTTCAGGTGCAGGGCCAGCAGGTGGAGGGCCTTGGACTTGCCGTAGCCAGGGTCGCCGGTGATCAGGCCGAAGCCGCCATCCAACACCAGGTTCTCGATCCTGTAGATGAACGCCTCGATGTCTGGCGGCCTCCACAGGGCCTTCGGCGGCAGCGAGGGCAGGAAGGGGTCGAACTCCATGCCGTACAGGGCCAGCTTTTTCGGCTCACGCATCTTCGTTCTCCTCGTCTTCGTTGGTGTCATCGAGCAGCAGCTCGTCCTTGGGCAGGTAGGGGGCGGGCAGGCCGGTGGCGGCGAACTCCTCCAGCAGCTTGCGCATCAACGGCGCGACTGCGTCGGCAGCCGTGGGCGGTGGCGGCGCGGGCAGGTCGTCCAGAGGCTCCAGGCTGCGGCGGCGGCCGTCGGCGTTCTTGGCCTTGTCCTGGGGCAGGATGCGGGCCAGGACGGTGTCGTCCCTGGCGTCCACGACCCAGGCGACGGACTTGTCCCAGCGCCGGTAGCGCACCTTGACCTTGCGCTGCGACCGGAGCCGCGACGGCAGCTCGAAGCGCACCCCTTCGATGGAGATCGTGCCGTCGCTGCGGCGCTGCGTGCGCCTCCGCTCGGCGGTGAAGACGCGCTGCAGCGTCTCCATGTCCGGAGCCGGGCGGGCCACGCTGTGGCCCTCGAGCATCCGCTTCAGCGGCGTGGTGCCGATCTCGTCGTGGATGCTCCGGTTGTACTCCAGCTCCAGCCAGGCCTGGGTAGCCCTGTTCAGAAACCCCAGCGTGAGCTGCTCCACGCCCTCCAGCATGGCCAGCAGGCGCTCCTCCACCCGGCTCCAGAAGTTCTCCTGCTTGCCGTTCTGGTAGGGCGAATAGGGCAATGTCGGCGCGGACAGGATCGAGAGGTCGCGCAGGCCGTTCTGATACTCGTCGGAGAGCATGGCCCCACCGTTGTCGTGCATCTGCTCACGGGGCCTGCCCCGCTTGCAGATGGCCTGGACCATGCCATGGCAGAGGTTCTCCGCCGTCTCGGCCAGGTACCACTGCATGTGGCAGCCCAGACGCGAGTAGTCGTCGAGAATCGCCAGCGCCTGGGGCGTATGCCATTGTCCCGCCGCGTCCACCACGCGCAGCCAGTGCGCCTCGTGGAAGTCCAGGTGCCACAGGGCGTGGACGTAGCTCACCTCGTAGCTGCGCACCTCCAGGCTCTCCAGCCGCTCCTGTGCCCTGCGCTGACCAGGGGTCGGGTTGCGGCGCCTCGACTTCGGAATCCAGCCCCGCTCCTGCATGCGCCGCCGCACCGTGGGCTCGGAGGGTGCGCCGCCGTACTTCGCAGGCTCCTCCTCGGCGACTACGCGGATGTTGTCGGCGTGCAGCTTGTAGGTCCAGCGCGGGTGCCGCAGGTACTGAGCCTTCAGCGCCAGCAGCAACGCGGTGGACATGACCTTGTTGCGGCCCTTGTCTGTGCGGGCCTTGCGCATCAGGGCGGCGATGGGATCCGCGGCATCTCGCGCCAGATAGTACCAGCGCTCGATGGTCGAGGCGTGGCGCTTGACCCAGACGCCATCCCTGAACGGGTGGCGCCACAGCTTGGCGGCCAGCTCTTGGATTTTCTGCCATAGCTCGCCCTTTTCGGGCGGCAGGACGAACAGGCACGCGATGATCGCGTACTTCCAGCGCGCCCAGACCAGGGCTGTGCTTTGGGGTGGGGGGGCGGACAT
This sequence comes from Pseudomonadota bacterium, assembly GCA_043821645.1. GTDB lineage: Bacteria > Myxococcota > JACRCW01 > JAFGSX01 > JAFGSX01 > JBDRCO01. The sequence goes on along the minus strand of JBDRCO010000056.1, from coordinate 3,146 downwards.
CTCTGCTCCGTGCCCCGGGGTGCTCCGGCCTCCACCGTGGAGACCTGCCCGCCAGGGGACCCCCACTGATTAATAAGGTCGGTAGACCTCACGTTATCAGATTTTGCGTGACTCAGATCGACCCTCACGGTGCCTGCCCCCCGAGGGCAACCCCTGTGGCAAGGAAGCGGAGGCAGGACCCCAGCGCCTCTTCCGCGTCCTTCATTGTGGATTCGAAGTGCTCCAACAGGCTCTGGGGCAGCGCGTCGTCGCGGACCGATGCGCCCACCAGGCCGCGGATGCTCCGCCACAAGCTGGTCTGCGGGAAGACCTCACGGAAGTACTTCAGCCAGCGCCACACGGTGGCGCGCGACACGCCGAAGTGGGTGATCAACTGCTCCACGCAGTACCCCTTGCGCCGCTGTTGGTGCATCGTGATGGCCACAAGGATCACCCCCTGCCAGTACCAGCGCCGACCGAGGAAAAGGCATGAGGGTGGTAGCGTCCGGCGACGGCAACCCGCGCGCCCGCAGCAGAGGCTCCAGCGGGTGTAGACCCAGGAGGGAATGTTCCTGAAGCCGCCGCGGCCGGCTCGCTGGTAGTGGGCGTCGTGGAGATGGCCTTCGCAGAAGGGGCATCCGTTCGCCTGGACCTGGGCGGCGAGGTCTCGGTCGATCTTGGCGAGGAATACGTAGAAGGCTGCGTTCTTGAGAAGTTTGAGGTACATTGCTCCAGTCCTGAACGGGGTTCAGGCGGGAGCCCCCGTCAGCGCCACGAAACGTGAGGGGGCTCCACACCTTTCCCTCAAATAACTCGGCGGAAACGGGGCGATCACCCCTCAGAAAGAGGGACGGGGCTCATGGTCGGCCAGGTGACCGGCTTGGAGCCGCGGGCCTTGTCGGCCCGCTGCTGCGCCCTGCGTTCTTCTCGTTCCGCCCTCCGCTGTTCACGGCGAGCAGTGACCTCGGCTTTGATCTCGGCGTTGGTGCGCTCGATGAGTTCGGCTGCCGTCTCCCCAGGCTCGGGGCTGGGTGCTTGCTCGTCGTCGGCTGAGGGTATGGGGCTGGTTCTGTCCCCAGCCACCCTGCGCAACGCCTCAGCGAACAGCTGCAGCTGCGCGTTCGTCGCCTTCTCGGAACGCCGCCCGAACTTCGTGGCCAGCAGCGTCGTCAGCCGCGCCTTCAACTGGTCACGGTCAGCACCCACGGCCAGCAGCAGGTCGGCGAGGAAGGCCACCGCCTCGTCAGGCTCCAGCGACTCCATGGCCTTCATGAGGCCCTGAATGAGGGCGTCACGGGACCGCTCCTGCAGGAGCGTGGCAGCAACCTTGGTGGTGTTCGCCGGAGTCATGCCCTCCCCTATCGCGGCCGGCGTTATTCTGCAATGTTTTCATATAGTTATCTCATTTCTTCCTCGTGGTGGGCTCCCCAAAAACGGGCGGACGATAGCACGCCCGTCTCCTGGAGCCACGCAGGTCGATCCCCTCCAGCAGTAGAGTCAGTGTGGCGAGATCGACCTCGTGTCGATGCGCTCCTTCTGGGAGATCGGCAGGAAAGCGAAACCGGCCCTTCTCAAGACGCTTCGAGAAGATGCAGTAGCCATCCCGGTCCCAAAACAGGATTTTCACGAGGTTTCTTCTCTTCCCGAGGAAGAAGTACAGGTGACCGCTCCGGGGGTCTTCCTGCAACGTCCCGCGTACGTGTGAGGCGAGTCGATAGTACGAGGCACGAAGGTCCACGGGCTCAACCGCCACGAACACCCGCAAGCCCGGCGGCATCATCAACATCCGGACACCTCCGCCAAGGCTGCCAGCACCGCTCGTAGGCCCCGGTCGATGTCCACCTCTCCGACTTCCACCATGTGACCGGACGGGCAAAGGATTCGAAGCCCCACCTGGTCCTCTGGGGCTCGTGCCACCAGCTCGACAAAATGAATGCCCGTTCCTGGGACCTCGTTCTGAAGTTGTCTCTGCCACCGGCGCACGCGCTCGGGATTCAAGCCACGCTGCCGCGCGAATTCTGCGACGCTCTGTCCGCTCGCCTCCAGGTCGTTCACCACATCTTGAGCTTGCGCTCTCGTCCATCGTGTCCAGGTCCTTGCCATAGGTTATTACCTCCTGTGTGGGAGGTAGTAGTTAGCTGGCTGCGTATCAGGCGGTGGCTGGGTAGCAGCCGGTGCTTACGTTGAACCTGGATCTTGCAGGCCTACATTTGGCTTGAAAGCACCAGTCTGACAGATGCGCCGCAGGCCCTGCGGAGGCCCTGCTCGATGAGATTGGATCTACCTGGATCTTCGGTAGAAGGGTGTCTTTCCGTGAGAGAATGGGCTCATGACACTACAGCCAACAGTCTCGCGGAAAAGGAGCACCCAGATGGTGAAGAAAAATACAGCGAACAGGGCCCTCAGTGCAACCCACATTCCAGAGCAATTCGATCTGCCCGGCGCCACCAGCAACGGGGGAGCAGGGCCGTTCATCGACTACACCCTGGGCGTCCGGCGCCTCGGAGGCGCGGCCTCGGTCCTCTTCGACCCTCTCAAGGCCAGCAACGCCAAGTACACCGGCGGATTCAGCATCGCGATAATGGTCCTGCTTCGCCCGCTCGGGTACCTGCGGCCGCTGGATTTCAGTGGGGCCTGCCACGATCCGTACCTCGCGGAGAAGATCGGGGCGGACCGACTTCCCGATGCCTCCACGGTCAGTCGCGATCTCCACCGACTGGAAGGCGAGGAGGAAAGAAGAAAGCTGCGGGAGCTACACGGCCAGATGCTCAAGCCGGCCCTGCTGGCCGATGGCTATCCCCCCTACGTTATCCTCGACGGCGACTCCTCCGTGGAGGTGGTCTACGGCGACTACATGGAGGGGGCGGCGAAGGGCTACAATCCTCGGGCGCGCGGACGAAAGAGCTACCACCCGTTGATCTTCTCCGATGGTGTACGAGACCTCCCGCTCAACGCCTGGCTTCGCCCTGGCAACTGCGGCGACGGCAGTGACTTCATCAAGTACTACCGCGAGACGAGGGATTACCTCTCCACTATCGGCCGACCGATCATCGCTGTTCGTCTGGACCGCGGCTTCCGCGGAGAGGTCGTCTACGTCGAGCTTGAGAATGACGAGATCGACTACGCCATCAAGGCCGCAGAGACGAAGCGCATCACTGAAGCGAAGC
>JBDRCO010000055.1:0-20249 GCA_043821645.1 Pseudomonadota bacterium | reverse complement strand
ACCACCCAGTCCAGGCTCCGCCGAATGAGATCGCGGGTCTGGGCATCGTTGTCCATCACGTCAAAGCCGTGGTGCCCCTCGTCGTGGGACCACACCTGCACAGCTTGACCCGCGAGGGCGGCCGCCTGGACAAAGGCATCGATGCTTTGGTTGATCATCGCCCTGTCCTTGATGGCCTTGACCAGCAAGGTCGGCGGGACCGTGCGCTCGCCCTGGCCCAGTTGCTTCGAGGGGGAGTGTCTAGCCCGCATGGCGTCGTCGACCGTCTTGGCCAGCAGGCTGTCCACGGCGTCGAGGTCCATGACCGCATAGTAGCCAACCAGGGCCTTGAGGTAGTCCGGCCTGTCGCGCACGGCCCCGGCCAGGTACACGCCGCCGGCGGAGAAGGCCCACAACGCCAGCCTGTCCGGGTCCACGCCCAGTTCGGCAGCATGGGCACGCACGTAGTCCACGGCGGCCTGCACGTCCGCGGCCTCGACGTCCAGGCCCGCATAGTCCGACGAGCCGCGGTGGTTGAAGGTGACACCGACCAGACCGCGCGCGGTCAGCAGCTGGGCCCAGGTCTCGAACAGTCTCCAGTCCTTGGCGTCGCGGATGAAGAACTCGGGACCACCGCCGTGGATCAGCAACACCGCGGGCGCAGGTTCACTGGCACCAGCCGGCCGGTACACGTCTAGGCGCAGCTCGACCGGCCCGTCTTTCCTGTAAACGATGTCGCGCTGGCGCTCGGCGTTCTCCATGCCCTCGAGGGTGTAGAGCACAGGCTTGGTCTTCATACCGGCGACATAGGCGCGCAGGCCAAAGAAGCCAGCAATGCCGAGTGCCAGCAGCACTCCCAGGATCACGGCGAGCTTCTTCATGGGGCTCCCCCTGTCTGGCAGATGGAAATCACTTGGTCTCGTCGCTGGCCACCGCACCGTCGACCATGCGCACCAGGCGCCGGGCCTTGGCCATGACCTTGGGGTCGTGGGTCGAGAAGATGAAGGTCACGCCGTGCTCCCTGTTGAGCTTCTCCATGATCTCGAGCAGCTTGTCGGCGGTCTCGCTGTCGACGTTGGCCGTGGGTTCGTCGGCCAGCACCACGGCCGGGTTGGCGGCTATGGCGCGGGCGATGGCCACGCGCTGCTGCTGGCCACCCGAGAGCTCGTTGGGCCGGCGCTGCTCCATGCCCCCGAGTCCGACCTCGGCGAGCAGAGCCATGACCCTCTTCTTGCGCTCGGCCGGGGGCACACCCTGCACCGCCATCACGATCTCGGCGTTCTCGTAGGCGGTCAGCACCGGCATCAGGTTGTAGGCCTGGAACACGAAGCCGATGCGGTCGCGCCGGATCTCCGACAGCTTCTTGCGGCTCATCTGCGCCAGGTCCTTGCCCTCGAGCATCACGCTGCCGCTGGTCGGTTTGTCCAGGGCGCCGATGAGGTTGAGGGTGGTGGTCTTGCCCGAGCCCGAGGGCCCGCAGATGGCGGTGAACTCGCCGGCCTTGACCTCGAGGTCCAGCCCGCGCAGGGCGTGCACGTCGACCTGGCCCTGGCGATATACCTTGGTCACGCCCTGGATCTTCACGATGGGAGTACCGTTTGCCGTCGTCATGGTCGCCTCTCTTGTGTCATCTCGTGGCGCCTCGCTACCAAGTTCCTCTTCCCTGCGGCGCCCCGAGGCACCGCTATGCTGCCCGGGTGAACGCGGTCAGCGCCTTTGGGGGCTGACCGCCCAGGGGGCGGCCGACGCCCCCTAGACGAGCTTGATCACCTCGACGGGCTCGACCCGTCCTGCCTTGTACGCGGGGTACAGCCCCGACAGCAGCACTGCCCCGAGCACCGCCACCACGATGGCGATGGCGCTCTCGGGGTACAGCCCCACCTTGAGCACCATGCTCATGCCCACGCCCGCGATGTCGGCCTTCTGACCGCTCTGGGTATAGACCTCGGTCAGGTCGATGCCCTTGGTCGAGAAGAAGTAGTAGGGCCAGGCCACCACCAGCACCGAGGCCACCAGACCGACGATGCCCAGCCACAGGCTCTCGAGCATGACCAGGCTGAACAGCTTGCGCGGGCTGAAGCCCACGGCGACCAGGATGCCGAACTCGCGCAGGCGCTCCATCACGCTCACGAACAGCGTGTTGAAGATGCCCGCGGCGCACAGCAGCAGCATGAGCACCGAGAAGAAGGTGCCGCCGCCCTTTTTCAGCATGATGAAGCTGTCGAGGTCGGGCTGGGTCTGCTTCCAGGTCAAGGCCACGCTGCCGTCGTCGAGCAGGGACTGGATCTTCGTCTGCATCTCGTCGGCGCGGCGCTGGCTATCGATGAACACGGCCACCTGGATGGTCTCGTCCGGGGCGTAGCCCAGGGTCGTGCGCACCGCATCCAGCGGCAAGAAGCACAGCCCCAGGTCCACCGCCGGTGAGTTGGTGCGCACCAGGCCCGACACCCGGGCCATGCCGCTGACGATGTCGCCGTTCTTGTCGGTCAGGGTGTAGACGATCTTGGTGCCCATCTCGGCGCCCAGGTTCTTGGCCAGGCGCTCGCCCAGGATGATGCCCTTGTCGCTGGCTCTCTTGAACAGCTCACCCTGGGTGATGGCCTCGAGGATGGACAGGGTCTCGGTGCCCTCGACGGCCGGGTCATAGGCGATGAAACCGGCGCCGAAGCTCTCGGTGGTCGTCGACAGCATGGTCTGGCCGACGATGCGCTCGAGCACCTGCGTGACGTGCGGCAGCTGCTTGATCTTGGCGATCTTGTCCCGGGTGTGGGTCACCGTGCGGTTCAGCGCGGGCTTCTCCTGGTACTCGGGATTCAGGACCGTGATGTGACCGCCGCCGATGCGCGCGGCGGTGTTGATCACCACCTCCCAGCTGTGATCGTTCATGCCGATCATGATCACGGCGAGAAAGCAGGCCAGCACGATCGACGACATGGTGATCAGGGTGCGGCGCTTCTGGCGCCACAGGTTCTTCCAGGCCATCGAGGCCAGTCGAATGGGTCCCATCGTCGCCTCCTACTGGTGCCTCATCGCCTCGACCGGCTGAATGACCGCGGCCTTGAGCGCCGGGTACAGCACTGCCGCCATCACCACGAACACGGTCATGAAGATGGGCTGCGCAAAGACCCGCGGGGTGATGACGCCGTACCAGGTCTCCATCATGGCCAGCCCGACCATGCTGGTCCCGGCCAGCGATCCCATGTCGATGCCGTGCACGGCCAGGTACCACAGCGAGGGCATGGACAGCACCACGGCCACCGCCACCGCGAGGAGGACCTGGATCAGCGACTCGGCGTAGATGAGCTTGACCACGCCGCCGGGGCTGATGCCCAGCGCCTTGAGCACACCGAACTCGCGAATGCGCTCGAACACCGCCATCAGCATGGCGTTGAGCACCACGATGGCGATGGCGATGTTGATGATGAAGAAGAAGATGTTGATCATACCCATGACCGAGTCGAGCATGGTCGCCAGGGTCGGGTTGAGGTCGCGCCAGCTCTGCACGTCCAGGCCAGGCGCCGCCGCCACCACCTGGCTCTTGAGCAAGGCCGTGTCCAGCACCTGAGGCCGCTTGACGATGATCTGGTGCGCTCCGCCCTCGAACACCAGAAGATCGCGAAAGGCCGCCTGGCTCATGAACACGCCGCCGCGATCGGTCTGCTCGCTGATGGTGCGCAGCACGCCGCGCACCTTGTACAGGTCGTTGGCCATGCTGCCATCGGTGGCCTGGGTCAGCATCACCAGCTCGTCGCCCGGCCTGACACCGAGGGTCCGCGCCAGCTTGCGACCGAGCACCACGCCCTTCGGCTCGTCCGCCGTGAGCCAGCTCCCCTCCATGAGCTGCGAGCTCACGGCCAGCACCTTGGGGTCGCGCTCCAGGTCGACGCCCAGGAAGTACGCGCCTGCCGAGCTCTCGCCCGCCGCCACCAGACCAGCGCCGAGCAGGCGCGAGGTGGCCGCGATGCCCGCGTCGTCCAGGCGCGTGAGGACGCCCTCGCTGTCGTCCATGTGGGTGTAGATCGACGGTCTGTCCTGGTAGCCGGGCGCAAAGACCTGCACCGCACCGGTCTCGAAGTCGAGCGAATCGCTCTGCATCTGAACCAGCATCCCGCCGACCAGGGCCGAGTAGTGCAGCGTGATGAAGACGGCGACCGTCATCGCCGCGATGGTCACCAGCGTGCGGCGCTTGTTGCGCCAGATGTTGCGCCAGGCCATTCGAAAGGTGCTCATGGGGACCTCCGCGCCAGGGTGTCCGCGTCGCTAGCGCTTCAGCGCCTGCAGGGTGAAGGTCGACGGTGGCAGCTTCACGTCGAAGGCGATGCTGTCGTAGGTCATCTCGGTGTACTCGTCCGGCTTGTCCGCGGGCACCATCTTCATGTGCTTGGCCATGCGGCGGCCGCTGACCTCGCCAAAGTCGCTGAAGGTGATGGTGCGCACAAGCGCGCCCTTCTCGTCGAGATAGTCCACCCTGTCGGCCAGCCTGTCCTCGGCGCGCACGTGCATGACGATCTTGCCCCAGACCACGGGCGCGTCGGGCTTGGGGGTGCAGGCGATGACCCAGTGGGTCTGCGACTTGCCATCGGGCTTCTTCTCGAAGGCGCAAGTGAAGTCCTCGCTGTAGCGCGACTCGCGCACCAGGTCGTCGTTGGTGAAGTGGCTGCCCATCCAGGCGCCGCTCATCATGGACGCCGGCACCTTGATGGTGCGGTCCACCTTGGGCAGGTAGTTCCAGATGTTGTCCTCGACCTTGAGGGTCGAGGTGCCCTTCTCCTTGGCCGGCGCCTCGATGCGAATCAGGGTCTTCTCGGTGCCCTCGCTCCACATCTTCATGGTCAGGGCCCGCTCCCAGCGCGCGGTCTTGACCTTCATGGTCATGGTGCCCTCGCTCGACGCGCCGCGGGTGGCATCGTCCTGCGTGCGAAGCAGTTCCTCGATGGTCGGCTCCTGGGCTGCGGCCGCCTGCGCCTCGGTCTCGGTCAGCAGCGACCCGCCGAGAAGGATGGCGACGATCAGGGCCCGGGTCCGCGGCATGTCCAGACGCTCCATGGCAGCACCTCCTGACGAAAGCTGACGTGATCGCTTCTGTCCTCGACCTTGCGCCACAGGAGTTCTCACCTGAAACCCCCTGTGCTGTGAGAATGCGCTCATGACATGTGCTCCTTCGAAGGTCCGACCACCCCATCGATGAGCACGTCGACCAGCAGTTGCCCGTAGCGCTCGACGTCGAGGCCACCGCGCACGCGCTCGTCGAAGAGGGCGCCCGCGGAGTACAGCTGCGCCAGCAGCACCCGGGCGCGCCCCTGCAGCTGCTCCTCGGGTAGCCGCTGTGGCGACGCCGCCGCCTCGATCATGCGCGCCACGAAGTCGTGCTGTATGGCCATGGTGTCCAGCTGGAAGGCGTCGTCGATCTCTTCCAGGGCCAGCAACACCTCGCGATCGCCACCAATCATACGGGCGACCAGGGGCATCTGCTGCAGGCTCTTGAAGTAGACGTCGAGCCAGGCGCGCAGCTTCTCGCGCGGGGCCATCGGAGCGCCGAGGGACCGCTGCATGGCCTCGGCCATGCGCATCTTCTCGTCGGTGATGGCCTGCATGAGCAGGGCGGGCTTGTTCTTGAAGTACAGGTAGACCGTGCCCTTGGCCACGTGCGCCCGGCGCGCCACGTCGTCGATGCTGGTCTTGCGGTAGCCGTTCTTGACGAACAGCTCGGTGGCAGCCTGCACGATGCGGCGCCGCTTGCGCACCTTGGGATCGCGTTCGTCCTCATCCGGGACGAAGGAGCGCATGACCTCGATGAGCTGCTCGATCTGAAGCTCCTTGCGCTCCGGGTCTGTGCTGACCGTGAGCTGATCGATGAGGGCGCGCACCTCGTCGAGGCCGATGTTGGCCGGCATCCGGGCACCCTGCACCTGCTTGAAGTAGGCGAGGGCGCGCTGGGCCAGCTGGTCGTCCTTGATTGCCATAATGACCAAATTACCCCAATTGGTCATATGGTCAACAATTTTCGTTTTAATCTTTTAATAACAAATACATATTCGATTGATGTCGAAACGCGGATCAGGGCCTGGCAGTCCGAACCTGCCACCACCTGCCCCCGGCCGAATGGCGTATAATTCGAAGGAGATGTCGCCACACCTCGCCTCGGTGCGCCTGCTGTTCAACTCCAGCCTGCTCCTCGCCGGGTTGGGCTGCCCGGCCACCGCCCTCGATCCCGGACAGCTCGGATTTGCCTGCTCGCAGCCCGAGCACTGCGTGACGGGCTACCGCTGCGTGGACGGTGAGTGTGTCCGCGCCGCAGCGGGCATCGACGCCGCCGCGACTCACCTGGACACAGGAGCCATCACCCTAGATGGCCCCGGCCTCGACCACCCCATGAGCGACCGCCCGCAGCTCGATGGCCCTTTTTCGGACGCTTCCACCCCGGATGCCTGGCCCGCAGACCACGAGGCGGACGGGGCCGTTCCGGTGGACAGCACGCTGGACGACAGGTCAGGTCAGGACGGGGCACTGCGGGACGGCGCTGCGACGGATGCCGTGGCGAGCGATGCTCAGGCTCTGGACCAGCCCTCCCTGTTCGACGTCACGCATGGCGATCAGGTTGGACCGGATGCGTCCAGCGGGGATGTGGGGGCCTCGGAGTCAGGCCCTGCGGACCTGAACAGTGGAGACCTCGGACCGGCGGACACGGGCACCGGCGACACAGCGGCCGCCGATGCGGGAGCCGCGGACCAGGCCACCCCGGACGCGGCATCCCCGGACAGCACCGACGCATCCATCGGCGACAGCAGCACCGTCCCGCCGGACTGGTGGGATCCGGCCTGGCGTACGCGCCGCAAGCTCGTGCTCGACACGACAGGTTCTTCACAGGAGCACAACGACGTGCCAGTCCTGGTGCTGCTGGCGCCCGCGCGCATCGACTACGGCAAGGCGCAGGACCGGGGGCAAGACCTCCGCTTCACCCTGCCCGACGGCACGGGCCCGCTCGCCCACGAGATCGAGCGCTGGGACGAGGCCGGGCAGTCCGTGGTCTGGGTGCGCGTGCCGCAGCTCCTGGCAAACAGCACGACCGCATGGATCTGGATGTACTACGACAACCCCACAGCCGCCGATCGCCAGCGTGCCAGCGACGTGTGGAGCAACGGCTATGTGGGGGTGTGGCACATGGACGCCGATCCCACGGCCGGGGCCGGCTCCGTGCGCGACTCATCGTCGACCGGAGCGCACGGCACCTGCCTCAACATGGCGGCCAATGCCAGCGTCGATGGCCGCATCGGTCGCGGCCTGCAACTCGACGGCAGCAATGACATCATCGCCATCGAGGGCTCGGCCGGCGCCGGGCACGCGCTCGACATCGTCGGCGGGCCCATGACGCTGTCGGCGTGGATCTACGCCGACGGTCCGACGGGGACACTCATCGGCCGGCGTCGGGACAGCGCCGTGCAGTGGCAGTTGCAGATCGGGGAAAACACCAACAACGGTGAACACAGCATCGACTTCCTGTGGGCGACGGCCAGCAACGCCCAGAACCTGTGGTCGACCACGGGAACCTTCCCGCGCCCGACCTGGCGCCTGGTGACCGTGGTGGTGAATGCCAGCGGTACACCGGCGGCCTTCTTCACGGGGAACAACGCACGCCCGTTCTCGATGCAGTCTGGCGCCTCCGGTATCCCGGTGCACCAGGATGTCGACGTCGCCCTGGGCGCCCGCTGGGCAGGCAGCACCGGCTCGGCCTTCCCGTTTCACGGCGTGCTCGACGAGGTACGCATCGACAAGGTCGCGCGCAGTGCCGACTGGGTCTACGTGCAGCACCGCTCCATGATCGGCGACCTCGTCGTGTTCGACGCGGTCGAGAGCTTGCCCTGAACGGGTCTGGGGCCGACCCTCTGCTTTAACGCCGGCGGATGATCACCCGCACCTGGCCGGGCTGACGAGCGCGCACGTGCACCAGCTGGCGCGCGGGCAGCGCCTCGAGATCGGCCTCGCTCACGTCGACGCTGAAGCCGGACGGGAACTGGCGGCGGGGTACGAAGATCTCGGTGGGGGGGCCTCGATGCTGGGGTCGGCCTGGTACTCGAGGGTGAAGATCCCCTTGTCGCGCTCGAACAGCATGCGCGTGGGCAGGCCCTGCACGAAGCGCGCGTAGGGCCGCACCACGCCATCGAGGGCGCGGCCGCCGCTGTCCGGGTCTGCGGCGTCGGTCTGCTGGTCGAGGGAGAACAGGCTCAGGTCCTCCTGGTTCCAGCCGTCACCGATGCGCGGGTCGTTGCGATTGCTGGCCGTGTAGTTCCACTGCGTGCTCGACAGCAGCAGGGCATCCAGCGCGTTGTAGGTCAGCTCGAGGGCGCGGATGTGGGGACGCCAGGGCTTGTCGCTGCGGTCTCCCTGGGCCCAGGCGACGTAGGCCGCGCCCTCGTCGAGGTCGAAGGGGATGCCAAACTCGCCGATGAGCGTGGGCACGCTGCGCTTCATCCAGCTGGCGGTGCGCTGCAACAGGCCGATCTGGTGGATGTACATGTCGAGGATGCCCCGGGAGCCCAGGACAGGTCGGTTGCGCACGGCGTCGAAGGAACCGACGCTGACGAAGCGCTTGAGCATCAGCGTCATCAGGTCGTACCAGTGGGGCGCGTAGGCGGCGTTGGCCGGCACCCCGTCGGGAAAGGAGGGATCGGCAAAGGTGGTGTTGCCGTCCTTCTCGAAGAAGATGATCCAGTCCGGGTTGACCTGGCGCACGTTGTCTGCGACCCGGTGCACGAAGGGCAGCAGGTAGTCCTGCTCGAAGCTCACCTCGCGGCCGTGCACCTTCTTGAAGAAGTCCGGGACCAGGGCCACGGGCTGACCCTGATGGTCCAGGCACCAGGCCCCCTCGGCGGCGAAGGGATCCCGGGCGCCCTCCCGCCACACGCGAAGGGCTGTGGGGTTGGCAGTGCGGCGCATGGTCTCGACGCAGCCGCCGCGCAGGATCACAATCTCGTAGAAGGGCAGCTCGACCCCGTGGCCATCCATGGCGAACAGGGCGTCCAGGGGCGACCAGGCCAGACCAGGAAGGGTCAGCTCACCGGGGCGCCGGATGCCGCGGCGCTCTTGCATGCCAAGGCCAATGAAGCCCATGCCGGGTTCGTTGAGGGTGTCGAAGCCCAGCACATTGGGCAGCTCGCGCACACGCTCGGCCACCGCGCGCTGGCAGGCCAGGTAGTGACCCTGCAGGTAGTCCTGGATGTTCTGGCCGTCGACGACGAAGTTCTTGGCGAAGTCCCGGCCGGCAAAGAACAGGGTCCACAGCACGCCATTGGCGGGTCCGAGGTAGTTCTGCGACCAGCACATGAGCGGGTAGCGCTCGGGCTGGCGCGGGCGTGGATCGTCGAAGTCGTAGCGATGCTGCATCACGATGGCCGCGTCGGCCGGGCCTGTCCTCGACAGGTCCAGGCCCACGGTCTCGAGCGCCCAGCCCGGCGCGCCGTCGCCACCGGTCATGCGGCTGAACACGTCCTGGTGCATGTCGACGAAGACGTACAGGCCGTGCTCGCCAGCGCGGCGACAGATCTCGGCGTAGTAGTCCAGGTACTCCTCATCAAGCATTCCGGGGCCGGCGTGCTCGATGGCCTCCCAGGTGGTGAGCAGGCGAAGGCAGTTGAAACCCCAGTGGCGCAGCCTGGCCAGATGCTGGTCGGCCTGGTCGAGGGGAAAGGGCCGGCCCACGAAGGAGACGCTGCGGTGATCGGCAAAGTCCGAAGGCACGTGGGAGCCGCCGTCGGGGAAGGGGAACTTGCAGTCACCACCCAGGTTGACCCCGCGCAGGATCACTGTACGACCAGCCTCGTCGACGAAGCGCGTACCCTCGATGTGGATCCGTGTGAGTTCCACGCCGTCACCCTCCGTGATCGCGCGGTGGCGATCGCACCGGGCTGCAGCCTAGCGGGTTCGCGGCGGTGATCAAAACTCAGACAGCGGCGCTCTCGCCATGGTGCCGCGCATCGAAGGAGACCTGGATCAAACGACACAGGTCGACGCGGCGAAAGCTGTGGTCGATGATGAGCTTCGTGAGGTGAGTGTATCTGGCGCAGTTCGCAGCATGGGATCACGGGGCGGACTCGGGTCGAGGAGGCTCTTCCACGGTCTGGGTAGTCCTGGCCAGCAGGCTCTCGTCGGCGTCCACGATCTCCAGCGCCCGGGGGGGCGGCACGTCGTCCTTGGATGCTCACCCGGGTGGGCGCGATCCTGGCGGATGCTCCGCGGGTGTGACGGCCTCGTCGACGCGTACGCCAGCCACTGGCTGGTGCAGGATGGGACGCTGTTCCACGCCGCCCACCGCACGCACCGAGATCACGCGCATGAACATGCGGGGAAGGGGCCCTCGCATGGCCACCACCACGGCGGGCGACAGCAGCAGCAGCAGCGGCACCGCCCGTGCTGCCGACGACAGCATGAACACGTCGGTGTAATTCAGGGCCAGGTGCAACAGTGCCATGCTCCCCACCAGCGACCCCAGGAGCTGCATCAGCCCGCTCAGACTGGTGGCGAGCGAGAAGAACTCGACACGGCAATCGTCGTCGGCGCTGCTCAGCAGGAGCTGGAAGCTGGCGAACTCGAAACCGGCCCATACCACGCCGCTCAGGGCCTCGACCGCGAACAGGGTGGGGATGCTCGTGATCAGGGACCACCACAGGGGCACCAGTGCCACGCCGATGCCGGCGATGACGAGGGTGGCGCGAAGACCCAGCCTCTCGCCGATGCGGTGGTAGAGCGGGAACACCAGGGTCTTGGTGAGGATGGAGACCGAGGTGAGCAGGGCATAGGTCGTGTAGTCCTGGCCCAGAGTGCGCAGGATGTACGGCGTGAAGTACGGCGCCGAGATGTGCACGCCGAACATCATGGCGGCCACGAACAGGGCCACCGGCCAGCGCGCGGTGCGCAGGGCCAGGATCAGTCGCTGGCGCGTTCGACCACGTTCCTGGTAGGGCAGCGGAGGTTCCGCTTGCAGGGCCAGGGCGGTGGCGCTGGCCACGCGAACTAGCAGGGCCACGACGTAAAGAACGGCATAGGCTGCGAGCAGGCGATGGTGCAGCCGACCGTGCTCCAGCAGCACGCCGGCGCCCACATACGACAGCAGCAGGGCCAGGTACACCGCAGCAGACCGCCAGGCGAAGTAGCGCTCGCGGCGGATGCCCTCGGTGAGGCTGCCCATCCAGGCATTCCAGGCCGGGGCGATGATCGAGCCCGAGATCCAGAACAGCACCTTGACCAGCAGCAGCGACCACAGAGAACTGTGCCCTGTCCAGGCGATGGCCAGGAAGCCCAGGTGGCACAGGGCCTGGCCGAGAGCACCGACCACGGCCACGCGGCGCCGGCTGCCCAGCCAGTCCACCAGCACGCCGGTGCCGAGCTGGGCCAGGGCACCGGTGAGGATGGGCACGGTGACCAGCAAGGCCAGCGCTGTATCCCGGTGACCCAGCTCCACCGCCAGCGCACCCAGGTAGCTCTCGCTCACACCCACCATCACCGAGTAGCACATGCCGTCGACGACGGAGAGGGTGAGGGCGCGGCGGCGCAGACGCGGGTCCATCCAGGTCACCAGCGGCGGCCAAAACAGCCGCGACGGAGTTCGGGACTGTGGAACGCACGCTGTTAACGCGTGCCACAGGTTCTGTCACGCCACGACCCGCGCGTTTGATGCTCGCGGCGGTGTGCGCTACATGAATGCAGCTTCAACAGGTGGAGGTTGCGATGGGATCGACTGGACTGAGCCTCGAGGCCGAGCTCCCCCTGGATCAGGTCGCGGTGCTGCTTCACCAGACCGCGGATGCCCTGGCGACGGGAGTTTTGCGCCTCGGCGACGAGGCTCGCGGGCTCGAGGAACTGCGCGAGGTCCAGATATCCCTGAAGCAGCGAGATGGGGTGGTGCGCCTCAAGATCCGGGGCCGGGCGGCACGTGCGTCGGCGCAGAAGGATTCGCGCGGGGGCTACAAGGCGCTCAAGAAGGACATGAGCCGCACCTGGAAGGCCATGCAGCGGCTGGCCAGGAGGGGCGAGATGCCAGGGCTCGCGCTGGGTGACAGGTTCCACGCGCAGGGCGAGCGCATGATGGGCTACCCAGACAAGGGGAGCTCGTTCTACCCGGCCTTCGCTCGGGCCCTGGAGTCGTTGCGGGAGGCGAGTCACGGAGACGAGATCGACGGCTTTCGCGAGGCTGTGGCGCGGATCGAGAAGCTCAAGAAGGCTGCCCACCGACGCTACAAGTGACACCGACGACGGTACAGGCGCGCACGGCTCACGGCTTGAGCTCGAGGACCTGATCCAGGGTGGCCTCGCCGTCGAGAGAAACCTCGACGGTGGCCTCGGCAGCGGCGAAGTCACCACCCTGCTCGGCGCCATCCACGTCCTCGAAGCTCACGGTCACTGATGCGGTGGCCGCATTGCCAGATGCTGGCGCGCTGCAGCGGAAGGCACCTGGCGCCAGGATGTCGGCATCCTCGCTTCCGGCATCCGCGCTTCCCGCATCGTCGGACGGCACGCCAGCGGTGAAAACCTCCTGGGCGACGCCGCCCTCGACCTGGCAGCTCACCTTGATCCCGGCCAGGGCAGCCCCATCCGCGGCGGCGGTCACCGTGCCAGCCACCGTGTATTGACCCTGGGGGCAGGCTGTGATCGCCAGCGCCAGAACGAGTATCGACAAAAGTGTACAACTCTTGATCGCAGTGGACATCGCGGGACCTCCTGGGCGCCATGAACTCGCCGCGAGCAGAGTCAGACCCACATGCCTGCCTGTCCGTCGCCATCGCGCGCTGGTCGACCAGGCAAGAGGCACCGTGCCGTGCTCTGTCTCGCGTGCGAGCCCGTCGAGACCGGACCATCCGGACCCGTCACGACGCCACGGTGAGAGGCACTGCGAAAGCTGTACCAGATTGTCGCGAGGCTTGATTCTCGTCGAGAAATCGATCCCGGCCTTCTGCATCGCAGCCGCCACAGGCCTGAATCCGAGGCGCCGCTGCCACGCCAGTGTTGTCCTTGCGCCACAGCGGCAGGTCCTCGGCACTGCGGACCATCACGATGGACTGTGGATGGTCATCGCGACACCTTGGACGGTGAGAGCCCGGGTTTCCCGTCGAGCAGGATTGTGAACCGCGGTGCGATTGGGGGAGAATTCCCGAACCATGATCAGGTCCACACACTCGCCGCGCTTCGATGTCGAGCTGGCCAGGCAGCTCACGATCAACGAGCGCAACCTGGCCCGGGTGGCCCTGGGTGTGGCGGGTGTGGGTGCCCTGGCGGGCGCGTACATGCTCACGGTTCACCTGAGGCTCGGGCTCGCCCTCGTCGGCCTGGCGGTGGCCTTCGGGGTGTACACCGGCGCCGTGGTACCGCGCTTGCTGCGCCGCAGGGACTGGCTGCACCAGGTGCAACCCGTCAACGTGACCCTCGAGGTCAGCGTGCCGCTGGTGGTGTCGCTCATCGACCTGCATTTCTTGGGAGGACGCTACGCTTTTACCAGTACACCCGTGCTGCTCGTCTTCGTCGCGGTCATCGCCTCCGGGGTGCGCTGGCGGCCGGCGCTCGCGGTCTACGCCGGTGTGCTGGGCGCCGCACAGCAGGGCGTGCTGTACGTGCTGTGTCGACCCGACATCCGCCCGGAGCACGTCCTCGACTTGCCCTCGCTGTCCTGGGGGCATGCCGTGCAGCGAATCGTGATGCTGTGCGCAGCCGGTGTGCTCGCCGGCGTGGTGGCACACCTTGGACGCGGCATCGCGGTTCGGACCTCGGCGGCACTGGTCGAGGAGGAGCGGCTGCGCCACCTGTTCGGCGAGTACGTTTCAGAGCAGGCCCTGGAGCAAGTGCTCAGTGGCAGCCTCGCCCTGGCCGGTGAGCGGCGCACGGTCACCGTGCTGTTCGCGGATATTCGCGGCTTCACCACCTTGTCCGCCGCGGTGCCCCCCGAGGTGGTGGTCGACTATCTCAACCGCTACTTCGATCGCGTGTGCGCCGTGGTGGCCAGCAACCGGGGCATGGTCAACAAGTTCATGGGAGATGGCTTGCTTGCGGTGTTCGGCGCACCTGAGGAGGACCCCGATCATGCGCGCCATGCTCTGCAGGCCGCCTGGGGCCTGGTCGAGGCGGCACGGCAGGTCCCTCGCCCTGGCGGTGAGGCCACCCGCGTCGGCGTCGGCCTGCATACCGGAGAGCTGGTCCTGGGGAGCGTGGGCTCGAAGCACCACCGCGACTACACGGTGGTCGGAGACACGGTCAACCTGGCCTCGCGCATCGAGGGCCTGACCCGGGAGCTGGGTCAGGACATCTTGCTCTCCGAAAGCACCAGGCGGGCCGCGGGTGACCTCGACAGCCAGCAGCTCGGCAGCTTCGAGGTCAAGGGGCTCTCCCAGCCCGTGGTCGTGCATACCCTCCGCTCCCTACCCTGAGGCCTGCGCAGCGTCGGTGGTGGCGATGCCCGGGCGCCTCTGCCGATCGCAGCGTCGTCCTTGTGGCGGGGTCCGGGGCAGAGTAGCATGCACCCCACGAGGAGAACGCGCGTGACGACGGCTCAGCCAGACCAAGCGTTTCCCATCCCCTTCGGGAAGTACCTGCTCACCGAATTGCTCGCTGTGGGCGGCATGGCCGAGGTGTATCGCGCCAAGATCTTCGGTGTCGACGGCTTCGAAAAAGAGATGGTCGTCAAGAAGATCCTGCCCAAGTACGCGCAGAAAGCCTCGTTCGTGCAGATGTTCGTCGACGAGGCCAAGATTGCCGTGGCGCTGACCCATGGCAACATCGTGCCCATCTACGAACTCGGCGAGTTTGGAGGCGCCTACTACATCGCCATGGAATACGTCGAGGGGCCCACTGTCCTGGACGTGCTCCGCGACTGCTTCACCCACGGCAAGGCGCTCCCCGCTCCCTACTGTCTCTACGTCGCTGCCGAGGTAGCCAAGGGCCTGGGTTATGCGCACGGCAAGGCCGGTGCCGACGGCAAGGGACTGGGGATCGTTCACCGCGACATCAATCCGCGCAACATCGTCATCACCCCGGCCGGTGAGGTGAAGATCCTCGACTTTGGCATCGCGCGCGCGTCGACACGGCGACATCAGACGGCGTCCGGGGTGATCAAGGGCACGCCAGGCTACATGTCCCCCGAGCAGCTGTTCGGGTTCTCGGTGGACCACCGCTCGGACATCTACTGCCTGGGCATCATCCTGCACGAGCTGCTCACGGTCCGGCGCCTGTTCCGGGTCCGCGACGTCGCCACCATGCGCATGCTGGTGGAGCAGGGCGCCGTGCAGCCGCCGTCCGCGTATCGCGCCGAGCTCGGGGTGCGCCTCGACGGTCTGCTCGAGCTCATGCTGTCCCTCAAGCCCGAGGATCGCTACCAGAACGCCCAGGAACTCGAAGAAGCCCTGCGCCGGGAGGTGGCAGTTTCGGGCATGTCGGTCACCGGCCGTGGACTCTCGGACCTGGTTCGTGCGATCCAGAATCCCGAGGCGCGCGAGGTGGCTCCCCTCGACAAGCTCGGCTCCATGCCCGAGCCTGCAATATCCAGGGGCGCCTCGACGACGGCCCACGGGCCCGCTCCAGGGAGGTCCCTGCCCCCCTCCGTGGCGACGGACGGTGCACCCGCTCCCGAAGATCAGGTCCAGTCCAAGGAACTTTTCGAGGCGCCTCCTCGGGCACCGCGCCCACGCCCCATGACCGCGGTGCCAGCGGCAGGCGCGCCCCACAGCGAGGTGCTCAAGACCTCGGTGCTTGCCCAGAACGACGAGATCAACTGGGCGAGCCTCATTGGCGACGATGCCGAGCTGCTGGCCATTGCCAACGCCAGCGGGCTCAAGCCGCGATCGGTGGGGCGGACCCTGGCCCTGCCCCTGATCGTGGTCCTGATCGTGCTGGGGGCCCTGGCTGTAGTTGGGCGCGAGCAAATTCCCTTGCTGTGGCGGCGCATCGTCGAGCAGCGGCCGGTTCGCGTGGGCTCGATCATCATCAAGACCTTCCCGTCGGGCGCCGAGGTCAGGGTCGATGGCAAGAAGCACGGCCTGACCCCACTGCGCGTGGATAACGTGGATATCGACGTCGAGCACACCCTCCTGGTGGCTCCGGTGGGCGAGCCCGAGGTTCGACGCTTTGTCGGACCTGGCGACTGGGGTGACAAGGATGGCCAGATGCAGGTCGAGGTGCGCATCGGCTACGACAAGCTGCCAGCGGGGCAAAAACTCATCGATGTGGATTGAGGTCGTCGTGTTGACACCCCGCGCCCGAACCATCTACCGTGCCCCGTGTCGAGGAGGTCGAGGGTGAGCAGCGCGGTGCAGTGCCCCAGCTGTGGTTCAGAGCATGCGCTCAAGAACCCCGGTATCACCGCTATTGCCTGCGATCACTGCTCGACCCTGTTCTACTGGGATGCCCAGGCCGTCCACGATTCCGGCAAGAAGGCCATCCTGGATCCCCCGTCGTCAGCACTGCGCGTGGGTGAGACCTGCACCCTGTCCGGCAAGGACCTGGTGGTCCTCGGCCGCGTTCGATACAGCCACCGCGCCGGCGTGTGGGACGAGTGGTTCCTCGAGGACGATGGCCAGAACATCGTCTGGCTCACCGAGGACGAGAAGGAGTTCTCGCTCGAGCGGCCCGTCCCCCCGGACCCGTCGGTGCCTGCTTTCACGGCACTGCGCGTGGGCATGCCGCTGACCGTGCATGGTCGCGAGTGGGTGATCGAGGAGCTGGGCAAGGCCGCGTGTCTGGGCGTCGAGGGACAGGTCCCCTGGGTGGTCCTTCCCGAGGAGATCTATCCCTTCGCCGACCTGTCGAATCCGGAGGGCAAGCTGAGCCTGGGCATCGAGTACGACGAGGCCGGTGCGCCGTCCCTGTTCGCAGGTCAGTTTCTCGAACGCGACGCGGTGCGGGTCGATGGTGGCCCCGCCTTCCCCGAGGTGGTCACTGCGGGGCAGGGCGTGCGCTGTGCAGGCTGCGGTTCGCCGGTCGAAGGCCGCTTCCCGCCCGACACAGAGATGCTTGTGTGCTCGAGCTGTGGCGCGGGTCTCGAACTGGATCAGACCCAGACCCGCGTGGTCATGCAGAACCGCGAGAAGCCAAGCTTCGATCTCGAGATCGGCCACAAGGGAGTGCTCGACAAGATCGCCTTCGAGGTGGTCGGCCGCATGCGCCACGAGGAGATGGACGAGGGCCTGACCTACAGCTCCGAAGAGTACCTGCTGTATCAGGAGCGCGCCGGCTATCGCTGGCTCGAGAAGAGCGACAGCGGGCACTGGACCCTGAGCGCGCGCAGCCACCTGCAGCCTGGCCTCGACCTGTTCTCCATGGCGCCTCGGGACAAGGTCGGCATCGGGGACACCACCTGGGAGTTCGTCGAGAGCGGGGTGCAGACTCTGGCCTACGTCGACGGTGCCCTGCCCTGGGTGGCCCGGGTCGGCGACCGCGCGCGCTACGCGGACCTGGTGGCCCCACCGCGCAGCTACTCGGTGGAGATCTCCGAGACCGCCGACGGCGGCGAGCGCGAGATGTTCGAGGGGCGCCACGTTCCGGTGAGCGAACTCAACGCTGGTTTCAAGACGCGCCTGCGCGAGGGCTCGGGTGTGGCCGCGGCGCAGCCCTTCGTGCGCACGGGCACGCAGACCGCCCTGATGTGGCTCGGCGCCCTGTTTGCGGTCGTCAACCTGGGGCTACTGGGTGTCTCGTTCACCAAGTCCGGCCGGGTGGTGGCGAAGGTGCAGCTCGGTGCCGAGCAGTACCGCAGCGAATGGATGAGCGAGCCCTTTCAGCTCAAGCTCAAGCCCTCGGTGCTCGAGATCTCTGGCCGTGCCAGCGTCGATAACGCCTGGGTGGCGCTCAACTTCGGCCTGGTCAACCAGAACGACGAGGTCTGCCTGGAGACCGACGGCGAGGCCAGCTACTACCACGGTGTCGAGGGTGGCGAGTCCTGGAGCGAGGGTTCGAACAGCTTCTCGGAGTACGTCCGCGTCGACAAGCCAGGAACGTACCGGCTGCTGGTGTTCGGTACCGCGGGGCAGGGCGAGACCCCGGAAAGCGCCGGCGGTCCCTCGGTGACGCTGGTGCTGCGCGAGGGCGTGATGCTGTCGCGCTACTTCCTGATCATGCTCGTCCTGGCCGCGGTGTATCCGCTCAAGGAGATCGTGCGCCGACGATCCCACGACAAACGACGCATCCCGGTCGAGGACGACGATGACGACGATTGAGCCGGACGCGGCGCCCAGGAGGGATGGATGGCGAAGATCCTCTTTATCATCCTGCTGACGGCTGGTACGGGCATGGCGTGGGTCGGTAGCGCCTACGGCTGGGGCCTGTCCTCGCTCGAAAAGCAGCCGGTGAGCATTCGCCAGGAGAGCGCCGAGCGCCAGCGCAGCGGACGCGGCTTTCTTTATTTCGGTGTCGTCGGTCGCCGCCACGGGGTGGGCGGCTACCGCGGCGGAAAGTAAGAACACGGAGAATCCAACATGCTGGACATCATCCTCAAGGACCTGAGCCACGTCCCGTCGACCATCGCCTACTCGCTCATCGGGGTGCTGGTGTTCGGGATTGCGTTCTGGTTGATCACCAAGGTCACGCCCTTCTCGATCCGCAAGGAGATCGAGGAAGACCAGAACACCTCGCTGGGCATCATCATCGGCTCGATCATGATCGCCCTTGCGATCATCATCGCCGCCGCCATCACCTGAACAGCGTGAAACCCCGCCGCCACCTTGCCAGGTCCAGGATCTCCCGGGCCCGAACTTTTGCCGACGCATGACCACCGCGACACCCGTTCCCGCTGACCTCCAGGCGCGGCGGCGCAACGCCCTGCTGCTCGGCTCGGTGTTCGTGGTCGCAGCCTGCGGACTGGTCTACGAACTGGTCGCCGGTGCCCTATCGAGCTACCTGGTCGGGTCCTCGGTGACCCAGTTCTCCATCGTCATCGGCCTGTTCATGTTCGCCATGGGGATAGGGAGCTTCCTGTCGCGCTACGTGGTCCGGGATGCCCTGCGCAGCTTCGTCGCCATCGAGATCGCCGTCGGCGCGGCCGGGGGCTTGTCGGCCCTGGTCCTCTTCTATGCCTTCACCTTCTTGCCCGTGTATGTGCCATTTCTCGTCGCCAGCACGCTGCTGGTCGGCACCCTGGTAGGACTCGAGATCCCGCTCGTGATCCGCGTGCTGCGCGAGCGCGAAGCCCTGTCCAATGCCGTGTCCAGTGTGCTCGCGCTCGACTACGTGGGGGCCCTGATCGGCTCATTGCTTTTCCCCCTGGTGCTGGTTCCCTGGCTTGGTCTGATCCGCTCCGCCTTCCTGTTTGGCCTGCTCAACGTCGGCGTGGCGGGCCTCGCGCTGTGGCGTCTGGGCGACGAGATGGCACACCCGAAACGCCTGCGCTGGATCGCGGGCGTGACAGCCCTGGGGCTGAGCGCGGGTCTGATCACGGCGGGTGGTCTGACGCGCTTCGCCGAGGACAGGCTGTACCAGGACGAGATCCTGCTGGCGCGAGACACACCCTACCAGCGCATCGTGGTCACCCGCTGGCGCGACGACCTCCGCCTCTTCCTCGATGGGCATCTGCAGTTCTCGAGCGCGGACGAGGCGCGTTACCACGAGAGTCTGGTTCAGCCCGTCCTGGCCGCGGTCCCCGGCGCCACGCGCGTGCTCATCCTCGGTGGTGGCGATGGCATGGCAGCGCGCGAGGTGTTCAAGCACTCGCGGGTGCAACGCGTGGATCTGGTGGATCTGGATCCGGCCGTGACCACGCTGTTCACCGAGCGCGACATGCTGTCTCGGCTCAACCAGGGAGCTTTTCGCGATCCCCGCATGCACCTGCACCACATGGATGCGGCTCGCTTTCTCGAGGACAGCCGCGAGAGCTGGGACGTCATCCTGGTGGATCTGCCGGATCCCTCAAGTCCAGCCCTGGCACGCCTGTACTCGGACAGTTTCTACAAGTTGATCGACAAGCACCTCACCGCGGAAGGTGCCCTGGTGACCCAGGCGACCAGCCCCTACTATTCTGCCGACGCCTTCTGGTGCATCGTCGACACCCTGCGCAGCCGCTTCAAGGTCTGGCCCTATCACGTCAACGTGCCCAGCTTCGGGGAGTGGGGGTTCGCGCTGGCCTCGCGGCGCGACATCGCAGTGGCGGACCTGCATCTCGGCCTGTCCTTGAACTTTCTCAACGATGCCACGCTGCAGGGCTTGTTCGTGTTTCCGGGCGACCTGCAGCGGCCTCCCGCCATCGAGGTCAACCACCTGGACCGGCCAGTTCTGGTTCGTTACTACGAACGCGGTTGGCAACGCTA
>JBDRCO010000054.1:0-4129 GCA_043821645.1 Pseudomonadota bacterium | reverse complement strand
GCCCGCGCGCGCCCCGTGGGTCTGCGCCGCTGCCACCACCGCCCGCGCGCTCTTCTGCCTGTCGGTCACCATCTTGCTGACTGTCATCGCTCGCTCCCCTCTCGTGTTCGCGGTTGCACAAAAAGCAGCCCGGCGGAACCGCTCCACCCGGCTGCGAGAACACACGGATTGTCTGCAAGACCCTCCCCTGAGCCCCCTGGGTTTACGATCCGAGAGCGGGTCGGATCAAGTTGTATTTTCTTATTGATTACGTGGCTTTGGAGTCTTGACCTGAGCCCGGGAGCTGTGTCAACAAGGCAGCGGGGATCACACGGGGGGTATTCCATGGCGCCGAAACCAGCCCCTGGCCCTGGCCCAGCAGGCGGATCCGACAATCAGGTGTGTGGCACATATGCCGGGGGGGCCGTGCTAACTGGGTGTTATTGCTTGTATGACAATCGGGTGGCACCGTTCCGGGGGGCCGCGCTCAAGAAGGGTTCGCCCATGACCAGGGCCCAGATCGTCAGGGCGGCGGCTGTGCTGCGGAGGCTGGATGAGGCGACGGGGGAGATTGTGGGGGTGGGGTGAGGACTGACCTGGTGGGCACCAATCTCGCGCTCTGCTAGGATGGCCGAGATGGGATGAGGGGTCTGACGATGCTGCGCGTCGAAGTCCAACCGACTCTGCTGCAATGGGCGCGTGGTCGTGCGGGCCTGAGCATGGACGCTCTCGTCAAGAAGTTCCCGAGGTTGGATGCCTGGGAGAGCGGCGAGCAACAACCCACCCTCAAGCAGCTCGAGAGCTACGCGGCAACCACGCGAACACCCATTGGATATCTATTCCTGACTGAGCCACCAGTTGAAGCGGTGCCCATCCCCGACCTGCGGACCATGGGCAACCAGCGCCTCGGTCGCCCCAGCCCCGACTTGCTGGAGACGATCTACCTCTGCCAGCAGCGCCAAGAGTGGTACCGCGACAACTCGATCTCGCTGCATGAGCCAACACTGCCCTTCGTGGGGTCTGTGACCCTGCAGGATCCGGTCGAGCAGGTCGCGGCCAGCATGCGCTCGGTGGTGGGCCTTGACCTCGACGCGCGCAGGCGCCTGCCGACCTGGATCGAGGCGCTTCGCAGATCCATCGAGGTTGCGGACGATGCGGGTGTGCTAGTTATGGTGAGCGGCGTGGTGGGTAGCAACAACCAGCGCAAGCTCGATCCGCAGGAGTTCAGGGGCTTCGCGCTGAGCGATCCGGTGGCGCCGCTGGTGTTCATCAACGGGTCGGACACCAAGGCCGCGCAGATGTTCACCCTGGCGCACGAACTCGCCCATGTTTGGCTGGGCCATACCGCGCTGAGCGATGCCAGCGTTACGGGCGGAACCACTTCCGACGTCGAGACCTGGTGCAACCGGGTGGCGGCCGAGTTCCTGGTGCCTCTCGACTCGATGCGCGAGGCGCACGATCCCCGCATAGAATTGGAAGAGGAGATGACAAATCTGGCACGCCGCTTCAAGGTGAGCACCCTTGTCATCCTCGGGCGTTTGCGCGATGGGGGCTGGCTGAGCACGCGGCAGTTTGTGCAGGAATACGAGCGCGAGCTGCAGCGCCTGTTGGCTGTCAAGCGGAAGTCCGGCGGGACATTCTACCTGACCTTGGGGTCCAGGGTGAGCAAGCGCTTTGCGCGGGCGCTCATCGTGAGCACGCTCGAGGGGCGCACCACCTATACGCAGAGTTTCAGGATGCTCGGACTGAGCAAAGCGGCAACCTTCAATGAACTGAGCCGGCGGCTGGGGCTGGAGTTCTGATGGCGTACCTGCTGGACGCCAATGTGCTCATCGATGCCAAGAACAGGCACTACGGTTTCGACTTCTGCCCAGCATTCTGGGATTGGATAGTTCAGAGCCACTCTGCAGGGCAGGTCTGTAGTATCGAGCGCGTGGGTGTCGAGATCCAGGCAGGGCGAGATGATCTGTCGACCTGGGCCTCGGGTCTGCCTGCCGGTTTCTTCATGCAGCCAGACCAGTCAGTGTTTCCTGCGCTCGCAGCCGCAAGCGCGTGGGCCAATGGCGGCAACTATCAGCAGTCTGCGGTTCACACCTTCATGCAGTCGGCGGACTACTATCTCGTGGCGCAGGCGATCGCGGGGTCCCACGTCGTGGTGACGCATGAGATACCTGCGGCGACACCAAAGAAGATCAAGATACCTGATGCCTGTATCGGACTCAGGGTTCGGTTCATGACGCCGTTCCAAATGCTGCGCGTGCTCGGTGCGCGTTTCGTGCTTGGCAACCCGCGAAGTTAGGCCCTCAGATACCTCGTCCCACGCGCCTGCCCCACCTGCCTGGCCAGCCCCGACGCCAAGAGCTGCTTGAGCAGGGGCTCTTTGATATGTGGCTGGCACCTTCTCTGGGGGCACGTTGTCGGCAGGGACCAGATACTCAGGCAGAGCTACGTAGAGACACTTTGCGTTTCCTACGGGCACGGGCACGCCAGAAGCTCCCGGGAGATCCGGGTTGTGGCCTCGTCGTCGCAGAGCTCCAGGCTCGCGGTCCAGAGCCGCTCCTGCAGCTGCCGGTCCAGGGCCTCTTCCTGGTCTTTCTTCTCGATGAGCTTCGTCCCCTTGCTGGTGATGAGCTTCCCGGACCGGCTCAGGCTCTGCGCTGCGTCCTCGGTGAACAGCGGAGCCATGATCCCTCCGCACTCCTCGATCGAGATGAAGCCACCAAAGAGCTTCACCAGCCGGGCCATGGTCTTCATGAAGAAGGGAATGATGCTCAGCTGGTTGCTCCAGACGGTCTTCGATATCTCGAAACCGTAGCAGGAGACCTTCGGTCCGCCGGCATCCTCCTGCAGGGCATGCAGGCGACCGTAGAACATCTTCTTGGCGAGCATCGCCTGCATGATGCCCTTCTCGTAGCCCCAGCTGTTCTTCATCTGCAGGTCGTCCCAGAAGATCTCACCGACGTGTGCGACGTTGAAGACGACTCTGGCTCCTCGATCGGAACGTTGCATCAGGTCGAGCAGATTCAGCACCAGCATGAAGTGCGAGAGGTAGTTCACCTGAAAGTGGGGATCCATCCCGTCTTCGGTCTCGACCCGCTCGGACGCATAGCCCAGGCCCGCGTTGACAAAGATGCCATCGAGAAAATCGTGTTCGCGGTGAATCTCCTCGATGGCCCTTCGCACGTCGTCGAGCCGGGTGAGATCACACTGCACGAAGGAGACGCTCTTGCTGCGTCCGGTGGTCGCGAGCTCGTCGATCGTGGCCTGACCGAGCTCCCTGGACCGTCCCAGGATGACGATCTCATGGCTCCCGTTGTCGCGCTGCGCCAGAGCCTTCGCCACGCCCTTGCCCATTCCGTTGGTGCCGCCGGTCACCAGGATCTTCATCCTTGAATCCCTTTCCGGCGTACCGCGCGGTTACCGCCAGCGTTGTGCCGTGTGAGGACGCATGAGCAAGACGTTGTGTCGGCATGCGGCTTCCTCCGGCCAGCGAAACTTACTACGTTGCTTCCCGTGGCAAACGGTCACAACAAAACACGTGTGTCAACATAGCGCAGATGTCAAAGATGGTTTCGTAGGAAGGCCATCCATTGCTCGATCTTGTCCGGATTGGGCGGACGCTTCGGCAGATACCTGGAGATCGTACGCTCGGCCACGTCAAAGCGTATCGGGCGAAACGATAATCAGGGCATCGCTCCATTTCGACTACTCGGTAGTTGCCAGGCACCTTTCCTTGGCACCTCCAGGCTAGGCCCTGCTCAAGCCGCAGCCGGGCTTTGCGCCGCCGGCCGAGTTGTTTGCGGCGTGGCATCGGAGGGAGGTTTTCCAGGATGCGGGGTGAGTTTGAGGGCTAACCGGCCAGAATCATTGGAATGATAATTTGGTGGCACCTTTCCAGCAGAAACGGGAGAAAGCGTTCGAGCCCATGTACGGCCTGGCGTGACGACGGAGATTGCAGGTCACCGCGGAGCCCAAGGTGAGCCGTCGGAGGTCATCAAGAGGGTGGAGTGCGGCAGGTGCCATGGCAGGACAACCGTGCCGATTGTGTGATGGCACCCACCCTTCGAATACCATCCTGTGCCCGGGCATCAAGGCCCGAGAGAGAGCACGTATCGATGGCTGAGGAGACGCTCTCGACGACGACACCGGG
>JBDRCO010000053.1:0-65468 GCA_043821645.1 Pseudomonadota bacterium | reverse complement strand
CAGGGCGAGCTGCACCGGGACCAGAAGTTCGTCCACGACGGCAAGGAGCGCAGCTACCACCACTACCAGCCCGACGCTGCGGACCCGCGGCCCCTCGTCCTGCTGCTTCATGGCGCGGGCGCGAAGATCGACACCCACATTGGCCTGGATGGCACGCGCTGGCCGCACCAGGTCTGGCTGCAGATCGCGGACGAAGACAAACTCCACCTCCTGGTGCCGCAGGGCCTGGACAGCCACTGGAACGATTGCCGCGCCGAGTGTCAGCGCTGTGGCGACGAGGACGACCTGGGTTTCCTGCTCGCCCTGCTGGACGACCTTGCCGCGCGCCACGCCGTGGACCTGCAGCGGGTGTACGTGGCAGGGGAATCCAACGGGGGGTTCATGGCCCAGCGCCTGGCACAGGAAGCTCCGGCACGTTTTGCCGCCATCGGCGCGGTCATTGCGCTGATGCCAGCCAGCAACGACTGCACGCCGCAGGATGTCCCCATGCCCCTGATGTACCAGGTGGGCAGCGCGGACGCCGAGGTGCTGTACCAGGGCGGCGCCAGCGACCCGCAAGTGGCCTCGCTGTCCGCCGTCGACAGCGTGGCTTACTGGCGCAGCCTCAACCACTGCGAGACGACACCCGCGCTGTCCTCCTTGCCGGACCTGGACCCGGAGGATGGCTCCACAGCGCGAAGGGAGGACTACGCGTGCGCGGACACAGGGGCCTCGCTCGCCCTGATCGCCCTGGATGGGGCCGGGCACGTGCCGCCGAGCGTCGAGGTCGAGGTGTCCCTCGCCTGGGAGGCGCTGGCGGGCCGTCAGAACCATGATGTGGAAGGTGCGCGGGAGTTCTGGGCCTTCTTCAAGGGGCGGTTGCGGGTCCAGTAGTGCTGTTTCAGGCGACCCTTCCTCGACGTGCAAGTGGCGTGCAGTCGCCTGGGTGCTTATCTGTAGCCAGGCACTGGGGGGCCGGACGAGAGCACATGACAAGCGCGGCAGCACACGACCTGGCGATCGTCGATCCCCACGACCCGAACTGTCGCTGCGTCGGTGTCGATGCGCACAAGCTGCGGTCGACCCTGGCCCTCAAGCTGGGAGAGATCCCGGCCATTCCAAGCCTGCTCGACACCCATCCCAACCTGCTGGCCCTGTCTCCGGTTTTTGTCGCGCCCAGCCAGGTCAAGGACATGCAGCGCATCGTCGACGCGGTCGAGCAGGTCGTGGCCAGCCCGTCCTACCAGCATGAAGTGCTCGCCGCCGCGCCGGAGATCGCTCGCCAGCGCCTCGGGCCGCGCGGAGTCTTTCTCGGCTACGATTTCCACCTGACGGACCAAGGTCCCAGGCTGATCGAGATCAACACCAACGCCGGAGGCGCGCTGCTGGGGGTCTACCTCGCCGCGGCCCAGCACGCGTGCTGTGACGAGATCCGCGGCCTCGTCCCGGGTCCCGTCGATCCCTCGACGGCCGAGGCCACCGTGATCGAGATGTTCCGCCGCGAATGGCGCCTGCAGGGTGCGGATCGCGCGCTGCGCCGCATCGCCATCGTCGATCGTTCGCCGGAAACGCAGTTTCTGTACCCCGAGCTCCAGTTGTTTCAGCGGCTGTTTCAACGTCACGGTGTCGACGCCGTCATCGCCGATCCGCAGCAGCTCAGCTTCCACCACGACGCGCTGTGGCTCGACGAGCTCGAGATCGATCTGGTTTATTGCCGTCTGACGGACTTCACCTTGGACCACCCCGAGAACGCGGCGATCCGGCAGGCCTACCTGTCCGGCCACACCGTGCTCACCCCCCATCCCCGCGCGCACACGCTGTATGCCAACAAGAAGAACCTCGCCATCCTGTCCGACCCCTTGCGCCTGCGCGCCCTTGGTGTCGACGAGGACGTCATCGCGGTGCTGCACAGAGGGGTTCCGAAGACGGTCCTGGTCACCGCCGAGAACGCCGACGCGCTGTGGGCCAGCCGCCGCGAGCTGTTCTTCAAGCCCGCGGCCGGCTACGGCAGCAGGGGCACCTATCGAGGCAGCAAGCTGACGCGAAAGGTGTGGCAACAGATCCTCGAGGCCGACTACGTCGCCCAGCAGCAGGTCGCTCCCAGCGAGCGCAGCTTCTTCATCGAGGGCGAGGACAGGGTGCTCAAGCTCGACCTGCGCTGCGTGGTCTACGACGGCACCGTGCAGCTGCATCAGGCGCGTCTGTACCGCGGGCAGACCACCAACCTGCGAACCCCGGGCGGCGGCATCGCACCCGTCTTCACGACAACGGCATAGCGCGGCCCCGCAGGCAGGTACACCCGCCACCTGACCAGGTCACGGCAGCAGCAGGTCCGGCGCACAATCGACGATGGGTCTTGACGTGGCGGGCCTGCAACCGGCTCGGATCCACGCGATTCCGCCGACGATTCGGTATCCGGAGGTCGAGCTTTTCGAGCCAAGGTGGCGCGAGGTCCTGCTGTGGTCAGACGCATGCAGGGATATCGGTTGCGCGCAGGTTCGAGGTGAAGAAAACGGATCGCTGTGGCACAGTCCGCAGCTCGGTGGCTGTGCGGATGTCGACAATGCGAAGCGGGCGAACCCTTGTCGCGCGGTCGCGGTCTCTTGCCGGAGTTCTTGTCACGTGGCACAGCGCGGAATGCCTGCATGAAGAACCACAAACCCAGCGTCGCCATCGTCTTCAATCACGTCGGAGAGGACGAGTTCGAGCAGATGCGGGACGTCCTCCCGGAGAGCCTGGGTTTTGATCCCGTGTACCCCATTCACGTGGCGACTGTCCTGGAGGAGTACGAGGCCATTGCAGAGGCGCTCCGGGAACAGGGCTGCAGAGCCTACCTGGTCAACGTCGAGGATGATGTGTCGCGCCTCCACCGGCTCCTGCGCAGGCGTCGGCCGGAGGTCATCTTCAACCTCGTCGAGTACTTCAAGGATGAGGCGAACCTCGAGTCCGCCGTCGCGGGGCTGCATGACCTGCACGGTCTCCCCTATACCGGGGCGACCCCCTTCGCGCTGTCGCTGTGCCTGCGCAAGGGCCTCACCAAGCAGCTCCTGTTCGCCAACGGCGTGCACACGCCGCGCTATCACCTGCTGCGCAAGCCTCGGCTGCGTGCCCGCCACGGGCTGCACTATCCGCTCATCGTCAAGCCGGCGCGGGAGGACGCCAGCAATGGCATCGAGCGGGCCTCGGTGGTCTACAACCAGGTGCAGCTTCGCCATCGCATCGACGAGGCCTTCACGCGCTCCGATCCTCCCATCCTGGTCGAGGAGTTCATCGATGGCCGCGAGCTGCACGTGGCGATCCTGGGCAACGACCCTCCGACGGTGCTCCCCATCCTCGAGTACGACTTCTCCGAGCTGCCCCCGGAGTTCCCCAACATCATCAGCTACGCCATGAAGTGGGGACCCCTGACCGAGGAGTACCACCAGGTCCACACGATCTGCCCGGCAGCGCTGCCCCGACGCATCGAGACCGAGGTGCGCGAGCAGGCGCTGGCCGCCTATCGTGTCACGCGGTGCAGGGACTACGCGCGGGTGGATCTGCGCCTGTCCACCAGTGGCCGCGTGTACGTGCTCGAGGTGAACCCCAACCCCGATCTCACCGAGGGCGTGTCCTTCATGGAGTCGGCCGAGGAAGCAGGCCTGAGCTTCTCGCAGACGCTGAGGCAGATCGTCGACATGGCCCTGAGCCGGACCGCGATGCCGCTCGCAGCACCTTCCATGCCCCTGGCCTGAGCTTGGGCGGCCACACCGGGACGGCGATCAGCCAAAGAGTGCGGCGATCGCATCCTGGTAGCGGTGCATGCGACGGGCCCGCTTGAAATTCTTGGCGACCTGCTCGGGCTCGGCGAAGCTGTGAGCCAGGTAGGCCCACAGCGGGCGCATCTTGTCGAGCACGTGCGCCTCGGTCAGACCGGCCTGCTGGTAGGCCTCGAGCAGCGCATCGTGAAAGCGGCGCAGTCGCTGCAGGCGCGCGCCCGGCAGAGCCTGCCCCTGTATCGCCTCGGGCAAGAAGGGATCGCGCAGCAGGCCGCGACCTATCATCAGACCCGCGATCCAGGGAAAGCGCTGCTGCAGGCGCCGCGCGTCGTCGACGGTGAGGATGTCGCCATTGGCGACGACGGGGATGCCCAGTCCCCGGGTCTGCTCGCCAAAGGCCTGCCAGTCGGGCGTACCCTCGTACATCTGACGGGCGGTGCGCGGGTGCACGATCAGCGAGCTGAGCGGGTAGCGCTCGAACACGGGGCGCAGTGCGCCCAACGCGTCGCCGCGCACGAGCCCGAGCCGGGTCTTGACCGACACCTGCAACGCCGGTGTGAAACGGCACAGGGTCTCGAGCACGCGGTCGACCTCGTCGGGAAAGGGCAGCAGACCCGCGCCCCGCCGTCGCCGGGTCTCCATCGGATAGGGACAGCCCAGGTTGAGATTCACCCGACCGTATCCCAGGTCGACCAGCAGCGCGCCCAGCGTCTGCGCCTCGCTCGGGTTGGCCGCGATGATCTGCGGCGTGAAGCCCGGCCCCGCGGTGCGACCCGCCTCCAGCTCGCGCTGATCCCGCCCCGGCAGCGCGCCATTCTTGAGCCTGACAAAGGGGCAATAGCACTGGTCCACGCCGGCGAAGTGGCGCAGGTAGACCGCGCGGAACACGTATCCTGTCAGCCCCTGCATCGGCGCCATCTCGAGGCGCAGGCCGCCGGGTGGCGCGCTCATGCCAGGACCAGGCGACGCAGCGTGGCGCAAACCGTATTCAGTCGTTGAGATAGGCGCTGCGCCGCAGGTAGTCCGGTTGCGGCGAGTAGATGAGCATGGCGCTGCCGCCCTTGACCAGGTCGATGACCCGCTGGGCCACCGCCGGATCCATGGCCGGGCAGCCCTGGCTGCGACCCAGGTAGCCATTCTGGCGGACGAAGGCGTCGCTGGCGTAGTCCGCCTCGTGCATGACGATGGCGCGACCGCGGGCCTGGCTGTTGAAGCCGCTCTCCTTGCCGTCGAGCTTGAGCGATCGCCCGTGCGAGCCCTGGTAGGTCTCGGCCGTGAT
Organism: Pseudomonadota bacterium; assembly: GCA_043821645.1. Lineage (GTDB taxonomy): Bacteria > Myxococcota > JACRCW01 > JAFGSX01 > JAFGSX01 > JBDRCO01. The sequence continues at coordinate 60,455 of JBDRCO010000053.1, read as the reverse complement.
GTAGGTCCCCAGCGAGCTCTGGTGACTGCCACTGCTGTTGGAAAAGCGCGAGGCCATGCGCGCGTCCCGGGGATCCCCGGAGCCGCTGCCGTGCGCCACCCGGTGCTGGGCCAGCAGCTGCTTGCTGTCCATGTCGATGACCCACATGCGCGCCTCGGTGGAGGGCCGCGAGAAGTCGATGAGGGTCATCTTGTGATTGCGCACCTGGCCCTGGCTCTTGGCGTGGTCGTAGGCCTTGACCGCGGCCGCAAAAGCCTGGGCGCTGGGCTTGGTGACCACGCCGCCGGGTGGGCGGACGCTGGGATGGTTCCAGTCGATGTCGTTGCGACTGATGCGATCGTTGCCGTTGAGCAGGCCGTGCACACCGGCGCGGGTCGGCGGCGTCTCGGCGCCCAGGTTGGGGGCGCGCTCGGCTGCAGCGCTGAGGTTGTTGGTACCGCCCGTGGCCGTGTTGCTCCCTCGAGAGCTCGTGCGATCGACGCTGCCACCGCGCTCCAGCGCGCCCAGGGTCTGTGTGCCAGCGAGGCCGTCCGAGTCCAGCTGGTGCTGGGTCTGGTAGCGGCGCACCGCACCATCGGTGGCATTGCCGAGCTTGCCATCCTCGTCGAGGCGAGGCCTGGCGCCGGCGGCGTTGAGCAGCTGCTGCAGCTGCCGCACCGACTCACCGGACTGGCCCTTCTTGAGCACCGCGCGCCCCTGCCGCACATCGTCGAGAGAGGGGGCGGGCCGCCAGCTCGAGCCGGACGGGATGCTGCTGTCTTGTGGTGTGACGACGACGGGTGGCGAGCCAGCGCGACGGACGGACATGAGACCTCCCAGTTCAGGATCCCGGACTGTCCCCCGCGACCTCGGCCATTCTGGCCTAATCGGACATCCTGGACAACGATCACGGCGTTCGCAGCATCGGGACGCCCGGTACCAGCCGCATCACCAACTGTAAGGAAATATCCGCCACGTGGAGCATCCTGTTGCGTCAATTTTTCAACGCCTGGCGCGCCGCAGCCCTATGCGGGCACTTCGCGGGGGGCCAGACCAGTCTCCGCGCGGGCCCATCGTCCGCAGCGACAACAGCGCTGGAGCCTCGAGCTGCGGTGCCACGAGCTGTGCGGATCTCCCCCGGGATGTGCTATTCTCCTTGCACAATGAGGACTTGTGTTTCGGCCACGCGGACCCCGCCGAATCGCCCGCGGCGCGTCCTGTCCGTCCTTGCTGGTGCTCTGTGCGCGAGCGCCGTGCTCGGTTGCTTCGACGTCAGCCTGGCCGGCTACCGCTGCAGCGAGAGCCATCTGTGTTCGGATGGGTACCAGTGTGTCGGCGGCCGCTGCGTGGACGAGTCCACCCTCGAGACCTGCACCTCCGACGTCAGCTGTGGCGCCGCTGCGATCTGCAGCAATGGCTACTGTGTCCCCGACCCTCACCACGTCCCCACCGACGCGGCCGGGGACACAGCGGCATACGATAAGCCAGGCGACGCGTCGGGCTCCGACGCCGGGGCCGAGGACAGACCGGGCGACGGCGGGGCGCTGGACCTGAGCGCAGGCGATGCGCTCGAAGACGTCCCGCGGCTGGATGCATCTGGCGACAGCAACGGCACCTGGGACAGCGGCGCGCCCGACATCTCCCCTGCGGACGCCCCCCCTTCGGACAGCCACACCCCGGATACCCGGTCTCCGGATCGATACACCCCGGACGTCCGTCTCCCGGATACCAGTCACCCGGATACCAGCCTCCCGGATACCAGCCTCCCGGACGCCCGTATCTCGTGCTCGAATGATGGCGACTGTGGCGGACAGCACTGTGTCTGCGCCGATGCGCAGTGCGCCGTGAAGTTCTGTGCTCCCCAGGCCTGTGGCCAGTGCGAATACACCCTCGGTGGTAGCGACTGCGACGGCGACCTCGATCCTGGTGAGCCGTGCGACGACGGTTTCGACTGTACAGACAGCGATCTCTGCAGCGGTGGATCCTGTGGCGGTTCGCCTGTTGACTGCGCGGGTTCGGAGCTGGACGGCGACTGCCATGCGCCCGGCTGCGTCGAGGGAACAGGGTGCGTGCCGGCCCAGCAGATCGACGACAGCGACGTGCCGGCCGCGGGAAATCCCTGCGTGGTGGGGTCGTGCAGTGGCGGTGTGCCGGCGACGTCACCGCTGTGCAACGACGGCATCTCCTGCACCCATGACCATTGCGCGGCTGGGCTGTGCCACTTCCCTGACAACTGCACCGGTGGCCAGGTCTGCGACATCGTGCAGGACCAGTGCGTCGCCCCGCCGCTGCTGGTCGCAGGCGATGTCATCCTGTCTGCCATTCAACCGACCAACACCGTGGGCGGAACAAATTCCAGCGAGTTCATCCTGCTGTTCAACACCACCGACACCACCATCTCCCTCGAGCAGCTCGAGATCATCGTTCGCACCGACACCGATCCGGGTGACGGCAGCCTCGACATCGACTGGCAGCTGGCCAACGCCTCACCGGATCTGACCGGCGCAGCGATAGGCGCTCACCGCTTTTTTCTCGTCGCAGAGAGCGGGGTGCACGCGCTCGGCGGCATTCACGACCTCGAGGTGGCCCTGGATCTGGCCACCGCCGAGGGCGGTGTCAGCGATCTCGCGATCGGCATCGAGCTGATCATCGATGGCGTGCACATGGACCACCTGCTCTACGGCCGTGCCAGCGGCTCCCGCACCGGCGCCTCCCCACCGGGCGACCTGCCCTTCGACGGCACCACCTACCCGCGCGCCGAGGTGATCAGGAACACGACCGGAAGCGCCAGCTTCACCGAGGGACTCATCACGAGGTCTTCGGATGCGTCCCTGTACGCCGGCCACGACGTCGACGGCTACTACATCGACGAGGTGAGTCTGGGCGATGGGAACCCGGTCGGGATCTGGGCCAGCCCCCACAGCACCGCCTTCAGCAGCTACGAGGTGCCCAACTCACGCACAGCCGCGGTGCCTCGGCCGTAGCGGACAAGGCGTCTGCTCCTCACCATAAATCCTTGCTGTTGAGGGATCGTCCTTTGGCAATGCGTGGCTTATGCCCCTTGGATGCGAAAGCAAAAATGAACTTCCCGCGAACGCGGCAAGCAAGGCTCACACTATCGCGCACATGCACCTGCGATCCGCGCTGACAGCTCATCCAGCAAGTAGCCCGCCTCCGCATACCGCTTGTTTCCGTACAGGCGCGCAATGGTCTCGATCTGGTCTTTGTTGAACGTGTTCAGCTGAAAGGCCGAACACAGATAGGCGTCCTTGCCTGCCTGGTCCATCGCGGCCTCGACACGTTGCCGGCTGTTGTACAGGTGTTTCGCCCGCGAGAATTTCTTTGCCGCCTCACCACCCTCGGGCGGATTGTACCTCTTCTTCTCCAAAACAACCTGTTCTCTCGCATGGTGCAGGACGCGATCCGCGAACATCATCCGCTTGTCACAAAAAGCGAGCACATTGTAGAGCACGTACATCGCTTCTTTGCTGTCACCGGAGACGATGCTCTTCCTGGTCTGTGAGGTATAACCCTGCAACTCCTCGGGCAGGTCTGAATTGAGGAGTCCCTTGTCCTCCATGCACTGTCTGACATTCGAGGCCAGCTGCTTTGAGTTCTTCTCGCTCACGGTCAGATGTTCAGGGATCTCGTGCCTGGTGATACCTCCCAACATTGTCGGGGGGGGCACCAGGGGACCGAGACTCGGCGGCGGCTGTCCTTGCTCGAGCTGTGCACAAAAAAGAAACAAGGTCGACATGGCGGCTGCGCTGGTCATCTGCTTTCCCGCAAAAGTAAACGGTATCAGGCACCTTTCGAGCTATCGCCCGTACCAGATGCGCTGCGCCTTGTCCTCGGGGAAAGGCTTGTGACGGAGCACGGACATCAGCACGCCCCACAGCAATCCGAAGTAGTGCCAGTCGCCGTGGGTATCGAACTTGCGCATGCTGGACAGGGCCTTGGCCTCGGTGGCGCGACACAGGTGCTGCCTGCTTCGCTTGCCGTGTTTCTTGAGATCGACAAGAAACTGAACATCCTCGGCCACCTTGAGCCCGCGTCTGTAGCCGCCAATGGCCTCGAAGTCGCGGCGCCGACAGAACACCACGCCGGTGTCCATGCCCAGCAGCAACACCAGACTCACAAGGATGAGGTAGGTGATCAGGATGCCCAGCGACCAGCGCTCGAGTCGCACACCCGTGGCTCCAGCCACCACGCGGGGGTCTGCCATGCGCCTGGCCACGGCGTTGAATGTGTCCGGGTGAATGCGCGCGTCCGCGTCGACAAAACACAGGATCTCGCCCTGGGCCGCGCGAGCCCCGGCATTGCGCACCTCGCCGATGACCCGAACTTCTTCGCGCACCACCCGTGCGGCACCTGCTTCTGCCCGGGCTGCGGTGTCGTCGGTGGAGACGTTGTCGACGACGATCACCTCGATCTGGTCGGCGCCACGGGCGAAGTTCTGGCGCGCCACCTGCACCGTGTCGAGCAGGCGAGGCAGCAGCTCGGCCTCGTTGCGGGCAGGGATGATTAGGGAAATCGTGGGGGGCATGGCTATGCCTATCACGTGCCACGTGCCACGTGCCATGTGCCATGTGCCATGTGCCATGAGGCACAGGGGACTGGCACTTACAATTACCTTTTTTCGCTCTCCTCATTTCACCGACACACCGAGCGGGAAAACGGATGAGGTGTTTTGCGCAACACACTGTACCTGTTGATATTTAATTGTAATAGTAAGTGCCAGTCCCCCCCCTTTTTTTTGCCGGCCGCGCGCCGACACGTCCCCGATCCTCTGCTGCTTTGAAGTTCGGGCTTGGACTTCCGCGACGGCCTGGGGGACCCTGATCCAGAGTTTGACGAGGTCCAGAACCCCTTCTTTAGAGGTCAGCGTGCGCGGTCTCAGCCCTCAGCTCAGCGTCGACGAGCGGGTCAGCACACTCACCCACGGCCTGGGAGTGATCCTGAGCATCGCGGGCACGGTCGCCCTGGTCCTCAAGGCCCTGCGCCAGGGAACACCCATCGACGTCGTCAGCGCGGTGCTCTACGGCCTGTCCCTGATCATGCTGTTCAGCGCCTCGACGCTCTACCACGGCAGCACCGAGCCCCGGCGCAAGCACAGGCTGCTGGTGTTCGACCACGTCTCCATCTACCTGCTCATCGCCGGCACCTACACACCCATCTGCCTGGGTGTGGGAGGGCCCTGGGGCTGGGGCCTGTTCGCAGCGATCTGGACCATCGCGGCGCTGGGCGTGGGGCTCAAGTTCCTGTTCTGGGGCCGCTTCGAGATCTTGCACGTGGTGTTCTATTTGCTGATGGGCTGGATGATCCTGATCGCCTACAAGCCCTTCTTGCCGCTGCTGCCAGACCGGCTCATCGCCTGGGCCGTGGCCGGCGGGCTGGCCTATAGCGTGGGGACGATCTTCTTTTTGGTGCGCTCCATTCCCTTCAACCACACCCTGTGGCACCTGTTCGTGCTCGCCGGCAGCGCCTGCTTTTACATCGGCATCTACCTGGACCTGGTCAAGCTGTAAGACGGAATCGAACGGATCGGTCTTGATGTGGGGGGCCCCACAACACGTCGAATCAACACGATCTCGGCGAACAGGACGAGATCAAGGACACGACCTCCCGCGAACCACAGGGCCCATCCCCTGGATCGTGGAGGCGGAACAGGGATCCGGCGTCAGCCTCAGGGAATGGGCACCGTCGGCAACAGGAAGATGGCCTCGTCGCTGTCCGCCGGGTTCTGGCTGTCCTCAACCCGCACGTAGATGAAGTAGCCGGTCAGCGTCGGACCGAAGGGGATGCTGATGGTGAGGGCGTCGCTGACGTCGGTGACCCAGCCCGAGAGACGGCCCTCGGCGGACAGCGTGAGCCCGTCGGGGAGTCCCCAGCTCGAGATCAACCAGCCCAGGCCGGTGGGCGGATCCTGCTCGCTCCAGGCGTAGGGAGGCAGTCCACCCAGGACCTGCAGGTTGGTCAGGTAGGGGATGAGTTGCACCAGCGTCGGCAGGATCACCACGCGGGTGAGCAGCAGGTTGATCGTGTTGTCGCCGGTGATGGCGAGGGGCGCGATCTCGACGGTGAGCGTGAGGTCCACCGTGGCGTAGGCCGCCGGCGTGCTGGCGTCGAACACCCGCAGGGTCAGCGGGAAGTCGCCGATCTCCGCGGGTACCCCGGTGATCTCGCCGTGGCTCCACAGTCCCAGTCCCTGCGGCAGCGGACCGCTGAGCAACTGCCAGCCGTAGGGCGTGACGCCGCCCGACGCTTGCAGGGTCGCCGAGTAGTCCAGGCCGTGCTCCGCCGCGGGCAGGCTGGTGGTGACGACGGAGAGTGGCCCCTCGGCATAGACCTCGACGCCCAGCGCGGCGCTGCCGGTGTGGGCCTGGCTGTCCGCAACCTCGACGCTGAAGGCAAAGCTGCCCGCTGCTGTCGGGGTGCCCAGCAGCGTGCCCGAGGGCGACAGGGTCAGACCCGCGGGCAAGGACCCGACGGTCACCGACCAGGAATACGGCGGCGCTCCGCCCTGGGCCTGCAGGTTGGTCATGTAGGCCTGGCCCACGGTGGCCGGTGGCAGGGCCGTGGTGACGACGGAGGGTGCGCCCTCCTGGCAGGAGCCATCGCGGCACTGGCCGCCATCCGCGCAGTTGTCGTCGGCCACACACTCGACGCAGGTGCCAAACAGGCAGGCCCGGCCGGCAACGCAGGGCTCGGCCTGCCAGCTACCGCCGCTGCACAGGTAGCGGGTGGCGGGGCCGCACTCGGTGTCGCCGTCGCTGCAACTGCCTGGCAGGCAGGCGCCATCGGCACAGCTCTCGTCGTCACCGCAGCGACGTTCGAACACCCACTCCAGGCCCGGTGGTGCGCACTGCTCGACCGAGCCATTGCCGGCACAGCGCCTGTCGCCGGTGTCGCAGACCGTGGCCACACAGCTGCCACGGTCGCACACCAGGCCCGCCTCGCAGTCCACCGCGGGATCGAAGCCGCTGCCGTCGTCCTTGCACGTCGCCACCGCGTGCCCTTCGCAGCGCAGGCTGCCCGGCGAGCAGGCCAGGTCGTGGCAGTTGCCGCGGAAACACACCTCGGTGCCCGGGCACAGCCGCGATTCCCAGCCCTGGCCGTCGACCGCGCACACCAGCACGTACTCGGGCAGGTCGATGCAGGTGGTCTGACCAGGGACGCACAGCTCCTCGCTGCCCCCGCAGTCGCAGCCCGGAGCCAGCAGCGCGAGCAGGAGCATCCAGCGCAGGGGCGTGATCAGGCGCGACATGGAACCTCCGGCGTGACGACGTCAGGGCTTCACATGTTCACAGGCGGGGCGGGGTGTAAAGGGGGCAGAGGCTTGTTGTCGGTTCCAGGTTCCCGGTTCCCGGTTCCCGGTTTTCGATCCCGTGCTGCGTTCCAGTGTCGAATGTAAGGCCACTGCGAAGAAAAGGGGGCGGGCATCAGAAACTGGGAACCGGGAACCGGGAACCGGGAACCCGTAACGGGAACTCCGCTCCGCCTCTATTCCGCTTCGTGCTTGAGATACACCGCTCCCAGCGGCGGCATGGTGATCTCGACGCTGAAGGGCAGACCGTGACAGGGCCAGGGCTGGGCCTCGACGCCACCCATGTTGCCCACGCCCGAACCGGCGTACTCGCGCGCATCGCTGTTGAGGATCTCGCGCCACAGGCCGCCGAGGGGCACGCCCACGCGGTACGCATGGCGCGGCACCGGGGTGAAGTTGAGCGCCACCAGCACCGGCGGCGCGGTCTCGGCAAAGCGCAGGAAGGTGTAGCAGCTCTGGCTGGCATCGTTGGCGTCGACCCAGCGAAAGCCCTGGTTGGGATCGCAGTCGCGCTCGTGCAGGGCGGCCTCGGAGCGGTACAGGCGGTTGAGGTCGGCGACGAAGTGCGACAGCGAGGCGTGGGGCGGGAACTCGAGCAGGTGCCAGTCCAGGCTCTTGTCGTGGTTCCACTCGGCGCGCTGACCGAACTCGGCGCCCTGGAACAGCAGCTTCTTGCCCGGCATGGCGAACATGTACGCAAACAACACGCGCAGGTTGGCAAAGTGCTGCCACTCGTCGCCGGGCATCTTGCCGATGAGCGAGCCCTTGCCGTGCACCGACTCATCGTGGCTCAGGGGCAGCACGAAGTTCTCGTGCTGCGCGTACAGCGAGCGGAAGGTCAGGTTGTTGTGGTGGTAGGAGCGGTGCACCGCTTCCTTGCTCATGTAGTTCAGCGTGTCGTGCATCCAGCCCATGTCCCACTTGAAGCCGAAGCCGAGGCCACCGACGTAGGTCGGCCGCGACACCGAGGGCCACGAGGTGCTCTCCTCGGCATAGGTCTGCACGTCGGGGAAGGCCTTGTAGACCTCCTCGTTGAAGCGGCGCAAAAAGGCGATGGCGTCGAGGTTCTCGTTGCCGCCAAACACGTTGGGGATCCACTCGCCGGGCTTGCGCGAGTAGTCGAGGTAGAGCATGGACGCCACCGCGTCGACCCGCAGGCCGTCGATGTGATAGCGCTCGAGCCAGAACAAGGCGCTCGAGATCAAGAAGGCCCGCACCTCGTGGCGACCGTAGTTGAAGATGTAGCTCAGCCAGTCCGGGTGAAAGCCCTGCCGCGGATCGCTGTGCTCGTACAGGTGATTGCCGTCGAAGTAGGCCAGGCCATGCTCGTCGCTGGGGAAGTGCGAGGGCACCCAGTCCAGGATCACTCCCAGCCCGTGCTGGTGCAAGGTGTCGACGAGGAACATGAAGTCTGCAGGCGAACCATGGCGGCTGGTAGGAGCGAAGTAGCCCGTGGTCTGGTAGCCCCAGGAGCCGTAAAAGGGATGCTCCATGATGGGCAGCAGCTCGACGTGGGTGAAGCCCATGCCGGCGGCGTGCAGGGCCAGCGGCTCGGCCAGATCGCGATAGCTCAGGAATCCGTCCGGGTCGTCGGGCGAGCGCTTGAACGAGCCCAGGTGCACCTCGTAGATGCTGATCGGCGAGCCCATGTGCTGTCGTCCGCCGCGCGTGCGCATCCACTCGGCGTCGTCCCAGTCGTGGCGCAGGTCGGCGATGACGGAGCCGCGCAGCGGTGGCGGTTCGGCGGCAAAGGCCAGGGGGTCGGCCTTGTCGACGCTGTACCCGCTCGAGCGGTTGGTGACGTGGTACTTGTAGCGCTGTCCGGCACGCGCGCCGGGCACGAAGGTTTCCCAGATCCCCGACGAGGCGCGGCCGTGCATGGGGTGTGAGCCCTTGTCCCAGCCGTTGAAGTCGCCGATGACAGAGACGTAGCCAGCGTCGGGGGCCCACACCGCGAACAGCGTGCCGTCCACCCCCTGCACCCGCGCCAGGTGCGCGCCGAGCTTGTGATGCAGCGCGAAGTGCGCTCCCTCGTTGAACAGGTACAGGTCGTAGTCGCTCAGCAGGCTGGGCTGCTCGAGCTCGGGCCGGCCGTCCTTGCCCGCCACGACCTCGGCCACAGGCTCGGGTGGTCTGTCGCTGCCGGGCGCCGCGCGCTTGTCAGGGGGCGTGCTCGGGCGTTCGCGGGTCCTGTCCATGCGATCCCTCGTCCTCGCCGAGTGGCGATGCTGGTAGCTGGATGCGGCGCACCCTAGCGCGCCCGCGCGTTCAAGTCATCCTGATGACGACGCGGCGATCGCCCGCGCACCCGCCGAGCACGAAGCGAGGCCCTAGTTCTTGAACACCTGGCCTGCCTTGTGCGCATGCCCGTGGCCGCAGCCACCACCGCCGTGAGCGTGGCCGGGGTCGCTGCAGGCACCCGCGGGATCGCACTCGGGCAAGCTGTTGCTCTTGAGCAGGTCCAGGTTGTCCTGGATGGTGTTGGCCTGGGCCAGGTACACCCGCTTGCCTATGGCGTGGAACTTGGCGATGGCGCCGGCGCCTATGCCACCCACGATCAGGGTGTCAAAGGCGTGCCCGGCCAGGCGCTCGACCGGCCGGCAACCACCGTGGTGCTCGCTGTGCTCGGGGCCCTCGACCAGCTCGGTGGCTCCGGTGTCCGCGTCGACGATCAGAAACAGCGGCGCCGAGCCGAAGTGGCCAAATATCTTGGAGGCCAGACCCTGATCCTTGGCGATGGGAAAGCAGTAACGCATCACGGACTCCTTTTCTTGGCCGGGTGCCGCGCCTCACCCGCGGGCGGGGACTCGAGCACCAGGGCCTTGGCGTGAACGAGCGCATCGGCGATGCGCCGGCGCGCGTCCTTGACGTAACGTTGCACGGTCCCGCGGGAGACGCCCATGCGCCGGCCCGCCTCGAGCTGGTCCAGCCCCTCGAGGTCGCACAGGCGCACCGCCTCCATCAGCTCGACTGGAAGCACGACCTGTTCCAGCTCGTACATCGGGATGGAGCGCGGCTTGAACACCGTATCCAGGGGTGCAAACTGGCATTGCTTGGGTTTGCGCGGCCTGGCCATCCTCGACTCCTGTTATGAGCATATACACATAATAGCGATCTGGCAAGCGCGCTCGCCGGGGCCAGGGTCTTGCAAGTCCGCTGGCAGCAGCTGCCAGGTCCGCCCGCGGCAAGTCCTACCGCAGGGCCAAGGAGTCAAGGATTGACAGTTATGTGCATATGTCAACAATGAACCCCGGAGCTCGTGGGGCGTGTCAGGCGCGCACGGAGACCCGGGCGGCACCAGGTCGCCCAGCAGCGACGCAGCGGGCCATGCGCAACCGCTGCCACGGAGGCCGCGTGCGCAGCGAGGCGGTCCAGCCAGCATGAGCCCGCAGAAAAAGCCACCGCCGCTGGCGAACCTGCCGGGGGTCTCGACCGGCGCGATCCTCGAGAGCATCTCGGATGGCGTGTTCACCGTCGACGGCAGCTGGCACATCACCTCGTTCAACCGCGCCGCCGAGCAGATCACGGGCATCGCGCGCCACGACGCCCTGGGCTGCCGCTGCTCCGAGGTCTTTCGCGCCAGCATGTGCGAATCCGAGTGCGCCCTGCGCCACACCCTGCGAACCGGTCAGCCGGTGGTGAACAGGGCGGCGTTCATCGTCGACGCCGACGGCCGGCGCATCCCCATCAGCGTCTCCACCGCACTGCTGCGCGACGAGCAGGGGGCGGTGGTCGGTGGCGCCGAGACCTTTCGCGACCTGAGCCTGCTCGAGGAGCTGCGCAAGGTGGCCCGGGGCCGATTTCAGGTGGGCGACATCGTCAGCCGCAGCCCGTCCATGCGGCGGCTGCTCGAGGTACTGCCGCGCATCGCCGACAGCGACAGCACGGTCCTGCTGCAGGGCGCCACCGGCACCGGCAAGGAGCTGCTGGCGCGCGCCATTCACGGGCTCAGCGGGCGCAGCGCGGGCCCCTTCGTGGCGGTCAACTGCGGCGCGCTGCCCGACACCCTGCTGGAATCGGAGCTGTTTGGCTACCGGGCCGGCGCCTTCACCGGGGCCACCCGGGACAAGCCCGGCCGCTTTGCCCTGGCCCGCGGTGGCACCCTGTTTCTGGACGAGATCGCCGAGGTGAGCCCGGCCCTGCAGGTGCGCCTGCTGCGGGTGCTGCAGGACAAGCACTTCGAACCTCTGGGCGCCACGCGCAGCGAGCGCAGCGACGCCCGCATCATCACCGCCACCCACCGCGACCTCGACGCCCTGGTGCACAGCGGGGCGTTCAGGCAGGACCTGTACTACCGCATCAAGGTGATGACCCTCGAGCTGCCCACGCTGCGCCAGCGCCGCGAGGACATCCCGCTGCTGGTGCAGCACTTCGTCGCCGCCTTCAACGCGGTGCAGAACAAGCAGGTCAGCGGCGTCAGCGCCGACGTGCTGGGGGTGCTGACCGCGCACGATTTTCCGGGCAACGTGCGCGAGCTGCAGAACATCATCGAGCACGCCTTCGTGCTGCTCGGCGAGGGCCAGATCGAGCTTCAGCACCTGCCGGCGGAGCTGGTGCCCACCGCGCCCAGGCGCGGCCGCTCGACCCGCTTGCACGATGCGGTGAAGACGCTGGAGGCACAGGCCATCCTCGAGGCCCTGCAGCGCAACGACAACGACCGCCTGGCTGCGGCGCGGGAGCTGGGCATACACAAGAGCACCCTGTTTCGCAGGGTGCACGCACTCGGCCTGCAGCTTCCGGCGCAGGACGGTAGAGCGCGCAGGAGACGCAGGGAATGACGGGCCGTGGCGGACCTGGGGCGCAGGACAAGGGGCCTGGATGCACGAACTGCTGCTGTTGACTGCGACCGGCCTGCTGGCAGGCACGCTGGGCGGACTGCTGGGGGTCGGCGGCGGCGTGCTGTTGATGCCCATGCTGCGCTTTGGCATCGGGCTGACCGCTCCCCAGGCCATTGGCACCTGCGTGGCGGCCGTGTTCTGCACCACCCTGGGCGGCTCCTGGGCGCACCACCGCCTGGGCAACGTGCCGGTTCGCTTCATCGTGCCGGTGTTCGTCACCGCGGCGGTCTCGGTCACGCTGTGCTCGCTTCTCTTTGTCGTCCTGAGCCCCAGGAGCCAGTGGCTGGATCTCGGCATCGCCGGTGTGTTCACCCTGGTTTCCGCGCGCATGATCTTCGACGGCGCCTGGCACCTGCGCGCGCGGCCGCAGCCCCCGACCCCGGACCAGGTGCCCATCGCGGGCCAGTACACGGCGCGCAAGATAGGCCTGGGCGTCGTGTCCGGCGTGCTGCCCGGGCTGTTCGGCATAGGCACCGGCGCGATCCTGGTGCCGGGCTTCACCTACCTGCTGCGAACCTCGATGCCCGTGGCCATTGGCTCGGCCCTGACCTGCTTTGCCCTGAGCGCGCTGCTCAGCACCCTGTTCAAGCTGGCCCAGGGCTACCTGGTGCTGTCCGCGGCGCTGCCCATCTGCCTGGGCACCCTGGCCGGCTCGCAGCTCGGCGCCAGGCTCGGCCGCCGGTTCTCGGCGGCGGCGCTCAAGCTGCTGTTTGGACTTGTCTTCTCGTGGGTGTCGTACCGTTTTTTTACCACCGCCATAGAGGGAATGTCATGACCGCGCAGTCCGGATCCGGGTCCCTGGAGCAGTGTCGGCGGGTGTTTGCCTCCCTGGTTCGCGACCACCAGCTGGATGCCGCGGCGGTCAGCGTGCTGGCCAGGCCGCTGACCCCGGAGGAGGCCATAGGCACGCCGGGACGCCGCGATTTTCCCATCCTGGTGGGCAAGGAGCGCGTGATCGAGGCCGTGGTGCTGGGCGCGCGGGGCCAGGCCTTCACCGACAGCCCCCGCGAGTTCAGCGGCCAGGTGCACGAGGTGCTGTCGCTGCCCCTGACCAGCAACCAGAACCGGGCCCTGTTCGTCGCCACCCTCAACGCCCTCGCCCGCCAGCTGGGCCTGGTGCAGCAGACCGTGCACTGCCGCGACGATGCGCCCGAGCTGTGTGGCCCGCAGATTGCGACCCAGCTGCGGCAGGCGACCCACCCCCGCAGCGTGGGGCTGGTCGGCCTCAACCCGGCCATCGCCGAGGCCCTGGTCAAGGAGTTCTCAGCCGCGGCCGTGCACATCACGGATCTGAACCCGGCCAGCATCGGGACCACGCGCTTCGGCGTCGAGGTGTGGGACGGCCGCAGCCGCTGGCCAGAGCTGGTCGAGGTCTCGGACACCCTGCTGGTGACCGGAACCACGCTGGTCAACGGCACCTTCGATGCTCTGCGCGAGGCCGCCGACACAGCCCACAAGCAGTTCCTCGTCTTCGGTGTCACCGCGGCCGCCGCCTGCCACGTGCTGGCGCTGCCGAGGCTCTGTCCCTGTGCTCAGGCCTGACCACCGCGCGAGCTGTCCACCGGCAGCTCGAGCAGGCAAGGAGAGAAGATGACCATCTACAGCTTCGAGGGCCGGCGCCCCCGCATCGCCAGCAGCGCCTACATCTCGCCGACGGCGCAGGTCATCGGCGACGTGCACATCGGCGCGCGCTGCTACATCGGCCACGGCGCCATCCTGCGCGGCGACTACGGCTCCATCGCCATTGGCGACGAAACCGCGGTCGAGGAGGGGGTGTTGATCCACGCCCGCCCCGACGACTGGACGCGCATCGGCAAGCGGGTCACCCTGGGCCACGGCGCCATGATCCACAACGCCACCATCCAGGACGGCGCCGTGATCGGCATGCGCGCGGTGATCAGCGACTTTTCGGAGGTCGGCGAGGGCGCCCTGGTGGGCGAGATGAGCCTGGTCAAGAACAGGCAGAAGATCCCACCGCGCACGGTCGCCGTGGGCGCTCCGGCCCGGATCATCGGCGAGATCACCGCCCACCACCACGACATGACCCACTGGGCCAAGGACCTGTACGTGGACCTGGCCGCGCGCTACCTCGGCGGGGCCATGGTGGAGCTGGACCGCAGTCTCGCCACCGCGACTGAAAGCAACGCTTGAGTCGCCAAGTCGCGACTGTAGGATTCGCGCCGAGCTCCAAAGCAAGACCGGTAACCTATTAAAATAAAAGGTATTTTTTTATATTCTCGGCCTTCACTGCACGCTGGCCCGCTTGCTGCTCTGCTCCTTCCCCGCAAGGAGGACGCCGACCCATGAAGCTCGTCCTGACGGTCTGGGATGGCCGCATCTCGCCGGTCTTCGATGTGTGCCGGGAGCTGCTGCTGCTCGACATCGAGAGCGGACAGATCGTCGCGCGGACGACCCTGGCCGTGGCCCAGTCCAACGCCCTGTTCAAGATCGAGCAGCTGGTGGACCTGGGCGCCGAGACCTTGATCTGCGGTGCCATCTCCGAGCCTCTGCACGGGGCGCTGAGCGGTCGCGGGGTGCAGGTGCTCGGCTTCGTGGCCGGTGAGATAGACGAGGTGGTGCGGGCCTTCATCGCCGGTGAACTGCCCGGCCCGGACTTCGCCATGCCGGGCTGCCAGGGCCACCAGCGCAGGTTCCGGGGTGGGCGAGGCCAGGGGCGCCAGCAGGGGCAGGGACAAGGGCGGCGCGCAAAGAGTGAGTGATCACAGCACAGGTTCGCAGGCCGAACCCAAGGAGACGCCGATGCCAGGAGGAAATCGCACAGGACCACAGGGGCAGGGACCGATGACGGGACGACGCCAGGGCTGGTGCAGGGACACCGCGGCGCTCGCGGATGCCCCCTGCGGGGGGCCGGGCGTCGGCCGCGGGCGCGGTCGCAAACGGGGCTGGCAGGGCGGCGCTGGAGCCGGAAGCAGACATCGCTGGCGCCACGGCCTCGACGCCAATACAGGGCCGGGCAGACTGGACGCGCAGACCGGCGAGGACGAACGCGAGTTGCTGCAACGCCAGGCCGAGTTGCTGCGCCAGCAGCTCGCCAGCATCGAGGACAGACTGCAGCAGGACGCAGCGCCGCAGCCGGACAGCCCGCGCTGAACGACGACGCATCTCCGCCCCGCAGCCGGGGCCAGAAAGGTTGAACACGATGGCCAAGATCGCCGTGCTCTACTGCAAGCGCATCAAGGACTACTCCTGCATCGCCTGCGCGAAGTGCTACAAGGCCATGGCCGAGAAGAACGGCGAGTACGCGCAGCACGACAGCATCGAGCTGGTCGCCATGACGGACTGCGGCGACTGCCCCGGGCTGACCGTGCCGCGGGTCAAGCTGCTCAGCGAGGTCACCAAGAACCTCGGCCGCCCCATCGACGTGATTCACCTGGGGACCTGCGTCAAGCTGGCCATGGAGACAGCCCAGTGCCCCATCGATTTTGACGCGCTCAAGGTCACCTTGGAGAACAAGTTCGGTGCGCGGGTGGTGCTGGGCACTCACAACTATTGAAACAAGATCGCGTGCTCATTACTCGACCACGGGGGCCCCTGAGGATGACAACATGACAGCCGGCAAGACCTGCAGCAGCTGCGACGATGCCCAGTGCTCGGCACAGCAGAGACGTCCGGGAGAGCACGACAGGGATTTTTTGGATCGCCAGACCTTGCAGGCCAGGATGTGCCAGATTCAGCACAAGATCCTGGTGCTCTCGGGCAAGGGTGGCGTCGGCAAGAGCACGGTCGCGGTCAACCTGGCCACCGCCCTGGCCCTGCGGGGCAAGCGCGTGGGCCTGCTGGACGTGGACATCCACGGGCCCAGCGTGCCCAAGCTGCTGCACCTCGAGGGCACGCCCCTGAGTGCCGGCGACCACTCCCTGGATCCGATCCGGATCCGCCAGGGCAAGGGCCTGCTCAGCGTGATGTCCATCGGCTTTTTGCTGCCCAAGCGGGATGACGCGGTGATGTGGCGCGGCCCGCGCAAGTACGGGGTCATCAAGCAGTTTCTCACCGACGTCGAGTGGGGCGCGCTCGACTACCTGGTGGTGGATTCGCCGCCGGGGACCGGAGACGAGCCCATGGCAGTGGCCGAGCTGATCGAAAACGCCGACGGCGCGGTGGTGGTGACCACGCCGCAGGATGTGGCGGTGGCCGACGTGCGCCGCTGCATCGTGTTCTGCCGCCAGGTGCAGCTGCCCGTGCTCGGCGTGGTCGAGAACATGAGCGGCTTCACCTGCCCCAGGTGCGGCGAGCACGTCCCCATCTTCGGAGGCGACGGCGGGCGCACCATGGCCGACGAGATGGGTGTGCCCTTTCTGGGCGCCATCCCCATCGAGCCCGAGGTCGTGCTGTCCGGCGACAGCGGCATGCCCATGGTGCAGTCGAGGCCGGAGTCCGCGACCGCCATGGCTTTCGAGCGCATCGTGGCCGGTCTGCTCGACGTGCACGCCGGGACCGCAGCCGCCGCCAGCGACAGCTAGGAGATCCGCATGCCGACCTACGTGTACCAGTGCGCCAGCTGTGGCGAGTTCGAGCAGCAGCAGTCCATTTTGGCGCCGGCGCTAGAGCGGTGCCCGCAGTGCGGGGGCCAGGTGCAGCGCCTGATCGCCGGTGGCACCAGCTTCATCATGAAGGGCCACAGCGGTCCGTCGCCCCACTGCGATCGCGAGACCCCTTGTTGCGGCCGGGAGACCCGCTGCGACAAGCCGCCGTGCGGCGCATGAGCGAGGTCGATCCGCGGGTGGGTGCCTTTCACGCGCGTTGTGCCGAGTACCGTGCGCTCGGCCACGACAGGGTGGCGGCGGCGCACTTCGTGGTCGAGGGAGCCGGCGCGCTGAGCGGGCCTGCGCTCGACGTGGGCACGGGCAAGGGCCTGCTCGCCATGGCGCTGGCGCGGAGGGCTGGGCACGTGGTCTCGGTCGACATCGACAGCGAAGAGCAGGCGCTGGCCAGGCTGCTGGCCGAGGAGGCGGGGCTTGAGCGGCGCATCTCCTTTGTCCAGGCCGACGCCGCCCATCTGCCCTACCCTGACGGCCACTTCGGCTGCGTCGCCATGATGGACGTGCTGCACCACCTGACCGATCCCGGGCCCGTGCTCGGAGAGATGGGGCGGCTGGTCGGACCCGGTGGCATCGTCGTCATCGCGGACTTTGACGAGCACGGCTTCGAGCTGGTGTCCCGCGTGCATGGCGCCGAGGGTCGCGTGCATCCGAGGTCGACGGCGACGGTGGAGGCTGCGCTGCGACAGATGGTGCGTGCCGGATTCGAAGAAACGCTGCGAAGAACCGGCCAGCTGCACGAGCTGCTGGTGCTGACCAGGCCGGATCCGCCCTGAACGGTAGACCATGGCCTGGCGAGCTGGCAGCGGTCGCCGCAATGCGTCAAACACCCAGTGATTGCAGCACGTTGCACGATTGCATCGCGTTGCATGCCTAACTCCTTGTCTTTGCATGAGGATTTATTTCTGGTTGCGCGCGTTGCATTTTTGCAGCGCGTTGCGTTATGCTGAGGGAATGATGGGGGGTACCTGGCGGGGGGACTGGCGGGATCTCATGGCCGACCCCCGTATCCTGGAGCAGAACCCACCCGCGGCAGGGGGCGTGTTCGTTCCGGCCGAGGGACACCCCATTCTCGACTGCATCGCCGACGGCGTGTTCACCGTCGACGCGGACTGGCGCATCACCAGCTTCAATCGCGCCGCCGAGGAGATCACCGGCATCTCGCGCGACGAGGCCCTGGGTCGGCCCTGCCGCGACGTGTTCCGGGCCAGCATCTGCCACAGCGACTGCGCCCTGGCCCGCACCGTGCGCAGCGGGCAGCGTCTGATCGACGTTCCGGTGGAGATCCACGACGCCCGCGGCCGCAGCGTGCCCATCAGCATCAGCACCGCGGTGCTGTTCGATCGCCAGGGCCAGCGCGTGGGGGGCGTCGAGACCTTCCGCGACCTGTCCGACCTGCACGAGCTGAAGCGGCAGCTGGATCAACGCGACGCCCTCGACGTCATCGTGGGCCGCAATCCGCGCATGCGCGAGGTGCTGGACCTGCTGCCAGTGGTGGCCCAGAGCGAGGCCACGGTGCTGGTGCTCGGCCCCAGCGGGACCGGCAAGGGCCTGGTCGCACGCACCCTGCACGAACTCAGCGCGCGCCACGACAAGCCCTTCGTCAAGGTCAACTGTGCGGCCCTGCCCGAGACCCTGCTCGAGAGCGAGCTGTTTGGCTACGTGCGCGGCGCCTTCACCGACGCGCGCCAGAACAAGCCAGGCCGCATCGCCGTGGCCGAGGGCGGGACGCTGTTCCTGGACGAGATTGGCGACGTGCCTCCCTCGGTGCAGGTCAAGCTGCTGCGCGTGGTGCAGGAGCGCGAGTACGAGGCCCTGGGCTCCTCCGAAACCAAGCGTGCCGATGTGCGCATCATTGCCGCCACCAACCGCGACCTGGTGCAGCGCATGCGCGAGGGTCTGTTCCGCGAGGACCTGTACTACCGCCTCAACATCGTCAGCGTGCAGCTGCCTGCCCTGTGCGAGCGCCGCGACGACATCCCGGGACTCATCGATCATGTCCTGAAGCGACAGGTCGAGCGCATGGGTCGAGCCTCCGCCCAGGTCTCTGACGAGGCCCTGGCCCGCCTGCTCGAGCACGACTACCCCGGCAACGTGCGCGAGCTGGAGAACGCCCTCGAGCACGCCCTGGTGCTGAGCCAGGGGCAGACCATCGAGCCGCGCCATCTGCCCGCCTCCATCCGCGACCGACAGCCCGCCGGCGAGGCCAGCGCCCCGCCGCGGGACATGGGACCGCTGGATCAGGTCGAGGCCAACGCGATCCGCGCGGCCCTGGCGCGCTCGGGCGGCAACCGCGCCCAGGTGGCCCAGGAGCTGGGCCTGCACCGCACCACCCTGTGGCGCAAGATGCGCAAGCTGGGCCTGGCCTGAGCCAGGCCGCCGCCGCGCGCGGACGACCCGGGCCCGCCCACAGCGGGACGGATCCACACAACTCCATGTGAGCACCTGCGTCGCGCCTGGCGTGGCACGCATCGTGAACAAGTGCGCGCTCGGCGCCGCCCGCAAGCGGCGCCCGTCGGGCAACGTGCAGCACATGAAGGTTACAGCAGCGACCCTGGACGACGACGGACGCATCCTCGATGCCCTGGGCGTGGCCCTGCTCGCCGTCGACCGCGAGGGGCGCATCCAGCGCTTCAACCCCCAGGCCGAGGCCCTGCTGGGGCTTCCCGCCGCGCAGGTGCTGGGCCGCGTCTGCCACCAGGTGATGGACACCAGCCTGTGCGGCGAGGGCTGTCCGCTGCGCGCGGCCATGGCCACCCGCACCACGGCGCGCCAGGGCACGGCGGTGGTGCGCGTCGCCGAGCAGACCACCGCCCTGGTCGAGCTCACCGCCAGCGTGCTGCTCGACGCCGCGGGCGAGGCCTGCGGTGCCGTGGCGCTGCTGCGCGACGCCCGCGCCGACACCGGCGAGCTGCGCTGCTACGGCCGCCGCCTGTTCGTCAGCCGCACCCCGGCGATGCGCCGGCTGTTCGACGAGCTGCCGCGCCTGGCCGCCAGCCCCGCGCCGCTGCTGGTCGAGGGCGAGCGCGGCTCGGGTCGCGCGGCCCTGGTGGAGATCGTCCACGGGCTGGACCCCGAGCGCGCCGGCGCGCCGCTGCGCCGCGTGCTGTGCTCGGGCGCGCGCGCCCTGGCGCAGCTGCAGCAGGTGTCGACGGCCATCGCCAGCGAGGGCAACGTCCTGGGCAGCGTGCTGCTCGAGGACCTGGGTGCGGCCAGCCTCGAGACGCAGCAGCGCCTGCTGGGCTGGCTCGAGGAGCGCAGCGACCGCGACACCCCGCGCCTGCTGTCCACCGCCACCGGTCTGCTGCGCGAGCGCCTGCAGCGCGGAGAGTTCCGCCGCGATCTGTACCACCGCCTGGCCGTGCTGCAGGTGCGCCTGCCGTCGCTGGCGCAGCGCCGCGATGACCTGCCGCTGCTGGTCCAGGAGTTCATCGAGGATCTGCAGCAGCGCCACGGTGGGCCGGTGCGCGGGATCAGCCCCGCGGCCATGCAGCGGCTCGGCGCCGAGGCGCTGGTGGGTAACGTGCGCCAGCTGCGGCAGATCCTGGAGGCGGCCCACACCCGCAGCCCCGGCCCCCTGATCGCGGTCGAGGACCTGCACCTGCCGTCGCAGCAGCCCCCGCGCAGCGGTGTGCTCGACGCCGGCGAGGTGCAGCGGGTGCTGGCCGAGGCGGGCGGCAACGTGAGACGCGCGGCCCAGCAGCTCGGCGTGCACCGCAGCACCCTGTGGCGCGCCATGCGGCGGCTGGGCATCGAGAGCTGAACGCGGCTTTTCGAAAATCGAACGCTGTCGCGCGTTGCGTTGCCGCAACATGCAACGTGCAGCGTCGCGCTTCTGCAACTCGAAGAGCAGGCGCCTCGCCCACCATCATGCGATGCCATGCCGCAGATCAAGGTGGCCGCACCCTTGCACTGCGCGTTCGCGGAGAAACCGGATGCGTGGCGTGCATGGGCACGCATGAGACATGAACCCCGGTTTTCTCGACGGAGAGCGCATGACATCCGCGCCAAGCACCCCATGGAACATGGGCCGAACCACGCTGGCCGACCTGAGCGCGCTGGTCGGTGAACACCCCGTGATGCACGAGCTGGTGGCCAGCCCCGACGGCAGCTGCGTGGCGGCGCCGGTGGAGAACGCCGACGGAACCCTGAGTGTGTGGACCAGCCAGGGCGCCTGGGCCGACAGCTTCGAGAAGGTGCTGAGCCTGCGCTACCTGCCCGACGGCCGCCTCATGGCCCTGGTGCGCATCGACGACGAGTGGACCGTGGCCGTCGACGGTGCGCCCTGGGACGAGCGCTTCGAGTTCGCGTGGAACCCCAAGCTGAGCGGCGACGGCCAGCACATCGGCGTGCAGATCAAGCGCGACGGCGAGTACGGCGTGGCCATCGACGGCAAGGCCTGGGACAAAGGCTTTCTGTCCCTGCGCGACTTCGCCCTGAGCGCCGACGGCGCCCACGCAGCCGCCACGGTGCAGGTGAGCAAGCTCGGCGAGGCCGACATCTGGACCTTTGCCGAGGGCACCTGGGGCGTGGCGGTGGACGGCCAGGCCTGGGAGCAGCACTTCATCAACACCTACGCCCCCGTGTTCAGCCCCGACGGCAGCAGCGTGGCGGCCGAGGTCAGGCTCGACACCTGCGTGTACTCCCTGGCCATCGACGGCAAGACCTGGGACGCGCGCTACGGCTGCGTGTGGGAGCCCCGCTACAACGGCCAGCACCTGCTGGTGCCGGTGCGCGCGGGCGGTGCCTGGAGCCTGGCCCAGGACGGCCAGCCGCTGTGGAAGAACACCTACATGCAGCTGTGGCACACCACGCCTGGCCCCGACGGCAAGCGGGTGGCGGCGGTGGTGGCCACGGGCTACGGCCGCTGGACCGTGGCCGTCGACGACCAGCCCTGGGTCACCGAGTTCTCGGACCTGGTGCTGCAGCCGCTGTTCTCGCCCGACGGCGCGCGGGTGGCCGCCGTGGTGCGCGACCAGGAGCGCTGGAACGTGGCGCTGGATGGCCAGGCCTGGGGCCCCGGCTTTGACATGGTGTGGCAACCGGTGTTCAGCCGCGACGGCACGCACCTGGCCTGTCACGTCGAGCAAGGCGGCACGCACACCCTGTGCGTCGACGGCAAACTGGCCCGGCGGTCTTTCGCGCAGCTTTTTGATCCCATGTTCAGCGCCGACGGTTCGGCCCTGGCGCTGTGCGGTGTCGAGGGCACGCAGGTCGTGCGCGAGGTGGTCGCGGTCGCGGACCTGGTGCGCTGAAAGAGGTGAGGACCCATGCCTGAGTACCTTCGCATCCCGGTGTGGCTCGGCTTCATCGGCCTGTTCGGCGGCGGCCTGTACAAGCTCGTCTCGGTGGCGCTGCTGGCCCGGCGCGAGAAGACGGTGTTCCCCACCCTGAGCCTCAAGTACGGCCTGCGCTCGCTCGGTCACTGGCTGCTGCCCTTCGGCGGTCGCACCATGCAGCAGCGGCCGGTGATGACCCTGGTGTCGTGGCTGTTTCACGGCTGCCTCGTCGTCACGCCGCTGTTCACCCGCGGCCACAGCGTGCTGCTGGAGCAGAGGTGGGGCCTGAGCTGGTTCAGCCTGCCGGCGGCCCTGGTCGACGGCCTGACCCTGACCGTGGTCTTCGCCTGCCTGTTCTTTCTGACCCGGCGCCTGGTGGCTCCCGAGGTGCGCAAGGTATCCGGGGTGCGCGAGTTCGCCCTGGTGCTGCTGGTGATGTCGCCCTACCTGACGGGCTTTTTCGCGCACCAGCAGTGGCTGCCCTACGAGGCGATGATCGTCCTGCATGTGGTGTGTGGCGTGCTGTGGCTGGTGGCCATCCCGCTCACCTGGCTGTCGCACATGCTGTGGTTCGTGTTCACGCGCGCCTACATGGGCAGCGAGTTCGGAGCCGTGCGCCACGCCAGGGACTGGTAGGCCCGCACACCACGCGAGGAGAACCCGATGTCCGATCCCGCAGACCGCGCTGTCGTCGACGAGGGAATCCGCAAGGGCCTGGAAAGGCTCACCCCGCAGCGCATCCAGGACGTGATCCAGCACGTGCTCGACAAGGAGAGCGCGGCGCGCTTGCAGGTCTACATGGAGACCTGCGTGCACTGCGGCCTGTGCGCCGAGGCCTGCCACACCTACCTGTCGCGCGACAAGGACCCGGACTACGCGCCGGTGGCCAAGGTGCAGGCGACGCTGTGGCAGATGGTCCAGCGCAAGGGCGACGTCAGCAAGGCCTCCTGGCCGACGCCGCGCGCATCGCCTTCACCGAGTGCGGGGCCTGCCGGCGCTGCAGCATGTACTGCCCCTTCGGCATCGACATCGCCTACGAGATCATGACCGTGCGCCGCATCTGCAACCTGCTGGGCATCGTGCCGCAGTACCTGCAGGACACCACCAACAGCCACTCGGTGACCTCCAACCAGATGTGGGTGCAGCCCGACGAGTGGATAGACACGCTGCTGTGGCAGGAGGAGGAGGCGCGCGACGAGCTGGAGGGCCTGCGCATCCCCCTCGACAGGGTCGGCGCCGACATCATGTACTCGGTGATCGCGCCCGAGCCCAAGATCCTGGCCCAGCTCCTGGGCAACATGGCGGTGATCTTCAAGGCCGCGAACGCCGACTGGACCATGCCCAGCCTCGACGGCTGGGACAACAGCAACATGGCCATGTACTCGGGCGACTTCGAGGTCATGGGCCGGGTCGAGCGCGCGCACTGGGAGCGCGCTGCCGCGCTGCGGGTCAAGCGCGTGGTCATGGGCGAGTGCGGCCACGCCTACCGCGGCGCCGTGTACGACGGGCCCAAGTGGCTGGGCTGGAAGCACCCGCCCATCCCCATGGTGCACGCCGTCGACTACTACCACGAGCTGCTGTCGACGGGCCGGCTCAAGATCAAGAACAAGATCACCACCCCGGTGACGGTGCAGGACCCCTGCAACATCGTCCGCGGCAGCGGCCTGCACGAGAAGCTTCGCTACGTCGTCAACGCCCTGTGCGAGGACTTCCGCGACATGGATCCGCGCTACGAGCACAACTACTGCTGTGCCGCGGGCGGCGGGGTCATCAACTGCGGTCCCCCGTGGAAGCTGTCGCGCATGAAGTCGATCCGGGTCAAGGCCGAGCAGATGGCGGACACCGGCGCCAAGCTCATCATCACGCCCTGCCACAACTGCCACAGCGGCATCGAGGACATCATTCATCACTACAAGCTGGGCATGAAGATCAGCTTCATCAGCGAGCTGCTGGTCAAGGCCATCGAGCGCCCGTCATGAGGGCGTTCGAACCAGCGAAAGGCCATGACATGACACGAAATCCTGTTGATTCGTCTTCTTGTGGGGGGCCCAGGCGAGGCTTTTTTCCGAACCTGAGAGGACAAAAAGACTCGCCGGTGAAGGCGGGGCCCCACGACGTCTTCGAATCAACAGGATTCGCCCCCGGACGCGCGTCCCTGTTCTCCCTGGTCGGAGCGCTCGCGCTCGCCGCGGCCTGCGGCGAAGCCGAGCACCCCACCGCGCGGACCACCGAGCCCGCGGTCCTGCGCCTCGAGCAGCTCGCGGCCAGGGGCCGGGCCGAGCGGCCCGCCGTGGAGTTCGACCACAAGAAGCACGTCGACGCCAAGCCCAGCCAGGGCTGCCAGGCCTGCCACCCCTGCGCGCGCGCCGCGTCGAGCGCCGAGGGCGAGAGCGCCGAGGCCGCCGCCTGCGCCCCGGGCAGCGACAAGGTGCAGCCCCTGGACTTCGTGCTGCGCGGGGTGGATCCCCGGGCCGACGCCGAGACCACCGCCGAGCAGGTCCACGCCCTGTGCCTGGGCTGCCACCAGGAACGCGTTCGCGCGGGCCAGAAGACGGGCCCCGTGCTCTGCGGTAGCTGCCACGTCGAGCAACCCGCCGCGCGCTCTCTGCGCGTCACCCCGCGCCTGGATCGCTCGCTGCACGCCCGCCACGTGCAGGCCGAAAAGGACAAGTGCGAGGCCTGCCACCACAGCTACGACGAGCAGCAGCGCACGCTGGTCTACAAGAAGAACACCGAGGAGGCCTGCAGCGCCTGCCACCTGGCCGACGCCGAGAATGTGCTGCCGGGCAGGGATCCCGACGAGCTTGACGCGCGACGGGGTGAGGGCGGCCGACGCCCCCTGGGAAACAAGGCTCCGAGCCTGCGCGACGCGGCGCATGCGCAGTGCGTGAACTGCCACCTGGCGCGCGAGGCGGCGAAGGTCGCGCACGGCCCCACCCGCTGCGAGGGCTGCCACGACGCGGCGCAGCTGGCCGCGGTCAAGCGCCTGGACCCGGTGCCGCGGCTCAAGCGCAACCAGCCCGACCAGGCCTGGATGGCCCAGCCCGACAGCCGCAGCGGGCCGGTCAACTTCCCGCACCTGGCGCACGAGAACGCCGTCGCCACCTGCTCGGCCTGCCACCACCAGACCCTGGCCCGCTGCGACAGCTGCCACACCCTGAGCGGCGACACCAAGGGCAAGGGCGTCACCCGCGCCCAGGCCGCCCACGACGACGGCTCGAGCCATGCCTGCGTGGGGTGCCACCGCCAGCGAACCGAGGTCCAGGCCTGCGTCGGCTGCCACCGCAGCCTGAGCGAGAGGCCCGCGCTGTCGGCCTGCGCGGTGTGCCACCAGGCCGCGCTCATCGGCGTGGCGGTGTCGGGCACGGCCCCGCACCTGCCCACCCTGACGCCGCCGGCGCTGCCCGCCTTTGGCGACGCCTTTCCACAGAAGCTGGTCCTCGACGGGATGAAGAAGGACTACCAGGGCTCGCCCCTGCCCCACGGCAAGATCGTCGGTGCCCTGCTCACGGGCACCGCCGACCAGCCGCTGGCCCTGCGCTTTCACCAGCGGGTCGAGACCCTGTGCGCCGGCTGCCACCACCACAGCCCCCTGGGTGAGCGACCGCCGTCCTGTCGCTCCTGCCACACGTTGACGGCCGACGCGACCCGCGACCGACCAGGGCTCAAGGCCGCGTATCACCGGCAGTGCCTGGGCTGCCACCAGGCCATGCAGCTCAAGGCGGTGGGCTGCGAGGACTGCCACAAGAAGGCCAGCGCGGAGGTGACGCCATGAGCGTGTCCCGTCGAGGATTTCTGGCATCGCTGGCCGCGGGCGCGGCAGGCACGGCGGTGGCGGGTTCGGCCAGCGCGGGTAGCGCCAGGCACTTTGCCGGTCACGCCGGACGCTACGGTCTGCTGCACGACACCACCCTGTGCGTGGGCTGCCGCTCCTGCGAGTTCGCCTGCACCGAGGTCAACCAGCTCAAGCCTCCGGCCGCGCCGGTGGGCGACAAGGCCGTGTTCGACCAGGTGCGGCGGGTGACGCCGGACGCGCTCACCGTGGTCAATCGCTACACCGACCCGGGCAGTGGCCAGCAGGTGTTTCGCAAGCACCAGTGCATGCACTGCAACGAGCCCTGCTGCGCCTCGGTGTGCCTGGTGCGCGCCTTCACCAAGACCCCCGAGGGCCCGGTGCTGTACGACCCCGAGGTGTGCATGGGCTGCCGCTACTGCGTGACGGCCTGCCCCTACGACGCGCTCAGCTACGAGTACGACGAGCCGCTGACGCCGCGCGTGCGGCGCTGCACCATGTGCTACGACCGCATCCGGGACAACAAGCAGCCCGGCTGTGCCGAGGCCTGCCCCACCGGCGCCATCACCTTCGGCCGTCGTGACGAGCTGCTCAGGGTGGCAGCCGAGCGCATGCGCAAGAACCCCGGCACCTACTTCGACCACGTGTTTGGCGAGCTCGAGTTCGGCGGCACCAGCTGGCTGACCCTGGCCGGCGTGCGACCGGGCGTGCTCGGCCTGCACGAGGACGCCACCTGGACCTCGCTGCCCGAGATCGGCACGGCCTTCTTGCAGGTCGTTCCCCTCGTCATCACCATCTACCCGGGCCTGCTCGCCGGCTTCTACGCCTTCAGCAAGCGCAAGGAGCAGCTGAGCCACAAGGAGGTCACCGCCGCGGTGACCGAGGCCCTGATGCAGGCCGACGAAGACACCAAGAAGAAGCTGGCCGAGGCCGCGACGCGCGCCGGCAAGGACAAGGACAAGGCCATTGCCACGGCGGTGAAGAAGGCTCTCGAGGAGGCCGCCGCGAAGGCCAAGGAGGCGGGCCAATGAGCAGCGAGGCCAGCGCGATCCCCCGCAAGGGGTGGACGCCCTTCACCTGGATCTCCGGCGCCATCCTGGTCGCGGGCGCAGCCGTGATGCTGCTGCGCTTCGTCAAGGGACTGGGCGCCACCACCAACCTGAGCCACAACTTCCCCTGGGGCCTGTGGATAGGCTTCGACGTCATGTCCGGTGTGGCTCTGGCCGCGGGTGGCTTCGTGGTGTCGTCGGCGGTGTACCTGTTCGGGCTCAAGGAATACCGGTCCATCGTACGACCGGCCATCCTGACCGCGTTTCTGGGCTACTCCCTGGTGGTGGTCGGCCTGCTGGCGGACCTGGGCCGGCCCTGGCGCCTGCCCTACGCCTTCGTGGTGCGCTCGGGTCCCACCTCGGCGCTGTTCGAGGTCGCCCTGTGCGTGGCCCTGTACCTGACCACCCTGTTCGTCGAGAGCACCCCCGCCGCCTTCGAGTGGCTGGGCTTCAAGCGCTGGCGCAAGCTGGTGGGGCGGCTCACCATCGCCCTCACCATCTTTGGCCTGCTGCTGTCGACGCTGCACCAGTCCTCGCTGGGCGCGCTGTTCGCCATCATGCCCACCAAGCTGCACCCGCTGTGGTACTCCAGCCTGATCCCGGTGCACTTCTTTGTCTCGGCGGTGGTCGCGGGCATCTCGATGGTCATCGTCGAGAGCATGATCTCGCACCGCGCCTTTCACGATCAGATCGAGATCTCGCGCGAGCAGTTCGACCGCATCACCCTGGGCCTGGGCAAGGCCGGCGCCATCGCGCTGGCGATCTACTTCTCGACCAAGGTGGTGAGCCTGGTCATCGAGGACGATCTGCACTATCTGGGCACGGGCTACGGCGCTCTGTTCGGGGTCGAGATGCTGGGCTTCGTGCTGCTGCCCTGCATCCTGTACATGGTCGGCTACCGCGAGAAGCGGCCGGGTCTGGTGCGCGCCACCGGCGTGCTCACCGTCGTGGGCATCGTGTTCAACCGCCTCAACGTGGCCTTCTTCGCCTTTCACTACGAGCTGCCCGCCGACCAGCGCTACTGGCCCCACTGGATGGAGATCGTCGTCACCGTCGCCCTGGTGACGGCGGGCGTGGTGGCGTTCAAGTGGATCGCCGAGCACATGCCCATCGTGCGCGAGCACCCCGAGTGGAAGGGACAACACTAGGAGATCGCGATGGAAACGATGTGGGACTTCTTGACCGTCACCAAGGGCTGGGGCTACGTGGCAGCCTTCTCGCTGCTCGTCGCCTTCATCCCCTTCTACCTGTACCTGACCGATCGCGAGCGAGGAAATCGCGAGTGACACGTCATGAGTGACGGCAGGGCCACCGGCCCCCTGGGCCTGCTCGCGCTGCAGCACGTGCCCTGCCACGTCGCGGTCATCGATCGCCAGTTTCACATCCTGATTCATAACCCCAGTTTCGAGCGCGCCTTCGGTGCCCGCGCGGGCGAGCCTTGCTTTCGCGTTTACAAGGGGCGCGATGCCCCCTGCGAGAGCTGCCCGGCCGCAGCCTGCTTCGCCGACGGTGCCACACACGGCGGGCGCGAGGAGGGACGCTCTGCCGGCGACCAGTACCTGAGCTACGCCGTGCAGGCCATCCCGGTGCCCGGTCGCGGGGCACAGATCTCTCGCGTCATGCTGATCTCCCACGACGACACGCGGCTGGTCGAGCTGGAGAAGGGGTTGCAGCAGGCCGAGCGCCTGGCCACCGTGGGCCTCACCGCCGCGGGCCTGGCCCACACCATCAAGAACATCCTGGCCGGCCTCGAGGGTGGCAGCTACCTCGTCGACACCGGCCTGCAAAAGGACGACAGCGGGCGCCTGCGCAGTGGCTGGGAGATGGTCAAGGGTTACCTCGACCAGCTCAACACTTTGACCCGCAACCTGCTCAGCTTCGCCCGGGCCCGCCCCCACGTGCGCGACCGCGTCGACGTGGCCGCGCTGCTGCGCGACGTGGTGAGCCTGTTCACGCCCAAGGCCAGCCAGGCCGGCATTGCCCTGGTGGCCGAGATCGCCGACGGCGTGGCAGCGCGGGTGCTGGACCGCGAGGCCATGCACGCGGCTCTGAGCAACCTGGTGGCCAATGCCGTGGACGCCTGCACCTGGGATCCCGACACCGACAAAGCCCAGCGCATCGCCGTGCGCGCCCACCCGCTGGACGACGGCGGGCTGGCCATCGAGGTCGAGGACAGCGGCATGGGCATCGCCGCCGAGGACCAGCCGCGCATCCTGCGCACCTACCACACCAGCAAGGGTCTGCGCGGCACGGGCCTGGGCCTGCTGCTGACCAAGAAGACCGTCGAGGAACACGGCGGGCGCATTTCCTTCACCTCGACCCAGGGCCGGGGCACGGTCTTTCGCATCGAGCTGCCCCCCGAAAACGAGCTAGCATGGCGCGAGGGCAGGGGCGCCAAGATAGGGGAGACAACATGAGCAAGAAGATCCTGGTGGTCGACGACGAGGCCGACATTCGCACCTTTCTCAAGACCGCGCTGCGCAAGGCCGGCTACCAGGTGGTGCTGGCCGAGAACGGCGCCGAGGCGCTCGGCATCGCCCAGGCCGAGAAGCCCGACCTCATCACCCTGGACTTGATGATGCCCAAGCAGTCGGGCACCGACTTCTACCGCCACCTGCAAAAAGACGCGGCGCTGAAGAAGATCCCGGTGATCGTGATCAGCGGTCTTTCGGGTCGCCACCTGGCCGTACCCGAGCCCTTCGCGGTGTTCGACAAGCCCATCGACCCCAAAGAGTTCATCGACACCGTCGAGCGCGCCATCGGCGAGGCCGACGCGGACTGAGCCTCAATTCGCCAAACGGTCCTGCGCCGTGGGCGCACCCTCGGCCGGCAGCACCGCGGTGAAGGTGGTACCCTCGCCCGGCGTCGACGCGAAGCGGATCTCGCCCCCGTGCTCCTGCACCACCTTCTGCACCACGAACAGGCCCAGCCCCGTGCCCTCGCTGCCCTTGGTCGAGAAGAAGCTTTCGAACATGCGATCCCTGTCCTCGGGCGCCAGGCCCATGCCCGAGTCGGCCACCTCGATCTCCAGCGAGTGCTCGTCTGGCCAGCGGCAGGCGAGCACGATGCGCATCTGCTTCTCGTCGTGGCGCGGGTCAAAGCGACAGGCGTCCAGGGCGTTGGCCACCAGGTTGTTCATCAGCGTATGCAGGGCCTCGGTGTCAAAGGTCCCGCTGCGTTCCTCGTCACTGAGCTCGAGCACGAAGGTCATGCCCTCCTGCTCGATGCGCGCGCGGTACAGCTCGTGAACCTCGCGCGCGATGGCCGCCGGCACCACCCCCGGACGCAGCTCGGGCTGCCGCTCCTTGGAGCAGAACAGCAGGTCGCGGGCGATCTGGGCGATCTTGCCGGCGTTGCGCTGCACCATCTGCCAGCCCTCGGTCACCGTGTCCTGCTCGCCCAGCTCGAAGCCGCTGTTGACGACGAAGATGCCGCCCTCGAGGCCCGTCATCACGTTCTTGATGCGGTGGGCCATGCCACTCACCGCCAGCCCCACCATGGCCAGCTGCCGCTGCAGTTGCTTGACCCGGGTGATGTTGGTGGACACCTCCATCACCTGCGCCACCTCGCCGCGCGCGTCGAGCACCGGCATCGAGTACACGATCATGGCGGCTTCGCGGCCGTCGCGGGTGCGTACCTTCTCCTCGCTCGAGTGCACCTCGCCGTCGGCAAAGGTCTGCTCCACCGGACAGCCAGGACAGATGGAGTCGCGACCCTTGTAGACGCGGTAGCACTGCTCGCCGGAGGCGTCGCCGAAGTCCTGCTTGAACAGGGCGTTGGACTGCACCACCCGGTAGTCGCGGTCCTGGATGGAGATGTAGCAGGGCACGATGTCGAACAGCTGTCGGTAGTCCTCGCGGGTGCGGTCGAGCTCGCCGCGCAGGGCGATCGCCTCGGTGATGTTGGTCGACATCTCCATCACCGCCGCCACCCTGCCGCGGCTGTCGCGCAGCGGCGCGGAGGTGACCACCACCTGAGCCTGGCTGCCGTCGCGCAGGGTGATGCACTCCTCGCTGACGTGCACCTTGCCGTCCTCGAAGGTCTTGAGCACCGGACAGTGGGGGCAGGGGTGGCTGGCCTTCTTGTACACGTCGTGGCAGTGCCGGCCCACCGAGTCCTCGCCCAGGTCGCGTCGAAACGAGGTGTTGGTCTCGAGGATGCGCAGGTCGCGATCTTGAATCGACAGATAGCCGGGCATGACGTCGCGCCAGCGCTCGTCCGTGCTCAGCTGGCGCTGCAGGCGCAGCCCCACCACGACGAGAACACCGACAAAGGCCAGCGCCACCACCAGCAACAGCGACGGCGCGGCCCACAGCGCGGCCACCAGCAGGCCAGCACCTGCGACGCCCAGGATCTGCAACTCGCGCAGCGCGCGCATCCCCCCCCACCCTTCTTTGGCCATCACGTCCCCGTTCCCCATTTCTAGCATGCCCCGCGTGGCCGGCGCTGACCAGCCAGCAGGGTGCGGACGGCGCCGCCGCGCCTCGATAGGACAGGTTTGCCGCACCGAAAGTGGGTCATGCCCCCCCCCAGAAGAAGAAACCATGGCTATAAAGAGATTTGATTAGAGACGCTAAAAAAATAAAATATCACTGCTCTTCAAGTTATATAGCACTATTGCTGTCTAGTAAGATCTGCAGATACTGGCAAGCTGGGTACGGGTGAGTGTTTGTGCAGCATTGGCTTTTTTATATTTTATCTTTTCACTCAACAATTATTCATCCTATTGACTACCGAACAGGTGATGTTTTGCCTCAACTTGCCATCTCAGGTGCCACCCTTGCGCAGGCCCGAGCAGTAGGCTAGCAGACTAATCGGGGCTCAGCTGCGGTTCGCCCCCGCATACCCCGCCCCCTGGAGGCAGATGATGAGCTTGCCCTTGCTCGCCCTGGTCCTGAGCTACGTGGCCATCGCGGTGTTCGTCATCGCCGTGGTTGCTCGCTTTCTGATGTGGCAGCGCATGCCCATGCACCTGCGCTGGGAGCTGTACCCGGTGGCCCATGAGGCGCCCTCGCGCGCCAAGTACGGCGGCTCCTACTACGAGATGCCGAAGTGGTGGACGCAGAAGCGCGAGACCTCGCTGGCCGGCGAGCTCAGCGTGATGGTGCCCGAGATGCTGTTCCTGGACGCCCTCAGAGAGCACCACCCCAAGCTGTGGCTGCGCTCGTTCCCCTTCCACTTTGGCCTGTACCTGGTGGCGGGCTGCACCGCGCTGATGATGCTGGGCGGCGTGCTGGGCGCCATCGCGCCGGGGCTCGCCGCGGGCGGCCTGGGCACGCTGCTGCACTACCTGGTGCTGGCCTCGGGCGCGAGCGGCATCGTGCTCGGCTTGCTGGGCTCCATCGGTTTGCTGAGCCGCCGCCTGAACACGCCGGCGCTGCGCAACTTCTCGACGCCAGCCGACTTCATGAACCTGATCCTGTTCATCGCGGCCTTTGGGCTGTCCCTCGTCACCTTCGTGGCGGTGGACCGTGATTTTGCGCTGGTGTCGACGCTGGTGGGGTCGCTGGTGACCTTCCATCTGGTCGACCTGCCCCTTGCCACCACCCAGGCTGTGCTGCCTGCGGCGACGATGATGCTGTGGGCCGCGATGCTGGCTTACATCCCGCTGACACACATGTCGCACTTCGTGGGCAAGTACTTCGCCTACCACGCGATCCGCTGGAACGACACGCCCAACCTGCAGGGCGGCCCCGAGGAAGCCATCATCGGCGCAGCGCTCAACAGGCCCCTGTCCTGGGCCGCCGCCCACATCGGTGGCGACGGCAAAAAGACCTGGGCCGAGGCCGCCACCGAGGACACCGCCAAGGTGGTCACCCCATGAGCACGTCGACGCTACACCCGCAGGAGAAGACGCCCATGAGCAAGCAGGTCAGCTTCAAGGACTTCTCGGCCAAGGATGGCCCCCTGACCCATGTCGAGATCCGCGACCAGATCCCGCTGCCACCGCCCTTTGACAAGCTCGACGAGGAGCCGGCCGTCCCGCCCCTGAGCGAGGCCGCCACCAGCAAGTACGTGGTGCTCGACGACACCATCGCGCTCAATCTGCCCAAGCCCGCGACCAAAGAAGACGAGGAGCGGCTGGTCAACGGCTTCCTCGATGGCATGCGCAAGTGCTTCACCGAGAACGACAACTGGGCCTTCTTGCAGCCCCTGGTGATGTCCACCGAGCACTGCGCCCACTGCCAGACCTGCTCCGAGGCCTGCCCCATCTTCGAGGAGAGCGGTCACAACGAGCTGTACCGGCCGTCCTTCCGCTCCGAGATCTTTCGCCGCATCTACTGGAAGTACGTCAAGGGTGCCTCGACCTGGGTGCACGGCGACATCGACCTCAACTGGAAGACCGTGGCCCGGCTCATCGAGCTGGCGTACCGCTGCAACGTGTGCCGGCGCTGCGCCCAGACCTGCCCCATCGGCGTCGACAACGCGCTGCTGGCGCGGGAGATCCGCAAGATCGCCAGCATGAACCTGGGCATCTCGTCGCGCGAGTGCCACGACAACGGCTCGGTGCTGCAGATCAAGGTCGGGTCCTCGACCGGTATGAATTCCCTCGTCGTCAAGGACAACATGGACTTCATCGACGAGGACACCACAGACAAGACCGGCATCGAGATCCATACCCCCTGGGACGTCGAGGGCGCGGACATCCTGCTCATCCACAACGCCGGCGAGATCATGGCCTGGCCCGAGAACCCCGGCGCCTTCGCGCTGCTGTTCGAGAAGGCCGGCCTGTCGTGGACCCTGTCGAGCGAGCTCGCGGCCTACGACGGCATCAACTACGGCGTGTGGTACGACGACGTGCAGTTCGCGCGCGTGGCGCTCAAGCACATGCAGGCGGCCAAGAAGCTGGGCGTCAAGCGCGTGGTCATCGGCGAATGCGGCCATGCCCACAAGGCGCTCACGGTCATCGCCGACAAGGTGATCACCGGCGACCTCAACATCCCCCGCGAGAGCGCCCTGACCGTGCTGCTCGAGATCGTGCGCTCGGGCAAGATCAAGTTCGACAAGAGCCGCAACGACTTCCCGGTGACCCTGCACGATCCCTGCAACATGGTGCGGCTCATGGGCATCGTTGAGCCGCAGCGCGAGATCCTGCGCGCCATTGTACCCGAGCATCGCTTCCGCGAGATGACGCCCCACGGCGTGCACAACTACTGCTGCGGCGGCGGCTCGGGCTTTGCCATCATGAGCGGCCACAACTTCAAGGACTGGCGCCACCACCTGACCGGGCGCCGCAAGTTCCGCCAGATCCTCGACGCCTTCGGCAACGAGCCCATGGACAAGGAGCATCCGAAGTACGTGTGTGCACCCTGCTCCAACTGCAAGGGCCAGATCCGCGACATCCTGTCCTACTACAACGCCTGGGAGACCGCGGGCATCCTGTACGGCGGCCTGGTCGAGCTCATGGTCAACGCCATGGTCGACGCCAAGCCGAACTACGTCGACTGGGAGTGGCACTGAGTTCGGTTTTCGAACCTGTGTTGGCGGGGTGACCTCGAAAGGATGCACTCCCGGCGACAGGTGCTGGCGGGGTGATGTCGACGGGATGCACTCCCGGCGACGCGGGGCCCCCAACGCCCCCTGAAAGGAGAGCGGCCATGGCAAAGAAGATTCTCGTCATTGACGACGACAAGGACCTGGTGACCTACTTCGTGTCCCTGCTCGAGGACAATGGCTACTCCACCGCGTCAGCCCATGATGGCGTCGAGGGTCTGCACAAGGTCCTCAGCGAGAAGCCTGACCTCATCATGCTGGACATCACCATGCCCGAGAAGTCCGGCGTGCGCTTCTACCGCGACGTGCGCGAGAACGCCCAGACCAAGGACATCCCCGTGGTCATGGTCACCGGCGTGATGGAGGAGTTCCAGCAGTTCATCTCCAGCCGCCGCCAGGTGCCGCCTCCCGATGCTTATTTCTCCAAGCCCGTCGACAAGAACGAGCTCCTCAAGAAGCTCGAGGCGCTGCTCAAGGACTGAGGCTGCGCGCCCGGCTCAGCGTCTCCGCACCGCGACCAGCACGGGTCCACTGCCTGCCAGCTGGACCGTGCAGGATTTTGTGACCCACAGTCCCTTCAGCTCGTGACCTCGGGGCCCGTCCCCGAGGACGAGCCGCTCCGGGCTGGGCTCCACGTCCCGCGAAGTCGCGGCAGACCAGGCTGTGTCGTCGACGAGCAGCATCACGTCAGCGTCCGCCCGCGCCGTCACGCGCAGCCGTCGTGCGCCGCGGGTGTCCAGCAGGTCCGACACGTCGATGAGCACGCTGCCACGCCAGCCACGCGGGCCCTCGATCTGCTGCAGCGCCAGATCGCTGCGCAGGGCTGGCTGCGAGGTGGCCAGGACGCCGAGCGAGCGCTGGTCCAGCGCCAGGTCTGGCAGTGTGGCGCGCGCCAGCTGCAAGCGAAAGGCGTGCTCGCGAGCCGTATCCTTAAGCACGCGGTCCGCAGCATCGGGGTAGCGACGACCCATCAGCTTCTTGTACCTGCGCTGATTGCCCTCGTACTTTCCTATCCCGCGGAGCCACACCCACTCCTGCCAGTAGTAGGGCCCGGCTCGCTGCACGCTGGCGGCACTCGCCTGCCCGGCGCGGACGTTGAGGAGCACCAGCAGACCCAGGGTGCAGGCCACGACCAGCCGCGGTCGTCGGGACGCAACCACGAGATCGCTCCACAGCATTCCCAGCGCGAGCAGCGTGCCCAGGTTGAGCAGTGTCTCTTGCCACACCAGGTCCTTGCTCGACACCCTGGTGGCGATGGCGATCTGCAGCAGGGCCAGTGCGATCAGTGCGATCACGATCCCCAGCGCCGCCCAGGCTGTCGTGGACCAGCGCCGCCAGCGCGTTGCGATCAGCACCAGCAGGGCGACGGCATGCAGCACGAAGGGGCCAGGACTGGCCTTCACCACCGAGGACAGGGTGGCCCAGGCCCCGGTCCACGTCGGAACCCGCACCAGATCGCTGTGGCGCAGCAGTGCAAACTTGAAGTCGAGCAGCAGGTAGCGCCAGCCCAGGGCCAGCTCGTCGTAGATCACCAGGTGCAGCAGCAGGCTCAGGCACACGCCCGACGCCAGCAGGGCGCCGACCACCTGCACAGGCAGCAGCGTGCGACGAGCGCGCGGCCAAACCGCGGCCACGGCCCCGGCGAGCACCAGCGCACCACACACAGCGGCGCACGCCCACCACAGCGGTGTGCGCCCCCAGCTCGTGGCCCAGGTCAGGATGCCCTTCGGCACCTCAGCGCGCTGGGCCGCATGGGTCAAACCCACGAAGCCGATGGACAGCAGCGCGGTGACCCCCGTCGCCACGAGCGCGCTGCGACGACGTAGAAGCTCGAACCAGGCCGCATCCCAGCGCTGGTGCCGAAGCGTGGCCAGGGCCAGCCAGGCAGGCACCGCGGCCAGAAAGAACACGCCCTGCACCTTGGTCAAGAAGCTGACCCCGAGCAGCAGCCCCGTCAGCAGCAACCCGCCCACCGCCCACCCGCGTCGACGGGCGCGCCCCGCCTCCACCGCGACCCACAGCGCCGCGCTCCACCACAGCACTGCGAAGCACTCGGTGCGCAGCATGGCTGCGTGGAAGGACGACGAGGCCTGCCAGCCCACCAGGACGAAGATCGCCAGCACCCACCAGCGCTCGAGGTCGAGCAGGCGCCACAGCGCCAGGCTGAGCAACACCGCCGTCGCAAACACCGCTGCCGGCCCGAACAGCCGCACCGCCTCGGCGTGCTCGGCCATCAGCGCCAGCGGATTCAGGCTTTGCTCGACGTCGCTGAGGGACAGGGCGCTGAGCTGGCCGAGCGCGTGCAGCCAGCGCGTGCCCTGCCACAGAATGAGATTCATGCCGAAGCCAGGGTGGCACAGGTGGTCGGGCAGCAGCTGCGAGTGCAGGAACAACGCGTCCAGCGAGGTCACGAAGTCCATGTCGTAGGCGAAGTAGTAAGGCAGCGCCGTGGTGAGGCCGTGCAGGCGCAGAGCCAGGACCAGGGCCAGAAATGCACTGGCCGCGACGAAGAGGCTGTCGCGAAGGCGAACAGGAATCAGCGGTGCCACGACGGGATCCATACCGCACAGGGGTTCAGAGTCCAGTGCCAGCCCAGTTCAGGGATCCTCCCCCTGCAGCGCGTCCCCGCTGTGGCGGAGCTCGAGATCGTGGCAACCACGGGCGCACAGGTAGGACAGCAGGGAGGGCAAGGCAGCCTGCGGATTGGCCATGCTCAGCGCCGTCAGGCGCAGGGTCCCTCCCTCGGTGTCGACGGGCATGGCCCAGATCAACCGCGCCATGGCTTCGGCCGCGGGTTGTGGCGGCCCCTCGCCCGTGGTCACCAGCGCGAGGGCGCCCATGCGCTCGGCGAGCTCGCGCTGGAGCTGTTGCTGGGCCCCGACGTCACCCGGCGGGACGCGCAGCGCGCGCATGTAGATTTCCACGGTGCCAGCGTCGAAACCTGGTTCGTCCTGGTGCGCCTGAAGGTACTGCTCTGCCGCGCGAAGCCTGCGCTGCCTGTGCTCCTCCATCCACTGCAGCATCTGTTCCTGGCGCGCGGCGTCGTCGCTCGCCAGGCACAGCGACACGGTCCCGCGCCAGGAGGTGAGGCCTGTGGTGGACTCCATCAGGGCCGCGGTGGTGGCCTCGTTCAGCTCGCGATAGGCGCGACGCGCATCCTGCTGCGCCCGGGGCAATGTCTCCTGGCCCTCGCGGGGCCACCAGGGCGGGCGCAGGAAGCCGCCCGGGGGGCCCGCGAAGTGATCCTGCAGCTCGCGCACAAGCTGTTCCCGCTGCGCGGCGGAACGCGGCGTGCATCGCAGCTCGACCAGGCTCCCCTCGTCGTCGGAGACGCTCTGCGTCATCACTCGCGCGCCCAGAGACTCGAGCCCGGGCTCCAGCAGGCCGAGCGGCAGGTCGGTGGGGCCGGGGGCCTCGTTCCTTTGCCACAGCAAGAGGTTCTCGAAACGCAGCAGACCTCGCGGGGGGGCTTCCGCGGTCATCGCGCGCCCGCCTGCCTCGGCCACTGCGGCGCTGTCGAAGCCTGCGATCATCCACAGGTGGACAGTGCTCCGGGAGACGGCCTCCTCGACGGGGCGGTGACGCCAGAAGCCCCAGGCCACCTCGGCGTCCGCCGGACAGGCGATGGCGACGGGTGGTGTGTCCAGCGCCGGGATGCTCGACGACGGCGTGGAGCTGCCTGCGCCACTGCCGAGGAACAGCCACAGCAGCAGCGCCCCCGCTCCAAGCACGCTCAGCCCGTACACCAGCAGCCAGCCCAGGGCCGGCAGGCAACCGGGCCGCTCGCGCCCGCCCCCCTGCTCCAGCAAAGCGCGCGCCTGCTGGACCCGGACGGCGAAGGGCATGCTGCCCTGCCCGGCCTCCTGCATCACCTCGAACACCAGGCGTGGCGTCAGCGAAGCCTCACCATCGTCCTGGCGTCGCCGCCCCAGACGCCTCTGCAGACCCGCCAGGCGCAGGCTGGTCGGGATTCCGATCACCACGAACACGCCCAGCGCGATCATCAGACCGTCGTTGCTCGCCAGCCCCAGCCCCAGAAAAGCCCCCGCGGCCAGCAACTTGAACCCGGCGTCGAGCACCCGGTTGTGGGCAAACAGCAAGCGGTGCACCACCCGTCCCCCGTCGAGGGGGAAGATGGGGAGCAGGTTGAACAGGTTGAGCACGATGAGAATGGACAGCAGCTCGTGCAGGCTGCTTCCCGCC
The DNA here is from genome assembly GCA_043821645.1 of Pseudomonadota bacterium. Classification (GTDB taxonomy): domain Bacteria; phylum Myxococcota; class JACRCW01; order JAFGSX01; family JAFGSX01; genus JBDRCO01. The sequence continues at coordinate 21,934 of JBDRCO010000053.1, read as the reverse complement.
TCGGGCCTGTGCAATCCGAGGACGGCCGCAGCCAGGACCAGGCCCGGCACCGGCCCCGCCAGCAGCACCAGCAGCTCCTGCCACAGAGGAGCGTCGCGCTTGCTGCCCGAGGTTGCGGCGCCAAAGAAGGGCACGAAGAAGATGGCGGTGTTGTTGTAGTCAAACGCGCGCATGGCCGAGTAGTGCCCCAGCTCGTGCAGCAGCACTGCAGCCGCCACCATCCACACCAGGTTCGGATCAAGCCAGCGCGTGGCCGCGAGCATGAACAGGATCAGGCTGGAGCCGAACAGCGCCAGCCAGAAGCTGCGGGGCGAGGGCGTGTGCCGGATGACTTCGATGTCGGCGAAGGCGCCGGCCTCTTCTTCAACCGGGACCCGGAGCGGAGCCTGCGTGCGCGCGCGCAGCGCCGCGGCCCGCTGCTGCCGCAGTTTGGTCAGCGCACCCTGCCCGCGCAGGATGCGCCAGGCACCGGCACTCGCCGCCACCAGGCTGAAGCGAAAGCGATCGGGCTGCGTTGCGGGCACCAGCCAGCCCCGCTTGAGCATCTCGTCGAGGTAGCGGTTCTCGGCGCGCAGCAAGGCCCCCAGCAGAGCGTCGACGCTATCCGCGCGCTGTGCCCGACGCTCCGGCATCGCAGCCAGGGTGCGTGCGTGATGTTGCCACTGCGCCGTGGCATCCAGGGCCATGGGGTCCTCGAGCCGCACGTCGGGGATCTCGCCCACCACGGTGTGGCGCGTGCCGTTGACCGTGAACAGGGCCGTTCCGTCGTCGAGAAAGCTGGTGAACACCACGTGGAACAGGTGCAGGGGGTCGGGCAGGTCCGCAAAGCCCACGGTGCACCAGGTGACACCATCGGGGGCGCGCAGCAGCGCCCGCACCACCTCGTCGCGCGCCACCGCGAACAGGCGGCGCACCCCCAGCCAGCCTTGCAGCTCGAAGCCCCGCTCCTGCAGTTCCGCGATCACAGGCTGCAGGCCCTCGAGCACCCAGGGCGGACAGCTCCCCTCGTGGACCTTCCGGTAGGCGGGCCGCTGCAGCAGGTGACGCAGCAGGTTCAGCAACACCAGCACCAGCCGCAGCAGCCACAGGCCGAGCACGATGGCCACAAGCACGACGAGCCAGGACACCCAGTCTGGCAGCGCGCTGGTTTCTGGCATGGTTCACCTCGACGGCGTGATGGTCACCCAGCGTGCAGGATGCCGCAGCAAAGGTCGGCGCACGAGGAAAAGTGGAGGATGCGCCCGGGGGAGGCGCCTAGCAGGTCAGGGCCGTGGCGCGGTCAAGCACCGAGGAGCTGGCGCACCTGTTCGAGCAGGTGCTCGCGCACGATGGGCTTGCGGTGGTAGCCCTCGGGAGGAGGAACCTGGCGCCGGCTGGAGATGAAGCTCTCGAACTTGTCGTCGACACCCGTCACCAGGATGATGGGGATGTCGCGAAAGCTCTCGCTCTCTTTCATGTCCCGGAAGAAGCGCACGCCGCTCTGCTCGGGCATGGCCACGTCGAGGGTGATGAGGTCAGGTCGCTGCCGCTGTACGTGCTGCCACGCCAGCTTGCCATTCTCGACGCTGTGCACGGTGTAGCCGTGGTCCTCGAACAGCATGCTCAGGAAGGCCCGAATATCGGGTTCGTCGTCAACGACCAGGATGGTGAGGCTCATGCTCCCCCCTTTGCAACGGCCGCATGCGCGCGGGGCAGGAGCACCCGGAAGCAGGTGCCACGTTCCGGTTCGGAATCGACCTCGATGCGGCCTCCGTGGGCTCGAGCGATGGTGTTGCTGATGAACAGGCCCAGCCCCGTACCCTCGTGACCCTTGGACGAGAAGAACAGGCTGAAGGCCTTCTCGCGCGTCTCGCGATCCATACCTATGCCGTTGTCTTCGACGACGATCTGCACTTCGGACGAGGTGCCCTGGGCGCGTACTTGCACCACGTGGCTGTCCTTTTTGCTGTCCACGCGGCAGGCATCCACGGAGTTCTCGGCGAGGTTCACGATCAGCGCCCGCAACGCGCGCGGGTCAGCCAGCAGCGCTCCCGACGACGACGCCACCTCGATCTGGAATGTTGTGTTGTGCTCGCATGCCTTGGGATGCATGACCTCGGCCACCTCGTCGAGCAGCCCCTTCAGATCCACCGCCTCGTACTGCGGCTCACGTTCCCGAGCGTAGTACAGGATGTTGAGCACCATGCTGCGGATACGGTCGACGTTGCGCAGCACCATCTGCCAGCCCTGCTGCATGCGCTCGGGCTTGTTGTTGTTGAGGGCGCTGTTGACCATGTAGATGCCGCCGTCGAGGCCGGTGAGCAAGCCCTTGATGCCGTGGGAGATGCTGCTGATGAGCAGACCGATGGACTCGAGCTGCGACTGCAGGCGGCGGATGGGCGTGATGTCGGCACTCATCTCCATCACCTGCACGATGTGGCCGGCCTCGTCGAGAAGAGGGGCCGTGGTGACCAGGGTGTGGATCTGCTCGCCCTGCTGCGAGGTCACCACCTCCTCGCTGTGGTGCAACCGGCCGTCGACAAAGGTCTGCTGCACCGGGCAGCTCATGCATTCCTCGTCGCGGTGTTTGTAGACCTCGAAGCACTTGAGCCCGAGGCAGGATCCGAAGGCGGTCTTGAAGCGCTGGTTGGCCTCGACCACGTTCAGCTCGGGATCCTGGATCGACACGTAGCAGGGCACCTCGTCAAACAGGGCGCGCAGGCGCTGCTTGCTGTCGCGCAGCTGTAATTCCAGGGCCTTGATCTCGGTGATATCGGCACTCAGCTCCAGCACCTGCGCGACCTCCGGAGTGCCGTTGCGGATGGGCTGGGTGAACACGATCATGGTCCGGGGCTGGCCGTCGAGGGCGATGACCTGCTGCTCCGAGCGATGCGGGCGCCCGTCGTCGAAGCTGCGCTGCACCGGACACTGCTCGCAGGGCTCCGAGCGCTGCTTGTACACCTGGTAGCAGGTGCGTCCCTCGATGGAGCCGAAATCCTGCACGAAGCGCGTGTTGGCCGCGAGCAGGGCGTGCGACTTGTCCTGAACAGTGAGGTAACAGGGCATCTGCTCGAACAGGGCTGCGTAGTCGAGTGGCATCGTCCCCCCCTTGTTCTCCTCACACGCGGCGCTCCCCCCGGCGCGGTCCCACATTCGCCGAGCTGTGGCGCTGCTCAGGCCTCTTCGTCCGCGAGCTCCAGGATCCTGCGCGCATTGAGGATCAGCGTGTCCTCGGCCACCGGCTTGTCGAGATATCCCTCGGGTGGTGGCACCTCGCGATCATAGATGAGCTTGCGCAGCTCGGGCTTGCCGGTGACGATGCACACCTTGAGCGCGCGCGTGGCGACCTCGGACTTGAGCGCATGGTAGACTTTGCCGCCGTCCTGACCCGGCATCGACAGGTCCAGGGTCACCAGATCGGGCTGCTCCCGCCGCGCGAGCTCCAGGGCACGACTGCCGTTCTCAGCCACCAGGACGCGGGCTCCGTGGTCCTCGAACACCGCCTGCAGGAAGGTGCGCACGTCGGCCTCGTCGTCGACGACCAGGATGGTTCGACCCGCCAGCGGTCTGTCGACTGCGACGGCAGCCGGCACCTGTGCCTGGATTTTGTCCTCGAGCACCAGAGCCTCGGCCACCAGGTTGACGAGCTGGGTGACCTTCATGTCCAGCTTGTAGTGCTTGATCACATCACCCAGCCCATCGACGCAGTTATGGCACGAGGTGACCACCGATCCGGCCCCCGTGTCCCTGAGCTGCTTGGCCTTGACCTCGCCGGACTTGAGCCGCCGCGGTGTGTACTCGCCCATGGACATGGCGCCGCCGCCGCCCGTGCAGCAGTAGTTCTCGGCACGGTTGGGGAACATTTCTTGAAAATCCGTCGTCACCAAGCGCAGCAGCTCGCGCGGTTCCTCGGTCAGGCCGCAGGAGCGGGCGTTGTTGCACGAGTCGTGAAAGGTGTAGCGCTCGGTGTTCTTGCTGCGGTCGACCTTGATGATGCCGTCCTTGATGTAGCGCAGCATGGTGATGACCGAGCTCTCCATCTCGAACCTGGTCATGTCGTAGCCGGCCCAGTTGGGGCCCTCGCAACGGGTCGAGCGGTAGCCGTGGCCGCACTCGCTGACCACCACCTTCTTGACGCCCAGCTCCTCGGCCTTCTCGTACACGCGCCGCGCGACGGTGCCTCCGAGCTCGTCGTCACCCGAGAACAGACCGAAGTTGGTCATGTCCCAGCCCTCGCTGGGCATGGTCCAGCTGGCGCCCGCGGCCCAGAAGATCTTGGCCGCGTCGGCAATGGAGCGGGGGTCGTATTTCGCCTCGCGCGGATTGATCGTGTACATGATCTCCGCGCCCTTCTTGTCGATGGGGATCGCTGCGGCAGGGTCTCCCACCTCGTCGACCAGCTCCTCGCTCATCCACTGCAGGGTGTCGAGGTAGTCCTCCTTGAGCACCCCCATCTGGTTGCCGAGTTCCCACTGGTCCTTGCTCACCACGGCCACGCCCTCGGGCATCACCCCGACGGACACCAGCAAGCCGCGCGCCATGCGATTGAAGGTCGCGTAGTCCACACCCATGGGGCAGTTGAGCGAGCAGCGCCGGCAATTGGTGCACTTGCCAAACACCGTGTCCTTGAGTTCCTCGAGGTCGGCGTCGGTGTAGACGCTGCCGCCCTTGACCCACCACGGGAACACGCGGCCCGTCCAGTCGTAGTGATGCTTGAACAGCTTGCGGATCTTGTCGGCCTTGGCCGCCGGTGCGTAGCTGGGATCGTCAGGGTTGGCCAGCACGTAGTGGCAGGACTGGGTGCAGTTGCCGCAGTGCACGCAGGCCACCAGCGAGCCGACGATCTGCCGGTTGAGCTTCTGGCCCATGCGCTCGATGACCTTCTGGGCCTTGTGGGATCGGATGGTGCTTTGCATGACCTTCTCCGTCGAGAATTGGCTTCGCCAGCGCGTGTGTCAGGTGGTCTGCCGACCGCGCTCGAAGGGATACACGCCCCGATGGCCGAGACTGCGCCCCAGGTAGAAGCGGGTGAAAGGGTAGTACAGGTAGTGCGAGATCTTACTGAAGGGCACGTAGATCAAGAAGAACGCCGTGAGCACGAAGTAGACGAGCGATGTGGTCTCACCACCGCTCAGATTGTTGGGGGCGGCCAGGGTCGCGAACAGGAACCACACCGTGAGCAGGCTGAGCGAGAAATAGTCGTCGGGGGAGCTGATCCTGCGCATCACCGGAGAGCCCACGCGGCGCAGGAGGCGCAGCACACCGATGACGAAGGCCGCGCCTGTCAGGGCCTGCACTCCCATCACCACCGAAGGCGTGAGCACACCCGGACCGTAGGGGATCACGAAGCTGAGACCGATGGCCGCCACCACGCCCAGGTGGAACAGCACGAACTGCAGGTAAATGAGCCAGTGACGACGGGAACTCTCCATCGCCCAGGGCATGGCGATCATCGCCATCGAGTACATCCAGCCCTTGCGGGGATCTGTGCTGTGGCGGCCCGTGCGCGGCTGCCTGTCCTTGCCCGCCTTGAAGCGGGTCAGCCAGTACAGGCGAGCGCAGTAGACCAGGGCCATGAAGATCAGCGCGCCTTCTTGCAGACGGTGCTGGGCAAAGTGCAGGGTGTCGGTCATGGGAGTGCCTTTCGTCGTCGTCAGCGAGGTCCAGGTCGGGTCATCCCACCAGTGCGTCGAGCTGTTTCTCGAAGGGCGGCGCCTGCCGCTCATCGGTCATGCACAGCACGACCTCGTTCAGGGCGCTGCCGTTCTTGAGGTGTTCGCCGAGGGCGCGCAGGGTGACACGCGCGCTCAGCTCGAGGGGGACACCATAGAAGCCGTGGCCTAAAGGGGGCAGCGCCAGGCGCTTGACGCCTTTTTTTTGTGCGCAGCTGAGCACGCTGCGCATCGTCGCCTCGAGCTTGGACTCCATGTTCGCTTCCTGGAAGCGCGGCCCCATGGCGTGCACGATGAACGAGGCCTTGAGATCGCCGGCGGTGGTGGCGATGGCCTGGCCCGTCGACAGAGGTCCCTTGCCCTTGAGTGCATCCTTGACCGCTGGCCCCCCGCGCTGGGCAATCGCATTGCCCACGCCGGAGCCCAACTCGAGGTCGGACTGGGCGTAGAACACAAAGGCATCGACGTCGAGGAGGGTGATGTCATCGCGAATAATGCGCAGGGTCGTGTTCTTGATCTTCTTCTCGCGCATGCTGCCTCCTGTTCCGCTCGTTGAAAATGTGCCGGGTCACCTGGTAGGTCCAGACGCACCAGCCCCTGCCTGTCGTCGTCGTCGAGCACCTGGCGCTCGACCGTCCTGCCCTTCACACCACGCTGGCGACCATCCCCGGTGGACAGGCCCAGACCTGGTGTGGCACCTGCCGCGCGGACTCCACCAGGTCGCTCAGCCGTATGCTGTTCAGGGTCTCGAGCACGCGCGCGTTGGCGACCTGGTACACCGCACGGCAGGGACAGTCCGCCGAACGCTTGCAGCACCCGGGGTGGAGCACACACTCGACGATGTTGACGGGCCCCGAGGTCGCCTCGATGATGTCCGCCAGGGTGATGCCCGTCGCGGCGCGCGCCAGCTTGTAGCCACCTCTTCGGCCATTGTGGCCGACGATGAGCGCGTGCTCGCGCATGGCCGCCGCCAGCTTGTCCAGGTAACGGCGTGAGATGCCCGTGCGCCGCGACACCTCGCCCAGGCTCAGCACGCTGTCCTGGCCTTGACGCCCGACCTCGATGGCCAAGCTCAGTCCGTATCGAGCGGCTGCGCTGAGGCGGAGCATGCTTCCCCCACGAGGTCCGAGTTTTCACCTGGTAGAACGATGGATTTTTTAAGTAAAATACTTTCTGAGTGAAAAATAATGACCGTCCGTGATTATTCAGGTTTTCGCCTAGTGGTCTGCCGGGTAATAAATGCTGAGTATTCAAGTCCGCTTATTAACTATACAAATTTACTAGGTAATATTTATTGATAAAAATTTGTGATGCTCACCATCAAACTGGTGAATTCACAGGCGTCCACAGAGACTAATATTGATTAATTAATTTAAACAGTTATCAATTCAACACGGCGGCGATGGGGAATTAGAAGACCCATCTGGCACACTGCACGGGTTCTGGCGGGCGGAGTGCAGGCGATCGCCGGGTGAGCCGGGACAGCTCGCGGGCACGGCTCGCGATAGCAGGAGGCACTTTGCACCGTGTGCCCGGGTGCCTGGCTGGAGAAGGGTCCTGGTCTAGGCGCGGACGCGAGTGTTGGTCTTCTTTTCATTCTCGACGAGCGCGCTCAGGGTATCCGGATCGGTCAACTCGGCCAGCGAGAGCTGGCGAAAGACGCCCGTGATGCGGCTGTTGATCAGCCGATACACCTCGCGTGGCATGCAGCCGTCGTGGCGCTCGCAGGTCTCAGGATTGCCCACGCACTCGACGATGTTGATGGGGCCAATGCTGGCCTCGACGATCTCCCCCAGATTGATCTCCTCGGCCGGGCGCGCCAGCCGGTAGCCGCCACCGCGACCGCTCGTCGCCACCACCAGACCCGCACTCTTGAGGGCGATGGCCAGCTGGTCGAGATAGCGACGGGAGATGTCGGTGTTGCGCGATACGGTGCCTAGACTGACTGTGGTGTCCGGCGCTTGCTTGGCGATCTCAAGCAGCATGCGCAGGGCGTAGCGTGCTCGGGTAGAGAGTCTCATGGCGAGCCTCCTCGTGGTGCTCCCCCGACCCGGCAGGAGCATAGCGCGCTTGCGCATGCCGCGCCACGTCAAATGGTCAAAGCGGTGATCAGGGAGGCCTTCCGATAAAAAACATTAATCGCCAGGAGGGTCGGGATGACGCTTCAGGGCGCCGCGAAGAAGGTCTTGCTCACCCAGGCCAGCACCACCAGCAGCACCACCCCGAGCGAGATGCTCCACAGGATGAGTTTCTTCTCGATGGGCAGCAGCGGCTGCGCCTGCATCGCACGCATCTCGTCGGCGAGGCGAGGCGCGGCAGGGGCAGACGGCGGGGCAGGTTTATCACTCACGACGTCACCACCGGCGGCATGACGCCGCCAAAAAAGATCCACGAGATGAACAGCCCGACCCAGATGATGAAGCCGAACAGGCACAGCACGTACACCGCGGCCAGCCGACCTATGCCCTCCTCCCACAGCTTGCGGAAGTTGCTGACCACCCCGATGGTGAAGAAGGTCATGGCGAAGAACAGCTGGCGAAAGACGTTGGCCTCATTGGCCGCCGCCTTGGCGTCGGGGATGAGCTGTGGCAACACGATGCAGGCGACCAGGGTCAACACGAAGGTGCCGATGTAGCCCAGTACGAATTTTGGAAAGCGCTCCCAGATCTCGCCGAGGCGCACCTTGTCACCCGGCTTGCGCTCGATGACCGTGCACCAGATGATGGCCAGCACGAAGGCCCACACGCCGATGAACACATCGATGAACACCTTGACCGTGGTGGTGGTCATCAGGATCCAGCCTTCTCGCCATTGCACGCCCAGCTCGCTCAAGGCCCTGGCGCGGATCAGGGCATCGGTGATGGCGCCCGCGGCCACGGCCGCACCATCGGTCTTGACCGCCAGCCCCATCCACGCGCCGGCGACCAGGGGTTCCTGGTACAAGAAGGTCTGCGCCGCGAAGGGCAGCACGATGAGCTCGACCACGGCAAAGATCACCACCAGCGACGACACCATGATGGGGACGATGGGCCGCGCGCGAATGGCGGCGCCGGTGGCGATGGCCGCGGACACGCCACAGATGGAGATGCCCGACGCCAGCGGGGCAGCCCACTCGCGGTCGAACTTGAAGAACTTGCGCGCCACGAAGTAGACCACGGCCCAGTAGATCAGGTAGGCCTCGACGATGGCGCACAGGCCACGAAAGATCACGGCCGAGGCCAGACCGAGGGCCTCGGTGGCCTTGACGCCGAGCCCCGCGCCCATCACCACGATGGCGGTCTTGATGAAGAGCTCGGGCCGCGTGGCCTCCTTGAGCGCCGCGCTGCCGCGCGGGAAGAAGTTGCCGACGACGAGTCCCGCCAGCAGCGCCAGGATGTAGCCGGCCTCACCGGTCAGGTTGAGCGACCAGGGGATGCCCAGACCCGCGAGCTTGTCGGGTGTGGCCGCGATGTAGGCGTAGTGGCCGGCGAGCCAGCACAGGCTGCTGACGACATAGATGGCGACGAAGGCTGGCACGAAGCGCGCGAGCTTCGCACCCAGTCCCCAGCCCGCGAGGGTCAACAGCCCCAGGAAGAAGCTGAAGGTGAGGAGGATGGACGCCGGTGTGCCGAGGGCGCCCTTGGACACCGGCGCCACAGCCTGGCCGAGTTCGACCCACACGCTGGTCTTGGCGGCCCAGCCCAGCAGGTCCACGCCGAACCACGCTCCCGTCGACAGTGCGAAGATGAACAGACCCAGGCACAGCGACATCCAGTCCTCGCTGCGCAGCCACGACGGACGAGTGGACATGGGCGCCTCCGCCTGGCCGCTCGTGCGAGCGTGCCGCTGACCCGCGAGGACTGTTCGAGGCGACATTCTAGTGCACAGCCCCTGCGCGATGAAGAACCGGTTTTTTAAGCGCGCTTGGATCTGGTGGGGGGCCGCAGGTCCCGGGTGGGGTATAATTTTGCTGCCACCGATCTCTTGTGTTGCCGTTCCCGCTGCGCCTGCGAGGTCGACATGTTGGTTCATAGGAGAGGTTCCGCTTTCAGGATGCCAACCCTCTTGGGCCTGGCACTGGGGACGACGCTGTTGCTGAGTTCCTGCCCGCCGGCGGTTTCTCCCTGCGAATCCAACGATGACTGCGCGGGTGATCAGCTCTGCGTGGACAGACAGTGCCTTGCGGTCTGCAACGCTTCGAGCGAGTGCAGCGCCGGTCAGGAGTGCCGCGAGGGCGTCTGTCGCCCCCGGCGCGATGCGGGCTCCGCGGTGGACGCGTCAGCTCGCGATGTGCTGGTCATGGATCTCCCGGCGCCGGACAGATCAGGCTCCGATCTGACAAGCCCACTCGACGGCGAGGTGCGCGATCAGACCAGTGCGGGCGATGCGACAACACGGGATCTCGCGAGTTCTCTCGACGTGGCCGCCTTCGACCTGCAGGGCCGGGATCAGTCCAGCGCGGCCGACGCAGCGGATCCCTGCTCCGCAGTCGTCTGCCCGCAGTACACCACCTGCATCGCGCTGTTCGGCGGTGGCTACCTGTGCCAGTGCGGCGACCGCGAGTGCCAGGACGGCGAGGCCTGCCGGCCGCCCGATGCCAGCGGGCCAGCGTCGCCGGCGCGCTGCTGCAATCCGTCACAGCTCAACTGCGGCGGCGTGTGCAAGAGTGTCCTTGACGACGAGAGCAACTGCGGAGGCTGCGGCAATGCCTGTGCCTACGGCGAGCTGTGCGTGCAGGCGCAGTGTGCCTGCGGCGGTGGTGGAAGCTGCGACCCGGCCACCCAGGACTGCTGCAGCGGCGTGTGCACCGACGTGCTCGGCGACGTGCAGCATTGCGGACCGCTCGGGACAGGCGTGGGCTGTGCCTTTGTATGCCCGGGGACCCTGCCCTGCGTCGATGGACTGTGCCAGTGCACCGACAATGGCGACTGCGGCGGCACGCTCGTGTGCTGCAACAGCGCCTACTGCGCGAACCTGGCCAGTGACCTGCAAAACTGCGGCGCGTGCGGCGAGCAGTGCCGTCCTGGCGAGGTGTGCGGGGGCACGGGCTGCGCCTGCTCGGTCACCTGCGACGACGGGGACGCCTGCACCGAGGACAGCTGCCTGAGCGGCCGCTGCGAGCACCACACCCTGGACGCGGACCATGACGGCTTCTGCGCCCCGGGCTGCAACGACGCCAGCAGCGGTCACAGCGGCGACTGCGTGGACGGCGACTGCAACGACGGCGATGCCGAGATTAATCCGGGTGAGCTCGAGGTCTGCGACGGCAAGAACAACGACTGCGATGGGGCCACCGCGGATGGCTCGGAGCAGTGCGCGGGCTACTGCTGCGGCACTCCCGCGGCCTGCCAGGGCTGCTGCCTCGCCAGCCAGTGTGGCAGCGGTAGCTGGGAGTGCTCGACGACGGACAATGCCTGTTCCTGCGATGGCCTCGACTGCGCTGGCCACTGCTACGCCTCGGGCGCGTGCTGCGACAACCCCAACCTGTGCGGCGGCTGCTCGACGCTGGCGCACCCGCCAGGCGAGGCCTGCGGCACCTGCGGCTCCTACCAGTGTCAGGGCACCGAGGCGGTGGTGTGCTCCGGTGACGTCGCCATCGCGGGTGGGTGGACGGACTACGTGTACACGGGCTGGTCTGCGGACGGCAGCTGCGGGCAGTACGTGAACTGCAAGCAGCGCGAGACCCGCACAGGCACGCGAAGCTGCACCAACCCTGCCCCGGCCTGTGGCGGTGCGACCTGCTCGGGCTCCGCGACTACCATCGAGACCCGCGACACCCTGGACTGCGGCGCGGTCGCCGGAGGCTGGAGTGCCTACACGTACACCGGGTGGTCCACCACGGGCAGCTGCGGCCAGTACGTGACCTGCAAGCAGCGCGAGACCCGCACCGGCACGCGAAGCTGCACCAACCCTGTCCCGGCCTGTGGAGGCGCGACCTGCTCGGGCTCCACCGTCACCACCGAGATCCGCGACACCCTGGACTGTGGCAGGGTCGACGGAGAGTGGAGCGACTACAGCTATACAGACTGGTCCGCTCTGGGAGTCTGCGAGCAGTACTACGCCTGTATCCAGAGCGAGACCCGCACCGGCACGCGCTACTGCACGAACCCAGCACCGGCCTGCGGGGGAGATCCCTGCTCGGACGCCTCGAACACCACCAACGAGGTGCGGCATGTGACCGCCTGCGGTCTTGTCGACGGCGGCTGGACCGCGTGGAGCAGCTGGAGTTCCTGGACCGACGTGGGGAGCTGCGGCAGCAACTGCACGAAGCAACAGCAACACAGCCGTTCTCGGAGCTGTACCAATCCGGCGCCAGCCTGCGGTGGCGCGTACTGTGCCGATGCCGCGGTGGAGACGGAATCCCAGACCGTTGGCTGTGGTGACAACGAGATCTGCGGCGATCTGGACGAGAGGTGTTGTGGCGGCGGCTGCGTCGACACGCGATCAAACTGCTTCAACTGCGGAAGCTGCTACGTCTCGTGTGGTGAACTGTTCCCTGGCACGACCTGCACGCTTGGCGAATGCGTACCACCATCGTGCCTGGTTGCGCGCACCCCCGTCCGCATGGCCGATGGATCCCTGCGCGCCATCGAGGAGGTCAAGCCGGGAGACCAGGTGCTGGGCTACGATGAGCACAACGCGAGCGTCGTCGTGGCCGTGGTGCTGGAGGTGATGTCGCACCCGACCAGTTCGTCGCTGTTGAGGATCAACGGCAGACTGGAACTGACCGCCGACCATCCCCTGTTCACGCGGGGTCGCTGGATCCCGGCTCGAGACCTGGTGCCGGGAGATACCCTGCTGCAGCTGACGCCCGCGGGCTTGCTGGTCGAGGAGCCGGTGCTGGGAATCGAGGTGCTGGAGCCGGGAGCGCCGGTCTACAACCTCGAAGTCGACGGCGTGCACAACTACTTCGCGGCAGACGTCCTGGTGCACAACAAGCCGCCGGAGTGCCCCATCTGAGCCAGACAGGGGCGTCTCAGTCGCCGACGTCCGGAACACCAGCTCGCACCCGCCCCCAGCGCCGCTCCCGCGCTCGCTTCTCGGTCGCTACGTCCAGACACCAGGCCGTGGTTGACGCCGTGAAGCCGGCGTTGCCGCGCTCGTCCTCCAGCGCCTCGACCTCGTCGGGGTTCGAGAACACCACGCCCGCCAGGGGCTGGGCCGCGAGCAGGATGCGCGCCACCGGCGTCACCGGCAGTGGCAACTCGAGCACCTCGGCGCCCGCAAGCTCCAGCATGTCGACCTGGGCACGCGCGCCAGGAAGCACGGCAATGCGCTGTCCGAACAGCGGCCGCGAGGCAAACCAGTTCAGGTCGGGGGCGTGGCGCACCGCCTGGCCGATGACGAACAGTGCTGGTGGTTGCAGACCCGCCTTCTCGACGTCCGCGTGCAGGTCGCGCAGGGTGCTGACCACGCTGCGCTGTGATGAGGTGGTGCCGCGCTCGATCAGGGCGGCTGGTGTCTGAGGATCCATGCCGCCTGCGATCAGCTTCTCGGCCACCCGCGGCAGCGCGCTGACGCCCATGTAGCCGACGATGGTGGTGTGCGCGTCCTGGGCCAGCAGATCCCAGCGCACCTGGGACCCGCCCTCCTTGGCACTCTCGTGCGCCGTGACCATGGCCAGGCGCGAGGCATCGGCGCGGTGGGTGACCGGGATACCCGCATAGGCGGGCACGACCACGCCCGAGGTCACGCCCGGCACCACCTCGAAGGGCACCCCGGCTCTCGCCAGATCCTCGGCCTCCTCGCCGCCGCGGCCGAACACGTAGGGATCGCCGCCCTTGAGCCGCACCACGCGCTTGCCTTCACGGCCCAGGCGCACCAGCAGGGCGTTGATCTCCTCCTGCGGCACGGGATGACGGCCAGCCTCCTTGCCCACGGTGTGCAGCTCGACGCTGGCGTCGAGATCCGGGGGCAGCGCGCTCTCGGCCAGCCTGTCGTAGACGATGACCTGGGCCGCATGCAGGCGCCGCAGGGCGCGCACCGTGAGCAGGCCGGGATCGCCGGGGCCAGCGCCCACCAGGGACACCAGCCCCACCATCGTCGACGGGACAGGTGCTGCGCTGTGATCGACGACGGACTGCACGGCGTCGGCGCTCACCTTTCCCTTCTCACCGGCGAGCCAGGTTTTCTCCTCGTCAGCCGTGGGCACCCGAGCATGAAGGCCCGGCTCGTCGACGGTGGCGGCGAAAAAACGGTCGTAGCGACGCTCACTGGCCGCGCTGTCCAGGTTCAGGGCGCGCACCTCGGTACGAAAACGCGCGGCAGCCTCTATCCACTCGGCCCACTCCTGGCCAAAGCGGCGCTCGAGGAGCTGGCGCAGACGGCGCACCACGAAGGGCGCCTCACCGGCCGAGGCGATGGCGAGCTGGAAGTGGCCGCGACGCACCCGCGCAGGCAAGTGGAAGGAGCAGATCTCGGGCACGTCGGCGACGTTGACCCAGATCCCTGCGGCCTCGGCGTCGTCGAACACCGCGCGGTTGACGCGGTTGTCGTCGGTGGCCGCGAACACCAGGACATGGCCCGCGATGTCGTCTCGGGCATAGGCGCGCTCGGCCAGGGAGATCGTCTTCGCCTGTGCCAGCTCGCGCAGCGCCTGGTGTGGCTCGCGGGCCACCACGTCGACGACGGCACCATCAGCGAGCAGGCCCTCGACCTTGCGCAGGGCCACGCCGCCACCGCCGATGACCAGGCAGCGCTTGTCGCGCAGGTTCAACATCACCGGATACATCGAGACCTCTCAGTCCCCCGGATTCGCGCTCACCCTGCCCGAGGCGAGCAGCCAGTGCAAGCCGCCACCCACGTAGCGCGCCTGTATCCCGTCGTCAGCAAGCTGGCGTACGGCCTCGGCCGAGCGGGTGCCGCGCTCGCACAGGACGGTCCAGGTCCTGTCCCGCAGCTCGGCATGCCGGGAACGCAGGGAGGCCAGGGGTATGGCCAGGGACTCGAAACCCGAGCCTCGCGCCTGCTGCTCGTCTTCGCGTCGGACGTCGAGCACCGCACCCTCGACGGACGCCAGCGGCGAGCAGGCGACGCAGCCGCGTTCCTGATCTCGCGCCACCATGGCTGCCACCGCCAGCGGATCCAGGGCGGGCGCGTAGGGTGGTGCATAGGCGTGCTCCAGCGCTTCGAGTTCACGCAGCGTCGCCTTGCGCGTCAGGTAGGTGGTGGCGACATCGACGCGCTTGGCCACCTCGCCCTCGCCAAAGATCTGCACGCCGAGCAGCCGCTCGGTACCCACCTCGTAGCTCAGCTGCAGGTGGATCTCCTTGCTCTCGGGCCAGTAGTCCGCGCGATCCGGCGCCGAGGTCCACACCGCCCGCGCCTGCAGCCCCAGCGCGCGGGCCTGCGCCAGGGTGATGCCTGCGCAGGCCAGGTTACGATCGAAGACCTTGCACGCCACCGACCCCACCACGGGTCCAAAGCTCTCGTCGTCACCGGCCAGGATGTCGGCCAGGACGCGACCCTGGCGGTTGGCCAGAGAGCCCAGGGGCAGATGGCAGGGAGCGCCTGTGACCGCGTGGTGGACCTCGATGCAGTCCCCGGCCGCCCACACGCCATCGAGCGTGGTATGCAGGCGCTGGTCGACGACCAGGGCCCCTGTGGGTCCGATATCCGCGCCAGCCTCACGCGCCAGCTCGACCAGGGGTAGCACTCCCAGGGCCAGCACCACGGCGTCGACCTCGACCTCGACACTGCCCGCCTGGAGCCGCACCGACGTGTCACCGGGCTCGATGGCCTGCACGGCGGCGCCGGTGTGCACCTGGACGTCGTTGGCCACCAGCACCGCGCGCACCAGCGCGCCCACCTCGTCGTCGAGAATCTGGGGCAAAGGTTGCGCGGCGTGCTCGAACAGGTGCACCTCGGCTCCCCACAGCGCGCCGAAGGCCTCGCTCAGCTCCACCCCGACCAGCCCGGCGCCGACGATGGCGACGCTCGAGAGCTGCCCTTTTTGCAGCCCCTGGGTCAGCGGCCGCAGATCGTCCAGGGTGTGAAACACGTGAACGCGTGCATGCGGTTTCAGCCCCGCAAGCCTCTTCGCGCTGGAGCCGGTGGCCAGCACCAGCTCGTCATAGGGCAGCGCCTCTGCGCCCCCGGCACCCTCGACATGCAGCGTGCGAGCCTGGACGTCGAGGCGCGTGGCACGCAGCCCGCAGCGAACGGTCACCCCCTTGACGTCGGAGAAGTAGGCGGCGTCGCGCAGGGTTCCGTCCGCGGTCTCGCGCAGGGCCTCGGCGCGCTGGATGTCGCCAGACAACACGTAGGGTAGACCGCAGGCGGCCACCGAGATCTCCTGGCGCGCATCGACCACGGTGATGTTCCAGCCGGGCTGTCGGCGCCTCAGTCTGGCCGCGCAGCGCAGGCCTGCGGCCGAGGCTCCCACGACGACGATGTGCTTGGATGGCATGTCTCACCTCGCAGCGCGATCTGAGCACGCGAGGCCGGCCTGGCAAGGCTTGTCCACGTCGTCACGGCGGGTTTGTTCGCTATTTGCCGACAAGCATGCTCGGAATTGCGTGGGCTGTCTCATGTCACCCAGGAGCCGACCTCGCGCAGCGTCCAGTGCTGACCGTCGAAATCGCCCACAAAGGTGCCGCCGCGCCAGCCGAAGCTGTATGTGAAGAACACCCGCCGGCGATCCGGGCTGAACACGAGATCGCCAAAGTGCAGCATGAAGGTGCGGCCGAACTTGCGGTCGTAGGCAGTGGCCAGCGCGGGTGGCAGCAGCACGGTGCGCACCGGCACCAGGGTGCCCGAGAACAGGGGCTGCTCGGTCTCGATGAAGCGAGCCTGCACGCTGGTGCTGCGCGCCTGTGCGTCGCGGCGAGCCGATTCGGCGGCGCTGCGCTGCATGGCCTGCAAGCTGGCGTCGAGGTCCGCGGGCTGCGAGGACGGCGCGTGCACGATGGCGCCCTCGCGTTGACCCAGCAGCCGGAGCAAGGCCTGGGCCAGGATCTCCTGCTCGGCGTCCGCACGGCGCTGTTCTGGCGTCAGGGGCAGCATGTCCTCGTCGTCGCGCAGGCCATCGCCATCGCTGTCCGCGCGCGCGGGGTCGGTGGCGATCTTCTCCTCGTACAGGTCGGTGAGTCCGTCGCCGTCGCGGTCCCGGGTCAGCTCGTCCAGGGCGCAGGAGATGACCAGATCCTTTTGCTGCCGCTTGGCGCGCAGGCGCACCGGCGGCAAGGTGATGCTGTCGTCGTCGAGCTCGCGCAGCTCCACCTCGAGCTGCAGACGTTGCTGGTCGAAGACCGGGACGCGCGAGGTGTTCTGCACCACGTAGGGGTAGTTCTCGGCGAAGCCGAGGTAGTATGGCCCCTGCCAGGGCTCGCGCTCGTCACCCTGGCGCAGGTAGGCGAAGTAGCCCCCGCGCGACACCTCGCCACGCGGGTCGATGGCGCGCGACAGCACCACCGCCACCGCGCGTTCGCCCTGGGCAGCGGCGAAGACCACGGCGTCGCCTTGCAGCACGTCGATGGAGAGTGGTCTGGCGGAACTGGTGCCGATCTGTGGGGGGACGGGTTTCTCGGTCCAGATCTGGATCCGAGGTCGAGCCAGGCGCTGGGCCAGACCAGGAAACGCGCGCGACGGGTCCACCTGCAGAGGCCGCACCTTGGGCAGGAGCTGCTGCTCCCGCCGCGTCCAGAGCTCGCACGGGTCCGCGTCGCCCCGCTCGCCGCAGCGCCGCTTCTTGAGCCAGCGCACCCTGGAGAGAGCCGCGCTCCAGGCGCCAAGCCGCTCCAGGGTGGCGACCTGCTGCTCATGGTCGTCGCTGTGACCCAGCTGCATGGCCAGCGCCGCCTCGAACAGCCGGCCATGTGCCAGGGCCAACCTGGCCAGGGGCTCATAGCTGTGCCCCTCGAGCAGGGCTTGCAGCGCGCCGTCGAGGTCGCCGCTGACCGCCAGCGCCTCCCCCTGCCACCGCTCGACATCAAGGGGGCTGCCGTGCCGCGTGGCAAAGCGCGTGACCAGATTGTCCGCGTCCGGCTTCGCTGGCGCTGGCCTGTCGACCAGGGCCCGGGGATCGCGCCGCGCACGGCGGGCCTGGCGGCGGGCCTTCTTCTCGTCCTGTTCCTGGGCCAGAGCCAGGCGAAACAACGCGATGGCCTGCTCGGTCGCCCCCGTGGCCAGCAGCGCCCGCCCGCGCCAGGTTGCCACGGCCGGCGGTGCGAAGCTGTCTGGCACGGGCCTGAGCAGCTCGAGCACGTCGGCGGGGTGCTGCTCGGGCACCAGCTCCAGAGCCGCAGCCAGGCGCGCGCCCTGCAGGTCCGGCTTGGTTGCCACGGCTTGCCGCAGCAGGTGCAGCCGGGTCGCCGAGGCCGCCGCTGACCCTGGTGTATTGGTCTCGTCGAGACCGGCGAGCTTGTCGTCGAGGATACCCTGGGCGCGCCAGTACAGGGCGAGGTCTCGCGGTGCGACCACGTCGAGCGTGTCGAGCCACCGCAGGCGCTCCGGCTCCTCCGTCCACAGATTGAGCACGCCCAGGGCGCTGGACAGCGCGCGCCACGCTGCGGTGTCTTTCTTCGCGCGAGCCCCGACGGCGCAGCCATGTACCGTGTGCAGGGCGCGGCGACGGAGGTCCTGTTGCTTCGCCTCGTCGTCGGCACAGCGTCGAGACCGCCGCGCGCGCCGGGACTCGAGGTCGACGCCGAGGACGAGTGCGGGGAGCGCCTCCTCGTCGAGGTCGAGGTCGGGATCCGAAAAGGCCTGGGCCAGCTGAATACACGACGGAGGTCTGACCTGCTTGGCCGCAAAGCTGGAATCAGGCTTGGCGCGAGGAGCGCTGCCGCTGGCCAGCACCAGCGCGGGTACCGTGATCGACCACAGCAGGCCGGTTGCGCGCATCGTCATCCTGCCTCCCTGCGGGGTCGCTTCTCGGCCTCGGCCGAGCACCGCGATCGCCTCAGCCCCCGTCCTCGATCCCGGCGTCGACTCCTGGCTCCAGGCTCTCGACGTGGCACAGGCCATCCTGGCAGCTCGGCTCGCCGGCCATGACGCAGTCGTAGGCGCAGGCCTGTCCCCACATCTCGTACTCGGCGACCAGCTCGTCGGCGCGCTGCCGCACCTGCTCGACCCTGTCCGTGCGCACGGCATGAAAGCAGCCCAGGGGGCACTCGGTGAAGATCACAGCGCACGCGTCGGCACTCTGGCAGCTGGCGTTCTCCTCGACGTAGGCGTCGAAGTCCGCGCCGAGCTGGTCGGTGCTGCGGCAGGCGGTCACGGCGAGAAGGCCGGCAACGAGGACGAGGCCAGCACCTCGCAGGCCCTGGTGCAGAATCCAAAGTCGCATGGTGGACCCTCGGTCGAGCCCCGATGGATGTGCAGTCGGCGGCGTCGCTGACGCGATCTTACCCGCCGCTTCCGGGGGAACAAGTGCAGGGCAGAGCGCCACAGTGCACGGCCTGCGCCAGTCGCGTCAGGTAGACCAGCGCACAAGGTAGCCGGTGGCGGTTGCGCCGTCCCAGCTCCGCTGCTCGAACTGAACGCTGGCCTGCTCACCACGACACAGCTGCACCACCCGCTCCATCCAGCCACCCAGCAGGTGGTAAAAGGGCTCGAAGTCGCGGTCGAAGTCCCGCACCGTGAGCCTCACCTCCCGCTCACCCACGGCTTCGACCTGGACGCTGCCAAAGTCGAAGAAGCTCGAGAACAGCCTCTCGTAGGCGCACAGGCCAGCCAGGGGATCCCCCGGGCGGATCGTTGCCGGGTACACCCTGTCGAGTATCTGCTGGCCGTAGTCCAGACCCCAGCTGCGCGCGAGCCGCAGGTCGCCGCCACCGCGCAGCTCGAACACGATCAGAAAACAGGCCTTGTAGAACTCGAAGGGATACCACAGCGAGGGCAGCACGCGCGTGTCGAGCATGGCGCGCAGCTGTGGTGGAAGGCGGGCGGCGAGCTCGCCGCTGCGGTCGGCGCGGACCGTCCTCACCCACTCGGTGAGCATGGAACCCTTGACCTGCGGCACGCCAGACTCCGACCTCGGGAGACCGCCCGGTCCAAGTACCGCATCGTGCCAGGTCGGGAACAAGCGGGTGCTTATTTTATGAACGCGGGAGCAAAGAGAACTTCGAAGGCCGAGGGTGGCTAGACCCCCCGCACCTCGGCGCGCACGCTGGTGGCGATCTTGTAGAAGCCGGTGATGAGCAGCGCGCCAATGCCGTAGATACCGAGCGTGATCATGGCCTCGGGGATTGTCGGCCAGTATTCGGTGACGCTGTGCAAGGGCGAGGGGATGAAGCCCACGATGATCAGGCCCAGGCCCTTGTCTATCCACAGCGAAGCGATCACGGCGACACAGGCCACCACCAGCGCGGTGGGATCGCTGCGCAGGCTGGGCACGATGAGCAGCACCAGGGCCACCCCGGCGAGAATGAGGCTGGTCCACATCCAGGGCACCAGCACGCCCTTGCCCTCGAGGCCGAAGAACAGGTACTCGAAATGCTCCAGGTGCTCGGGGATGCCCGAGTAGCCCGCGGTGAAGAACTCCATGAACAGCAAGAACACGTTGACCACCATGGCGTAGGTCACGATCTTGCTCAGCAGCTTGACCGCCTCGTCGCCGGCGTCAAAGGTGGTGACCTTGCGCAGGATCAGCACGAACAGGATGAGCAGCGAGGGGCCCACCGCGAAGGCCGAGGCCAAGAAGCGCGGCGCTAGCACCGCCGTCATCCAGAACGGCCGCGCACCCAGACCGGAGTACAGAAAGGCGGTCACGGTGTGGATGGACACGGCCCAGGGTATGGACAGGTAGATGACGGGCTTGATCCAGCCCGGGGGCGGCAGGCCCTTGCGCTCGGCACCGAAGGTGACCCAGGTGATGAGTACGTTGAGGCCGAAGTAGCCGAACAGCGACACCGTGTCCCAGAACATCAGCGAGTTGACCGTGGGGTGCAGGAACACGTTGAGGATGCGTGTGGGCTGGCCCATGTCGACGAAGATGAACAGCATGCACATGATGACAGCGCTCACCGCGACGAACTCGCCGAGCACCGCCAGCTTGCCAAAGGCCTTGTAGTGGTGAAGGTAGTAGGGCAGCACCACCATCACCGCCGACGCGGCCACGCCGACAAGGAAGGTGAACTGTCCGATGTAGAAGCCCCAGGGCACGTCGCGGCTCATCCCGGTGATGCCCAGGCCCTCGAACCACTGGTACACACCGAACCCGACGCCGCTGGCGATCAGCGCGAGGAGAAAGGCGACCCAGGCCCAGTAGGTCTTGCTTCCCTTGAGTACGTTCTCAACCATGGCCCACCTCTCCCTAAACCAGGTAGAACACGCTGGGCTGCGTCCCCAGGCCGATCTTTCGACGGATCGCGAAGCTCGAGCGCAGGATCCGCCGCACCTCGGAGTTGGGATCCTGCAGATCGCCGAAGCTCATCGCGCCGTACTTGCAGACTTCGACGCAGCCCGGCAGTTGGCCCTTGGCCAGGCGCTCGGCGCAGAAGTTGCACTTCTCCACCACACCTTTCATCCGCGTGGGGAAGCCCTTGTCCTGAGACTTGAGCGCCTTGCGCGGATCCGACCAGTTGAAGCTGCGCGCGCCGTACGGACAGGCCACCATGCAGTAGCGGCAGCCGATGCAGCGGTGCATGTCCATCATCACCACGCCGTCTTCCCGCCTCCACGTCGCCTTGGTCGGGCAGACGCGGACGCAGGGCGCGCGGTCGCAGTGGTTGCAGGTGATCAGCGCGGGCTTCTGGTTCACGCCGGACTCGAGGAAGTCCTGTCCCTGATCGGGGAAGGCGCCGTTGAAGTCTTCTTTCCAGATCCACTTGACCTCGCGGTTGGGATCGTCGAAGTGCGGCACGTTGTGAATCCGGTGGCAGGTCTCGATGCAGTCGGTGCAGCCCTGCTGCTCCTGGCACTTCTTCAGGTCGATCACCATGGCCCAGCGCCCGCCCTTGAGCGCCTGCGGGTTCTTCGTGCCGCGCGGCCAACCACCGGCGACCGCGCTCCACAGCGGCGCGCTGCCGAGCCCCAGGGCCGTGCACCCCGCGATCTTGAGGAAACGTCTCCGACCTTTGTCGTCCATCACTTCGTTCCCTTCGCGTCGATGTGGCAGTCCCAGCAGTACGGCTTGACGCCGAGGTAGTTGTGACACGCGTCGCAGAAGTCCTGCTGATTGGAGTGGCACTTGAGGCAGGTGTTGGTCAGGCTCTTGTCGTAGGTCTGACCGTCGTGCGCCGTGTGCACCCGCAGGCCCTCGCGCACCGCCTCGTCGCGCCAGTTGTTCAACAGGTCCATGTGATAGGCCCGCATGTACTCCTTGGTCTGCACGCAGTTCTTGCCCTGGATCTCTGCGGTCA
>JBDRCO010000052.1:0-161441 GCA_043821645.1 Pseudomonadota bacterium | reverse complement strand
GCCCCACGCTCGATAGCATCCTCGGCCAGGAGGATGCGAACGTTGAGTGCATCGTTGTCGATGGCGGTTCGACCGACGGGACACTCGCCATCCTGGACAGTTACGGCGACCGGCTGCGCTGGATCAGTGAACCGGACCAGGGTTTCGGCGACGCCATCAACAAGGGCTGGCGCATGGCGAGAGGAGACATCCTGGCCTGGCTCAATGCCGACGACACCTGGATTGTCCCGGATGCCGCGCGCCGTGCCGTGGCATACCTGCAAGAGCATGACGACGCGGATGTGGTCTACGGTGACTGCGGTACGATCGATGCCGATGGTCGCCTGACCGGGATGGCCTACCTGAGGAAATGGGACTTCGAGTGCGCTGTCCTCGAGTGCGACCACTGCATACCCCAACCAGCCGCCTTCGTGCGCCGCCGGGCCATCGATCGCGTGGGGGATCTCGATCCCACGTTGCTCAAGGTGGATCACGATTTGTGGCTGCGCATCGGTGCCCGTGGCGGCATCCACTACCTGCCGGGGGTCCTCGCCTTTGCGCGCCGGATCGCGGGTCACTCGTCCGACGTAGAGAAGATCGCCGCGGACTGCGTCCGCGTGACCGAGAAGATCCTGCAAAACCCTGACACCTCACCCCGGATCCTGGACCAAAAAGAACAAGCACTCTCCAGCGCCCGCTTGCGCGCTGCTCACTATGCGTCCTCCGGCGACCTGGCGAGGCAGACCGTTGAACATGCGGCGCACGCATTGCTCCACGACCCGTCGCGCGCCGTCGAGGCTCTCGCCGTGCTTGCAGGCCTGGGCAAGCAGGCTCCTGCCAGACACCCGGTCATGTCCGCACTTGCCGGCGGCCTTTCCAAAGGTCGCAGGGTCGCGCGCCTGTTTCGCCGTTACTCCCCGGTGGGCCACCTGGATACACGCCCGCGCGTTCCCAACCTTGCTGGAGACCGCGACATCGAGTGGATGTGGATCGCCGCGAACCTCCCACCCGGTCCTGGTCGCGCACTCGACTTCGGAGCGGGATCGAGTCCCCTCGGCCTCGCTGCTGCCCTACGTGGCTTCGTGGTGGATCTGGTCGACCCCAACCTCGCGCCACGCTCATACCTTCACACTCACCTGCGCGAACTCCGCGGTGATCTGCTCAAGTTGCCCCTGGCTCTGGCGTCTTACGACCTGGTCATCAGCTGCTCGACCGTCGAACATGTCGGTGTGGCCGGGCGTTACGGCATCCAGGATGAAGACGCCGATGGCGATCTGATCGCCATGCAACGCATCGGGGATCTGCTGCGCACGGGCGGTCGTGTGGTCATGACCGTTCCCGTGGGTCGCGACGCTGTCTTTCGGCCCAACGGCCGGGTGTACGGTGCGGGCAGACTTCCGGCCTTGCTCGCGGGTTTCTCGGTCGAAAAACAAGACTTCTTCATCAAGGATGACCAGAACCGATGGACTGGCTGCGAGCGCTCGATGGCCGAAGGCTTTGAGGCCAGCTGTGCCTCGAACCTACCTTCTCAGAACGTGTACGCGCTCGGCTGCTTCGTCCTGAGCAAGGGCCGACCGTGCTGACCATCTTCGCTGTCCCCAAGCCCTTTACGGGCCCCATCGCGCAGCTCCAGGACAACGCTCTGCGGAGCTGGCGGGGTCTAGGTGAGGATGTCGAGGTGTTGTTGCTCGGTGACGACACCGGCGTGGCCGAGGCCGCCAGGGCACATGGATTTCGTCATCTGCCCCAGGTCACATGCAACGCGCATGGTACCCCGCTGGTGAGCAGCATCTTTGAGCTTGCGGCGAGGCACGCCCGTTTCGAAATCCTGGTTTATGTCAACGCAGACATCATCTTGCTCGGCGATTTCCTGGCCGCCGTGAAGCATGCGTCCCGTCTTCGCAGGTTCTTGATGATCGGACAGCGCACCGATCTTGACGTCACCGAGAGGCTCGACGTGGGGGATGCCGCGTGTGCGGGTCAGATCCTGGCCAGGGCCGCGGAACACGGCAAGATCCACGCCCGTTCCGGCATCGACTATTTTACGTTCCGCAAAGGTCTATGGAACACGATTCCTCCATTCGCTCTGGGTAGAACGGCCTGGGACAACTGGCTCGTGTACGGTGCGCGAGCTCGGGGAGCTGCCATCGTCGACGCCACCGAGGCCACTCGGGTGATCCACCAGAACCACGACTACGGTCATGTCCCGGCGAGTTCCGGCTCCGCCTGGACCGGAGCGGAGGCACAGCTCAACAAGCAACTGGCGGGCGCCCCAGAGCGCCTGATGGATATCAACGACGCCACCTGGCGCTTGACCCCTCTCGGGGACCTCGTACCCGTTCTCGACTGGCCCCGAATTCAGCGTCGACTGCAGGTTGCTCCACTGCTACATAGCTGGCTCAGACCCGTGCGGAGGCCGCTCCACCTCGGCATCGCTGGCGTGGACAGGATTGTCCGCTGGATCGCTCCTGCGGCAGGGGGTCAGGGCAAGGCTCCGGGGCGAGGTCACCGGGGCTGAACGGAGGTGGGCTTGGGTCCGGAAACCGTCGATATTGCCGTCGTGCGTGAGTTCTGGGACAGACGCCCCTGCAACATCAAGCACTCCAGGGCCCCCATCGGAACACGGGAGTATTTCGACCAGGTCGAACAGCGGAAGTACAGGGTTGAGCCCCACATTCCGGGTTTTGCCGATTTTGAGCGGTGGCGGGGGCGCAGGGTGCTGGAGGTCGGTTGCGGTATTGGCACCGACGCCATCAATTTCGCGCGCGCGGGAGCCGACTACACAGGTGTGGAGCTTTCTACCCGGACTCTCGAGATCGCGCGCCAGCGTTTTGCGTGCTTCGGGCTCTCGGGCCACTTGCTCGAGGGCAACGCCGAAGAACTCGATAAGATCCTCGAGGGACAGACCTTTGATCTGGTCTATTCTTTTGGTGTCATCCATCACACGCCGGATCCGGCACGCGTAATCGCGCACGTGAAGAACCACATGACGCACGAGTCGGAGTTTCGACTGATGCTGTATGCGCGGGACTCCTGGAAGCGCATCATGATAGATGCGGGTTTCGATCAACCTGAGGCTCAAAGTGGCTGCCCCATTGCACAGACCTACTCGCATGCCGAGATCAGTGAACTCCTCGGGGATTTTGACATCGTTGATCTCAGGCAGGCACACATCTTCCCTTATGTCATCGAGAACTATCTGCAGCACGAGTACGTCTTGCAGCCGTGGTTCCGCGCCATGCCCAAGGGCATGTTCGAGGCACTCGAGGCCTCCTTGGGGTGGCACACCCTCATCCAGTGCAAGCTCGCCACGCGCTGAGAAGGCCCGCGCAGGCCATTCCAGCCTGGTTGTCGCAGCGAGGGGTGTCCGGTATATTTCGCACCCTTCTTTTTGAGGAATCGCCATGAGCATGACGACCGAGAGACGTATCGAGAAGCCCTGCATCGTGGGTCTGGGAAAACTCGGATCTCCCTTCGCGGCAGCGCTTGCGTGCAAGGGTTTCGAGGTGACGGGTGTGGATGTCGTGGAATCCACCATCGAGAGCCTCACCAGGGGTTGTGCACCTGTCTTCGAACCAGGTCTGCAGGACATGCTGGATCGTGGTCGCGACCGCCTGCACGTGACTCGGAACTACGCGGAGGCGCTGGAGCGAAGCGACGCAGCATTCATCATCGTTCCGACGCCCAGCGAGGCGGATGGATCGTTTTCTCTTCGCTACATGTTGCCTGCGTGCGAGGAGATCGGAAAAAGTCTGGCTCGCATGGACCGCTACTTTGTCGTCGTCATCACCAGCACCGTGTTGCCCGGAGCGACGGGAGGCACTATCCTGCAGGTTCTCGAAAAAGCCAGTGGCAAGCGATGTGGTCACGACTTCGGTCTGTGCTACAGCCCGGAATTCATCGCTCTTGGCAGCGTGATCCATAACTTCTTGAATCCCGATTTCGTGCTCATCGGAGAGCAGGACGAGAGGGCCGGGCGGGTGCTCGAGGACTTCTACAAACGCGCCTGCGAGAACGATCCCCCCGTCAACCGGATGAGCCTCGTCAATGCAGAACTCACCAAGATCTCGCTGAATGCTTACGTCACGACCAAGATCACCTTTGCCAATCAACTCGCCCGGCTGTGCGAGCACATCCCCGGTGCTGACTCCGACGTCATCACCAATGCCCTCGGCCTCGATTCCCGGATCGGCCGCAGGTATCTGCGCGGGGCGATCGGTTTTGGCGGTCCCTGTTTTCCCCGGGACAACCGAGCCTTCATGCATGTGGCACAGGGAAACCAGGCCGTTGCACCGCTCGCGGGGGCAGTGGACGCCGTCAACAGCTCACAGCTCGACGCTCTATACGAGATCGTCACCACCTATGCACCGCGCGGAGGACGCGTCGCGATCGCGGGCCTGTCCTACAAACCTGACACCGATGTGACGGAGGAGTCACACGCGGTCGGGCTGGCGGACAGGCTCGTGCGGCAGGGCTACGAGGTCAGCGTGCACGATCCCCAGGCGCTGCGCAGTGCCCGTGTCCTCCTTGGCGAACGCGTTCGCTACTGTACGAGTGTCGAGGATGCTGCGCGTGATTGCGATGTGCTGGTCGTTGCCACGGCGTGGAGCGTCTACCGCAATCTCGATCCAGGCGTGCTTGGAAAAAGGGATACCCGCATCGCCGTCATCGACTGCTGGAGAATACTGGACGAGAGCACCTGGAGCGAGGTGGCCCTGTATCGTGCACTCGGCCGCTACCTGGGCCCCAGGCAGGAGGCGTAAGTGGGCCAGACACCGACCGCACTGATCTGTGGAGCCGGCGGCTTTATTGGTAGTCACCTCGCCCACCGGCTGAAGAAAGAGGGATACTGGGTTCGAGGCGTCGATCTCAAGCTGCCAGAGTTCTCACCCACAGTCGCAGATGACTTCGTGCTGGGAGATCTTCGGGATCCCGAACTCTGCCGCAAGGTCCTTTCAGTACCTTTTAATGAGGTCTACCAGCTCGCCGCTGACATGGGAGGCGCCGGGTACATCTTCACCGGCGATCACGACGCCGTGGTCATGCACAACTCGGCCACCATCAACCTCAACATCGCCGAGGCAAGCCGGCTGGCTGGGGTAGGCCGCCTGTTCTATTCGTCCTCGGCCTGCATCTACCCCGAGCGCAACCAGCTGGACCCTGATAACCCGAACTGCGCCGAGGACTCCGCCTATCCTGCTGCTCCGGACAGTGAGTATGGCTGGGAAAAGCTGTTCAGTGAGCGTCTCTTCCTGTCCTACCAGCGCAATTTTGGCCTCCCGGTCCGGATCGCGCGATTCCATAACATTTTTGGTCCGCAGGGCACGTGGACTGGCGGGCGGGAGAAGGCCCCGGCGGCTCTCTGTCGGAAGGTTGCCATGGCTGCCGACGGCACCGAGATCGAGATCTGGGGTGATGGCAAGCAGACCCGATCCTTCCTGTTCATCGACGAGTGCCTGGAAGGCGTGCGACGCCTGATGCAGTCGGAGTGCAGCGAGCCGATCAACATCGGCTCGGAGGAGATGGTCTCGATCGGGCAACTCGCCGGCAAGGTCATTGAGATTTCGGGCAAGTCTCTGGGGCTGCACTATGTGCCCGGGCCCCTCGGCGTGCGGGGGCGCAATTCGGATAATAGACTGATCCGGGAGAAACTTGGGTGGGCACCGTCTGCTGCGCTGGCCGATGGTCTTCGCGCGACTTTCCGCTGGGTCGAAGCGCAGGTCCAGAGCGGCTGAGCCAAGGACTAGATGCCCATGGTGCCCGTCTCCGTCCTCATGGTCGCCCACAACGCCAGCAGGTTCCTGAGACCTGCTGTCGAGAGCATCCTGAACCAGACCTGGTCCGACCTCGAACTGGTCCTGGTCGACAACGCATCGACCGACGGGTCCGTGGCGGAACTGAGGTTGGGGTGCGTGGATCCCCGGCTGAAGATCTTGAGCCTCGACGAGAATCGTGGGCCCTACGGTGGTGCCACCGCAGGTCTCCCGATCTGCACCGGCACCTACATCGCGCGCATGGATGCCGACGACGAGAGCTGTCCTCAACGGCTGGCGGTGCAGGTTGGTGCCCTCGAGGCCGACCCGGGCATCGACGTGGTCTCCTGCTTCAGCAGCGAGATCGACGCGGAAGGAAGGGTCACAGGGGGACAGGATACCCTGTGCGACCCCCTCGAGATCGAGCGCCGAGCTTGGCAGGAGATGCCGATCATCCACGCGGCACTCGTGGCCCGCCGTCAGGTCTTCGAGCGAGCTCCATATCGCCCGGAGTTCTTCTCGGGTGGCGACTACGACCAGATCCTGCGTGCCCTCGATTCCTCGACGATCGCAGCACTCCCAGTGCGCCTGTACCACAGGCGCTACCATGCAGGCTGCATCAGCACAGGTTCGCGCACGCTTCAGGCGGCGAGCGGTTGCGTGGCGCGCATCGCCTGGGCCAGGAGGTTGCAGGGCGAGGACGAGAGACTGGGCGAGGAACTCGCTCGAGCCAGCCAGATTGCTGCTCGATGCAACAGTCGCGCAGCGGTCCTGGCCGAGTACACGCTGCGTTGCCGCGACCTGGGCTTCGTGGAGCTCTCGCTGGTACTGGCGCGCCAAGCTTACTGGCAAGACCCTTCTGCGCGAGGCGTCGCACGCATGATCGTGTCCCTGGCCCGGGCAACGCGGCACCATCCAGAACGCCTGCTTGGCGCGGTGCGTGCCACCTCTCGCGCGCCGCTGCACGCGCTGCTGGAAGGCCTGACCACGACGTCCAGACCGCGGTGAAAAGCGTTGCCGCCTGCGCAGGTGGATGTCAGATTCGATGCCTGCCGGGAGCCGACGACGCAGTGTTCGTTCGCGCCTTTTTTGACCTTCGAGGTTGACGGATGAGAGTCTTCATCGCTGGTGTCGACGGATATCTGGGCTGGTCGCTGGCCCTGCACCTGACCGGGCGCGGGCACGAGGTGGCCGGGATCGATGGCTACTTCCGACGTGACTGGGTGGCCGAGATGGGCTCGCAGTCGGCGACCCCCATCCTGCGCATGACCGACAGGCTGCAAGCCTTTCGCGAGCACTTTGGCAAGAACCTGCGCTTCGTGCGCGGCGATCTGACGGACTACAGCCTGGTGTGGAACCAGCTGCGCGCCTTCAAGCCCGACGCCATCGTGCACCTGGCCGAGATGCCCTCGGCGCCGTACAGCATGATCGACGTCCAGCACGCGGTGTACACGCACCAGAACAACCTGGTGGGCACCCTGAACGTGCTCCACGCCATGCGCGATGCCTGCCCCGAGGCGCATCTGGTCAAGCTGGGCACCATGGGCGAGTACGGCACGCCCAACCTCGACATCCCGGAGGGCTTCTTCGAGATCGAGTACCGGGGGCGCAAGGACAGGCTCCCCTTCCCGCGCCAGGCGGGGAGCTGGTACCACCAGACCAAGGTCCACGATTCCAACAACGTGGCCATGGCCTGCCGCGTCTGGGGTCTGTGCTCGACGGACATCATGCAGGGCGTGGTCTACGGTACGCGCATCGACGCCATGGGCGACGACGACAGGCTGCTCACACGCTTCGATTTTGACCAGTGCTTCGGTACGGCCATCAACCGCTTCTGCGCCCAGGCTGTGGTGGGTCAGCCCCTGACGCCCTTTGGCAAGGGCCACCAGAAGCGCGGTTTCCTGCCGCTGCGCGACTCGATGCAATGCCTGACCCTGGCCATCGAGAATCCACCGGCGACCGGCGAGTACCGGGTCTTCAACCAGTTCGAGGAGGTCTACGACATCACCGAGCTGGCCACCAAGGTGCAGCAGGCCGCCCGTCGCGCCGGCCTCGAGGTCGAGATCCGCAACATCGAGAACCCGCGCAAGGAGCTGGAAGAACACCACTACCAGCCCGACCATCAGCACCTGCTGGACCTGGGCTACCAGCCCACCCGGGACATGGACGCGGAGCTGGACACGATTCTGCGCGACTTGACCACGCACAAGGGCCGCATCGAGGCACGAGCACATGCCCTGTTGCCTGATATCCGCTGGGACGGTTCCCGTCGGGCCTCGCGCTATCTCGACGGTGTGTTTAGCTGATGCAGTGGCTGGTCACAGGCGGTTGCGGGTTCATTGGCGGCCATCTGATCGAAAGGCTGTGCACGGATGCCGGTGCGCGTGTGCGCGTGCTCGACGATCTGTCGGTGGGGACACGCTCGGATCTGGAGCGCGTCGCAAGGGTCGTCGATCCCGGGCGTGCTGTCCCAGGAGACGTCGAGCTGGTGGTTGGCGATGTGCGGGATCCGGAGCTGGTTCAGCAGGTCAGCATGGATTGCGACGCCATCGTCCACCTCGCGGCGCGCACCGGGGTGCTGCCCTCGATCGAGGATCCTCGCGGCGACTTCGCGGTCAATGTCCTGGGGACGCTCAACGTGCTCGAGGCTGCGCGCTTGAACCGCGTGGCGCGTGTGATTCTCGCGTCGTCTGGGGCTCCCATCGGTGACCAACCGGCGCCTTTTCACGAGGACATGCCGGTGCGCCCGATTTCGCCCTACGGCGCCAGCAAGGCGTGCGGTGAGGCCTATGCCCGGGCCTACGCCGCGTCCTTTGGCCTCGGCACAGTGGCGCTGCGCTTCAGCAACGTCTACGGGCCCCGCTCGGACCGCAAGGGAAGCGTGGTCGCGCGCTTTGTCTCCCAGGCCTTGGCTGGTGAGACCCTCCACATCTACGGTGACGGCAGCCAGACGCGCGACTTTCTGTACGTCGAGGATCTGTGCCAGGCGATCGTCGACGCGGCGCGGGCGAACCTCCGCGGAGAGTTGCTACAGATCGCGAGTGGCCAGGAGACTTCGCTGAATGCACTGCTCGGTGTGCTGCTGCCCATTCTCCGAGACCAGGCCGGACTGGATTGTCAGGTCGTGCGCGAGGACTTCAGGCAGGGCGAGATCCGGCGCAACTTTGCCCGCGTCGATCGCGCCCAACGGCTGCTCTGCTGGGAGGCAAGCACGTCCCTCGCCCAGGGGCTCGAGCGCACGGTGCGCTGGTTCGTGAATAGGACTCAGCCATCACGCACCTGAGCGCCTGTTTCCTCGAGTGGGGCCCGCCGCACAGCGACGACGAGCCTCGGCATAAACCTCAAGGACGCGATCCACATAGCGCTGCACATCGTGCCTGGTGCGTGCGCGCGCGCGGGCACGTGCTCCCATGTCCGTCGCCAGACGAGAATCGTCGAGCAAGACCTGGACCTGATGCGTCAGGGACTCGACGTCACCTGCCTCACTGAGCCAGCCGGTTTCACCCGGCACCACCAGCTCGGCGATGCCTCCGATGGCGTTGGCGACGACGGGAAGCCCGCAGGCCATGGCCTCGATGATCACCAGCGGAGAGTTATCGGCTCGCGTAGCATGCAGCAAGACGTCTGCAGCCTGGTAGCAGCGCACCACCGCTGCGGTGTCGTCGAGGAAGCCAGTACGATGAATGTGGGCTTGGAGATCCGCAGGGAACTCGGCACGTCCGCCACCCAGGACAAGCAGAGTCGGGCACGCGGCCCCGGTCAATGCCATGAGTCGCCGCAAGGTCTCGATGACCGTCTGGCCATCCTTGTAGGTGTTCTCGATCCCACCCTGGGCCGAGAACATCACGATCGACCGGCCAGTCTCGAGACCCATCTGGTGGCGGGCCTTGGCGCGATCGCCCGGGCGGTAAACCTCGAGGTCCAGGCCGCGCGGAACCACCACGGGATCGGGCCCCGGCATACCGGCCTCGTGCCAGCGGTCGCGGATCCACTGTGTCGGCGCGATGATCTGGTGCGGCCCACGCGCGATGAGGTTGCGCTTGTTCCAGCGGTTGAAGGCCGTGGCGTCGCGGTGCACCATCGGGTATCGCGCGAGGTCCGGACAGTGGCCACAACCCTGGCTCCAGCGTGGACAGTCCATGGGCTGTGCGCAGTGGCCGGTGGCCCAGAACAGGTCGTGCAGGGTGACGACGACAGGTACTCGCGCCGCGAGTTCCGGGACCCGCCGCAGCTCGAAGAAGTCGCCGTGCAGGTTGTGCAGGTGCACGACATCGTAGCGGCACAGCTGTTCCACCAGGGCTCGGCTTCCCGGAAAGTAAGCAAAAGGGATCCCGGACGCATGCTCGAAGGCGCGCGCTGCGAGCCCCACAACACTGCCCTGTCGTGCTCTGTTGTCGACGACAAAGACATCTGGATCGAGGCTGCGCTTGTTCCCGACAAACACGTGGTCAACATGGCCACGCTGGCGAACCGCCTGGTGCAGGCGCTGCGCCATCCTCTCGGCACCGCCCGCGACGTCGTCGGGCTGGACTCGGGCAATGCGCCACCGTGTCAAGGCCTGTCCGCCCATCGGTTCCTACCCTCGGACCGCAGGTCAAGGTTGCGCGGCAGAGCGCCAGCCGCCATCATGAGACCCGCGTCGAGGGACCCGCGAATCATGTCGACCATTGACCTCTCCCTGGTGACTCCTGCGCTCAACCAGCGCGCCTACCTCCAGCAGTGCCTGGCCAATGTACGTCGGCTCGGACCCCGCGTCGAGCACGTCGTCGTGGATGGGGCATCCCATGATGGCACCCAAGATGAGCTGCAACGTGCGCAGCAACGACGAGGGAGCTCCCTGCGCTACATCTCGAGGCCCGATGGCGGTATGTACGAGGCCGTGAACGAGGGTATCCACCTATGCCAGGCAGCGTTTCTGGGCTACCTCAACTGCGACGACCTGCTACTTCCCTGGACACCGGAACTGGTCCTTGGTCGCTTCACGGAGGAGGACACACCCGATCTCGTTTACGGCGATGCACTCGAGTGGGATGGCGATCGCGGGCGGGCGGCTCTCGTGGTCCAGCCCCCTGCCTGGCTGTTGCCGAGCTTTCTACGAGCGGGTGGCCACCTGGCACAGCCAGCGATCTTCTTCAGGCGATCGTTGTTTGACAAGCTCGGCGGCTTCGATCCCACTTATCGCCTGCTGGGCGATCATGACTTCTGGCTGCGTGCCGTCGCGGCAGGAGCGCGCTTCGCCAAAATCAGCGAGGTGCTGGCAGTCCAGAGGGTCGTGCCCGGTCAGCTCATGCAGAGGCATGCCGTCAGGGTCGATGTCGAGCGCACGAAAGCCCACCGACAGGCCTCGCCGCGAGTCCCTGGGTCAGGTTCCAGACGGGCGGCTGGCTGGATCAGTTCAGCGCTCATGCGACAGGGGCTACTTCGCCTCGCTAGTCGCGACATGGGGGATCGCCTCCTCGGACTCCAGACACACCGCCCCTGGCAGCACACCCTTCAGTCTGGCCTCCTGACAAGTGCGTCGGTCCTGCGAACTGCTCAGGCTCTCGTTCGATCCACACGAGGTCGTCACAGCTTGTGTCTCGTGCAGAGCGTGCTGTGGCAATTGACCGGGTCTCGTGACCCGAAGTGGATCGACCCCGCATGAGACTCGCGGTGCTTATTCCAGCAGCTCGGGCTGCGAGGACCCTCGGCCAAGCGCTCGAATCTGTGGCATCCCAGACCCGCGCTCCGCAACGGACCCTCGTAGTGACCTCCCCGGATGACCACGAGACCCTCGCAGTCGCACGCCATCACGCGGCTGAGATACTTCAACAGACAAGCTCGTCCCCGGCACAGGCAAGAAACCGAGGAATGCTGGCGCTTGAAGGCAGCGCAGACTGGATTGCTTTCCTCGACGCAGACGACTGGTGGGATCCGGGTTGGCTGCGGCAAGCAGAGGATGCCATTCTCGCTCACCCTGCGGCCGCTCTCGTGGCGGGGGGCATCCTCGAGAGCTTCTCGGACGGAACCAGAGTCGCACGGTCCCTGCCGCCGGATCTGGAACAGCACCCCTTTGAGCGGCTGCTCATCCAGACCTGCATCACCACCTCGGCCGTGCTCGTGCGCTCCAGTGCCTTGCCGTCGCATGCACCCTTCGATGAGCGCGCAGACGCCATTGGAGAGGACTACGCGCTTTGGCTCGAACTCGCGGCTCGACATGACGTCGTCACCGTACCGGGGCACTGGGTCTATTACCGGCGCCATGCCGAAAGTGTCAGCAACCGGATCGATCGCTTTGAAGATATGCGCCGCCAGCATCTCCTCATTGTCGAGGGCGCGATGGCGAGGCGCGCCGTGTCGCCGGAAATTCGGCGGCAGGCACTGGCGAATGTGTACAGGCAGAGTGCCGAGCGCCTGCTGCACCATGGTCAGAGACGCGAGGCCCGGCGAGACCTCCGGCTGGCGCTGCAGCTCAGTCCCGCCGAAGCACGGCTCTGGCTCGCAGCTGCGCTCTCTGCAATCTCGCACGACCATCGCGCTCAGCTGTTGCACCTACGACGCTGGTTGCGCTCGGTCTGGGGCGCCTCGGAGACACCTGCATCAAGACCTGGCACGAAAGAGCAGGCAGAGTAGACTCGCAGTTATGTGTGGCATCGCTGGCTACGATTTCACCGACACCGCGCGCACGCCCTCCGGGTTGCCGCAGCGCCTCATCGACTCCCTGCGACCGCGGGGGCCGGATGGCAGCGGCATCCAGCAATTCGCCCGGGATGGTGGGGATCTGGCCATGGTCGAGCGCGACAACGCGCCGCTGTGCATGGTGCACACCCGCCTCGCCATCATTGACCTGAGTGACAGCGGCCGTGAACCCATGCCGAACGAAGACACCTCGGTATGGCTCACCTTCAATGGCGAGATCTACAACTACCCATCGCTGCAGCGCGAACTCCAGGCGCTGGGACATGTGTTCCGCTCGAGCTCGGACGCCGAGGTCATCGTGCACGGCTATGAGGCCTGGGGTGATTCGGTCGTGACCCGCCTGCGGGGAATGTTCGCCTTTGCACTTCTTGACCTGCACCGGGATCGATGGCTGTGCGCGCGCGACCCTTTCGGGGTGAAGCCCCTCGTCTACGCGCACCGGCCAGGTCTTTTCGCCTTCGCATCGGACCTCAACGCACTGCGCCTGGTCCCCGGGATCGACCTTGGCGTCGACGGCAATGCCCTGGCCCAATACCTGGCCCTCGGCTACGTGCCAGCGCCTCACACCATCTGCCGGGGTGCACGCAAGCTACCCAGGGGGCACACCCTCGTCGTGCAAGACGGAGCGATGCAGGTCCATGCATACGCCCACTCTGCGCCGGTCCGGCCCATCACACGTCTCTCCGAAGCCGTCGAAGAGATCCGCGATGCACTTGAAGAAAGCGTGCAGGCGCACCTGATCGCCGACGTGCCGGTGGGCTGCTTTCTCTCCGGAGGTGTGGACTCAGCGCTGGTCGCGTCCCTGGCCGCGCAGTCCGGTGCCACACCGTCCTGTTTCACGATGGGCTTCGCCGAGCAGGCCTACGACGAGCGCCCTGCAGCCAGGAGCATCGCCGGACAGCTGGGTCTACCCTGGCAGGAACGCGAGCTGCGCCCGGAGACTCTGCGCGATGCGCTGCAGGATCTTGCGCGGATCTTCGACGAGCCCTTTGCGGATCCCTCGGCCGCCCCCACGAGCCTCATCGCGCGCTTCGCACGAAGACAGGTCAAGTGTGTGCTGTCTGGTGACGGCGGGGATGAGCTATTCCTGGGCTACACCCGTTACCGGCTATTTGCGCTGGCGGAGCGTGTGCGGCAGGTACCTCGACCTGCTCGTGCTGCCATCGCTCGCGCCGCAGCACGTATCCCGGCGCGCACCATCGATCGCATGTATGGACGCCTGCGTGCTCTCGGGCAATTGCCCCGCCTGACCCACCCGGCGCGCAAGCTCCAGGCTGTCGCTGCATCCCTGGCCTCCGACGACAGGCTGCGCCTGTACGCCGACACGCTGCGCATCGCCAGCCCAGACGTCCTGGAGCGCGTCGCACCGACCTTCGAGACCTTGGCGCTCGAAGCCCTCGAGCGCGCAGCCCCACCAGGCCTCGATGTTCCCTCGGCCCTCTATGCGTCCCGGGTCGATGAACAGACCTTCTTGCCCGAGGACATCCTGACCAAGGTGGACAGGGCCAGCATGGCCGTTGGACTGGAGGTACGAGTGCCGTTCCTGGATTCGCGGGTAGCCGCCGTGGCGCGCGCCGTCGGCCCCGAACTCCATGTCCGGGACGGAGGCAAGGCGGTACTCCGGGGAGTACTGCGGGGTGTCCTCGATCCGGCGCCCGTGCACCGTCCCAAGCAAGGCTTCACAATCCCACTCGCGGAGTGGTTGCGCGGCCCCTTGCGAGAAGAAATGGATGCGACCTGCCACGACAGCGTGCTCGGTGATCTGGGCCTGTCGATCCCCGGCGTCACCCGCCTGGCCGATGAACACCTGCGTCGCGAGCGCGATCACGCACCCCTGATCTGGGCCCTCGTCTGCCTTCGGCGACACCTCCAGCTGCATGATGCCGTGACATGAAGGTGGCCATCGTGATCAACCGGCTGGACGTCGGCGGTGCCGAGACCGTGACGCGTCAGCTTGCCCTTGGCGCCCGGAGCCTGGGCTGCCAGATCCACGTCGTCGCGGTGCGCGGTGGCGGAGCCGTGGCGACAACTCTTGCGGCGGAAGGTATCCCGGTGCGTTCTCTGGACCGCGCCCCGGGTTTGCTGCGCTCACCCCTGGCGACCACTGCTGCGGCGCTGCACCTGGGACACGCGCTGAGACGTCAGGGTGTCCACCTTCTCCATGGCATGCTGTTCGAGGGCAACACGGTCGCGCGTCTGGCGGCTCGTCGGGCAGGTCTTCGCTGCGTCAGCACCTATCACACCTCGCACCTCCTGCAGCCTGTGGAGTCCAGCGTGGAAGCCTGGACCGGGCACTGGGTATCGGCGCACATCGCCGTGAGCGAGGCAGTGGCGGACCTCGCAGCGCGTGAGCTGGGCATCGCTCGCAGATCTTTTCACGTCATCCACAACGGTGTCCGTGTCGACGAAAGTGCCTCACCACCGCACGCGGTACACACCCTTGGTTTCCTCGGACGGCTCCACGAAGACAAAGGACTGCACGTCCTGCTGGAGGCCCTGGCGCTGCGGCCCGATCTCGGCCTGACCCTGCGCGTGGCTGGAGATGGCCCCAGGCGGGATGCGCTGCAACGCCAGGCGCACCGCCGTGGACTCGGGAACCGGGTGCAGTTCCTCGGTACCGTCCATGACAGCCAGGCTTTCTTGCGATCCATCGACGCCCTGGTCCTGCCAAGTGTTCATGAAGGCCTATCGGTCTCGGCCCTCGAGGCGATGGCCTGCGCGCGACCCGTGATTGCCTCTGATGTCGCAGGCAACCGAGAGCTCGTGGTGGACGGAAGCACAGGGTTGCTGGTGCCAGCCGGTGAGGTGCTGGCGCTGAGCAGCGCGCTCGATCGCCTGTGCACGACGGTGGACGTCGAGTCCATGGGAACGGCCGCACGGCTCCGTGTTGCCCGGTGCTTCAGCGAGCAGAGCATGGTCGAGCGCACAATTCAGCTCTGGCGTTCCGTCGTCGCGGCACCCTTGCCCTGGATCACGCAGGACTGCTAGCGTCCGCCACACAGGGAGCGCGGAGCCAGTACGGTGAATCATTCGCTCGACACGGGTTTGGTGGTGAGCCTGAGCGGCGTCCTGGCGCTGGCCTTTTCGCTCTACCTGACACCCTTCATCCGCCGTGCAGCCGAGCGCTACGACATCGTCGATAGACCAGACGGCCACCTCAAGCACCAGCGCGAACCCGTCCCGTACCTGGGCGGTCTGGTGGTGTTCCTGGCGCTCATCGCGGCCGTGGCGGTGGTTCACCCGCTGGAGTCCAAGGTCCTGGCGATCTTCCTGGCTGCCTCGCTGGTCGTCTGCTTCGGGCTCGTCGACGACCTCGGTACGCTGGTACCCAGAGACAAGCTGCTGGGACAGCTGATAGCTGCCCTGGTGCTGGTTCGAGCCGGAGTGCAGATTCAGATCGACGCGGTCCCGGAACCCCTGGACACGCTGATCAGCGTCTTCTGGCTGGTGACCGTGACCAACGCATTCAACATCATCGACGTCCACGATGGTCTGTGTGCAGGCATCGGTGCCGTCGCCACAGCGTTTTTCGGTGTGTTCGCTCTGTTGCAGGGAGAGGTGCTGGTCGCGGTTCTATGTGCGGCACTCTTTGGCAGCCTGCTTGGCTTTCTGTGGTTCAATTTTCCGCCCGCCCGGATCTACCTCGGGGACACGGGCTCCATGCTGATCGGCCTGGTTCTGGGCGCGCTGGCCATGGTCAGTGATTACTCCGCGATCAATCCGCTGGCCGCACTGTTCTCACCCCTGGCCGTTCTCTATGTCCCCTTGTTCGACCTGGGCTTCGTTGTCCTGGCGCGGCTGCGCCATCGCATCCCGTTCTATCACGGGAGTCCGGATCATTTCGCCGTGCGTCTCCGACGTGCCGGTGTACCAGCCCGGCGCATCACTCTTGGCGCCATCTTCGCTGGCGTTGTGATGGGAACCCTCGCTGTTCTCGCGGCACAGGTCACTGCGACAACCGCCCTGCTCATCCTTGGTCTGGTCGTCGCCGGGACGCTTGGCGTCTTTATCTGGTTGTGGCAGCTGGATCCCAGACGACCTTCCTCGTTCGAGGGATCGGAGAATACCCTGGACATGGTCCAGCCACCGGCGCGAGAACGCCCGTCCTCTCCGCCGGGGACGTGACGTGACCTCCAAGAACCTTGTTCTGCGCGTGGACACTCCCATCCAGGTGGTTCACGTGATCACCCAGCTCGAGCTGGGTGGCGCACAGCAGAACACGCTCGACACCGTGCGGCGCCTGGACCGTGGGCACTTTCAACCCTGGCTCCTGGCCGGCCCGGGTGGTGTGCTCGACGGCGAAGCCCGAGCCATCCCCGACCTGCGCTTCACGACCGTGCCCGACCTCGTCCGCCCCCTCAACCCGCGCGCGGATCGCCGCGCTCTTCGTCAGCTCCAGGCTCTGCTGGCCACGGTACCTCGGCCCTGCATCGTCCACACACACAGCTCCAAGGCAGGCATCCTCGGTCGCCTCGCAGCCCGTGCGCGGCAGGTCGACGCCGTGGTGCACAGCGTGCATGGCTATGCCTTCCATCCTGGTCAGACCCCGACACGCCGCCTCGCGTTTCAGACCGTGGAACGTCTGTCCGCGCCGCTCGCGGACGCCTACATCTGCGTCAGTCAGGGAGACCAGGTGAGAGGACACAAGCTCGGCCTGTTTGGATCGGCACGGGTCGCCCTGATTCGCAGCGGTTTCGAGATCGGTGCATTCACCTTCGACGCCAATGCCAGGACAGCGATCCGCCGGCAGCTCGGCATCGACACCACCACACCTGTCGTGGGTACCGTTGCGAATTTCAAACCGCAAAAGGCTCCCCTAGACTTCGTGGCGGTGGCTGCGCAGGTTCATCGGCGGCGTCCTGACATCCGATTCCTGTACATCGGCGATGGCGAGCTCCGCTCGCAGGTTGAGCGCGACGTCGAGCTGCGAGGACTCGGCAGCGTCGTGACCCTGCTGGGCTGGCAACGCGACATCCAGGCCTACCTGTCGGCCCTGGACGTTTTCCTGCTCACGTCGCACCACGAGGGGCTCCCCAGGAGCGTGGTGCAGGCACTGGTCTCTGGCTGCCAGGTGGTCGCCACGCGCACCGGCGGGACAGAGGAAGTGCTCCCACCCTCATCGACAGCGGACCCGGGCGACGTGGATGGCCTGGCTGCCCTGACCCTTGCCGCTGCCCACCGGTCAGGGCATCGAACCTCCGGCGTCTCCATCC
Organism: Pseudomonadota bacterium; assembly: GCA_043821645.1. Classification (GTDB taxonomy): domain Bacteria; phylum Myxococcota; class JACRCW01; order JAFGSX01; family JAFGSX01; genus JBDRCO01. Next base: position 143,818 of record JBDRCO010000052.1, on the reverse strand, counting down.
CGCCCGAACTCCGGGCGTTCGATGTCGGATTGATGGTGCGTGATCAGGAGCGGCTTTACCTCTCCCTGCTCCAGGGCCTCGCTGCGCGCAGGCGCCATCACCTCTCGCAGGAGCGGTGAGAGCTCCAGGATCGCTTCCTCCAACCCACGCAGAGCGGTCGCATTGTCCGCAGGCGGATAGCGCTCCTGGATGGTTCGACGGAAGCGGTCCTCGAGCTGCAAGAAATCCCGCACAGCCTCGGGAGTCAGGCACTCCACGAGCTGGCCGTAACCCAGTTCATCGATGAGCAGCGCGTTGAGCACCTGTTCGAACTGTCCCACCACGGGTTCGCAGAGGATGGGTTTGCCAAGAGCCAGGGCTTCTGTGATCAAAGTGTGCCCGCCATTGGTGATGACGGAACGGGCGCGCGCCAGGTCTTCGAGGAACCGAACTTCGCTGAAGGTCCGCAGCGTGCAGTTCCCGATCACCTCCTCCCGGTGGAGCCCGTAAATGACGAATTGTGCGTCCACCTGGTTCAACACTGGGACGAGCCGCCGGTTGCTGTCCGAGGTCTGATACACCAGGACGGTGTCCGACGTGGTGGGCGTGAGTTCGAGGACCTCGGGGCGCACGATGGGCGGGACGATGCGCGTGTGGGGGCGCGTGATGGGTGCCTCGAAGAAGGTGGAGATGACATGCCGGTTGGCAAAGGGGATGGTCCAGAAGATGGCGCGCGCTGCGGCTCGGGCGTCTCGTTCGTAGCGCGGAGGGTACCGAACGAGTGCCCGGCGCAGGATGTGCTGGTTGTCGAAGGCCACGGTCTTGAGGCGCAGCGGGATCGAAGCGTAGGTCGACAGAGCCTCGAAGTCGGTGACCAGAACGTGAGGGCGGAGAGCCACGGCCAGGCTCGCGAACTTGGAAACAGACCAGACCAGCCCCGGCAGGTGGCTGAAGTTGGTACGCACCGAAGCACCGACATCGACCGCGTTGTCGCGGTACACCAGGGCCAGGGTCTGGATCCAGTGCAGGTGCTCGACACGGGATACCAGGTACTCGTGCACGCGGCCGCCCGCGAACACATGGACCTCGTAGCGCTCGCTGAAGTGGCGGATCACGGGCCAGCTGCGAGTGGCGTGCCCCATCCCCTCGCCACACAGCGCAAAGAACAGCACCGGACGCCTCGCCACGGATGCTCCCTTCAACCCTCGCGGGTTGGGGTGTCGTCGACGGTGATGCCAAGCTTGGCGAGCCGGTAGCGAAGCGAGCGGAAAGTCACCCCGAGCAGAACCGCTGCATGCTTTCGAACGCCTTGGCTCCGGACCAGAGCCTTCTCGATGATGGCGCGCTCGTAGCTCTCGAGCACCTGGTCGAGGTTGAAATCCTGCTCCGGGATGTCGGGCAGCGCCAGTTCAGGTATCACCTGCGGCACCTTGTCCACCTGACCCTCTGCCATGCCACGTGGCAGATCCTGGAGATCGATGACAGTTCCTGCGGTCAGGGTCACGGCGCGCTCGATGGTGTTCTCGAGCTCGCGCACATTTCCGCGCCAGGGGTGATCCATCAACCGGGCCATGGCCAACTCGCTGAAACCCTCGATCTCGCGGCCCTGTTCCTCGGTGAAGCGATGCAGGAAGGCCTCGGCCAGCATCGGGATGTCGGCCCGACGCTGCTGCAAGGTAGGCAGCCGGATCTGGATGACATTGAGTCTGTAATAAAGGTCCTCGCGAAAACGCCCCTCGTCGACATCCGAGCGCAGGTCCCGGTTGGTCGCGGCGATCACGCGAATGTCCGTCTCGATATCGTCGACACCACCCACGCGGCGCAGTCGGCGTTCCTGGAGGACGCGCAGCAATTTGACCTGCAGAGACAGCGGGAGCTCGCTGATCTCGTCGAGGAATAGCGTTCCACCCCGGGCAATCTCGAACAGACCGGGCTTGTTGCTGATCGCTCCGGTGAAGGACCCTTTCATGTGACCGAACAGCTCGCTCTCCATCAACTGCTCGGGGATGGCCCCGCAGTTCACGGGAACAAAAGCGCCGTCGCTGCGCGGCCCGCGCAGGTGGATGGCGCGCGCCACCAGCTCCTTGCCTGTTCCCGAGGCGCCTGTGAGCAGGACCGTGGTCCGGGTCGGAGCCACCTTGGCGATCAGATCGTAGACCTCGCGCATGGCCGGGCTCTGCCCCAGCAAGCGACCTGCCGCCGCACGCCCGTCGAGTCGACTCTTGAGCTCGACGTTCTCTCTCTCCAGTCTCTGGCGCTCGAGGGCTCGCTCGATCACCACGGCGACTTCATCAATCTTGAAAGGTTTGACGAGATAGTCGTACGCGCCCAGCTTCATGGCCTCGATGGCATTGCTGGTGGTCGCGTAGGCGGTCATCATCACAACCTGAACGCCCGGATTCGCACTCTTGATGTGCGCCAGGACATCCATCCCGGTGCCACGAGGGAACCTCAGATCCGAGAGCACGAGGTCGACCGCGTTCTTGCTCAGCCAGGCAATGGCCTCTGGGGCATCCTGGGCGTGGGCCACCTGGTGACCTGCGCGCTGCAGCATGATCTCGAGAAACTCCCGCATGCTGCGCTCGTCATCGACGACCAGAATACGAGCCACGTCACCTCCTGGGATGCTCTCCTGCCAGCGCTCACCACGACGATGTCACTGACCGTTCATTATCGAGATCCCCGTCGAGCCCGTCAACGCTCCAGGCTGATCGCGTCTGCGCTCGGTACGGGGAAGAGAATATGCAGTCGGGCACCACCGAGGGGGCTCTCGAGGACCCGGATCGTGGCATCGTGCTGCTCCACGATGCGCAGCACCGTCGGGAGCCCGAGACCGGTTCCACCTTCCTTGGTGGTAAAGAAGGGATCGAAGATGCGGCTGCGCAGCTCGACGGGAACTCCGGAACCACTGTCCTCGACGTCGACCGCGACACTCTCCTGGTGTGCGCCAGCCCGAGACACGGACACCCGGACCAGGCCATGGGTCCCTGCCGCCGCCGTGGCATTTCGGAGCAGGTTCCACAGCACTTGCTTGAGCTGGCCCAGATCGCCGTCGACCACCAGAGTGGGGTCCTCGATCTGGGTCTCGATGCGTGGTCCTTCGGCTCCATCCAGTTCGCGCTGTGCCACCAGGATCGTATCCTCGACCAGCCCCGCGAGCCGGACCTCGCGGCGTTCGGTCGGCGAGGGCCGCGCGTACTGCAGGAAGTCCGAGAGCAGCTTGTTGAGCCTCTCGGCCTCCCGCAGAACGATATCGAACAATTTAGCCTGGGCTGTCGAGTCGAGCCGGGGTGTTGTCTCGCTGACGCTTCGCTGGAGCAACTCGACGCAGCCGGTGAGAGAGCCCAGGGGATTACGTAGTTCGTGTGCCAGACCAGCCGCGAACTGGCCGACCGTCGCCAGTCGCTCAGAGCGCTGGATCGCTTCCTCGAGAGCTCGGATCTCGGTGAGATCCTGGAACGTGAGGACGTAACCTTGCAGCTGGAGGACCGCACCCGACAGTGGGGCGACGGAGCAGCCGAGGATCCGGATCTCCGGGCCGGTACTGTGGAGTTCAAAGCGCGAACCCGCTTCCCGGTTCAAGTGTTCCTCGACACCTGGCAACACATCGTCGGCACGCAGGCCCACGACCTGCTCGCCTCTTCTGCGCAGCAAGAGCTCACCAGCGCGGTTGAGCAAGGTCACCCGGAACTGGTCATCGACAGCCATCAGCCCTGACGTCAGCGAGGACAGCACCGCAGCGTGAAGAGTCTCCAGGCGGGTCAGGTCGACCCTGGCCTCCTGAAGGCTAGCGCCGGTCTGACGGAGCTGCTCACTGACGTAGGCTGCGAGCATGGCCACGAGGAACAGTGCCGATGCATTGAAGAGAAGAGACCTGCCCACCTCGCGGGAGGAGATGATGTGCAGACTCATGATGTCTGTACCCAGCCCGAAGCGCTGGGCCAGTGACAGCGCCAGGAGCATCAACGAGGCGGTACCCGCCGTGAGCAACGCTCCCGGTCTGTAGCTCAGTGCGGCGGCATTGATCACGGACAGCGAGAACAGAAAGATGAAGGCAGAGTCCACGCCTCCCGTGGCGAAGACCAGGGCAGTCGCCATGACCAGATCGCCGCCTATCTGGATGGCAACCTGCATCCCCAGGTAGTGCTCTGGATCGCGCCGTTGCCAGAGCGCGCCCAGCAAGATCACGGCAAAGCTGAACGCCACGGAGCCGTAGACCGTCACCTGGGGCGGATCCGAGAGCATGCTGGGCTCGGTGAGGTTGGCCAGCACACTCACGATCAGGAGCGCGCCCATGACCAGGGATCGAAAGACCAGCAACCAGGTCAGGCGGGTGGAGACTCCGCCATCGGGTGCGGGCGGCGAAGAATGCGGGGGGGACATCGTGAGAGATAGGGAGTCCGCCGCGCGTTCCGAGGAGGAAGCAGGAAGACCTTGTGGCGACGCAGGTGGGACGTCCACGCTGGGGGCCTAGCCGTCGGTCGACACGGCACCCGCGATACTGAAGATGGGCAGGTACATGGTGATGACCAGGCCACCGAGCAGCACCGCGATGAACATCATGATAATCGGCTCGATCAGGGAGGTGAGAGCCGCCACGGCCACGTCCACTTCCTCGTCATAGAAATCTGCGATCTTTCCGAGCATGGTATCCATGGCGCCGGTCGCCTCACCGACCGAGATCATCTGCACCACCATGCTTGGAAACACCTTGGTCTCGGCAAGAGGTTCCGCCAGCGTCTTGCCTTCCGAGATCCTCGCTCGCGCAAAGAACAGAGCCTTCTCGATGACCTTGTTACCGGCGGATTTTGCGACGATCTCGAGTGCGTCAAGGATGGGCACACCCGACGAGAGCATGGTGGACATGGTGCGAGTGAAGCGTGCGACCGCGACCTTTCGCAACAAGTCGCCAATGATGGGTGCCGACAGGAAGAGGCGATCTGTGATCTCTCGCCCCCTGTCACTTTTGCGCACGGCTCGCCACCCCATGACCAGGCCCACCACGGCCGCGGCAAGGAGCCACCAGACATCGCGGAAGGCCTGGGAGAGATCCACCACGAACTGCGTCGGCCCAGGGAGAGCTGCGTTAAAGTCCGCGAACATGGCCTGAAACACAGGAATGACGAACATGAGCATGGCGACAGCGATCACGATACCAACCATGAGCACCACCGACGGGTAGATCATGGCTCCCTTGACCTGACGCCGCAGCTTGGCGTTCTTCTCCAGGTACTGCGCCAGCCGGTTCATGATGGTGTCGAGCACACCGCCGACCTCACCGGCCGAGACCAGGTTGACGAACAGCGGATCGAACACCTTCGGGTGCTTGGAGAGAGCGTCGGCAAAGGTCTTGCCGCTCTCGACATCGCCCTTCACCTGGGACAACACGGCCTTGAAGGCCGGAGTCTCGGACTGGCTTGCCAGGATGTCCAGGGCCTGAACCAGTGGCAGACCGGCGTCGATCATGGTGGCGAACTGGCGCGCGAACTGGACCAGGTCCTTGAGCTCAACGCCCCCGGTACCGGGCATCCGGAGCTGTATATTCTTCCAGTCGCGGCCGACCTTCTTGATGGTGATCTGCTGGTTTCGGAGTTTGCGCTCGACCTCGTCGCGAGAGGCCGCTTCCATGATCCCCTTGCGGAGTTCACCGGAGCGTAGCGTGCCTTCCCAGACAAAAGTGGCCATCATCGCCTCCGTTCGTGTTGGAGGAGCGTTTGGCGCGCCCCTCTCCCGCCTCGCCAGAACCGGCGGGTCCCCATCCCGCTGATCGCCTGCTGGATCGCTTCCGGCCAGGCTCCAGCGCGGTGGACGCAGGACCCTCCCATTCTACATTGAAGCGCGCCAACCACCCAATTTCGTTCCCGCTCTTGTCCCTAGCGGCCAGGAGGCCTGTGCTGACCAGGCTGCACGGCCTGGGGCAGCAAAGCGGCCCCACCGAGCAAGTTCTTCAGCTCGTCGACGTCGCTGGAGCGACCGAAAGCCTCTTCAAGGGTGATCAGCCGCCGCTGCACCAGGGTCACCAGGGACTGGTTGAGCGTCTGCATGCCGAACTTGGTCTGGCCCACCTGCATCTGTGAGTAGATCTGATGGATCTTGTCTTCACGGATGAGATTCCGGATGGCCGGATTGGGGATCATGATCTCGAGTGCCAGGCAGCGCCCCGCACCCGTGGCCCTTGGCATGAGTTGCTGGGCAAGCACGCCCTGCAGCACGAACGAGAGCTGAGCCCTGACCTGGGGTTGTTGGTAGGGCGGAAAGGCGTCCAGGATGCGGTTGATCGACTGCACGCAACCATTCGTGTGCAGGGTCCCGAACGCCAGGTGGCCCGTCTCGGACACGACGAGCGCCGCCTCCATGGTCTCGAGGTCGCGCATCTCACCGATCAGGACAACGTCGGGGTCCTGACGCAGGATGTACTTGAGAGCCTTCTTGAAGCTGTCCGTGTCCGCACCGACCTCGCGCTGATTGACGATGCAGTTCTTGTGCGGGTGCAGGTACTCGATCGGGTCCTCGATGGTGACGATGTGCTCATGCCTGTCTTCGTTGACCTTGTCGATGATCGAAGCCAGGGTCGTGGACTTCCCTGATCCTGTGGGACCGCAGACCAGCACGAGCCCTCGCGGTCTTGAGGACAGTTCGTTGACCACGGCGGGTAGGCCGAGTTCCTGGAAGGTCAGGATCTTGAACGGGATCGTGCGGAAGGCTCCCGCCACCGCACCGCGCTGCAAGAAAATGTTGGCCCGGAATCGGGACAGGTTCTTGACGCCGAACGAGAGGTCCAGCTCGTTCTCCTCCTCGAACTTGTGTTTCTGAGCGTCGGTGAGGATGGAGTAACACAGCTGCTTGGTGTCGACGGGAGTGAGGGGTGGAGTCTTGAGCGGCACCAACCTGCCATCGATGCGAAGCTGTGGAGGGGATCCCGTCGTGACGTGGAGGTCTGACGCCCCCTTCTCGATCATCGCCTTGAGCAGCTGGTGCAGATTCGCCATTCGCGCCACTTCTCCCCGTTGAGGGTGTACTCCAAGACCGGGGCCAGGCTCAGTCCGCTGCCGACATGCGGGGGATCTCCTCGACGGAGATGAGGCCTTCCTTCAGCTTGTTGACCGCCGACATGCGCAAGGTTTGCATGCCCAGCCGGATCGCCTCTTGCTTGAGCTCGGCAGTTGAATCTCCGCGCAGCACCGACTCGCGGACCTCGTCCGCCATGGGCATGACCTCGTACACGGCGATGCGCCCCTTGTACCCCGTTTCCGAACAGACCTTGCAGCCGCGGCCCTTGTACAGCGGGAAGGTTCCGATGTCCTCCTGCTTGACCTGCACACCGAGCAGCACGTCTGGCGAAACCTCGATCTCTTCCTTGCACTCACTGCAGACCTTGCGTGCCAGGCGCTGGGCGATGACGACATTGACAGAGGCCGTCACCAGGAAGGGTTCGATACCCATGTTGAGCAATCGAGTGATGGTCGACGGCGCATCATTGGTGTGCAGCGTCGACAGCACCATGTGACCGGTGAGGGCGGCCTTGACCGAGATCTCAGCGGTCTCGAAGTCGCGGATCTCGCCGACCATGATGATGTCAGGATCCTGGCGCAGGAAGGAACGCAGGGCTGCGGCGAAATTGAGCCCGATGTCCTCGTGCATCTGCACCTGGTTGATGCCCGCGAAGTTGAACTCGACCGGGTCCTCGGCGGTGGAGATGTTGACGCCTGGTGTGTTGAGTTCGCCCAGTGCAGAGTACAGGGTCGTGGTCTTGCCTGACCCCGTGGGACCGGTCACCAGGCACATGCCGTATGGCTTGTGGATGGCGTCCTTGAACAGTGACAGCGGTGCAGGCTCGAAGCCGAGCTTGGTCATGTCCAGCTGCAGGTTGCTCTTGTCGAGCAAACGCATGACCACCTTCTCGCCAAACAGGCAGGGCAGCACCGAGACGCGGAAGTCCATCTCGCGGCCCTTGCCGATGCGCAGCTTGATGCGGCCGTCCTGGGGCAGGCGGCGCTCGGCGATATCCAGCTCGGCCATGATCTTGAGGCGGCTGGTGATGGCATTCTTGAGCTTGAGCGGTGGCCGCATCACCTCGTAGAGCACGCCGTCGATGCGGTAGCGGACCCGGAACTCCTTCTCGTAGGGCTCGATGTGGATATCGCTGGCGCCCTTCTTGATGGCGTCGATGAGGATGAGGTTGACCAGCTTGACAACGGGAGCGTCCTCGGCCGAGCGCTCGAGATCCACGACGTTGGCGTCCTTGTCTCCCTCGGCGACCTCGATCTCCGAGTCGTCGAATTCCCCCATGATGCCTTCGACGGTGAGCCCGTCGCCCATGCCCCCCATCGCCGCCTCACCGTAGTACTTCTCGATGGCAGCACGGATGGCGCCCTCGGCAGCGACTACCACCTCGATGTTGTAGCCGGTGAGAAACTTGATGTCGTCGATGGCGAAGATGTTGGAGGGATCGCTCATGGCGACGATGAGCGACGCGCCCGCCCGGTTGACCGGGATGATCAGGTGCTTGTCGACGACGTCGCGCGGCACCAGCTTGATCACGTCGGGGTCGATCTCGAAGTCGTTGAGGTCAATGGCGGGCACGCCATATTGCTTCGAGAGAAACGCGGTGAGCTCGCTCTCCTCGATGAACCCGAGCTTGGTCAGGTTGTAGCCAAGGCGACCGCCCTGCTTCTTCTGCTCCTCCTGAGCCTTCTGGAGCTGTTGCAGGGAGATCAGATTTTCGCGAACGAGAAGCTCGCCAAGTCGTCCAGCCATTCGATGATCCCCGGAGCAGGTGCACCGGCGTGGTGCCCTCGCGTCAGACCCCTCGTGGAGGCAGCCACCAAAGCTGCCGGAAGCGCGAATCGTCGCACGCTCTACCAAGGAGTGTCAAGATGACCAGTCGCCGATTTCCCCGTCGTCACGCAGGGCTGTCAGGGCTGCGCGTCGATCCCAGGATCTGGCGAGCCTGGGCAATGTCCTCCTCGATCTGGCGAATGAGTTCCGCAGCTCCGGGAAAACGCCGCTCGTCGCGGAGCCGGGCCACGAAGCGCACCTCGACGTCCTGCCCGTACTGATCCGGGATGTCCTCGAGCACGTGGGTCTCGATGTGCAGTTCCTCGTCGCCAAATGTAGGATTGCGCCCGACATTGGTTACTGCCATGGCCGGGGTCTCCCGGCCCGGGAGGACCGTCGAGCACGCATACACCCCGCGCCGTGGCAGAAGTTCGTGGTCGGTGTCGAGATTGAGCGTGCGGATGCCGAGGTTCGCACCACGCCCGGCACCGTGAACCACGCGGCCCCACACCGAGAACGCGCGTCCCAGAAGCAGCGCCGCACCGTCCATCTGACCCATGAGCACGAATTCGCGCACCTTGGTGCTCGACACGATGACGCCTTCGGTGCGAATCGCGGCCAGCACGCGCGCCTCGACACCAGCGGCGCTGAGCTGCGCATGCAGGCTCTCGACATTCCCGCTGCGCTGGGCGCCATACGTGAAGTCGTGGCCCACGGTCACGGCGTCCGGACACAAGGCCCGGATCAACATCCGCTCGACGAATTCCGCAGCGGGCAGCGCCGCCAGCTCAAGAGTGAAGGGCTCGACCACGGCCACCTCGACGCCACAGGCCTCGAGGAAGTTCAGTCTGCGGTGCAGGGGCATGATCAATTGCGGGGCGAGATCGGGCTTGAGCAACTTGGCCGGATGAGGGTCGAAGGTGAGGACGGTCAGGGGGCCTCGATGCGCGACCGTGGCCGTGGCCTGAATGAGCGTTCGGTGCCCGTTGTGGACACCGTCAAAGTTGCCAATGGCAACTGAACAACCGTCGACCTGCCCCGCGGCCTCGGCGTGACTTCGAAAAACGTGCATGCCTGTCCATTGCCGCACCGTGCGGCGCGATCCCTACTCGCTGCGATACGCCGCAAATCGGTCGGGGTCGCCGGAAAGCATGTAAGAGACGATACCCGCGGTGGCAACGACGATTCCGCTGACCAGCGCGATCTCTCCCACCAGCAGTGTGGTGGCCGCACCGTCACGGCGTGTCACCAGGGCCTGGTATTCCGAGTCGGTGCGCACGGTCTGCTCGTTGTATGTGTAGATGGCTTGCCGTGCGGCCGTGCTCTCGGCCTGCCCCCAGGCGCTGACGCCGAGACCCGCGAGGGTGGACAGGCCACCCAGACCCAGCGCCCCGTAACCGATCATGCGAAACAGACCAACGCTCCCCTCGTGGGCCTCGCGCGTCTGGTCGGTGGGGACGAGTGCCAGGGCGACGGGCATGTCACCACCGTCGACCTCGACCAGCGACGAACTGGTGACGAAGCCCTCTTTCTCGACGGAGACGGTATGCGTCCCCCCCTTCACCGACAGCCCGCGAATCGGCGCCAGGCCGACGTCGCGGCCATCCACCTTGACCCGACCCTCCCGCTCGGAGGCGATGACAGAGATCCGACCGGCGCGCTTGAAAGATCCCATGGAGGGGATGGAGGCCAGTCCCGTCGAGGTAGCCGGCGCGGCGCTGGCGACGGTGGTGCCAGTGACAGAAGAGGACGTGGTTGTCGTGGCGGTGGTGGTCGTCGGTGCCGGGATCGGCTCGGGCTCCGGTGCCGCAGTGGTCACAGCAGGCTGCGGCTCGGGCTCGGGTGCGACGATGGGTTCGGGCTCCGGTTCGGGCTCCGGTTCGGGCTCCGGTTCGGGCTTGGGCTTTGGCTTGGCCTTGTCGGCCTTGATCGTCACGTGCTTCTTGAGAAACCAGGCTTGCTGGCCCTTCTTGTTCTTGACCCAGTACCAGTCTCCGCGCTCGTAGATCACCAGGACCTTTTCGCCCTTCTTGATCTTCATGTTCTTGCCGGCCTCGTCCTTGGCCGACCCGGTCTTCTTGACCACGGCGTTCTTGTTCACCAGGTTCGGTGTCTGGGCGCGAGCCGCGTTCCCAGCCAGGGTCAAGGCAACGAGTGTTCCGAGCAGCACGATCATTCGCCGGGCGAACATTGTCCCTCCATTGACGTCGACGACCAAGCGGGCTGTGGCAACCTGCACCGCGGTGCTCGACGAGGCGGCGCGTTCCGGTTCACCACCTTAATGCAGGCCCCTGGCCCGGTCAATTGAACCTCGGAATTCGGTACATCGCGAGTTGCCGCTGGGCCGTGGCTCGCACTACGATGCTGCCGGGGTGCGGTGTGCCGGCGACCGATGCAGCTTCCCGGGGCCCCCGGGGTGCAAGGATTGCAGCCTGCCCAGCCCCCGTCTTTTTGCGACAGGCAAGAATAGGGAGAATCGAATGCGTCTGTCCCGTCTGCTCTGCATCCTGAGCGCCTCCTCGTTGGTCCTCGTCGCGTCCCTCGTGCCTGCATCGACACGAGCGGCCTTCTCGGTCGCGCCCCAGCCACAGACCGAGGACCGCGCCTTCGAGAGGCTGCCCGACGTGAGCGTCATCCGCGGCGCACGACTTCCCGTCAAGCGACTCGCCGTCACTGCGGACGCCGGAGAGAGCTGGACGTCCTCGGTGAGCTACGCCCTGGGCGACGGGTGGATCACCCTCGATCCGGCCTCCGGCGCCAGCGACGCCATCGTGCACCTGCGCATCGACACCGCCGCGTTCACCGCCGACGGACCCTACAGCGCGACCGTGACCTTCACGCCGAGTGCGGGGAGCCCGGTGGACGTGCCGATCAACGTCGCGATCTGGCCCCGGGCTGTCACCTCGCTCACCCGGGACGAGCTTGCGGACCGAGCCAACTGGCCCTCGGATGGCAGCTATCCTGGCATGTGGGAGCTGTGGGGCTTCTTGCCCAACCCCATCTCGCACCAGCCCGAGGACGCTGCTGATCCGGAGGTGGGAGCCAACGTCGACACCTGGGAGAAAACGCCCTGCCCCGTCGGCGGCCCCTACGACGCCACCTGCACCCGGCCGGGCCAGGCCGGCCTGTCCAGCGGTCAGAGCGCCGACGCTGCCTGGCTGCTGTCCACGGGAGATCCGCGAGTGGTCGTCGCGGTGCTCGACTCCGGCATTCGCTGGCACGAGCGCGACCTGTGGACCAAGTTCTATCTCAACGCCGACGAGTTGCTGTCCTGCCCCCCGCCGGGCGCCACCGCGGGCTCACCGGCCACCTACGACGTCAACGAGGACGGCGTGTTCAACATGCGCGACTACGACGGGTCCGGTTACCTGGACGTCAACGGCAACGGTCACCTGGATCCGCAGGACCTGATCCGTGGCACCAACCCCGCCAGCAGCGAGGCCTGCTCGGATGGTGTGGATGACGACGCCAATGGCTACGTCGACGACATCAGCGGCTGGGACTTCTTCTGGAACGACAATGACCCGTCCGACGACACGGACTTCGGCCACGGCTCCGGCGAGGCGAAGGACTCCACGGCCGAAGGGAACAACGGTGAGGGCGACATCGGCGTGTGCCCTCGCTGCCGGGTTCTGCCGGTGCGCGTCGGCGACAGCTTCGTGGTCGAGGTCAACCAGTTTGCCGAGGGCGTCATCTTCTCGGTGGATTCGGGCGCCAAGGTGGTGCAGGAGGCCCTGGGCTCGCTCAACAGCACCACGCTCATGCAAAACGCCATCGACTACGCCTACAACAACGGAGTGACCGTGGTGGCCAGCGCGGCGGACGAGACCAGCTACCATCACAACTACCCCGGCAATGCCGAGCACACGCTGTACGTTCACGCCATCGTCTACGACAACGACGGCGAGGGAAGAAGCCCCTGGAAGCGTTCGAGCACCTTCCTCAACTTCAACAACTGCACCAACTACGGAGGGCACCTCGCCCTGTCCACGCCGGGCAGTGGCTGTTCGAGCGAAGCCACCGGCAAGACCTCGGGCCAGGCGGGCTTGCTGCACGGCTACTTCCTGCAGCTTCAGGACGGCGGCGATCCCTACTACAGCACGGCCCTGACCACCGAGGAGACCTACCAGATACTGACCATGAGTGCCGACGACATCGACGTCCCCACCGACGACCACATGCCGGCCGTCGACGGCCAGGCCTGCCACGACAACGACGAGTGCGCGCCGCCCTGGTACCATTGCTTTGCGGGGCTCGACCTTAGCGACCCCACCCACGAGACCATCACCGGCGCGTGCTCCAGCACCAAGTACCCCTCCGCCAAGGGCTGGGACGAGCACTTTGGCTACGGCCGCAACAATGCACGCCGAGCGCTCGAGCTGCTGCGGGACAAGAAGGTCCCGCCCGAGGTCGACCTCACCACACCGCGCTGGTTCGAGGTGGTGGATCCTGTGCAGACGCCGAACCTGGACATCTACGGTTCAGTGTCGAGCCCGCGCTATGACACGGTGCAATGGCAGCTTCAATGGGCACGCGGTCTGGTGCCGACAGAGTCCGATTTCGTGAACCTGGCCAGCGGTCAGGCCACACGCAGCGCTCCTGTCGTCGAGCAGAAACTGGGCACGCTGCCCACTGCCGGCATCTTCGCCGACCCCGCCGCAGTGCCGACCCAGCGTGATCAGTTCACGGTGACCCTGCGCCTGGTTGGCACGGCAAGCGGGCCAAACGGCGAGGTGCGCGGTGAGTTTCGCAAGTCTATCGCGGTCCACCACGACCCGGATCTCAAGCCTGGCTGGCCGCGTTTCTTCGGCGCCGGAACGGGCTCCGTGAAGATCACGGATCTGGACGGCGACGGCTCCCAGGAGATGGTCTTTGTCACCGAGGACGGCGAGGTCCACGCGATGAAGCTCGACGGCAGTGAGCTGCCAGGCTTCCCCACCGTGGTCAACACCTACCCCTCCCTCGACCCGACTTTCTGCGCAGCCGAGCCTCGCAAATGCCACCGGCAGAGCGCGGCTTACACCTCGGGGCAGGTGACCACAGCAGACAAGTTCAGCTCGGTGCGCGGGGCTGCGGCCGTCGGTGACCTCGAAGGCAGCGGAGTGGGCAAGAGCATCGTTGTGCCGACCTTTGACGGGCTGGTCTATGTCTTCGACGACCAGGCCAGGCTCCGCGCCGGCTTCCCGGTCGGACTAGATCCCGCCCACGTGTCCGAATTCGTGTGGGGCAAGTTCCAGGGCACGGAGCAGCGCTTTGCCGAGAGCGGGATCTTCTCGTCCGCGGTGCTGGGCGATCTCGATAACGACGGCGACCTGGAGATCATCGTCGCCGCCATGGACCAGTGGGTGTACGCCTGGCACGACGACGGCACGGCTGTGAATGGCTGGCCGGTGCTGTGTCGCAACGAGACCTACCAGCCAGGAACCAACAGCGGGCAGAGGCTCGACGGGCGTATTATCTCCACCCCGGCCCTGGCGGACCTCGATGGCGACGGCAAACCCGAGGTTGTGGTGGGCACCAACGAGCGGGTCGAGGGCTCGACGGCGAGCTTCGTGTACGCGATCTGGGGAGACGGCAACGCCCACAGTGGTGGCGCTTTTCTGCCGCGCTGGCCGCACAACCTCATCGGCTTCGTGCCGGGTGAGATCTTGCCCTTCGTGGGCCGTGGTCAGCCCAATTCTCCTGCCGCGGCGGATATCGATGGCGACGGCAAGGACGAGATCGTCGCCGCCGGCATGGGCGGCAACATCACCAAGCTCGGCATCGACGGCCGCGATGGCCAGGAGTCCAACATGTTCTCGGGCTCCGAGGCCTATGGCCGACAGTCCAATACCAAGGAGATCATCACCCTGCCCCTGATCAACGATCCCACCATCGCGGACCTCAACGTCGACGGAAAACTCGACGTCATCGACGGCACTGCCGGGACAGGTCTGGTCCGGGTGGCCAGCGAGGGTGGCCGGCGCGCGTCCTACGACCATTCCATCGGTGCCTGGGATCTGGAGAGCGGCTACTTCCTCGACGGCTTCCCGCAGAAGGTCAACGACTTTCAGTTCTTCATGAACTACGCGGTGGCCGACATCGACGGCGACGGTCTCCCCGAGACACTGTCGACGGAGGGTGGCTACTTCGTGTTCGCCTTCAACCACAAGGGCGAGGCTCCGGCGGGATGGCCCAAGTTCCACAGCCAGTGGGGGCTGAGCACGCCAGCAATTGGCGATCTCGACGGCGACGGGTTGCTGGACGTCGTCACCGGAACCCGCGAGGGCTGGCTCTATGTCTGGGGGACACGGGGTCCCAGCCAGGCCAAGGCCGGCTCGCGCTACCCCAGCGTGCAATGGGCCAGCTTTCACCACGATGACCGCAACACGGGCAACTGGGGCACGCCCCTGCCCTTCTCCATTGCCCCGCCAGCCAAGGACGAGTGCACGGAGGGCTGCTGCTGCCGCAGCCAGACGTCGACGAACATGCGCCCGGCCGCCCTGGCGATGCTGGGCCTCGCCCTGGCCTTCGGGTGGAGGCGCCGTCGATGAACGGGCGGAGCCCTGGCGCGTTGCTGTTGTGCCTGCTGCCGCTGGCCTGCAATCCCGTGCAGGACCTCGAGCGCTTCGACGTCGACGGCGAACAGGTGGTCAGCATCCCGGGCAAGAACCTGGTCAGTGACCCTCTGTCGGTGATCCCGGTCGACGGCATCGCGGACAACCTGTCGCAGTCGGTGTCCCAGTCGTTCGAGAACCAGGGTGTGGACACGAACGACGTCGACAGCTTCGTGGCCAAGTCCGTCACCCTCGAGGTGCTCGGCCCTGCCGACCGCAACGGCAACCTGTTGCAGGACCTACGCTTTCTGGACCAGGTGCGCTTCGTGTTGCAGGCCGAGGGCGTGGCAGAAGCGGTGGTCGCCGAGAGCGCAAGCGACGCCTTCGGGGTCGGTGTATTCCGCTACGACTTCGTCGTCGACAGCAACCACAACCTCAAGGACTTCCTAGCCGCGCCCAGCATGACCCTTCGCGTCGACGCTACGGCCAACGACAGGCCTGGCCTGGGTTGCGACCTGCGCTTCGCCACGACCTTCACCGTCGACGTCAACCCCGCTGGCCTGTTGGACTGAGCCCACATGCACGCACGCCTGCTCAGCCTTGGTGTCGCCGTGAGCGTCGGGTTCCTGTGCCTCTGGGGATGGGCCTGCACGGGCCCCTGCGACAAGGCCTGCGAGGTGGTGGTCGAGGCGTGCGGACTCCGCGCGGACAGCGTGGCCCAGGCACCGGATGGAACGCCCCGCGGTTGCCGCGACGCCGAGTCTGGCCGCGAGCTGGATCTGGCCGTGTGCCTGGAGCAGTGCCAGGAATGGAAGGCCGAGGGCGCCGAGTGCCTGGCGGGCTTGAGCTGCCAGGGCGATGCGGCCTCGGATAGCGCGTCCATCCGCGCCTGCCTCGACGGCACCAACCGGGAGCACCAGGAGCGCGACGGCACCGACCAGAGCGACTGCCGCCGCGATTGCGACCGCCAGGCGAGCGCTTGCGGCGACGCCTGCACCACCTCGCCCGGGGATTCCCACACCTGCGCTGGCTGTTTTGATAACTGCGACAAGTCCCGGGCGCGCTGCCGGGGCTGGTGCAAGTTCATCGGGCAGTGAGCGGCCTGGCAGGACCTCCAGGACGGCAAGCACCTTGGAGCCAGATCTCGCCCAAATTCAGACGATTCCAGATAGGATGAGCAGCGCCTCATCTTCCCAAGGAGTTCCAAAATGACCTCGATCCGCAAGCCCGACATGCCCGCGGTGGTGCCCCGCGACCTGGACAAGACCCTCGACCGGCTGGGGGATGCCATCAAGACCGCGCGCTCCGCAGACGGTTCTGTCGACGTGGAGAAGCTGGAGCACGCGGTCGAGGCGACGGGCGACCGGGCCCTGGACAGGAGCCTGGAGGCCATCAAGGACAGCTTTGCACGCACCGAGGAGCGAAGCGTTCCTGCCGGCTGTTCAGGTGGAACGTCGACGCGCAGCGTGCAGGTCGATCCCAAGAAGCTGGATTCAGGTGAGGTCCAGAACGTGATGAGTGCTCTGCTTGCGGCCAAGCAGGAGGTGCGCGCACTGGACAAGAATGGCGACGGGCGCCTCGATCGCAAGGAGGCCGAGGCCTCGGATCGCCTGCAGGGGCTGTCCGGAAAGCTCGCCGACGCAGCGGTGGATGGCTCCCTGGAGTCCTTCCGCACCGAGATGAGCGCCTGGAACGATGCTCTCAGCAAGGTGAGCCGTGACATCGATGGGCGCAAGAACCTGGACGTGAACATCACGCGCAAGGCGAGCCAGCACGCTGCCACGATGACCGGTGCCGAGGCGATCACCTGGGCCTATCGGGACCTCGCGAGCCAGCCAGCCGGCGTCGACATCTGGGACATGGACGAGCGCCTCAAGAACGCCGAGACCCACTTCCTGCGTCACATTCCACTGTTCTCGCGCCTGGTCACCGGAGACCAGCACCTGAGCGACCGCGAGGTCGGCAAGCTCCTGGGGACGGACGATCTGGCGGGCTTCGCCGCGCGCAAGAAGGCCGAGATCGAGGCCAGACTGGGTGGCGAGTACCAGGGTCACTACCTCGCGGGCAAGGACCTGCCCGGTGTGGAGCAGCTCGGCGATCCGGATTTCAAGAAGGTGAGCTCCGGCTGCTGATGGTCTCTGCCCGCACCTGCGCCTCGGATCTGGCCACCCCAAGTCATCCCTCGCCATCGACTGCCCCTGACGTCCTGCGCAAGGAGCGTTTTGGCGCCCTGTGGTACAGACGTTCCGACTGCAGCACCGAGGCGATCCCGCCGGGTCCAGCCATCCTCCTGGCAAGCTCGACGCAGGAGAGCATCCTGACGCAGTACGCGCGCCAGGGAGGCGTCCCCGGGCTCGACGACCAGGCCTTTTCGCTTCTGGTGGCGAGCTGGCGGCGGGAGGGGATGCTCGACGCGGGCTTTCGCTGCACGGCGCAGGTCGTCGACACACCGCGGACACATCCGGCTCTCACGGCTCCCCTGGTCACCCACGTGGAGCTGACCCGCGCCTGCAATCTGCGCTGTGCACACTGCTACATGGACGTGGTCGCCTCGCCTGCGCGCGACGAGTTACCGGCCGCGCGCTGGTCCGAGCTGTTTGCAGAGCTGAAGCAACTCGGCGCCCCGCTGCTGGTCCTGGCCGGTGGCGAGCCACTGCTGCGACCGGACCTCGAACGTGTTCTGGATGGCCTGGCCCAGCACCAGCTGGATGCCTGGCTGTGCACCAACGCCACACTCGTCGACGAGACCAGGGCGCGCCAGCTCGCGGCAAGTCCGCTGCGCGGCTACTCCATTTCCCTCGACGGGCCCGATGCCGAGAGCCATGACCGCCTGCGCGGCCGGGGTCAGTTCGATCGTGCCATGCGCGGCATCGCGCACCTGATCGCGGCGGGCGCGCACGACGTCAAGCTGCGGGTCACGGTGACACCTGCCGTCGCGAATCGCTTGCTGGAATTCGCACCCCTGGCCACCCGCCTGGGGGTGCACCGCGTGGTGTTCAAGCCCTTCTCGCAGCTCGGCGAGGCGAGCGCGGCGCACGATCTGGTGGTGCCGCGTCGGCACTGGCAGCGCGTCGTAAAACGGGTTCGCGACGCCTGGCCCGAGACCAGCTGTCCTGCGGATCTGTCCGACGGCATTCCGACACGCGCCCCGGCCTGGCTCGGGGTGTCGCCGGGCTTCGGCTGTATCGCTGGAACCACCACTGCGACCGTGACCCACGACGGACGCGTGCTCGGCTGCGGAAGCCTGCGCCCGGACAATGCCTGGAGCCTGCACCATCACACCCTGACCGAGTGCTGGGCGGAGTCGCCGGCGGTGACAATGTGGCGTCAACTTGAACCGGGCGCGTCCTGCGCAGCCTGCGACGATCTTGTCACCTGCGCGGGAGCGTGCCGGGCCCGCGCCATGGCCTCCGGCGGCATCCGTGGACGCGACCCCTGGATGGGCTGTGCAGGCGAGCACGCGTCAGGGTGAGGGTAGAGCTTCGACCGGGGCTTCGGGCAACTCGCCGGCAACAGCTGCCGGATCGATGATGCCGATGTGCCGGGCTCCGACGCCACGACAGGCGTCCATCACGTCCACGGCCTGTCCGTAGTTGGCGCTCTTCGCAGCGTCGAAGAACACCACCTTCTCGTCGCGACGCCTGAGCACGGTGTGCAACTTGTCCAGGAGCTGCTCCATGGGCAGGACCTGGTCGTTCAGCTTGACCGAGCCGTCCGCCTCCAGCATGACCAGCAGCGGCTTCGGGCTGTCTTCGGGAAGCTCCTCCTGAGGAAGGTCCTTCTCGGGAACGGCGAGGATGAAACGGCGCTCGACCAGGGGCACGACCACCATGAAGATGATGAGCAGCACCAGCACCACGTCGATGAGCGGCGTGACGTTGATCTCGGACTGAATGCCCTTGCTGCCGATCTGCATCGCCATAGTCCTGGGATCCTTCTCCTGGCGGCCTAGTTGGCCTTGTCCTTGCGCTCCTTGGTGGCGAGCACGACGCTCTTGGCGCCTGCCTCGCGCAGCGCCATCATCACATCGCGCACGTTCGAGTAGTCCAGACGCCTGTCTCCCTTGACCAGGAGCTCGAGCCCCGGGTTGTAGCTCAGGCGGTCCTTCACCTTGGTCAGCAGTCCGTCCTTGTTCACGGCCTCGTCCTCGTAAAAGAACTGACCGCTCACCGCGACCGTGATCAGGACCTGTTCTCGCTGGCTCTTCTTCTCGGCGACATTGCGGGCTTCGGGAAGCTCCACGGCCAGACCGCTCTGCAGCATGGGTGTGACCACCATGAAGATGATCAGCAGCACCAGCACCACGTCGACCAGCGGCGTGACGTTGATCTCTGCCTTGTAGCCGCTGCCTCCTCCGACCTGCACCTGCGCAATCTCCTCGGACCTAGGCGGCCGTATGCTGGGCCCTGCCCTCGTCCTTGATGAAGTAGTCCACGATCTCGTTCTTGGCCGTGATCAGAGCCCCACCCACGGCATCCACACGAGCGGTGTAGGCGTTGTAGAACCACACCCCAATGATGGCCACCAGGATGCCGAACGCCGTCGTCACCAGAGCCTCGGCGATGCCGGGTCCGATGGTCGCCAGATCGCCCTGCCCCTCACCCATGGCCTGGAACGCGTTGATGATGCCGAACACCGTGCCAAACAGACCGACGAAGGGCGCGGTCGACCCAACCGTGGCGAGGACTCCGAGTCCGCGCCGCAGCCTGGTCAGCTCGACGTCGATGCTGCGCTCGCTGGCTCTCTGCGCCGCCGCGACGGCCTCGTAAGTCGCCCCCGCGCCGCGCGCCTGCAGCGCCTTGTTGTACTCGGAGACACCGCTGCCGACGACCTGGGCCAGGGGAGACTGCTTGTACAGCCCCTGGCGCTCACCCACCCGCGCGAAGTCGCGCCCGTCGAGCGCGGAGCGGATGTCGAGGGCGAACTTGGTGGACTGCCCCGAGGCTCGCACGAAGGCAATGAGCCGCTCGATGGCGATGCCGATGGTACCCACGCTCATGAACAGCAGGACATACACCACCGTCTTGGCGATGGTGCCCATCGTCTCCCACATGTGAACCAGACTGAATTCCATCTGACGCTCCTGACGCGATCGGGCACGTCCAGTGTGACGTCCCGGATCTGGCGCTGCCTGCGACACCTGGAGCCCGGCGAGGAAGCTCGGCGGGTGGGATGCGGGGCAGAAGGCTCACGGGTCGACGCACGGGCGAGCCGTGCGTCCTCACTCTCCGCTCGGCACATTACTCCAGCTTGAACACGAAGGGATAGGGCAGCCATACGGCAATCGGCTGCCCGTTGTACATGGCGGGTTTGAATCGCCATTTCTTGATCGCTTCGACCGCAGCCTTGGCCAGGGCAGAGTTGCCACTGCGGACCTGAACCTCACCGACGCTGCCATCCCGCTTGACCGCGATGAGCAGCATGACGCGTCCCTCGACACGCGCCTCTCGAAGCATACGCGGGTACTCGGGCTCTGCCATGGTGGAGGCCACGACCTTGGGCGGAGTCATGCCCTTCTTCAGACGCACCGGCTCGTCGGGTGGCGGGAGCTGACCACCGAGCTGGCCACCAAGCACCCCACCGACCACCCCACCGACCACACCTCCCACGACGCCACCCACCACGCCGCCCTCGACGCCACCTTCCTCGCCGTCCTCGTCATTCACCGGCTCGGGTTCTGGCTCGGGTTCTGGCTCGGGCTCTAGCTCGGGCTCCACGGGTCTGATCTCCTCGACCTTGGGCTGGACGATCTCGGTGGGCCTGGTCTTGACCTTCTTGACCTTGGTGACCTTGGGTGGTGGTGGAGGAGGCGGTGGCGGGGGGGGTGGTGCATAGAACAGCACCGGCACTTCCTCGTCCGCGGCACTCTCGGCGACCTTGACCGAGAGAAACAGGATCAGCGCAACCAGGCCAATGTGCAGACCCGTCGATAGCGAGAACGCTGCCAGCCGCCGCAACAGGCCGGTCTCGTGTCGCTGCTCGACGAAGCCCTCAAACATCCTGCACCCACGGCACGGCCCCGCAGCATCCGCCACAGGCCTCTTCTCTATTCTAGCAGGCCCGAAGGGTCGTGCACGTACCGGTCTCTATCGGGCACCTGGGCAGGACCCGTAGCCAGGCCCGGAGAGAACTAGAAACGGTACCGGAGACCCAGCTGCACGTTGAGTGGATCGAGCTTGTCCGTGACGTCGCCGAACTGGGTGGCGCCGCCAGCCGGCAGGTTCCGGGTCTCGTAGCCCGCTGGTGTCCGCGCGTTGAGCAGGTTGAACACCTCGCAGATCAGGTCGAGCTTCTGGCCCGTCAGCTCCTGTAGCTGCCACGTCACGCGCGCGTTGACCGTGAAGGTGTCGGGGTAGCGCAGCTCGACCAGTGTCCCGTCGTCCTGGCGATCGAAGCCGCGGGGTGCGCGTCGGTCCTCGTAGTCGCTGTAGAAGCTGTTGAAGTAATAGCGGTTGTACGGACCGCCGGACTGGTAGCGCACGCGTCCGCCGACCACGAAGCCGTAGGGCAGGCGGTAGCTGCCGTAGATCTTGAGCACGTGGCGGACATCCTGGGGCAGGAAGCCGAACTCATATTCCCGCTGGCGCGGGCGATCGAACGCAACGCTGATGATGCTGGGCTCTGTCCCCTCGGTCCACGACCAAGTGTAGGAGGCCATCATTTCCCAGTTGGAGCTGAAGCGCTTGTTCAGGGCGAACTCGAAGCCATAGTAACGAATGAAGGCCTCGTCGAGGGCACCCAGGCTGTAGATGTACTTCTGCTCGCCGTTGTTGAAACCGATGACCGCGTCGCCATCCTCGTTCCACTGGGCGTTGATCTCGTCGTCCTCCCACTGGTTGCCGTAGAAGCGATAGATGAAGTCCGCGCTGAAGCCGAGGTCGGTGATGAGTTCACGGCTCACGCCGAGGTTGAGCTCGTGCACGCGGGGACGGCGCTGGTCGAACATGTCCTTGAGGTAGTCCTTGCCCTCGACGCCGTTGGCTCCACCTTCCTCGTACAGGTAGATGTCGTACTCTTCCGTGATGGGGTTGTACTCGTAGGTATGGGTGAGCTTGCCCTTGCCGCCGGCAAAATCCGACAGCGCCAGGTAGCCCGTGTCCACGTACTGGCCGTAACCGGCGCGCAGAGCGGTCTTGTTGTCGTCGAAGGGATCCCAACTGACGGCGAGGCGCGGGCTCAGGGTGTTGATCTGGACCTGGGCGACGCCCTCGAAGTTGCGCATGCGCGCGGAGTCCATGCGCAGGCCTGGACGCACGGTCAGCGAGGGGAAGGGCTTCCACTTGTCCTGGACGAACACGCTGACGGTGTCGCCATAGATGACGGTGTCCTGGGATTCGATGAGGCGCGTGTATTGATACGGCAGACCGGCGCCCGACGCAGAGTTCGGGTTGGTCGGGTCCAGGCCATTGTCGGTGTAGGAACCACCGCCGGGCAGCGAGTCGAACACCGTGTTGATGGTCAGGGACGCGTCGACGCCAGCCTTGAACTGGTGCTCGCCGATGAGGTTGTCCAGGGTATAGGTGGCCGACGAGTGCAATTGCACGCGGTAGCGATTGTCGTCGAGCCAGGTGGTATCGTTGACCGTGGCCGTGCCGGTGGCCGTGTTGCCGCGCCCCGGGGTATCGAAGTCATTGGACTGCGGATAGATGAACAAGCGGCCGTGGGTGTAGGCCAGGCGGTTGTTCAGGAACAGCTCGGGCAACACGAAGGTCTCGCTGGCCACCGACGCGATGACGCCACCCTGGTAGCGCTGGGTCTCGGCGTCGGGATGGATGGATGGACTCTGCCCCTCGTTGTAGATGGTGGTGGGGTCGCCCTGCAGCAAGAACTTGAAGGTCTGGTTGCTGAAGGGCTGCCAGGTCAGCTTGGCCAGACCATAAAAGGCCCGGAAGTCGCGCGAAGGGTGCAGCTTGCCTGCCTGATCCGGGAAGATGTCGCTGGTGGCCGCGGTGGGCGGAAGGGTCTGGATGGCCCAGGGCACCTCACCGGAGACAAAGAACCACAGCCTGTCCTTGATGATGGGCCCGCCCACGTTGAGGGAGAGCTGAAGCATCTGGTTGTTGAGTTCTTCCTCGCCCTTCTCACGCCATTGCAGGTAGGCGGAAGAGTAGTAGATCGAGGCGTCGGCGGTGAACTCGTTTCCGCCGCTCTTGGTGACGATGTTGATGATGCCGCCCTGGGCGCTGCCATATTCGGCGTCCAGCACGCCGGTGAGGACCTCGACTTCCTGGATGGCATCGAAGTTGAAGTTGGCGCTGAAGGTGTTGGTCACCGGGTCGGTGATGTTGATGCCGTCAAGGAAGTACTGGTTGCCGTACAGGGTCGCGCCATGCACGTTCGGGTTGGCGCCACCCACCACGCCCGGGACCAGCTGGGCCATGCCCTGGTAGTCGCGGCTGGTGGGGATGGTCTCGGTGAAACTCGCGGACACTGAATTGCCCAGGGTGGTTCGCTCGACATCGACCACCGGCACCGTGCCCTTGACCACGTAAGCCTCGGCCTCGGCGGCCACCGGCGGCTCGAGCACGATGTCGACGCTGGCCGTGCGGTTGATCTGCACCGCGACCTTGTCCATCGTCACGCGCCGGTATAGCTCGTGCGTCGCCACCACCTTGTACATACCTGGCGGCAGCTGCAAGAACCGGAACTCGCCGTCCTCGTTGGTGGTCGTGCTGCGCTTGCCACCGATGAGGTTCTCGCCGGCGACCTCGATGCGAACGTCGGGTACCGGCATGCCGGACTGGTCGGAGACATAGCCCGTGACCTGCCCGGTCTGGGTGACTGCTTGGGCGTTCGCGCTCCACAGGAGCATCGCGAGGGGCGCCAGAACCATCACTCCGTGAATGAGCCTCTTCATCGCTCTCTCCATCGCTTGGTGAAGCCCTGCGCCTAGTTGTCCTGGTCCAGGGTGAGGTTCAACCGATAGATGACGTCACCTGCCGCGTCGCAGAAGAATGTGCCGACGTAGTAGGTGGTGTCCGCCGTCACGTGAACGATCGTGGGATCGTCTGCCGAAGGAATGATCTCGGGCTTGCTGGCCCCGGCCCCGCCGAAGGACAGCACGGTCTCCGTCGAACCCTCGACCACACCGCGCTCATCGAAGACCACGACATCCAGGTCGCCGGCCGCGTCGTCCCAGTCCAGGAAGGCGGTCAGCGTGCCGTCCTCGAGCGGCGTGAACGTGAACAGATCCACGTCGTCATGCACGGCCTCGAGGAAGAAGATGTTGGGATACCAGTCGCAGGCACCGGTCCCGCTGACAGCACCTGTGATGTTGATGGGCAGCGCATCGAGCAGCGGCCCCAGGTCTTCGGCCTGGGTGAAGTCCTCGTTGGGCTCGCCCGCGTCCTCACGCAGCATGATGCTGAGCTGGTACTGGCCGCCGGGCGCCGCGCAGTCCGCCACGAACACGTAGAAGGTTTCATCCTTCTGCACCGCGAGATCGGTGAACGCGATCTCGGGTACCCCGTCGTAGTCCAGGTCATGGTAGCCACCGCTCAGGCGCTCGGGCTTGTCCCCGCTGGCGAAGGCAAAATCGTCCACCACGGAGTCTGTCGTGCCCACCACCACACCGCGGCTATCCATGACCACGGCATCGAGGTCGCCTGCACCCGGCCAGTCGAGCGTCATGGTGAGCTGACCAGAGGCCGTGACCGTGAAGGTATAGAAATCTGCATCGTGGCTGAAGGACTCCAGGAACACGTCCGGGTACCAGGCACAGCTATCGTCGTCGTCGACCGTGCCACTTATCAGGTAGGGGATCTGCGGGAAGATCAAACCGATGCCCTGAGCCTGGGCAGTGACGTCATTGGGCTCGCGCTCGCTGGCCACGTAGGGCCCGTCGCTCGCCTCGCACGCATCTCCGACTCCGTTGCTATCCGCATCTGCCTGGTCCGGGTTGACAACACTCGGACAGTTGTCCACGCCGAGGCAGTGCGCAGCGGTGGCCAGGGTGGCCGGGTTGGGATCGCAGATTCCGTCGCCGTCGGAGTCCTCGTCGCAGGCATCGCCCAGACCGTCCAGGTCCAGGTCCATCTGATCGGGGTTCACCACGTCAATGCAGTTGTCGAGGGTGTTGTTCCAGAAATCACCGTCGTCGTCGTCGGCGGCAGCCAGGCAGACATCGCCGACGCCATCGCCATCGAGGTCGCTCTGGTCCGTGTTGGCATCGGCCGGGCAGTTGTCGGTGGCGTTGGCCACGGTGTCATTGTCGTTGTCGGTGCCGTCGCAGGCATCGCCGATGCCGTCGACCGGGTTCGTCGTGTCTTCCTGGCCTGCGTTGGCGACGATGACGCAGTTGTCACAGAAGTCGCCCACGCCATCTTCGTCGGTGTCGCTGCCGTCGTCCTGAACGTTGACGCAGACATCACAGGCGTCGCCGATGTCATCGCCGTCGGTGTCGAGCTGGTTCTCGTTGTCCACCGTGGGGCAGTTGTCATCGATATCCAGGATCGTGTCGCCGTCACCGTTGCCATCGCAGGCGTCACCGACATCGTCTTCGTCGTCGTCAGCCTGATCCGGGTTGGCGTCATCCGGGCAGTTGTCCTGGGCGTTGGCCACGCCGTCGTTGTCGTTGTCCACACCGGCACAGGCGTCGCCTATGCCGTCGGTGTTGGTGTCGGTCTGGCCGGCATTGGCGGCCAGGATGCAGTTGTCGCAGGCATCGCCCACGCCGTCGTCGTCGGTATCGGTGCCGTCATCCTCGACAGCCGGGCACACGTCGCAGACATCTCCCATCGCATCGAGGTCGATGTCAGTCTGGCCACCTGCCCTCCAGCGCAGCCGGTACACGATGTCCCCGGTGGCGGTCGAGGTCGCGGGCTTGCGCACGGTGATGACGATGGGATTGGTGTTCGCAACCTGGAGCGCTGCGAACCAGTACGGGCCACCGAGGTCGTCCGGGCTCCAGGTCACGGTCGCTCCCGGCACGGTCCACTCGAGGTCCGCCTCGGTATAGGTGTCCATGTCGTCCACGTTGAGACCGAACTGCAGCCACTTGCCCACGACGTCCGCCGCCGGGGTGATCTGGAACTGATCCTGGGTCTCTCCCGGAACGTCCTGGATGGTACCGTAGGCCTGGACGTATTCGCCCAGGTTCAAGGTCCCCATGTCCTCGGGGCTGGTGTCATTGGTTCCCTGGGCGGCACCGGCGTCCTCGGCACCGGCGTCCTCGCCGGCATCCTCGCCGCCGGGACCCACGGGGATATCCTCGGTTTCCATCAGGGGACCCACAGCGGTCCAGGCGTTGCGCAGCTCGACGCAGTTGTCCGCGCCATTGACCACGCCATCGCCGTCGATGTCGGGATCGCACGCATCACCCACGCCGTCGTTGTTCGCGTCCGCCTGGTCGGCGTTGGCAACGGTGGGACAGTTGTCCTCGATGATCGCACCGCCGGAGTCGACCGCACAGGTGATGCCTGTGACCAGATCCTCTCCGGCACCGCAGTAACCATCTCCGTCGTCATCCGGCGTGCAGGCGTCGCCGACACCATCACCGTCGAGGTCCGCCTGTTCCTTGCACTGCCCTCCGAGACAGATACCGCCGGCACCCACGCAATCGTCGTGAATCGTGCAGCTCGGGGCAGGGTTGGCCAGTGCCGGGCAGTTGTCACAGGCATTGCCGTACCGATCCGAGTCGCTGTTGGCCTGGTCCGCATTGGCGACGGCCGGACAGTTGTCGCAGGCGTTGCCTATCCCGTCGCTGTCGTGGTCCGCCTGGGCCGGGTTGTACAGGCCGAGGCAGTTGTCACAGACGTCGCCGATGTTGTCGCGATCGGCGTCTACCTGGCTTGCATTGGCACGCAGCGGGCAATTGTCCTGGCCGTCCACGATACCGTCATTGTCATCGTCGGTATCGCAGGCGTCGCCGATGTGATCGCCATCGGTATCGGTCTGGTCCGCATCCTCGTCATTGATGCAGAGGTCGCACAGATCGCCGACGCCGTCGCCGTCCGCATCCGCCTGGCTGATGCAGCGGGAGAACTCGCACACGCCGCCGTAAGCACCGCAATCGGCCGCGACGACGCAGGACGGAGGCGCATTGACCCGCGTCGGGCAGTTGTCGCAGGCATCACCGACGCCATCGGCGTCGCTGTCCTCCTGGTTGGGATTCTCGTCGCCAGGGCAGTTATCCTGGGGATTGGGCACGCCGTCCGCATCGCGGTCCGTGTCTGCATCACAGACGTCACCCACGCCGTCGACATCGCCGTCAGCCTGGTCGGGATTGCGCTCCGAGGGGCAGTTGTCGCTGCCCTGGCACACCGCTGCGTTGATGACTCCGGGATCGCAGACCTCATCACCGTCATCGTCCGGATCACAGGCGTTGCCTGTACGGTCGCGGTCGGTATCCGGCTGGCTGCGGCAGGTGCCGGCCGCCGGGTCGAAGGGATCGAGCTGGCACACGCCCCCGGCACCCTCGCACTCGGGGTTGACACCACTGTCGTCGTTGCCCGCGGGGTCGCAGGCCGGCTTGGGGTCCTCGACCCAGGGGCACACGTCGCAGGCATCGCCCACGCCATCGCCGTCGCGGTCTGCTTGCTGGGGGTTGTCGCTGA
This sequence comes from Pseudomonadota bacterium, assembly GCA_043821645.1. Lineage (GTDB taxonomy): Bacteria > Myxococcota > JACRCW01 > JAFGSX01 > JAFGSX01 > JBDRCO01. The sequence goes on along the minus strand of JBDRCO010000052.1, from coordinate 115,971 downwards.
ACGGGCAGTTGTCGCAGGCGTCGCCCAGGGCGTCGGGGTCCGAGTTCTTCTGCTGTGTACAAAAACCATCGGAACCGCAGCTCAGGCCGGCCCCTGCGCAGTCCTGCTCGGTCTCGCAGGCCGGGCGAGGATTGGGAACTGCGGGGCAGTTGTCGATGGTGTCGTCCACGCCGTCACCGTCGGCGTCGGCGTCGCACAGGTCGCCAATATCGTCGCTGTCCTGATCCGCCTGGTCTGGATTGGCGAGATCCGGGCAATTGTCACACAGGGTGCCCACGCCGTCGCCGTCGCTGTCCTCGGCGGTACCACTCTGCGCCGCGTTCCAGTTCTCGGGGCAGAGGTCGCACGCATCCCCCACGCCATCGCCGTCGCTGTCCAGCTGATCCGCGTTCTCAACCGTGGGGCAGTTGTCCACACCCTCGCAGGTCCCGTCCGGCGTGCTGCCGGGATCGCAGGCGCCATCACCGTCGTCGTCGATGGTGCAGGCGTCGCCGACGCCGTCGCCGTTGATATCACTCTGGTTGGTATTGGCGACCTCGAGGCAGTTGTCGCAGACGTCGCCGACCGTATCCTGGTCGCCGTCCTTCTGATCCGCGTTGCCGAGCAGCGGGCAGTTGTCCGCATCGTCCTTCTTGCCGTCATTGTCGTCGTCATCGTCGCAGGCGTCGCCACCGCGGTCCGCACCCGTGCGCAGGGCCCCCTTGTCGTCGAAGGCATCGCCCTCGTTGTCGCTCTGGTCGGGGTTGGCCACGCTGGGGCAGTTATCCAGGGCCATGACGATCAGCTTGGCTGGATCGCAGATGCGCTTCTCGTCCGGGCACACCAGGTAGCCGTCGTCGATCTCGTCGCCGTCGGTGTCACTGGGGCAGCTTGCCAGCTCACGATTGTCGACGAAGGGGCACATGGCGTTGGCGTTGTCGTTGCAAGCGTCGCCCTTGCCCGCACCGTCGGTGTTGGTCTGGTCCCAGTTGAACACGTCGGGGCAGTTGTCGCAGACATCACCGACCTTGTCGCCATCCCGGTCATTCTGATCAGGGTTGTAGTCGGTGGGGCAGTTGTCGTCGCCCAGGCCATCACCGTTGATGTCGGCATCGGGGAGCCCGTCGAAATCGGAGTCTGTGACGGCTCGGTCGACGACCAGGGCCAGGGGATCCATGTCCGTCTTGACCCGGATCTTGAGGGCTGACGGCATGATGAAGTCCGCCGCAGAGGGTGGGCCGTTGATGGTGAAGTTGAGGCCTGCGTTGCCGGCGGAGTTGCTGCCGTCGTTGTCTGCGTAGGCAAAGAGGTAGTAGTCCTGATCGGGCTGTACAAAGATGCCCTTGAAGGTCCCGACCAGGTCACCGCTGGCGTCAAACTCGAAGTGGCCTGCCTGGGTGCCCGCGACGGGTTGGCGGGACTTCTCGCCGTCGAGCTGGCTGTTGGCCCAGCGGTCGTCGATGATGTAGGGCGCGTCGTTGGCAAAGGCGCCGATGTAGACGTTGCCCAAGATGGTGCCGCCCTGTGCGGCGAGCAGGATCTTGTAGCCGCACTCTTGTTCGGCCATGTAGCGGTTGTGGATCAGGTACTGCTCGCCGGCCTTGAGCACGGCGCTGATCTTGATGGCGTCCTCGCCGTCGTTCTTGCCAGCGATCTGCTCGATGGTGATGACGTTGGAGTAGTCGTCGGCCAGGTCTGTGCCCTTGGCGAACCACAGGTTGTTGAGACCACTGTCGCAGGTGTGCTGGTACCAGATGGTCACCGAGCCGGTCTTGGTCAGGGTGAACACAAAGCGGTCGCGCAGGTCGCTGCCGCTCATCGAGCCCGTCACCGTGGTGGACGGGCCGTCCGTCTCGACGGCGCCGATGTCCTGGTAGGTCGGCCTGCCCACGGGCGCGTCGTAGTCGTTGGGCTCGACCTCGGGGATGGTCGGCCCCTGCGCGGCCTCGCCGGGCAGTAGCGGGTTGAGCGCCGCCGGGACACGTACGGTACCGGTGAGCTCGACGCCGGTCGGGTCCACCGAGCCTGGGATGCAGCCCGAGGTCTCGCAGGCCCCCAGAACAAGCACGACCAGCCCTGCCAACAGCAGACGGCCAAGCGGCTTCACGGTCAGACGACGGTGTAGTGCACCCATCTCATGTCCTCCAAACGGGGCGAGCAGGAGCCTCGCCGAGAAATGACGGTGGTCAGGGTCGCAGATTGGTAGTGCGAATCGCCGCCCGAGTCAACGGCCGATAAAAAAAAGTCTGTGTGCTTTCGCGCGCCTTGCGGTTCAGGCAAGTGGCCCTGGGGGGTCCAGCGCACTGGCCAGAGGGCCCGCCAGCAGAGCCCGGCCGTGCAGCTCGAACAACGCATCCAGGGCCTCGTCCACGGAAATGTAGAGGCGCCCGAAGATGCTGCGATAGCACAGCTCCTTGATCGATCCGATGACGGCGCAGGCCGCGATCTGGCGGTGCTGAGGACGCACCAGGCCAAGGCGCTCACCCTCGGCCAGACTGCCCTCGATGATCACGGCGATGTGGTCGTAAAAGGCGTGCAGTTTCTCGTCGAAACCAGGGTCCAGCCCCACGGCATCCGAGATCAGGATCTTGGTGAGGGCGCGTTCCTCGAGCAGGATCACCAGCACCCGCCGCACGTTCTCACGCAGCTGCTGCTCCGGAGACTCTGCGCTGGCCAGGTCGACGCGGCGGACCGCCTGACGCAGGCGCCGGGTCAGGTCGTCGAGGAGCTCGCTGAACACCGCGCGCTTGTCCTCGAAGTACAGGTAGAAGGTCCCGCGGGCGATGCGCGCGCGCTCCACGATGTCGTCGATGCGCGCCGCGTGGTAGCCGCGCTCGGCGAACACGTCCCGGGCCACTGCCAGCACCTGGGCTCGACGCTCCGGGGCCTTCATGGCTGCACCTCCTGGCCCCGAGCCAGCGGACGCGGCGCCGACGGACGCAATCCGAGGTCCACCCGACCCTCGTGCCCCTGCAAGCGCTGCCTGTAGCGCTCCAGGAAGTAGGCGATGGTCTCGACCCGGATCTTGATGGCGCCGGCGGGACGGTTCTCGTCGATCTCCTTGAAGGCGAAGTGCGGTGTGCCACTGTGGCCCAGGATCTTCTCGACCACCGTGTTGACCGCGGCGTCGTGCCCGCACTTGAACGACGACAGCTCCAGGGCCACCAGGTTGGGGTGGCGCGCCACGAACTTGGCAGCCCACAGCTTGCGATTGGTGTTCTCGGAGAAGCTGTTCTTCCACACGTCGCTGACGCGCAGGGCATGCGCCGGGTCGTCGGCGAAGACCCGCGCGAGCAGCTCCGGGTCGTGCAAGGGCAGACTGTCCGTGGCCAGCACCGCGTAGCCGCGCTTCTGCAGTTCGTCGACGATGCCGTGGTTGACGCCGGGGTCCGCGTGGTAGGGCCGCGACAGCACGACGATGCCGACCTGGCCGGTGCGCTCGAGTTCTCGGATCACCTGCAATCCGCGCTCACGGCACCTCAGGTCGTGGTGCTGCAGATGGTCGAAGGCACGCTGCACCGCGCGCCGGTTCTCGCCCCGGCGCAACCCGAGCAGGCCAGCCAGGGACTGGAACAGCTCGAGCTCGACGAGGTCCGGGTGATCCATGGCCAGCAGGGGCGACAGCAAGGGCACGCCGAGTTCGGCGAACACATCGCGCTCGGTGCAAAAGGCGGCGCGCACGGTGGTCGGGGTCGAGGTGGTGGTGGGGCAGGCACAGGCCCGCTCGGTGTCCTCGAGAAAGGTCGGCAGGGCGTCGACCATGGGAAAAAAGATCGCATCCAGAGGCTGCCGTGTATGCGTCCGGTACAGCAGGTGGTGGACGTGGGCCTGGGCCAGCTTGCTCGGGAAGCAGGGATCGATGGCGCCGCGGGTGGTGCCGTCCTTGAACAGCTTCTCCGACGTGGGTGGCGAGAACACGAGGTGATCCGGGAGCACACCCAGGCTCTCGAAGTACGCGCGCCAGAACGGCGCCAGCGAGTAGTTCGACATGACCCGCGGGATGCCGATGCGCAGCCTGTCCCGCTGCAGGGCCGCGGCAGGCAACAGTTTCTCGACGTGCCGTGCCCAGCGATGACCGCGCACGCGAACCAGGTCCGAGGCCACCGGCCCCAATCCGCTGGGCTTGAAGGCGTCGCGGGCCTGCTCCGCCACCAGGTTCGGGGTGGCATGCTTGACCGCCTTGACCTGGGCGTTGACCGCCTTCATGGCCTCGGCACTGGCCGCCATGCCGGTCTCGCAGGGAGCGACAATGAGCCGCCTGGTGGCATGGGCCAGGTCGCCAAGATGCTCCGCGAGTTCTGCCGCCGGGCCCTCGTCCACGTCGACAAAGGTGCGCATGCAGTTGTTGTTGCAGAAACCACAGCGGGTGGTCTCGTCGCGGGTGACCTGCAGCTCGAGGTTAGCCAGAGCGTCGAGACCTATGAAGGTGCTGCGGTGGCCTGCCTCGACCAGGCGCTGGGCCTCGAGAGCCGCACCAATGGCACCCCCCTCGCCGGCGTGGGGGTGCACCCGCACGTCGGGGCTGGAGCCACTGCCCTCGAAGCGCTCGACGATGTAATCGACCTGGGCCTTGACCGCCGCCAGGTTGTACTGGGTCCCCCCCTGCAGCACGAAGCGCCGTCCCAGGCGTGCCAGGTTGGGCATCTTGGCAATGTAAAGCCAGATGTTCCGGGGCAGCACCCGGCACAGCCCGGCCAGGATCTCGTCCCGGGAAAAGCCGCGGCGCTGGAAGTCGGCGATGTCGGTCTGCAGGAACACGGCGCAGCCATAGCTGAAGCGCGGCGCCACCCGGGCGGCAAAGGCATGCTCCGCGTACTGCTCCACCGGCAGGCCAAAGGCGATGGCCGTGCCCTGCAAGAAGTAGCCGTTGCCAGCGGAACACTGCGTGTTGAGCCGGAAGTCGACCACATTCCCGTCGCGCAGGAAGATCAGCTTGATGTCCTGACCCCCGACGTCGCAGATGACGTCGATGTCCGGACCGAACAGCGCGATGGCGCTCTTGGCGTGCGCCACGGTCTCGACCAGGGCGACGTCGGCCTTCAGTGCGTCGTGCAGGATGTCCTTGGCGTAGCCGGTGGTGGCGCAGCCCAGGATCTCGAGCCGAGCACCCTGGGCGCCGATGTCGTCACACAGGCTGTGAGCGAGCTTCTTGACGTCGACGATGGGGTTGCCGCAGGACAGGCGATAGCACTTGGCCAGCACGGATCCGTCCTCGGCCATGAGCACCGCCTTGGTGCTGGTCGAACCGCCATCGATGCCGAGGTAGGCGCGCACGGTCTCGCCCGGGGCCAGGCGCGCGGTCTCGAAGCGCGGCGTGGCATAGGCCGCATGAAAGGCCTTCAGCTCGGCGTCGTCGACGACCAGGGGCTCACCCAGGTACTGGGTACGCGCGACCTGGCGCTGGGTCTCGACCAGGCGCCGCATGGCCGTGGGCGTGAGAAGGGCTCCGCTGACGCCGTCCTCGAGGCCCGCCAGGATGGCGCCCAGGGCCGCGAAATCGTGTGCGCCATCCGGGACCAGGATGTGTTGCGCCGCCGTGTCCCCGGCGATCCCGACCTCGCGTTCACTCCAGGTGCGCGGGATGGCCTCGCGCCAGGCCTCGACCATGCCCGGGATGAAGGCGTGGGGGCCACCCACCAGCAGCACATCCGGCAGCAAGGTGAAGCCGCGGGTCAGCACGGCCAGGTTCTGCATCACGATGGCGTCGAACAGTGACGCCAGCAGCTCGTCCTCGGGCACGCCCTGCTTTTGCAGGCCGATCAGATCCGTCTCGGCAAACACCCCGCACTTGGCAGCCACGGGATGGATACGCAGACCCGCGTGGTGCGCCTGGCTCAGACCCGCCTCGTCGAATCCGAGCTTCATGCCCAGCTTGTCGATGACCGATCCGGTGCCGCCCGCGCACTTGTCGTTCATCGAGGCGTGCCGGCGGAGCTCGTCGCCATTCTCGCGGAATACGATGATCTTGGCGTCCTGTCCGCCCAGCTCGATGATGCTGCGACAGCTCGGATACAGGGATCGCGCCGCCGCCACCACCGCGTTGACCTCGTGCACAAGCGGGACCCCGGCAGCCTCGGCGATGACCTGGGCGCCGCTGCCGGTGACAAAGAGCTGGTCGTGGCCAGGGCGAGCGCCGATCTCGGCACACAGCCTCTCGATCATGTCGGCAGCCACGTCGAGCTGCCGGGCCTCGTGACGCCTGTAGTCCCGCCACAGGATCTGACGCGATGCACGTTCGACGACGACGGTCTTGACCGTGGTCGAGCCGATATCCAGCCCCACGCAGAGGCGCGCGCGCTCGGCGTTCATGCGGCACCGCCTTCCACAGGGGCGTTCGGCACGCCCCTCGCCAGCCGAGACGGAGTCTCGACCGGCTTCACCCGGGCAGCACCTTTTACAGGGGCGTTCGGCACGCCCCGCGCCCGCGTCGACAGATCCTCGACAGGATCCTCAGACCCGCGCGGGGCATCCGCGGTCCAGCCCTCGGCCCGCATCCGCTTGAGCACCACCCCGGCGAAGCGCACCGCGGTGGTGGCCGGGCCATGGTGTCTGTCCAGGGGCCACAGACCGCGCCGCAACTCCGGGTGCTGGTCGACGTAGGCGCGCAGCACTTCCTCGTCGACACCCTGGGCCTCGAGCAGCTGCTGCCACTCGATGCGGGCACGGGCGCGGGCCTCGGCGAGCATCATCTGCACGCGCGACAGCGCGGGTCCCTCGCCATCCGACGAGGTCTCGACGGGCAGGAAGAGGATGTCGGGGTAGGCCGCCAGCACCGCGGGTTGCGCACCGTCGGACTGGGTCGACGGCATGCAGCCAAAGGGCTTGAGCGACATCACCATGTGGGCCATCCGATCCTGGCTGTAGTGGATGGTCTTGCCCACCTCGAGGTGACCCTCGCCACCGTACAGCCGCGGGTCGTAGAACGGCCGCGACAGCTCCATGAGCTCGTCCTGGTCGACCAGGGGCATCACCACATCGTTGGTGGCGTGGCACAGCCGGTCGTACTCGCGCTCGACCAGGCGAGACACGGCGCGCAACAGCCCCCGCTGCAGGGGCACGCGCGCCCGGCTGAACCCCGACGACAGGGCGCGCTGCAGGCGGCCTCGGGCGGTCGGCGAGGGCACCGCGTCGTGCCCGCGCAGGCGCTCGCGGCCCAGGTTGAGCAGGTAGTCCATCCAGGTACCGATGGGCTCGGCGATGACCTCGGCGCCACTCTCCTCGAGCACGCGCAGCATGTTGAAGTTGCCGTCAGACTCGGTGGTCTGGGCCCAGAACTCACCGGTGATCTTGACCACGGGCTTGACCCGCAAACGATCACACTGCACCTGATCGAAGTGCCGCGCCGCGCGCTGCAGGGTTGCTGCCGGCTCGTCGCCACGGACCTGCTCGGCGACCAGGATCAGGGCCTGGGCCCAGCGCAGCAGGTGACTCGCGCGCTCGCCCTGCGCCAGCGGCAGGCCCAGCAGCTGCTCGACCAGGGCGCGGCTGCGCGAGGTCGGGGGAGCCGCCATGGCGGACTCCAGCTCGTCGAGGGCGCGCACTCGGGCGCGGTCCGCGGCGCCAGGCTCCAGCTCGTAGGGTTTGATCGCGTGGTACAGCTCGTTGACCACATCGCCCAGCAAGAAGGCCTTGATGTGCACCATGAAGAACAGCGCGTCGAGGTCCAGGCCAGTGTCCGAGTGCGATTGCACCAGGCCACTCGACTGCTGGAACACGACCACCCTGAAGTCCTTGAAGCCCGCACTCTCTAAGGCCAGGCGATACTCGCTTTCGTACATGCCGAAGCGGCAGGGACCGTAGGATCCGGCCGTGTACATCACGTAGCGATCGCAGACCTGCTGTGCGCTCAGCCCCTGCTCGGCCTGCACCTGCCGCAGATACTTCAGCAGATTGCCTATGGTGAAGTAGGAGGGGTTGCACAGCCCGTTGGAGCAGTGTTCGCGGCCCAGCCCATAACTTTCGAGGTCGGGGTTGGGCAGCATGGTGCTGTGGTAGCCAAGGGCGCGCAGCCCCGCCTGCACCAGGCGCTCGTGGGCCAGGGTGAGACCTCCCGAGAGCACGGTCACACTCTCGCGCTCGCTGCGAACAAAAGGCCGCTCCGGCTTGAGCCGGTACTGCTGCGTACTACTTGTCATGACACTCCCCGCGAATCGAATGAGGGGATCAGTAGCAGCAGCCAGGCCCTGCAGGCAAGCAAAACTGACACGTCAGTCTAGTTGGCTAGTCGTTCGTTAATATTAAGTATTTAAGTAAACACCCAGCGCCATTGTCAGCAAACAGACAGTATGCCTGTGGCGCGGGAAGCTGTCTGCGTGCCTGTGCTGGGCGGCGTCGCAAGCCCTGGATGGACGAGCAGGCGAAGCTCAGTCGTGCCAGACGATGAGGTCCTTCTGGGCATACCACTTCTCGTTATAGGGCTTGTAGGCATCCTCGACAAAGGCACGGCGGATCTTCATGGTGGGGGTCAAGAAGCCATTCTCTGGCATCCAGCTATCCCTGACCACGGCCACGAACTGCAGGCGCTCGTGGGGGTCGAGACCGGCGTTGAGCTTGTCCACGTGCGTCTTGAGTTCACCGGCCACCTGCTCGCGACTGGTGTCACGCACGGCATTGCGCCCGATATCCGAGAGCATGAACACGGCATGGGGCTGCGGGAACCCGGACCCACTGACGCAGCACATCTCGGCGTAGGGATGGTTGACCAGCTTGTTCTCGAGGGGCGCGGGGGCCACGTACTTGCCCTTGCTGGTCTTGAAGATCTCCTTGGTGCGGCCCGTGATCTTGAGGCGGCCTATCTCGTCGAGCTCGCCGCGGTCGCCGGTGCGCAGGTAGCCGTCCTCGGTGAAGGTCTCGCGGGTCTCCTCGGGCAGCTTGTAGTAGCCGGTCATGAGGCCCGGCCCCTTCATCTGCACCTCTCCGTCCTCGGCCAGGCGGCAGTCCACATCGTGATAGGGCGTTCCGATGAAGCCTGCGCGCACCTGGCCAGGCTTGGTCAAATGCGAGTAGTTGAAGTTCTCGGTCATGCCGTAGCCCTCGAGCAGCTCGAGGCCCAGGCGCCGGTACCAGCTGATGATCTCCTTGGGGATGGGCGCCGAACCGGAGCCGGCGAAGCGCACCTGATCCAGCCCCAGCTTGCCCAGGATTTTCTTGCGCACGATGCCGGAGAGCACGGGGATGCGCAGCAGCAGGTCGAGCCTTGCGGGCGGCATCTTCTCGAACACGCCGCGCTGGAACTTGAGCCACAGCCGCGGCACCGACAAGAAGAGCGTCGGCCGCGCGCGCTGCAGGTCCTGCACAAAGCTGTCCAGGCTGTTGGCGTAGAAGACGTGGTAGCCGCCGTAGATGGTCATGCATTCGCCGATCCAGCGCTCCATGGCATGGGCCACGGGGAGGTAGCTCAGGTAGCGGTCACCGGGGTGCACGTGGATGACCCGGTCGATGCCAAAGCAGCACTTGAGCATGCCGCCGAACGTGATCATGGCGCCCTTGGGCACGCCGGTGCTGCCCGAGGTGTAGATGATGGTGGCGGTCTCGTCGGCGCTGCGCGCGACAGGATCCTTGAGCGGCTGCTGCCCGGCCACGATAGCGTCCCACGTGTCGAGGTCACTCTTGGGTGCCAGCGGGAAGGCGACCTGGCGCACGCCCTCGGGCACACCGGCCTTCATCTGCTGGTCCCACACCGGGTCGAGCTTGCCCACGAACAGCAGCTTGGCCTCGGAGTGCGACAGGATGTGGCGCGTGGTGTCCTCGGTCAGGATCGGGTACACGGGGATGGTGACGTGGCCGGCCATCCAGATCGCCAGATCGGCCATGACCCAGTGCGCGCAGTTCTTGCTGCAGATGGCGATGTGGCTGGCCGCGGGCAACCCGAGACCCTTGAGGTAGCTCGCCATGCGCCGCGCCTGGTCCATGACCTGCGCCCAGGTATAGTCCCGCACGTTGCTGGCGCTGCCCCCCAGCGGCTGGGTCAGGTACACCTGCTGCGGCGTGGTCTTCTCCCAGTGGTAAGCGTACTCGAGCAGGGTCTGACGTTCTGACATGGATGTCCCCTCGTGTGGCGCGGCCGCAGCGATCCACCTGGCAAGGTCGTGACCCCCCCCTGATCCCGCAGCTGCAAAGACGTAATACCTATCACCGAAGTCGAGTTCGGGTCGAGGGCAGCGCTCTCGCAGGGCGACGAGGTGGTGGTGAGAGGACAGGATCTGGAAACGGGGGGGAGATCAGGCGAGCGGTGGCAGCTCGGGCAGGCCCTGGGCCGGTTTTTTCCACTGCGCTTCGAACCATTTCACGAAGGCCTTCTCCTCGCGGGTCAGCAGCTTGGTATCGATCAGCCGCTTGTCCAGGGGCGAGAAGGTGATGGGTACCACGCGCAGGAAGCCCGGGACCTCGGGGTCCTTGACCACGGTAACCAGGTTCTCGATGCGGATACCGATCTCACCCTCGAGGTAGATGCCGGGCTCGATGCTGAACACCTGACCGGGCTCGAGGGCCATGGATCCGACAGCGGCGACGCGCGGCGGCATCTCGTGCACGTTGATGCCGACACCGTGTCCGGTGCCGTGGAGGTACTGCAGGCCGTTCTGCCACAGCGGGCGTCGGCACATGGCGTCGAGCTGAAATCCCTTGGTACCCTCGGGGAATCGCACCTGCATGCCGGCGATGGCACCCTTGAGCACGAGGGTGAACAGCATCTTCTGGCGCTCGCCCGGCGCCACGTTTTTCTTGCCCGCGACGAAGGTCCGGGTCAGGTCCGTGGCATAGCCGCCCTCGTAGTAGGTCCCGGTGTCGAGCAGCACGATGGTGCCGGGAGCGATGGGCTTCGTGGCGTCGGGATCCGAGTAGTGAATGATGGCGCCATTGGCTCCCTGGGCGGCGATGACCTCGAAGGACAGGCCCGTGCCCCCCGAGCGTTTGAAGCGACGCTCGACCTCGTGCGCCAGGTCTGCCTCGGTGGTTTTTTCTCCGTTGTCGACACGGCGGTGCAGCCAGCCCTGAACCGCCCAGATCACCTTGTCGGCCCGGCGGTACGCGTCGACCAGGTGCGCGAGCTCGGCCTCGTTCTTGTTGGCCTTCATGGGCTTGATGGGGCTGTGCACGGCTACCGCCTCGGCCCCGGTTCCCGCGATGGCCTGGCGCACGGCCTCGGTGGCGCTGCCCTCGTCGAAGCCCACCCGGCGCGCACCCTGCAAGACCTGCGTCCAGGCGGCCTCGTCGACGAAGCGCGGCGAGGAGACCTGCGGCAGCTCGCGACGGCGCGCGAAATCCGACAGCGCCACCACGAAGTCACCGCTGGTCACCACGGCCACGCCCTTGAAGGTGGCCTGGAAGTCGATCTCGGAGCCGCGCAGGTTGCTCAGGTACGCGATGTCGTCGAGCGCCGTCACCACCAGAGCGTCGAGCTTGTGCTCGGTCATGGCCGTGCGGATGGTGTGCAGCTTGGTGTCGACCGAGGTGCCGGTGATGGCCACATCCACGGCGCGCACCTTGCCCGGCTTGACCGCCACTGGACCGCGCACGCGCTCGACCAGCGAGGGCGCCACCGGCACCAGCTCGACACCACCGGCCTCGACGGCCCGGCGCAGCGAGGCCAGCTCGGACACCGAGAAGCGGTCTGGCTCGAAGCCAACGCGCCGCACTCCCTCGGCAGCCTGTGCGACCAGGGTGCCATACATGACCTGCTCGTTGCCCTGGCCAAAGGGCACCTTGACGACGGAGAACAGCGCGGGGTCGGTCTCCTTGTCCGCCTGCAGGTAGTAGCGACCGTCGACATAGATGAAGGCTTTGTGGGCCGTGATGAAGAGGTCCGCGATGCTGCCGGTGAAACCCGACAGCCAGGCGCGCTGGCTCTGATCGGTGGGCACGTACTCGTTGAGGTAGCGGTCCGTCCCGCGCACCACGTAGCCATCGAGGGCGAGATCGCGCATGCGCGCGCGCACCTCGCTCAGGCGGTGGGAGCGCTCCTCGGGACTGGCGGACACGGCATGGGCGTTTGTCATCAGAGCCTCCGGACCCGCGGTACGGCGCGGGGGCCGCACCTTAGCAATGTCGAGAGGGAATGCGAAGGCCGCGCGATCAGATTCAGATGTCGTACCAGCGCCCCACCGCGAGCTGCTCGAGGGGCGCCGTGGCTTCGATGTAGCGATCCGGCAGATGGACCAGGCGCAGCTTGCGCAGCGTCGACGCGGGCAAGCGGCTCAGCTGCACCAGCGACGCGTGCACCGGGGCCTCGCCCGCCTCGTGCAGCACCAGATCTGCACCCTCGAGCCAGCGGCACAGCTCGTCGTCGAAGGGTGTGTCCGAGCTGTAGCCCAGGCTGTGGCCCTCGGCAGTCAGCAGCAGCGCAGCAGTGGGTACCGTGTGCCGGGTGCGGCGCACCTTGAACACGAAGGGCCCCCGCTGCACCGAGCTTGCCTCGGGAACCGGCACCAGGTGCAACAGCTTGTTGGCCCAGTCCTGGGTCCGCAGCTCGCGCACGACCTCGGCGTGGGCGACGACGGTGAGGCGCCGCGACTGTCGCACCCACTGATCCCAGCCCAGAAGCTCGAGACCCGAGGCATGGTCCGGGTGCAGGTGGGTGACGAAGATCAGGTCGATGTCGTCGGCGCCGAGCCCCCGGTCCGTGGCCTCGGCCAGCATCCGGAAGATGGGTTGCGGGCAGTCCACCAGCAGGCGCGTTCCACCGTGCTCGACGACAAAGGCCGTGGCGAAGCTGCGGGTCGAGAACGCATCCCCCACTCCGAGAGGAATCAGGCGCATGACGCAGCCTCCTAGTTGCAGCCGCCGCATCCAAAGGACGGTTGCACACAGAAATTGAGCCCGTTGCGCGGGCACTTGCAGCAGGTGCTGCCCGAGCATCCCCCCTGCTGGCAGCAGCCATCGCCGGCGTTGGCGCAGCAGTAGTAGGTGACCCTGTCGTTGACACCGATGGAGACACCACACACGTCGCCGGGATCGGCGCAGTAGAACAGACCCTGGTTCCAGTCCACGCAACAGGGTTGGCCCCGACCCCCGCACGGCACGCAGCACCCCGGGCCCTCGTCACAGCCGGTGGTGGGATCCGGGCACTCGGTCCAGTTCTGGCATGAGCTCAGGCAGTTGCTCCCGCTGTCCACCGCGGTGCCACTGTCCACCGCTACGGCACCGTCCACCGCCACGGAGCTGTCCATGGCCGCTGCGCTGTCCGTCGTCGCTGCGCTGTCGCTGCCCGGTGCAAGGTCGCGGCCCGCCAGCGCGTCGGTGGCCAGTCCAGTGTCAGGAACCCCGCCTCCCTCCCTCCTGGCCCCGTCGGAGAGCCCGCCCTCGCCCAGGCTCCCGTCGATGAGGGTGCGGTCGGAGAAGCTCGCATCAACGGCGCGCCCATCCATGGTGGCGCCGTCGACCGGGCCAGACCCGAGATCACGGGAGGCCACAGCATCCTGCGCCGGCAGCTCTCCGGATTCACGATCGCGGTCGATGCGGTCGGCCACGAGGGCATCGGAGACAGACATCCTGTCCAGGGCTTCAACATCGACAGCGACGTGATCCCGCCCAGCAGCTTCCAGACCCGGTGCATCCACCACGCGCCCGTCGCTGTGCAGCGCATCCGCGAACACAGACCCGTCACCGGAAAAGACCACCGGCGCGCATTCACCACAGCTCGCCGCGGCTCCGACCAGCGCCACCAGCACCCAGGCTCGAGCTGGTCTCCTCCCGCTCACTCCCGCGCCGCGCGCAGGGCCTTGTGGCCGTCGGCCGCGTCGTAGACCTCGAGCAGGCCCTCGTCGATGGCCAGCTGCACACGCCGCTGTCGCTCGGTGGGGTCTCGCGGCAGCTTGTCCGACCGCCAACCATTGACGAACATGCTGAACCCGACATAGCGCGTCTCGCCGAAGTAGTCCTCGGCCTCTCTCACCGCGCCCACCACGTCGATGCGCGTCTCGTCCTCGATGCGGTTGCCCAGGTTGTCATCGTCGTCAACCGCGGCAGGGATCGCCCGCTCACCCAGGGCGCGGGTCAAATCGATGTGACCGTAGGCGGCCTGGCGCAACCGTCGAGCCAGGCCATGCCCGGAGAAGGTGGCCACCCAGGCTGGCTTGCCCAGGTCGCGCAAGGCCTCGAGGGCTGGCGTGTGGTCGGCATCGCCGGAGCACAGAACCGCGGCATCGAAGGCCTGCACCGCGGCCTGCCGTATCATGGTCGCCACCAGCGAGGTGTCGACCTCCTTCTCCTCGGTGTAGCTGTGCACGTGACCACACTCGCTGCACACCACGCTGCGTGGACGGCGCGAAAAGCGGTACACGAAGCAGCCAGGCTGGGTCTCGAGGTAGGCTAAAAATCCCTCGAGACTGCCCCCCTGCTTCTCGTCATCCGTCACAGGCTCCGCGGCTCGCGGTTCGAGTCCGGTGTAGTAGTGGAGGCCGGTGAGAACGCCGCCACCGACCGCACTCACGACGTAACGAGCCAGCGCTGCGAAGTCCACGCTGCGCGGGACTCCCGAGGCCCGCAATCCCTCATAAAAATTCTTGCCGTCGACAAAGATGGCCACCTTGCTGTTCATGTTCGATCTCCCCGTCAATACAAAGTCATTCAGTCGTCAGCGTGGTCCTTGAAAAGCCGACCCTGGGAGGCGGCGCTTCCACGACGGCCCAGGTGCGCATAGGCATGAGGCGTGGCGATGCGACCCCGGGGCGTGCGCTGCACGAAACCCTGCTGGATCAGGTAGGGTTCGTAGACCTCTTCGAGGGTGTGCCCGTCCTCGCCGCAGGATGCCGCGAGGGAGTCGATACCCACGGGCCCACCGTCGAACTTGTCGATGATGGCGCCCAGGAAGCGACGATCCATCACGTCCAGGCCTATGGCGTCGATGTCGAGGCGGTTGAGGGCACTGCAGGCATTGGCGACGTCGATGAGCCCCTCGCCATCTACCTCGGCAAAATCTCGCACCCGACGCAGCAGTCGATTGGCGATGCGCGGGGTACCGCGAGAGCGGCGGGCGATCTCGGTCGCGCCGCCGTCATCGATGGCAATCCCCAGGATGCCGGCGCTGCGGCCCAGGATGGTCGAGAGGTGGCCGGGCGCGTAGTAGTCGAGGCGCGCCACGAAGCCGAAGCGATCGCGCAGCGGACTCGACAGCAGGCCGGTGCGCGTGGTGGCACCCACCAAGGTGAAGCGGTGTATCCCCATGGTCAGGGTCCGAGCATGGGGTCCGTCGCCGTAGACGAGGTCGATGCGGTAGTCCTCCATCGCCGGATAGAGGATCTCCTCGATGGCCGGGTTGAGGCGGTGGATCTCGTCGATGAAGAGGACTTCACCCGGCCCCAGGTTGGTCAGGATGCCGGCGAGATCGCCCTTGCGCTCGAGGGCCGGGCCCGAGGTCACGTGAATGCCGGTGCCCATCTCATTGGCGACGATGTGCGCCAGCGAGGTCTTGCCCAGTCCGGGTGGCCCGCAGAACAGCAAATGGTCCACGGGCTCTTCGCGCCGCCGTGCCGCCTCCACGAAGACCCGCAGGTTATCCTTGACCTTATCCTGTCCGACGAAGTCCTCGAAGCGCCGCGGCCTGAGCGACAGGTCAATGGCCGCCTCGTCGGGAAGAGCCTCACCCACGATCTCGCGCTCGAATGGCACTGTGCGACTCCACGCGTCGGGTAGCCCGCCACATCAACGTCGTCAGCCGGTCGCGTGCACCATAAGCCGCGCCGGATCGCGTTGGCAAGGGGTGCCCGGTCCGTTGACAGCTCGGGTCTGCTCTGGCGAGATGCGGCCCTGACGAGGTGCTGCATGTCACGCTGGACTCTGCGTTTGCCCCTCCTGGCGCTGATCCTGGTGACCTCCTGGGTTGCCCGGGCGGCCGACACGGCTGTACACGGCCTGCCCATGATCCCCTGGGCCACCAAGGTTGAGGAGGACCGCTTTCGCTCGCCCCGCGACTTCGCCGATACCATCAAGTGGTTCGACAAGCTGTTCGTGGGCAACCGCCAGGTCGTGCGCCGCCGCGAGGTCAATTTGCCAGGCATCAAGTACGTGCACTACGAGAACCACAGCTCCAAGTCCAAATGGTCCGGCTTCAACGTCTATCAGAAGGGCGCTCGCGGCGAGGTCCGTATCTTCGTGCTGAAGCGGCTCGACGACCCGGACGCGAGCGCCAAGACTGGCGACCCCACCACACCTCCTGCCAAGTGATCCGAGCCCGCGCAATTTGAGCGTCCGGGGAGCGCCCGCCAGGACCCAGCCGGCATCGCGGTCTGCTGACCTCGCACGGAATTTCCCGTCGTGGCCCTGGCACGCTTCGTGGACAACCTGGCCTCGAGCACAGGCGGGCACCGTCTCAGGCTCACGTCCCGTGTCCTCAAGGAGGTCCGATGGCCACCAGTCCTCAGCCGCGCGTCGACGCTAGATGCCACAGCGGGATGCCCTGGGTGCTGCGCATGCTCGACAGGCCCGCGGTGGCGGCCCTGGAGCTGGGGCACACGTCCCCGGGACGCATGCTGTCCACCGGCGTGGCCGGCCTCGGCGCCGTGGCGGCGGCGGTCCTCGTCGCAGGAAGCATCGAACATGGAAGCGAGGTGCTGAACCGGCTGCGCCTCGATGCCTTGCTGGCCATGTTGCAGGCGCTGGCCGTGGCCGTGCCAGCCCTCGTCGTCACCCTGGCCGTGGTGCGTGCTCCGCTGCACCCCAGGGCGCTGCTGGCTTGCGTCGCCATCGGCCTGCTGCAGGGTGGCATGGCGAGCCTGTCCCTGGTCCCCATGGTCGCCCTGCTCAGGGCCTCGGCAGGGCTCGGGCAGGCGCCGCCCCTGGGCACGTGGTTGATGCTGCCCTTTGTCACCACCGGCGTGGTCGGTGTGGTGCTGTGCCGCGTCGTCGATGCGGTGGAGTCGCGACCGGTGATCCGGGTCGCAGCCCGGGCCTTCGCATTGCTGCTCATCGCGGGCTTTGCTGTGCGCGTGCTGCCAGCCATCTCGCTGGCGCTGAGGGAGGGCCCCGCATGAGCGAGCTCGACGTCACGCTGCGGCAGACCGTTTTCTGCGCGCCGCCCGCAAACCTGGAAACCGCAGTTCCAGCCATGCCTGCCGGCCATGAAGTGATCTCTCCTTTCGTGGCTCGGGACCACGACGCCGATGCGCTGCTCCAAGCTCTGGTTGCGGCCGAGCATGACCAGGTGTCGTCGTCACTTCCGGTGGCGCTCCTGCGCGACACCGCGGCGATCATCGATCGATTGCTCGACGCGCAGCGCCTGGCGACCACGGTCCTCGCCGCCCTGGCCCTCATCGCGCTGGGCAGTAGCTTTGCCAGCTATCTGATGCTGTCGTCGTGGATGGGTGCACGCATGGCGCTGCACGCCGCGCTCGCCGTGCCCCTGGCCGCTCTGGCCTCGGTGGCAGCCACCGCGGGGCCCATCCACGCCGTTTCCATACAGTACGGCGTGCGCATACCCCTGGCCCGTCTGATCGCAGTCCAGCTCTGCGCCACCGCCACCGGCGTGCTGGTGCTGGCCGCTCTCTCCCCGCTGCCGCAGCTGCTGTGGCAACTCGACGTGGAGTGGGTCGGTCCACTCTCCATGGTCGCGGTCTTCGTGGTGGCCGGCTTCACCATAGGTGCGCGCATGAGGGTCCTGCTGCTCGAACTGGGCGACGCAGTGACCCGCGCGGGCAGCGAGGCCGTCGACGGAATGAACCACTCGCAGTCGTCGCGGGTGCGGGTACTGGCCCGGGTCGCGTTGCTACTCATGTCCTTCGCCTTCGTGGTGTCCACCTGGTCGTGGTTCGGGGTGCTGTAGATGACACCGTCGACACTGCTGATCTGCTATCTGGGAGTGGGCGTCGGAGCCGCGGTGCTGGTGGTGTGGCGACGGTCCCAGGTCGGTCCGCTGGTCGGCTGGCGCGCCACCCCTTTCGTGGTGCTGCTGTGGCCCTTCCTGGGCCCTCTGCTGTTCCTGGCGGAGACAGGGACCCTGGACCTGGGAGTGGCGACGGGATCCCGGTCCCGGGTGTTGCACCAGCTCCGCCACGCCGTGCATCGGTCCCTGACGCGTGCGCGACTGGGCGAGGCGAGCACCCGCCGCGCCCTGGCCGCGGTGGACAGCTTGCTGCAACACCTTTCCTGCCTTGATGGATTGCAGGCAGAACTTGATGCCGAGCTGGGAGGCGCCACCGCCGAGGTACTGCCGACGCTGAACGGGCTCCGCGAGCACCGGGAACGCGAGTTCCAGCGCGGTTTGCAGCTGCTGGGCGCGCTCCAAGCAAAGTTGACGATCCTGTACTTCAGCCACCAGGGCGAGCGACGAGGCGCTGCGAACGAACGCGAGGTCGTCGAGGAACTCGTGGCCCAGCTCGAGGCCCTGGCCGAGCTCGACGCAGAGGCCGCCCCGATACCGCTCCACGAAGCAGCGCCGTGGGCCGAACAGGCCTGATCAGCGAGCGAGCGATCCCTCCAGCGCCGATACGGTCGATGGCAAGAGACGACTCATGCGCAGACTCGAACTGCCATCGGGGTACGGAGCCGCAACGCCCTCGACCGGGACAAAGCCCGAGGCCTCGAACAGCGCCAGGCCCGCGACATTGTGCTGGGCCACGTTGAGCTGGAGGCTTCGCTGCGCGACGTCCACCTCGGCTTCTGCGACGATTCGAGCCGCGTGCTCGATGAGACGACGACCCGCACCTCGACGCTGCGCCCGGGGGTGCACGGCGATGGCCAGCAGCTCTCCCACCAGGTGGGAACTATCGCGGCCGAGCAAAAAACCCAGCATGAAGAAGCCCGCGAAGCGGCCGTCCCGATCCGCCACGAAGGCCCCCACGGCGTCAGAGTCCCACCACTGCGCAATCCAGGATGTCGCCTCGATCGTCGTCGTGCTCAGGGCCTGCCCTGCCAGGTCAAGGATCGCGGCCAGGTCACCATCCTCGGCCGATCTGATCCGCCAAGAGGTCTCGCTGCCAGGCTCCACGAGGCGCACGCTCACCGCCAGACCAAGGGCTCTATCAGAGTGACCACGGGTCGATGATCCGACAGGTCATTGGTGTAGTTGCTGACGCGCTCGTCGATGTGCAACACCCGCGTGCTGTCGCTCGAGAAATCCGCGCCGCCGTTGTCGGCCACCACCAGGTGATCGATCAGGATCTCATATGCGGGCAGGCTCCACTCCCCGGCATTCGCCAGAGGCTGGGTCAGGATGCGGTAGTGGGCGCTGTCGTCGCGAAAGGGATCCCACACATCGCTCCAGGAACCCGTGAGCTGGGCATTGAAGTCCCCCAGCAGCACAACGTCGCGGTCGGGACTGAGCGTGCGCAAGGAGTCGATGTGCTCCTTGAGCTGCTGCATCGCCTCGAGCCGTCTTTGGTGGTCGTCGGTGGTCGTGCCAGCCTTGAGATGTACCACGATGATGGTGAAGCTGTACGACCCTCCACCCTGCGGGTCGGTCGCGGTGACCTCGGCCTGCAGGGGCGAACGTGGAAAGGGATACCAGTCGGGGTCGAACAGCTCTTGGGCGTTGCTCACTGCGATCTGCGAGCTGCGGTAGATCAAGCCAGTCTTCTGGTAGCTGCCGTTGCTGTACGTGTCTGTGCACAGCACACCCGAATACTCCGGAAGCTTATCGAGCACGCGCTGGAAGTCGCGCATGTTGGCGATCTCCTCGACGGCGATGAGGTCGAGCTGCATGTCGTGGACTGCCCCTGCCAGTTTCTGCACCGTGGTGTCGCCGTTGCGCGGGAAGTCCTGGACGTTCCAGGCTGCGATCTCGAGCATCCCCGCCAGTCCCACCGCATCCAGCCCGATCGAGATGTCAGGGCGCGCAGCATCGGGCACGCGCCCCGCGTCCGCGGCGTCGACAACGGCGGCATCCGAGCCCGGCACGTCGACCCCACCACCATCGCGACCCGCGTCGTCCACGACGGGTGGAGCCATGCAAGCAAAGGCGAGCAGAAATCCAGCCAGTACCACCCACACCCTGGCAAGGCGCGCGCGTGCTCTCGGACCAGGCCTCATTCCATCCTCACTCGTCCAGGGTTTCGCAGTCACGGATTCCTAGGGCAGGTTAGCATGCCACGCTGGACACGCGAGTGCGGGCCTCGTCCAGCGTGCTATGCTATCCCGGGCACACCGTCGGTGGGGTGCCTGGAGTGCCGCGCGTGTCGAACCAAGCTCCGACCATCCGCTGGGTCACAGCCCCGGCCTGGGCAACTTGCCTGCTGCTGGTGTTCGGCTGCAGCACCGCCTGCGACGGCGACGCCGCGCTGGCACGCCTGGGCACCGAGGACGCCGGAGCCACCCAGGTTTTCATCCCGCCGCCCACCGTCGATGCAGGAGTTGAGGACGCCCTCGAGGACGCAGGCTCGGCCGAGCCAAAGCTCGGACCACCGTGGCCCGTGATCCTGGTGCACGGTTTCTCCGGCTTCAACAGTCTCGGGCCACTCGACTACTTCTTCCGCGTGCTGGACACCCTGGCGGACCAGGGTGAGACGCAGGTGTATGCACCTGCGATCCCGCCCTACAACAGCGTCGAGGATCGTGCGCCTTTTCTGGCCCTGGCCATCGACGACGTCCTGGCACGCACCAACGCTGCCAAGGTTCATCTCATCGCCCATTCCCAGGGCGGCCTCGATGCCCGTTACGTGATCAGCGTGCTCGGCTACGACGACCGTGTGGCCACCCTGACAACGGTGGCCACCCCGCATCGCGGGACTCCGCTCGCCGACTACGTGCTCGACCTGCCCGAAAACTCTCTGGATCCGGTGGCTGTGGTGCTGGCCTGGCTCATCGGCGCCCTCGACAGTCCGGATGCCCAGGCCGGTGGTGGCGACGACAACCCAGGCTGGCGAAATGACATGGACGCGTCGGCCCTGAGCCTGGCCTCGGTCACCCGCGAGACCTACAACCACCAGCACCCGGATGCGCCAGGTGTGCCCATCTTCTCGGTGGCCGCGGTGTCCAACCTGCGGCGAGCCAACTCCATCTGCGATCAAGGGGAGTGGGGTCCGCTGCGCCGCGTCGACAGCATGGAACCGCTGCTGGTGGCAACGGCAGCCGTCCTTTCGGGCTGGAACCCCTTCGACCCCATACCCAACGACGGCGTGGTGCCGACCGGGAGCATGGTGTGGGGCGAGTTCCTCGGCTGCGTCCCTGCGGACCACTTTGATGAGGTGGGGCAGATCGCCGACCTCCTGCCCCATCTGCTCAGCGGCTTTGACCACCTCGCCCTGTACAGGGACCTCGTCGGACGCATCCGCAGCTGGGAAGACCGGCACGTGCAGCCCTGACCGTCGCGCTCGACGATGCGGAACCCGCGTCCGCCAGGACCGTGCTGCTCAGTTTGGCGAGAAGGTACTGGTGAACGGACGCAGCCCTGCGCGAGCCTGACCGGAGAGCACCGGACCTGCCCTCCTCGTACGGCGGATCGTCCACTTCCTGCCATGGACCCCGTACCCAGGCCACACGGTGCTTGACCGCCCTCGCCGCGGCGCTATCGTCGCGACGCCGGACTCGGGGGTGGGACGAGCTGGCTGACGAGGAGCGCACCATGAGCGCACGACATACTCCCTTGCACGATGCCCACCTGGCTGCCGGCGGCCGCCTGGTCGAGTTCGCGGGCTTCGACATGCCGGTGCAATATCGCGGCGTCCTCGAGGAGCATCGCTGCGTGCGCGAGCGCGCCGGGCTGTTCGACGTGAGCCACATGGGCGAGGTCGAACTGCGCGGTTCGCGGGCGCTCGAGGCGGTGCAATGGCTGGTGTGCGGTGATGTCCGCGGCGTGGTCGACGGTCAGGCCCTGTACACCGGCATGCTCAACCCGCGCGGTGGCTTCGTCGATGATCTCATCGTGTATCGCCACTCGCCCGAGCGCTTCTTTCTGGTGATCAACGCTGCCAACCGCCCCAAGGACGTGGCCTGGATCCAGGAACAGGTCCGCCATGCCGCCGGCGACGACGCCCGGGCCGAGGACGTGGGCGACGCCTATGCCCAGATCGCCTTCCAGGGCCCTCGGGCTCGCGAGATCGCGGCACGGGTAGCCAGCATTCCCGTCGACAGCGAGCACCTTCCGTTCTTCCGCTTCGTGCAGGGTCAGATCTGCGGACGGGACACCCTGATCGCCGCCACGGGCTACACCGGCGAGGACGGTTTCGAGTTCTACTGCGCACCTGCAGATGCTCCGGCCATCTGGGGTGGCCTGCTCGAGGCCGGCCGAGACCACGACGTGCAACCGTGCGGGCTCGGCGCGCGCGATACCCTCCGCCTCGAATCCAAGCTGATGCTCTATGGCAATGACATCGACGATGACCACAGCCCCCTCGAGGCCAGCCTGGGCTGGATCGTGAGCTGGGACAAGGGTGAGTTCTGCGGCCATGCCGCCCTCCTGGCGCAGAAAACGCAGGGCATCCCGCGCAAGCTGGTCGGCTTCGAGATGCTGGAGCGCGGCATCCCACGCCATGGCTACCCCGTCGTCGACAAGGCGGGCCAGAGCATTGGCATCATCACCAGCGGGACCCAGAGCCCGACGCTGGGCAAGCCCATCGCCCTGGGTTACGTGCCCGCGGCGCTCAGCAAGCTGGGCACCGAGCACCGCGTCGAGATTCGCGGAAAACCCGTGGCAGCTCGGGTGATCAAGACCCCATTCTACAAGCGCTAGCATCGGCAACACCCGTCGGCGGTGCACGATGCAAGGAGCGAGGTGCCTTTCCAAAAAACGCGGATCACGATGGAGCCCCGTCGCCAGCCCGTCGACGGGAGTGGGGCTGCGCGATGGCCCCTCAATGACAAGGAGGACTCCGTGAGCATTCCCAGCGACCTCAGGTACACCAAGGAACACGAGTGGGCTCGCATCGACGGTGACGTGGCGACCATAGGCATCACGCACCACGCGCAGGAGGCTCTGGGCGACATCGTGTTCGTCGAGCTTCCGGAGGTCGGTCGCACCCTGAGCCAGGGCGAGACCTTTGGCGTCGTCGAGTCCGTCAAGGCCGTGAGCGATCTGTTCGCCCCCCTGAGCGGCACCGTGAGCGAGGTCAACGAGGCGCTCAACGGCGCTCCCGAGACCCTCAACAAGGACCCCTACGGTGAAGGCTGGATCGCACGCATGTCCCTCGACAAGCCCGACGAGATCGGCGCCTTGTTCGACGTCACGGGCTACCAGAAGCTGCTGGCAGAAGAAGCCAAGTAGTTCCCGGTTCGGCGCGCGCTGCGCCACGGAGCCACGATGAGATATCTACCCCACACGGATGCCGATGTGCGCCGCATGCTCGACGTCATCGGAGCGGAGAGCCTCGACGCTCTGTTCGCGTCGATCCCGGCCGCGCAACGCCTGACGGGTGCCCTCGACCTGCCACCTGCGTTGAGCGAACGCGAGCTGCGCAAGCATCTGTCTGCGCTGGGGGGTGCTCCAGCACCGCAGACCCTGGTCGGAGCCGGTGCCTACCTGCACCACGTGCCCTCGCTGGTGGACCATCTGATCTCCCGCGCCGAATGGTACAGCGCCTACACTCCCTACCAGCCAGAGGTCAGCCAGGGCACGCTCCAGGCCATCTTCGAGTACCAGACGCTGATCACGCAGCTCACCGGTCTCGAAGTCTCCAATGCGTCGATGTACGACGGTGCCACGGCCTGCGCCGAGGCCGTGCTCATGGCGCAGCGGCTGACCCGCGAGGCGCGTACCCGCGTACTGGTGAGCGCCGGTCTGCACCCCGAGTACCGCGACGTGCTGACCACCTATCTGGCGGCCACCGCGCTGACGGTCGAGATCGTGCCCGTGGACGGCCATGGCGCCATGGATCAGCACGCCCTGGGAAATCTTCTCGACGCCACGGTGCTGGTCGTGGTGCCGCAGACACCCAACTTCTTCGGCGTGGTCGAGGACCCGGCCCCCGTGGCCAAGGCTTCCCACCAGGCCGGAGCTCTGGTGGCCGTGGCCGTGCCCGAGCCCGTGGCTCTGGGGCTGATGCAGGCACCGGGAACCGCAGGCGCGGACATCGTCTTCGGCGAGGGCCTTGGTCTGACCGGCGCCCTGAGCTTCGGTGGTCCGGGTTTCGGCTTCTTTGCCTGCCGCCGCGACCACATGCGGCAGATGCCAGGGCGACTGGCCGGGGCCACCGTCGACCGCCGCGGCGAGCGCGGCTTCGTGCTCACCCTGTCGACGAGGGAACAGCACATCCGACGCGAGAAGGCCACGTCGAACATCTGCACCAACCAGGGGCTGATGGCCCTGGCCGGTTCCATCGCGCTGTCGTTGCTGGGACCACGGGGCCTGGCCGAGCTGGCACGACACAACCTGGCCAAGGCCGAGCACGCCAAGCGCCGTGCCCGGGGCGCGGGACTGCGTCTGGTCTACGACGGACCAACTTTCAACGAGTTCCTGCTCGACATCGGCCCCGACGCCACGGACCGCCTGGCAAAGCTCGAGCGCCGAGGCATCGTCGGCGGGCTGGACCTCGGGCGCTTCGATCCTGCGCGGCAGGGCCAGGTCCTGGTCTGCACCACCGAGCTGCACGAACGCTCGCTCATCGACCTCGTGGTCGACGGGCTGGCCGGGCGCGCACAACCGCTGTGAGCCTCGAGCGCAGCTCGACACTCCGCAGTGGCAACGGCGCCCCGATAAGAGGAAACCCCATGCCGAGCAGTCCCCTCAAGAGTCCAGGTCGCAGTGGCCGCGTTCTGACCGAGCCCCTGCTGTGCGAGCGCTCGACACCCGGGCGCCGAGGCTACGATCTGGAGCCTCTCGACGTTGACGACGTGGATCCTGCGTCGCTATGGCCAGACGCCCTGCGACGGACGGCCCCCCCGGCCCTGCCCGAAGTCAGCGAGGTCGAGGTGGCACGACACTACACACGCCTGTCGACGTGGAACCATGCCGTCGACCTGGCCTGCTATCCGCTGGGCTCGTGCACCATGAAGTACAACCCCAAGATCAACGAGTGGGCGGCCCGCCTGCCCGGGTTCGCGGGGCTGCATCCCTACACTCCGGAGACCCTGGCCCAGGGCGCGCTCGAGTTGATGTACCGCCTGGCCGAGGGCCTCAAGGCCATCACCGGTTTCGAGGCCATCACCTTGCAGCCCGCGGCGGGTGCCCACGGCGAACTCACAGGTATCATGATGGTCCGCGCCGCCTTGAACGCTCGCGGCGAGCAGCGCAGCACCATCGTCGTCACCGACAGCTCCCACGGCACCAATCCGGCCACGGCGGCGCTCAATGGGTACAAGGTGGTGTCCGTGCCCAGTGGTGCGGACGGCACCTGTGACGTCGAGGCCATGGCCCGGGCCATCGACGCCAGCGTGGCCGCGGTCATGCTGACCAACCCCAACACCCTGGGCGTGTACGAACCGCGATTGGTCGACATCGCAGATCTGGTGCACGCCCGCGGCAGCTACCTGTATTGCGACGGCGCCAACATGAACGCCCTCCTGGGCAAGGTGCAGCCAGCGCGGCTCGGCGTCGACGTCATGCACCTCAACCTGCACAAGACCTTCTCCACCCCCCATGGAGGAGGAGGTCCTGGGGCCGGACCGGTGGCTGTAGTGCGCGGGCTCGAGCCCTTCTTGCCTGCGCCGCTCGTCGTGCAGCGTAGTGGTGGCTACGCACTCGATCTCGACCGGCCGCAGAGCATAGGTCGCGTTCGGTCGTTCACAGGGAACTTCGGCGTGCTGGTGCGCGCGTACACCTACCTCCGCGAGCTGGGTGCGCCGGGCCTGTCCCGCGCCACCGAGCTGGCCGTGCTGAACGCCAACTACATCCGCACGCGCCTGCAGGAGCGCTACCACCTCCCCTACAGCTCTCCGACCCTGCACGAGGTGGTGTTCTCGGATCGCAACCAGAAGGCGGGCAGCGGCGTCGATAACATGGCCATCGCCAAGCGGCTCATCGATCACGGATTCCATCCGCCCACGGTGTCCTTCCCGCTCATCGTCAAGGGTGCGTTGATGATCGAGCCCACCGAGACCGAGAGTCCGGAGTCCATCGAGGCGCTGTGCCAGGCCTTCCTCGCCATCGCCGACGAAGTCGAGAGCGATCCGGAGACCGTGCAGCAGGCACCGCACCGCACCTTCATGGCCCGTCTCGACGAGACCCGGGCCGCCCGACAGCCCATCTTGACCTATGCCGATCTGCTCGCAGCCAAGCAGAACTGAGACGGATCACAGACCCCACGGAGCCAGCATGGGTATCGCCTTCGAGCAACGGTTCTTCACCACGCGCGACGGCGCAACCATCGGCTACCAGGTCGCGGGTCCCGACGACGCGCCCAAGATCTTGCTGTGCAACGGCCTCGGCGGGAACCACCACGCCTACCAGCCTCTGGTCAACCACCTGGGCGATCGCTTCCGCTTCCTGGTGTGGGACTATCGCGGCCTCTTCACCTCAGCCCCGCCCCGGGGCACGTGGCCACCGAGTCTGAGCGCGGAGCGGCTCCAGGTCGAGCAGCATGCGGCCGATGGGCTGGAGTTGCTTGCCCTCGAGGGCTACACCGGGCGCTTTCCGATCATCGCCTGGAGCATGGGCGTGCAGGTTGCCCTGGAGCTGTACCGGCGCATCGGCGCGCGGGTGACCGGCATGGCCTTGCTCAATGGGATCTCGGGTCGGATCTACGACACCGTCTTCGGGGGGCTTCCAGGTGCGAGGCAGTGGGTGACGCCCTTGTTGCGAGTCCTCCGCGTCATTCATCCGGTCGCCCAGAAGGTGGTCGAGACCGCCACGGGCTGGTCGCACGCCCTCGACCTCGCCACCACCCTCGGCATCGTGCACCGCAACATCGACCGCGAGGCAGCTGGACGCGTGCTCCAAGCCTTCGGCGAGCTGGACCAGCAGCTGTACTTTGTCCAGCTCGAGGTCCTCGGCACACATGACGCCGCTGATGTACTGCCGACGATACAGTGCCCGTGCATGGTCACGGCCAGCGATCGCGACGTGTTCACCCCAGGTTTCGCAACCCGGGCCATGGCCAGCGACATCCCGGACTGCGAGGTGTTCACCTTTGAGACCGCCTCGCACTACGCACCCATCGAATTTGCCGACGAGATCAACGGGCACGTGGCGCGCTTCCTCGACGATCGCGTGTTCAGCGCTGCCAGCGCGCCGTGAGCTGGCGCCTGATCCATCCGGATCCGCCCGAGGGTGGGGAACTTCCGGCGACCGAGTTCGTTCATCCCCTGCCGCTGGGAGCCCTGCTCGTGCTTGCGGTCAACGATCACCTGTTCAAGGGATCCGGATGGCTGCCCGGGGTGATCACGGGGAAGATCTCGGACTTCGCTGGCTTGTTTTTCTTTCCCTTGCTGCTCACGGCCTGCAGCGACGTGTTGATCTACGGCATCAACGTCATCCTGCGCCGCCATCGCCTCGATGCCTCGCTACGCATGGCCAAGCTGATCGCTGCGGGTGTCTTCACTGCCGCTCTGTTCACCTCGATCAAGCTCAGCGCCGGCGCAGCCCGGTTCTACCTGCAGCTCCTCGAACGTCTGGACGTCACCGGTCTCCTGTCGTCTGCACGCGTCGTCCAGGACCCGACCGACCTGGCAGCCCTGCCCATGATCGTGCTCGCGGTCTGGTTCGGGCGCCGCCACCTGGCAGAGATCCCACCGGCTCGCCTGGCCTTCGTGATGGATAGAATCCGGCGTGGAGCAGCTGCCGAGCCCACCCTGCGTGCGGAACTCGGCGACTGCCGGCGCGCGGCGCGGCGCCCGGTGCCAACCTTCGAGGCCCTGGTGCACGGACTCGCCCCCTACCTGAGTGCGCGGGCCACAGGGCAAGGCTCTGGACCGCAGCGCGACCGAGCGATTCGGGCGCTTTCGGGTTGGCGAACCTGACCGAGAAAAAAAAGGTCCAAGCGAGGGAAGCGACGGCGTCGACCGATCAGCGCTTGTCGGTTCCGTGGCTGGTGATGAAGGCCCGGAACTGGCCAATCTGCTCGGCGTTCAGCCCCTGCCACCGAAAAGCGAGACCCGGTGTGCGATCTGCGTGAGCGTCCAGATCCAGCTGGTGCACACGCACCACCTCGGCGCGGATCTCGAAGGGCAATGCGCCCTGATCCGGGGTGTCGGGTACGATGGTCACCACAGTGCCAACTGGCAGCTCGTGTGTGGTCTCGACAAAAAGACCACCCTCGGACACATCGATCACTGGACCGCACCAAAACCCCTCGCCAGTGTCGTAAACGATGTTGAATCGCTCCACACTGTATCGGGGCGGGCGCTGTTGCCCTGTCATGGAGCCTCCTGATCGGGTCGAGTGCTCACGATGTGCCCTTCCTGCTCCGAGACACCTATGCTGATTGGCTGGTCAGGGCAAGTCTGCTCGAAGAAAGCATGCTCCGCACCGAATCTTGATCCCAGAAAAGCGAAAAGACGCGATGAACGCGCCTTTTCATGCAGATAGGGTGGCAGAGGCAATCGAAAGCCGTTCCGTTTGGAGTTGGCCCAAGCTTTCGGCCCTGTCTCGGCTTCGTGGTCACAAGCGCAGGCAGCCTGCGAAGCGACACTCCCCACCGAGTAGCAGAGCACCCCTCTATGCCTTACTGAAACGAGCCTTCAATCACCTCCGTCACCCCATCTGCTCGTCGTCAGTATAAGCGATCACTCTCTCGAAAAGATAGAGGGTCTGACGTCGACAGTTCATTTTTGCGGCGCGGCCCTTGCAGTGTCAGGGCAACTATCGGAAATCGCGGGAGGTCAATCAGGAGCGCCGCACTGCGCCCGAGAAGATCTTCGCGAGGGCGGAGTCTTCGCTGCGATCTGCGCAGAAAAACGGGTAGGCGATCAGTGACCTTCCATGCCCTCGACCACCACGGGATCGCTTTGCTCCTGCAACCTGGGCTTCCCCGAAAAATCGATGTAGTGGCCGGAGCGCTTGGCCTTGGTCTCGAGATAGAAGCGATTGTGAGGATTGGGGGGCAGCAGGTGAGGCAGGCGGCTGCTGACCTTGACGCCATAGCCCTCGAGCTGCGCCACCTTGTTGGGATTGTTGGTCATCAACTTCACCGAGCCAATCCCCAGACTGTGCAGCATGTGCGCGGCGACGGCGTAATCCCTCTCGTCGTCACGGAATCCAAGGGCCAGGTTGGCCTCGACGGTGTCCAGCCCCTGGTCCTGGAGGGCATAAGCTCGAATCTTGTTGGCCAGACCTATTCCTCGACCCTCCTGACGCAAGTAGAGCACCACACCCTGCTTGAGACTCCCGATCTTGCGCAGCGCGGCCTCGAGCTGGTCACGGCAATCACAGCGCAGGGATCCCATCACATCACCGGTGAGGCACTCGGAGTGCAGCCGAGTCGGCACATCGGTGGCGCCCACCACGTCACCGTGCACGATGGCGATGTGGTCCTTCTGATCGCGGTTGTTCCAGAACGCGACGATCTGAAAATCTCCGAAACGGCTCGGCAACTGTGCGACGGCCACGATGCGGACGCAGACCTGCGACGGCCCCACACCTGCGCACTCGTGTTCCCTGTCGCGCTCGACCAGATCGGCCAGCGTTCCGCTCGCTGCGTCCATTTTCACTCCTCTTTCATCAGGCGCTGCGCCAGGCGTTGTCCCGAGAGCCACGAGGCCTGAACCCCGCCACCAGGCGCGTAGATGTCTCCACACAGGCCGAGTCGCCCCTTCCCCTGTCCCTGCAATAGCAGGGGCTGGCTGAGTTCATTGCCGCGGTCGACGCGAGCATGGCGCCAGCGATGGGGATGGGTCCAGCTGGGCGTGGCAGCCCACGGCCCGAGTAGGCGCGAGGCTTCGTCGAGCATGGACTGCTGCCAGACCCCGGAATCCGATGCGAGCTGCTGGCGCGACCACGCTGGCCGGGCCTGGTACACCATCACCAGCCACCGGGGATCGATGCGCTTGGTCGAATCCTGGCCGATGAGCTGGATCAGATCCGAGTCCTCGGGGTAGCGGAGATCCCAGCCCGGCTGCGGTGTGTCGAGAGGATAGCCCGCGACCACGGTCAGCGAGGGCACGCTGGCGAACATGCCAAGCAACGAGCGCGCACTGCGCAAGGCCTGGTCGTCAGGGAGATCCGCCAGCAGGGACAGGCAGGACTCGATGGGGAGCGCCAGGACCAGATCGCGCGTTCGCGTCGGCTCGCCACCCTCGACGTGGACAACAAAGCCCTCGTCGCTGCCAGCGATGCGCAGGACCTGCGTCTGGAGTACCACCTCAAGGTCGCGGGCCAGGGTCTTGGGAAACAGGCTCAGCCCGTCGACAAGTGCCACACGTCGCTCGAAGGGCGCGAAGGCATCGGGCTGGCAGACCGGTCCCTGGCCGGTGACGCGCCGGGGCCAGCCATCGACGGTGGCGCCATCGACCCGGTCGACAGCTTCGAGGAAGGCCTCGACATGCCCGTGCAGGAACATCGGCCCGAAGTCGACAGACTGACCGTCGAAGCGCCGAGTGGCACAGCGGCCTCCGACCCCACGCGCTCGCTCCAGCACCCGGACACGACGGCCTCCGGTCTGGAGATCACGGGCGCACTGCAAACCACTGACCCCGGCGCCGATCACGACCACATCCCAGATCATGCCGCCTCCGAATCCGCCTCGACGTTCCTGCGCTTGGCCGCTCCGTCTTCTACGATCGGTGCGGGAAACTGACTAGCTCAGATAGCGATGAATGGACGCTGCTGCCACCGCACCATCACCGATGGCTGCGGCCAGGCTGGGCGCGTGGGGGTTGCACAGGTCCCCGGCGGCGAAGACGCCGTCGGCCGACGTGCGCAACCTGCGATCCACGACGATATATCCGTGTGCATCGCGCTGCAGATCGTCGTCAACGAGGGCCTCGGTGCGGGGATCGAAGCCAATCTTGACCACCACCCAGCTGGCGTCGATGACCGTCACACCACTCGGCGTGGCCAGCTCAACGCCGGACAGCGAGCCAGGCCCGGGCAGCAGCCGTGACAGCTCGGCGTCGGGCACAATGGTGATGTGTGGGTGCGCGCTGGCACGCCGGGCGAACTCGAGCCTGGCGGTGGCCTGCGGACCCCGGTGCGCGATCCAGACCCGCGGACAGTGATCTGCGAGGATCAGTGCATTCTCGAAGGCGCCGTCGCCACCACCGAGCACAACGGTAGGCTGGCCCGTCAAGGCCTCGAGATCCGTGGTCGCGGAATAGGAAAGGCCGCGACCCAGAAAGGCCTCTGCGCCGGGAATCGACAGACGGCGGCGGCGGAGACCCATGGTCAGCAGGATGGCCTCGGCCTCGAAGCATCCCGTACTGGTCTCCAGTCGATGGTTCCGGATATCGACGCGGCGCGCCGCCGTTCCAAAGCGGAGGTCCCAGCGCTTTCCTGCGAGCTGTTCCTGCACCCGGCGCAGGAAATCGCGACCATCACCAACCTGCACGCCGAGAAGATCGCGGATCGGGAGGTGGATACGCGCAAGCTCCCCGCCGAGCTGCGCACCCGCCTCGAGGAGCACGAAGGGCACACCAAGTTTGTCCATCCACAGGGCCGCGGACAGGCCCGCTGGCCCTGCTCCGACGACAACACAGCGCTGGCGATGGATGGTCACTCCCCACCTCGTCGTCAGGACCCTAACGTAGCCGAGGCCCTCGCTCAAGGCCGTGGCTTCCACGGGCGCTGACAGCACCTCCGGTTCTTGCTAACCAGGATGGTGAACCGCATGCCGAGGTCTGCATGACAGTCTTTTTCTCTGCTCGTTACCGCATCCTGGCTCTGCCACTGGTGCTTGGCCTGGGCTCGGCCTGCCTGGGCGACGTCGAGGTCCCGCCCGACCCCCCTGGTCTGTTCCCGGTGGAGTCTCCCACGCGCCGCGCCCGGCAGCGCGTCGAGGGTACCAAGCCCGCGGGCACGGCCGTGCTCAATCACGGCGAGGTCCTGGTTGCCCACGACGCCCAGGAGGGCTGGAGTGCGGAGGTGGCGCTGCAACCCGGCGACAACGCTCTCGACCTGACCTCTCAGCGCAAGAGCGGACTCGCCAGCGTCGAGCACACACCGGGGCTGATTTTTTACGAACCTAATTTCCCGGCTGCGCCGACGCTGCAGCCTGTCCTCTCACCCACCCGGGAGCCCTTGCAGAACTTGCAGGGCGCGCGACCTACTGGGTCCGCACTGTGGCTGAGCCGCGTCGATGGCACGGGGGCCGTGCTGAGTTCTTCCGAGTTTGTGCAGGCAGGGGAATCCACAGACTGGACCGCGCAGCTCGATCTGGGCGCCGTCGATGGTCTGTTTCACTTCTCGCTGGTGGCGCGCGACACCCGCGGGCGGTCGAGCGAGCCCGTGGACTTCGAGGTGGAGCTGGATCGCGTGCCTGCGCAGCTTGTCTCGCGCTATCCCGCCGTGGGCGAGGTCGACGTGCCGACCAACGCTTTGATCCAGGTTGCTCTCGATGACGCCCTGGCGCTCTCGTTCGATAGCCTCGATCCCGACATTCTCGTAGTGCGCGATACGGCCGGCACGCGCCCTGGCGGCGTGCTGACCTACCAGGCTCTCAGCCACACCCTGTCCCTGGCGGTGCCGCTGCAGCCCGGGACGCGCTACACCGCGACCCTCGACGCCGGGCGCTTTGCGGACAGCGCCGGGAACCAGACAGTGCCAGCCCCGGCGGACTGGGTGTGGAGCTTTGACACGGGCCCGGGTGAGGATGGAAACACTCCACTCCCCCCGACAGTGGAGCTCCCTGCCGAGGTGGACCCCTCGAGCCATCGAACGCGCGCCACCGAACTGGCACTGTCCGGCACCAAACCCGCGCCATCCTCGGTGTGGATCAACGGCAATGAGGTCGTTGCCATCGACGGTAGCACCACCTGGCACGCGAGCTGGACACTCAACCTCGGCGTCAACGATCTGGAGATCGTGGCACGCGGGCGCAACGGTTTCTCGAGTGCACCGGTGACCTTGATGGTGCAGCGCGACGCTGTGCAACCCGCACCGCCGACGCTGTTCCCAGCCCCGCCGGCAACCGTGAACGAAGCCCTGGTGGTGCTCGAGGGCACGCGGGACCCCAGCACCTCGGTGCTGCTCAACGGTCTGGTGGTGGTGCCCCGCGGTCCTGACACGAGCTGGGTCTACAACGCGGATCTCATCCCCGGCGTCAACGACCTGGAGCTGCGCTGTCGCGATGCCCTGGGCAACCTGAGCGAGCCCCTGCGTGTGCTGGTGGACTACACCCAGACCTACCAGGGTCCTGTGCCGGCGGGCTTCAAGTTGCTCGTGTCGTTCAATCTGCGCGATCTGAGCACCGCACAGCCCGTGGCCAGCAGCTTCGACACCGGCGCCAACAGGTATGCGGTGGATGCCTGGATCGAGGGGCCGCTGCAGCCGGGTGAGAGCTGCTCCTTTGACGCAGCGAGCAAGGAACGCAGGGGCATCGACTACGTGGCCACGCTGGTGCACTACGTGGGCCAGAAGCAAGGTCACCAGAACCCCTTCTGGGACCTGGACTACCGGGCTCCAGACTACCTCGCTGCCCTCGTCACAGGTGGCGTGTTCGAGAGCGTGGGCCTGGGCCGCAACGCGGACCGCCGCAATGACCAGAGTGGCAGCCAGGGCGGGGATCTGGTCGACGGCACAGGACGCGTTCGCATCAGCAACGAGGACCTGGACCTCATCGACGGTGTCACCGAGGCCACCACCTTGCCCGGGCTCAAGGTTCTGGAGTGGTTGCCCCTGGATCGCAACCTGCAGCGCATACCCCAGGGTGAATACCTGGTGCACATCCTGCTGAGCCTGGATAGGGACCCCGGGTGGGTGGCCTCGGCCGATACCGAGACCTGCTGGGGCGACACCAGCTTCAGTGCGCGCGGCCAGCACCGCATCGTCAAGCGTCTGGGCCTCGGCAGCACTGGCTTCAATGTGACTCTCGGCCAGGCCACAGAGGAATCCGCTCCCGACGTCGAGCGAGGCGCCTCCCAGCTGCGCTACCTGGACCCCGGCGGCATCACCTTCCGCTGGGTAAAGGCGCCGTAGCGGGCTCCCGGGATCCGGGGCACGGCCAGGGTCTGACTTGTGTCATCCCGTGTTCGAGCGGGTCTGTGTTCACATTGACGGGACACCGAGGCGCGGGTAGCGTGGGAACATGAATTCTCGTCGTCATCAGACCACCCTTTACACCGCCGATGGGCTCGTGCTGTGCGCCATCCTGCTGGCTGCACCTGCCTGGAGCCAGGACGCCGAGCCGGCGACGACGGGGGGAGCCTCTCCCGCACAGGCCGTCGAGGAGACCGTCGAAGAAGAAGCGGTGTTCGACGACGAGGGCACGGCGCAAGGTCAGGCGGACCCGGTCCCGGGCAAGGACAGCGAGGAAGAAGTCGTCTTTGCCGATGACCCGGCCCCGGTGGAGGCTGGACCGAACGCGGGATTTCCCGAGAACGTGACCAGGCCCTGGCTGCTGGTGCTACCCGCGCTCGGTCTCGTGCTCATCGCCGGCCAGGTGCGCTGGCGAGGCAAGGTCGAGGAGAAGAGATGAATTCGAACGTTCTTCGCGGAGCGCTGTGCGCTGTCACGGCCCTGGTTGGCGTGCATCTGTCGTCGACGGCAGCCGCGGTCAAGTACATGTCACTGGAACAAGCCGTCAAGACCTTCACACCCAAGGGTTCCAAGATCGTCAAGGTCACCAAGACGCCCAGCGCGGCACAGCGGCAACGCCTGCTCGAGGACTATGGCTGGAAGGCCGAGGAACCGAGCTACGTGTTCTACGTCGGACGCAGCTCGGGCGGTGAGGATCTGGCCTACGTCTTCGTGGTACCCGAGGTGTTCGGAACGTGCTTTCACAAGTACGCCATCGGCATGGATGCGGCGGGCGTGGTTCAGGAGACGGTGATCGTCGAGCTGTCGTGCCCGCGATCCTTCCCCATCAACAAGAAGGGCTTTCTCAAGCAGTTCCGGAAGAAGACGCACCAGGACCCGCTGACCGTCAAGGCCGACGTCGACAGTGTCACCGGCGCCACCTACTCGGCGGAAGCCACGGCCACAGCCACCCGCAAGGCCGTCTCACTGCATAACCTGTTCTTTGGCGGCGGTGCACCCGTGGCCGTGTCCGAGGATGTGCGGAAGGCCAGGGCTGCCGTGCAGGCCCAGATCCAGAAGGCCATCGAGAGTGGAGAACTGCTCACCGACGAGGAAAAGGCAGCCAAGGCCGGCGGCAAGTAGATGGCCGCTGCTGCCCAGGCCCGCCCCCATCCGCCGCCGACGGTGACCACCCGATCCGGATGGCGCCAGGTGCGCCGCCTGTCGCAAGTGCTGAGTCTGCTGCTGTGGATCGCACTGTTCCTCTGGGTGCGGGATCCCGTCGCCTCGCCGCTGCGCACAGACCTGTTTCTGATCAGCGATCCGCTGGTCGCGTTGCTCACCATGGGTTCGGCCCTGGTGTGGGTCCCGACCTTGCTGGGCTCGCTGGTCCTCGTCGTCATGACCCTGGTCGTGGGTCGCGCTTTTTGCGGCTGGCTGTGTCCGCTGGGAACCCTGCTCGACGGCATGGCCAGGGTCCTGCGCCCCCCCGAGTCCCGCTTCAGCCTCGCCCAGCACCAGCGCATGCAGCACTGGAAGTATGTGCTGCTCACGGTCGTGGTGATCGGCGCCCTGCTGTCGTCGCAGTGGATCTACCTGCTGGATCCGCTGGTGCTGCTCTTTCGCGCCACCGCAGGGGGCTTGTGGCCAGCGTTCACTGCCGTGCTGCCCGACGACGCGCTGCCCGGGACCTGGCACACGCCGTACCACGGCATCGCCTTCCTGCCCCTGGCCTTGCTGCTCACCGTGCTCGGCCTGACCGCGCTCAGCCCCCGCTTCTACTGTCGCTACCTGTGTCCGCTGGGGGCCTTCTACGGCCTGCTCGCGCGCGTCCCCTTGCTCCGTCGGCGCGTCAAGGGCTGCGACGGATGCCACGCGCTTGCCGCGGGCAAGCAATGCATTCGCGAATGCCGCATGGGTGCGGTGCCCTCGAACCCCCAATTCACACTCAACCACGAGTGCATCCGCTGCATGAGCGGCCGCGACTTCTGTCACGTGCAGGCCATCCGCTTCGACTGGATGAGTCCAGGGCGCCACAAGGTCGACCGCCCGCTCGAGCTTGGCCGCCGCTCCTTTCTGGTGGCCGGAGCCACGGGCGTGGCGCTGGCTCCCTTGACCGCGTTCGCGGCTTACCACCGTGGGGATCCCAACACCCTGGTGCGACCACCGCGCGTGCTCGACGAGGACACCTTCCTGGACCAGTGCGTGCGCTGTGGCATGTGTGTGCAGGCCTGCCCGACCCAGACCCTGCAGCTCACGCATCTGGAGGCTGGCCTGGCCGGTCTGTGGACCCCTGCCATCACACCCGAGGTGGGGGGATGCCGGGCGGACTGCAATGCCTGCGGCGAAGTCTGCCCCAGCGATGCCATCCCGCGCTTCGACAAGCGCGAGACCGACAAGTGGTCGGTCAAGATGGGCACGGCCGTTCTCGAGAAGGATCGCTGCATCTCGTACACGGACAACCTGGCCTGCCGCAAGTGCATCGAGATCTGCCCGACCAAGGCCTTCGTCATCGAGGCTGCACGCCCGGATCGCCCGCTCCGGCCTGCCGCCGTGGACTACGTGCGCTGCATGGGGTGTGGCCTGTGCGAGAACGCCTGCCGCAAGATCGTGTACGGCGAGCCGGCGCTCAAGACATTTGCTCATGGCCGGGGCCAGCCCACGGTGCTGCGCGAGCGGCCAACGCCCAGCTTCACGCCACCGGTGCGGGAGTGATCGCTCGACGCCTGCATGCCCACCAGGAGCCCAGCAGCAGCACCAGCACCGCCATCCCAGCTAGCAGCGACAGCAGCGTCGAGACCGAGCGCAGCGGTGTGCTCGCAAACTGCAGCACCAGCTCGTGCTCACCTCGGGGAACGTCGATCACGATGCACCCGGAGCGCGGCTCGACCTCGACGGGAATCTCGGTGCCGTCGAGACGTGCGATCCAGCCCGGGAAGTAAAACAGCGGAAAGCGCAGGCGCGCATCCTGGTCGACACGCAGCACCGCGCTGTGTCGCTGGGGCGCCGAATTCCCCGAAATGACCTGCAAGGCACCCGCGATCACCTCGACAGGTTGCGACGAAGGTGCCCTGGGCTTGTCCTCGACGGCGCGCGGCAAGTAGTCGTCACCGATGGTGGCCGAGACTCCGAGCCGCACGATGTTCGAAGCGGTGTACACCTCGCCGATGGGAACGAGGTTTGGGTCCTGGTCGATGCTGGGACCATTGTTTTTGACGAAGATGGCGGACTCATGGGTGGCCAGGTTGAAGCGAAGGTACATCGCGTTGACCTGGTGCTGACTCATGACGACGATCAGAACTACCGTGAGGCCAAGCACGATCTCGCGCCAGGGGGGATGCAGACGCCCGGCCAGATCCCCGAGCGCCAGACCGGCGGTGACCGCCGCGGCCAGACAGAACAGCAGGAGAAACCGCCACGGAAACTGCATGAAGGGCAGCAAGGGGACATGGCGCCACAACGGTGCCGAGGCCGCCGTGGTCAGGAACAGCGCCACGGGCGCCGCCAGCACCATCACGCGTGCCAGCGCCGGCGTCTCTCGCCAGCGTCGCGCGGTCAGCAGGGCGCCCGCAGCCCACAGCAGGAGCAGCGCACGCCCGGCTTGCAAGGGCATGGAGTCCTGATCCCCGGGTCCGCTGACACCGTAACCCCAGCTGTCGCCGAGCAGCTGGCCGAAGGTGACGAAGTGGAGGTCATAGGCAAAGGGTCCCGAGGTGAGAGCGGCCCGGGCCTGCACCGCCGAGGTCTCCGCCAGGGCCGGAAGCCACAGCCAGGCCGAGAGCCCGAGCCCGAGGCCCAGGAAAACGGCCCCCCGCAGCACGAGTTCACGACGAGGATGTGCCCAGATCTTGGCGGCCACCGCGGCCGCAACCAGTGCGAAGAGCATGAGGGCGGCGATGTTGTGACTGAGCACGAGCAGGCCGACCGCGCACGCCCCCAGGGCGACGCTGCGCCAGGGTCTGGGGCCGTCGAGACGATGCACGGCGACGAGAGCCAGTGGGGCCAGTGCCAGAGCCACGGGCTCGCCAAATTGCGCGCGGACATACACGTTGACCAGCGCGTAGGGAGCCAGCACGACGAGAACGCCCGCACCGAGGCCCGCCCAGGGTCCAGCAAGGATGCGGGCCAGCCAGGCCGTGGAGAGGGCCGCTCCGAGCAAGGCCCCGAGGTAGACGAGCTTGATGGCCATGCTGGCGCTGAGGCCCATCCACACGAGGACCAGGGCCAGCAGGGTCGGCAAGGGCGCGACGTAGTTGAACAGCGGCGAGCCGTGGCCGAAGTACAGCTGGGGCAGCCAGCGCAGGGAGAGACCGCCCTCGCGCAGGGTCGCCTCGAGAGCCACCAGACGGATGTGGTTGAGGTAGACGCTGTGCCCGTTGACGTCCCAGGGTGCCAGCAGATCCCAGCCAGCCCACAGCGCCACGACGAGGGGGATGAGCCACCACAGGAGGCGCGCGCTCCAGCTCGGCCGCAGGACGGAGTTCGCCACGCTCACGGGGTCACCTCGCGCAGGTCGCACAGCCGCACACCCATGCGCTGAACCGTGCCAACGCTGTGACCGAGGTCCTGCCACGGACAGTTCTGTCGACGGTGCGTGAGCACGAAATCCGCAGACTCCGGAGTGCGAACCCAGGCCAGGGAGGTCGGGAAGAAGACCTCCGAGGAGCTGCGTTCACCACAGCTGGCCACCCGCACGGGTCGCTGCGGGTCGAGAGCAACGGCGCGCTGCTCGAGAACCTGCTGCAGGTCCTGCACGGCTTCCCGGTAGCACAGGCCCCAGTAGTCGAGTTCGTAGCGATCCTGCGCACCCTCCACACCGCCCACGAGGTGGTTGTAATAGATGTACTGGTAGGGGAACAAGCGCGCCGTCGCCAGGCCCAGGTCTCCGACAGCGACGAGGAGCAGCAGCGCCGGGGCAATGCATGCGGACCTCGATCGACTCCACAGCCTGACCAGCAGCCCGTCCAGGGTTCCCGCCGCGAGGACGCAACTGGCCGGAAGCACGAACAGCGACTGCCGGAGGCCATCGTACATGGTGGGCCGCAGCAGCCACGCCGCGAGCAGTGGGAGCACGACCAGACCCGCCACCACCGCCCAGGCGCCATGTCGACGGTCCAGAGTCGTTCGATCGCGCCAGAACACCAGTCCGCCCACGAGGAGTGTGGCCACCAGCAGCGCCAGATGAAGCTCCGGCAGCTTGGCCACCAGGTACAGCAACTGGTAGCTGCGAGGAACCTCGGTGGCGAGAACGGACTGCCCCGCCACCAGCACGCGGTCGGTGTAGTCCGAGAAGCCGCCGAAGGTGAACAGGGCCTGCAGGGGATGACTCAGCACTGCCTGCTGCGCCCACGGCCAGAGAAACACCATCAACGCATAGGCGAGGAGCGTGGCAGGCAGCAGGGTCGTCCCCGCAAGGCGACCGAGCAGGCGGACGGCCGACCCCAGTTCACGCCGCTTCCAACAGGACACCAGGCACCAGCCCAGGATGACGAGGAACAACAGCCCCGGGAGCATGAGCCCCGCCACCCGCACACCCATGCTGAGGCCCATGGCGAGCCCGAGGTGCAGGACCCTGCGCGGTGGCGCCTCGGGAAGGCTCTGCACGAGGTCGACCAGCACCAGCAGCGACCAGGTGCAGCCCACGGCGAAGGGGAGATCCTTGGTGTTGTTGAGCCAGTGTCCGTTCCACGACGGCAGCATCGCCAGCAGGATCACGGCCCAGAGTGCCACGCGAGGACCGCCCAGGCGCCGCGCCAGGCCCCGCGTGACGAGGAGACCGGCGACCCCACACAAGCCTGTCAGCAGGTGACGGATGTCATAGGGCGACCCGGGCATCTGCGGGTCGAGCGCGGCGAGCAGGAGCTCGAAGGCACCTCCGTACAGGTGCAGGTTGAACAGGGGATAGTGGTCGACGATGGCCGCATCGGGGAACCAGCGCGCGTAGTACTCGACCAGGAAACCACCGTAGGCTGCCAGCCCCTGCTCGTCCCAGGCCACACCGGTGCGGGCGGTGCCCACCACCACCAGTACCAGGGCAAGCAGCACCACCAGATCCGCCAGCCGCTCTAGCCTTCGATCCCCGGGGGACGCCACGTCCGTCGCCCCTGACACCTTTTCAGCCGGCGCCCTGCCCAGCCACACCAGCACCAGCACCAGTGCCCCGTACACCCACAGGCCCAGCCAGGCCAGCTGTCGCAGTCCCCTCGAAGGTACAGACCCCGCGCTCAGTGCGAGGCCCGACCCGAGCGCCGTCGCTTGCAGTTCGCCACCTGGCCCGGCTCTCAGCAGGCTTGCCGTCGACGGAGTGGTCTGCTGGCCATCTCCCAGCCAGAGCCTCACCGAGGAGCTCCGCGCGTCCCTGCGCACCACGAGGAGCAGCATGTGCTGGTTGAGGTCCGTGCTCAGGGCGTTCTCCAGGGGCCGCCAGATGGGACGACGGTCTGCATCGCCGCCGACGCGCAGCAGGAACTCGGCACGGGTGCGCCGGGTGAGTTCCCGCTGGTCGCGAGGGATGGAATCACCGTCGAGGAGGATGAGCTGCAGGGTGGCAGGCCAGGGATCGCCCTGCTTGCTCACGACCAGACCCAGCCTGTCGAGCCCGGACCCTGGCAGGACCAGGGGCTGGGCAAGGAGCGTCGAAGCCTCGAGAGGGACGCTCTGCTGCAGCGCACCCGGTTGACGAGCCCACCCGAACCACCACTGCGCGAGGGCCATGCCAGCGCTGGTTGCGAGACCTATCCCCGCAACGAGGAGTGCGCGACGGATCCAGCCACCACCCGGGCGCGTTGCTGAAGACGTCATGGTTGCACACCCTCGTGCGAACCTTCATCCACCACCAGCTCGAGCACCCGTCCGAAGGCATTGCGAAAATGCTCGCGGACCGCGTAGGGACCGATGCGCGACGGGATGGAACCAGTGCTCCAGGGGTCTTCGAGCAGGTAGCGCACGTGCGCGCGGGCCAGGAACTCCACCTTCCAGGCCACAGGGGTGTCGGCCTGGTAGAAGCGCCGCAGGTCGTCGAGATTGCGCTCGTGATGCGGACTCAGGAACCAGTGTCCGTCGAACACCGGCTTACTCGCCTTCCAGGGCACCAGGATGGCGGCCGCGGGGGGGGCCAGTACTCCGCCGTCGGGCAGCTGCTGCAAGGCTGCGAGGAGATCGAGCTGGGGTTGACTGACGTGGATGCGCATGCCCGGCGCCGGAATGATCCCGCGCAGGGCGTCGGGGAGTGGTCCGCCGGCGATGCCGAGCGCCAGACCAAGAGCCAGCACGTGGCGACGTTCTCCCGTCGCCAGCCAGGGCCAGCGACCGACGACGACACGCAGACCCTGGGTCGCCAGCAGGCCGAGAGGCAGGAATACGAGAAACTGGAACTTCACCCCGGGAAGGAACCACATGTTGGAGAGCGCCATCGCGACCAGGCACCACACCAGTACACCGCGAAGCGTCCACGCCGTGGGATCCCAAAGCGCGCTGTGCCCACCGAGCACCGCCAGCAGCAGCGGCACCCCGTACATCAGGGGATACCAGACCGGGGAGTAGTGTTCCGTCCAGGTGAAGAGATTCCCCGTGGTGGCGCGGTACACGTCGTCACCGCGGGCCCACAGCCCCAGCACCGCGATAAATCCGCCTGCGATGAGCACGGCAGCCAGGGGTTCGAGCTGTTGCAGCAAGGAGCGCTGCCGATTCGTGGCCAGGCATCCGGTGAGCGCTAGCGTCCCCACGATCGCGAGGCCGGCGAGCCCCGTGTAGGGGTGAACCAGAAAGGCACAGAGCAGAAGTACAGGAATGCGCAGCCAGCGCAGCAACGCACGCCGCGTCGACGGCCCCGCGTCAGGCGTTGTCCACCCCTGCAGCACCAACCCCGCTGCAGCAGCGAGCAGGGCGTGTGCCAGGGTCCAGGTGGGAACCAGGGCCGCGCCGAACAGCGACCAGTTCCACTCGAAGGCCACGACCTCCCGGGAGGCCAGCCCGGCACTCAGCAGCTTGCCCAGCCAGCCCAGCCCCCCGCCGAGACTGCACAGAAGAACAGCCACGCGCCGCCAGCCAGGATCCTGGAACAGCAGGCCGGTCAGCCACCACAGCACCCACACCAGGGCCAGCGAACACAGGGGAACGAGCAGATACCAGGCCAGGAGCACGTCGCCAGCGGTGAGGCGCGCCAGCAGACCCACCAGCCAGAAGAAGGCCATCACGAAGCGCCCGTGCTGGGGCAAGGTGGTGAAGGGGTCCCGCAGGGCGAGGTCCCCGGTCCGCCGAGCCTGGTCCGCGAAGCCCAGATAGCTGGCGTGATCCGGCACCATGTGCACGAAGCCCACATACACGAGCGCGGGTGGAGCCTCGGTGGCCTGCGCTCCGAGGTGGGCCAGCAGGTGCACGGCGCCCAGACCTAGACCCAGCAACCACAGCCACCAGGGAGCAGCGCCCGGCGAGCGCTGGCGCTCCTCATCGGCATGTGGTGTCGAGCAGCCCGGGAGAGCGGTGGCAGCCATGACGACGAGCTTATCGCAGCTCACCCGGGGCCGCGCAGAGGATTGTCGAGGAGGGGTTTTCTAATGCGCCCTGTTCTCGTCCTGGTCGGGCGAGCCGGCGTCCTCGGCGATGAGAGTGAGCAACGCCGGCATGCCCGGTGTGCTGCGCGTGTGGAAGGCCTCGTCGAACAGCAGCAACTCGAGTCCCTTGCGGGGTGCCAGGGCCAGTGAGCGGTCAACACCCAGGACGAACACCGCGGTGGCATAGGCGTCCGCGGTCATGGCATCCGGCGCCAGCACCGTCGACGACGCGATGCCCCGCGTGGGCATGCCCGTCTTCGGGTCCAGGATGTGGTGATAGCGCAGGCCGTCCTTGATGAAGAAGCGCTCGTAGTTGCCGCTGGTGGCAAGCCCTCGGTCCTGAACCTCGAGCGTGGCATAGATCTGCTTGGTGCCGGGGTCCCGGACGCCGATCCGCCACTTGCGGTCCCCCCGGGTCCCCGAGGCGTAGAGATCGCCGCCGGCGTTCACGAGATGGTTGGTGAAGCCGCGGGCCCTGAGCAGGGCACTGGCGCGGTCCACGATGTACCCCTTGGCGATGCCGCCGAGCCCCATTTTCATGCCAGGTTTCCCGAGGCGCACGCTGTGGGTGGTGTCGTCGAGAGTGACCTGGCGATAGTCGACAAGGGCGACGCGTGGAGCGATCTCCTCGGGTGTGGGCACCCGGGGGTTGGGAGCCTTGAAGTCCCACAGGCCCCACAGGGCGTTGAAGGTGATATCGAAGGCGCCCTCGGTGTCGACGGAGACCGCGTGCGCGGCCTGGATGACCCGGTACAGCTCGGCGCTGACCACCACCGGGGCACCCCCGGCCTGAGCGTTGACCGTGGAGATCTCACTGTGCTCACGCCACTCGCTGAGCGTGTCCGACAGCCGCGCCACCTCGGCAAAGGCGGCGGTGATGGCCTCGTCGGGTGAGGCGCCCCTCGGCGCCGCCACCGAGATGGTCACGTAGGTCGACATGTGTTCTTCGCTGCGCGTGACCACGTGCAGCTCCTCGGGAGCGGCCTGCTGGCGTGGGCAGGCGAGCAGCCACGTCGACAGCACGACCAGGATCCACCACCTCTGCATGCGACACCCCGGGATCATCAGAACTGTATGAAGAACTTTCCGTAGACGATGTCCGCTGGCTCCGTCGGTGAGTAGGCCCGCCCGTCCTGGAGCAGGGCCTGATATGCCAGCAGGACGGTGACCTTGCCCTTGCCCAGGATCACCGCGGGCTCCAGCACCCACAGGTCGCCGTCGTCCGTGACGGTGTTATCTGGATTGATCCGGCCACCGCGCAAGCGCACGCCGACCCACTCCCACAGCGGCAGCAGCGCCTCGCCATAGAAACCGGCGCGGGCGTAGGCGTGACGCAGCACACCCTGCTGGTAGTTTCTCTGGGGCAGCTTGAACTCGCCCCGCGCCCACTCTCCGCGAAGACGCAGGCGGTCGACCACGGGCAGGGGAATGAGCCCTGGCCGGAGTTCCAGGCCCACCGAGTAGAACAGCAGGTTGTTCCGCTGATCACGGCTCCACACGTCGTGGTACAGGCTCCCGGTCACCAGCACCCGGTTCAACACCGTGAGCTTGAGACGCGCGCCATAGCCCTTGGCCATGTTGTTGTCGCTGGTGGTCGCCGCACCGATCAGGGGCCTGTCCTCCCCCTGAAAACCGTTGACCAGGTACAGATCGTAGTCCGCACTGAACCAGTCCGTGTCGAGGAGCTGGTAGCTCAAGCCCACACCGTAGTCGCTCCAGGTCTCGGGTAAGAACTGCGACAGCTCGTCGACGCGACCGCCCA
This sequence comes from Pseudomonadota bacterium, assembly GCA_043821645.1. Classification (GTDB taxonomy): domain Bacteria; phylum Myxococcota; class JACRCW01; order JAFGSX01; family JAFGSX01; genus JBDRCO01. Next base: position 71,774 of record JBDRCO010000052.1, on the reverse strand, counting down.
CGATGTGGTGAAACTCGTTGGTGCCGAAGGGGATGAACAGCTTGCCCGCCTTCAGCGTGAGGCGGGGTGTGATCATCCAGTTGAGCTCGAAGAACACGGGGTCATCGCTGATGTGGGTGGCAAAGAGCAGGTTGTCCAGGATCTGCATCTGCAAGATGACCACGATGTGGTTGGGCCTGAACTCAAAAGACTCCTGACCCACCCCGTAGTCGACGAGCAGGTCCGCGTAGAGCTTGAAACCCGTACGCTGGCTCAAGGCTCCCGCGGCCCCGGCGACCGCCTGCAGGATCTGCGCGGTCTTCTGATCCGCTGCGGCCTCCTCGGCTGCGAAATCGAGCACCTCCTCTTCCTGGGTGCCTGCGCCTTCGGTGACTGCCGGGCTTGCAGCACCTGCCATGTCGGCGGCCACCTCCCCGACCTGGCCCGAAGGGTCGAGCGGGCCCGCCAGACCCGGGCTGGAGCACAGTGAAGTCAGCGCCCACAGGGCCACGGTCTGGATTCGTCGTCGCTGCATCTTGGGCTGCTCCTTGCGGCCGCACGACAGCAGAAACAAGGTGCTGGTGCAACCGCCTGGCGCATCCTGGCGTCGACGTCAGCCGAGCGCTCGAGCCCTCGTGTCTTGCGCTTTAAGATGTGGTGTTGCGGGCCCGGTGCCCGAGGCGGGAGGCTTCACGGAAAGGGCACCACGCTCCGCTTCAGAGCCTGGACATCCCACAGGGTTCAGGGTCCGGAGGGTCTTCTTCGGGGTTCCCCTGGCTATCCGGAGTGGACGTTGCCTCTGTGCCGGCGTTGGCGTCGTGGTCAGCCAGGGCATCCCGAACACGCCCCGTCACGCGAACCAGTCGCGACATGTGCTCGAGCATCCTTCGCCGCAACTGCTGTTCCTGACGCTTTTCGTCGAGATCTATGATCCTGGCCATGCTCCCTCCCCTCTGTATGGTACCAGCGCGACCTCTCTCCGGGAGCCGACAGGCGCCTGCAGCTCAGGTCAGGTCCGATCTCGACTGCACGGGACAAGAAACTGTCTATATTGTTCCAGGGCAACATCGCGACAGGATCTTGACATGTCTTCTTCGAGACTAGAAAAGGCAGGCGAGCAAGCCACCTACTCGATGCGAGTCGCGACCCGACTCACCGGGCTCTCCGCGGACACAATTCGCAAATGGGAGCAGCGCTATGCCGCCGTGGAGCCCCACCGCACCGACGGCAACACGCGAAAGTTCTCGTCGCTGGACATCCATCGGCTCTCCTTGCTGCGAGAACTGACCTTGCGCGGTCACCACATCATGGACGTGGCGGCCCTCGAGAATGCCAGACTCGAGGCCCTGCTTGCCGAACTCGACGACGAGAGCGGGACCGCCGCGGACGGTTCCACAGATGCCGATCGCAGCTACGCCCGCGTGCGCTCGGACTATCTCGAGGCCATCGAACGTTTCGATGTTCGCCGCGCGGCGGATCTGCTCAGCCGCGCCGCCATGCTGCTGCGGGCAGAGGACCTCGCCCTGCAGGTGGTGCGGCCCATCCTGCTCGAAGTGGGGGAGCGCTGGCACCGACGCGAGGTCAGCATCGCGCACGAACACCTGGTGTCGGCGCAGATGCGCGGCCTGCTGACCTCGGTGCTCAACTGGAGCACACCGCAGCCCGGAGCTCCCAAGATCGTCGTCACCACCCCGGCGGGACACCTGCACGAGTTCGGTACGCTGGTCGGCGCCATTCTGGCGGCCAGTCGCGGGCTCGAGCCCATCTACCTGGGCCCCAACCTGCCCGAGGAGGAGATCCTGCGCGCCGTTGAGACAACACACGCGCACCTGTTGCTGCTGTCGGTGGTACGAGATCTGGGGTCTGACGAGCGGCTCGCTCTGAGCCAGAGCCTGCGCCGGATGGCGAGCCAGGTGACGACCTGGATCGGTGTTCCCTCGAGCGACTGGTTCGACCTCTCCGGGAGCGACGCCCGACTGTTCGAAAGCTATGAACAGCTCGACATGGCTTTGACCCAGGTCGCGGCGGCCGCGACGCGCTGAACTGATTCACCGGGCCTGTCGCCCGGGGGCCACTCACTCGACGAGACGTGCGCGCTTGTGGACCTGGCGTGCGGACATCGCCTCGAAGTGCCACCACTCACTGTTGATGGGCCGGAAACCGGCGTGCACCATGGCCGTTCGCAGGATCAGCCGGTTGCGTACCTGCTCGGGACTCAAGGTGCCGTCGGCGAGAAAACGGTTCTCGTGTCTCGGTTCGGCTTTCTTGCCCAGAAAATCATAGGGGGTGCCCATGTCGACGGGCGTGCCCTCGACCCCGGCCAGACTCAGGTCCACCGCCACGCCATAGTTGTGAAGCGATCCTGTGCGCGTGCTGGGATCCGCGACGTAGCCCTGCATGGGCGTGCCCTTCACCACATTCCACATGCGCCACTGCACCGAGCGCGGTCTGAGACAGTCATGGACCAGCAGGCGCAGCTCCGGGTGGTGCTGCCGGAGCCAGCGATCTGCCTCGAGAAGCCGATCCGCTGCCTCGCGGTGCAGCACACAGCGCCGGAAATCTCCGTATAGGTTCTGGCCGGTGAAGTTGTCGGTGGTGGCGTACTTGATATCGAGCTGGAGGTCCGGAATCAGCGACTGCATGTCCACCAGCTCGGGATGCGCGGCCAGGTCCAGCTCGACGCCACGCGCGGGCTGGCTGCTGGGCGGGGGGCTCGCGGAGGCAGTCTGGGGCAGCGCCAGCAGCAACGACATGAGCGCCTGTGGGGCGGCGCGCAGGATCAGGCACGGTCGCATCGATGCTCTCCTCTCGTCGCCACTACGGGGTGACGAGCCAGCGCCCTGGCCCCAGCGCCAGCAGGGTGATGAGGACCACGCCGATCAGGTTGAGAAAGAAGCCGGCGCGCATCATGTCACGCAGTGGCACCTGCCCGCTGCTGAAGACCACGGCATTGGGTGGCGTGGCCACCGGCAGCATGAAGGCGCAGCTCGCGGCGATGGCGGCCGGCAACATGATCGCTACCGCAGGAACCTGCAGGGCCAGGGCCAGCGAGGCCAGGATGGGCATCATCACCGTGGTCGTCGCGGTGTTGCTGGTCAGCTCGGTCAGGAAGATGACCAGCGTCGTGATCGCCGCGATCACAAGGATCAGGGGTACGCCCTGGAGTCCTGCAAACAGCCCGCCCAGGGTCGAGGACAGACCACTTAGGCTGAAGCCGCGCGCCAGGGCGATGCCGCCACCGAAAAGGATCAGAAGCCCCCAGGCGATGCGCGAGGCGCTGGCCCAGGTGAGCAGTCGCTGACCAGGCCGCTGCGACGACGGCACGAAGAACGCGATCAGCGCCACGCCCACCGCCACCACCGCGTCGTGCACCGCTGCTGAGCCGCCGACCAGGCTCGACCACCCCGGGATCTCGACGCTGCCCACGACGATGGGCGCCCGGAACACCCAGCCCAGGGCCGCCGTCGCAAAAAGCGCAGCCACGATCCACTGATCGCGGTCCATGCGTCCCTGCCCGGCGCGCTGCGAGGCCAGCACCTCGCGGCAACCCGGCAAGGGATCCGTGCCCAGCGGACGGCACAACCACCAGGCCGCCACGGGTACGAACAGGGCGACGAAGGGCAACCCGACCAGGAGCCAGCGCGCAAAGCCAATGCGCTGCTCGGGGAAGGCGGCCGCGAGCTGTGACAGGAAGATCACGTTGGGAGGGCTCCCCACGGGAGTGCCCACTCCACCGATGGATGCGCCGTAGGCCACTCCGAGGAGCAGCGAGGTGGCGAACACCCGACCCCGCTCGGCGTCGTTCGCGATGACGGGCGCGGCCACGGCCAGGGCCACGGGAAGCAGGACCAGGGCGGTAGCAGTGTTTGAGATCCACATAGACAGCAGTGCCGAGGTGATCATGAAGCCCAGGACCTGGCGTCGGGGTCTATCGCCCAGGGCGCCCAGCACCGCCACCGCGATGCGCCGGTGCAATCCGCTGTCCTCGACGCAGCGGGCGAGCAAGAAGCCTCCCAGGAACAGAAAGATGGCGGGATCGGCGTAGGCGGTGGCCACGCCCGACGTGTTCGTGATGCCAAGGAGAGGGAACGCCACCAGCGGGAACAAGGCCGTCGCAGCCAGGGGGATGGCCTCTGTCATCCACAGCACGGCCATGGTGAACGCCAGAGCAGCGACGCGGGCCGCCGGAGGTACCGCACCGGTGACGACGTGAACCAGCAGCAGAATCGCGAGGCCACCCAGAGGACCGGCGATGCGGCCAGCGCGCGCTGCACCCGAGGTGCCCTCCCCCGTCGAACTCACACAGGCCCGCCCAGCTTGAGCTTCCACACGGTGCCTATGGCCTCGACGAAGATCTTGCGGCTCATCTTGGATTTCCCCGCGTTGCGCTCGTAGAAGATGATGGGGATCTCCTTGACCTTGAAGCCCGCCTGCAGCGTGCGGTAGGTCATCTCGATCTGAAAGGCGTAACCGGTGGAGCGGATACCGTCGAGGTTCAGGCTCTCGAGCACCTCGCGCCTGAAGCACTTGAAACCGCCGGTCAGGTCCTTGACCGTCACCCCGAGGATGGAGCGGGCATACAGGCTGCCGCCCCGGCTGATGACCTGGCGGTGCAGAGGCCAGTTGGACACGCCTCCGTCGCGGACATAGCGGGAGCCGAGGACGAGGTCGTAGTGCTTGATCTCGCGCAGGAACTCCGGGAGGTAGCGAGGCTGGTGCGAGAAGTCCGCATCCATCTCGAAGATGACCTTGTAGCCTTGGTCCAGCGCCCAGCGAAAGCCGTCGAGGTAGGCGCGGCCCAGACCCTGTTTGCCCGGGCGGTGCATCACCTGCACCCGCGGCTCCTGGTCGGCCAGGGCGTCGGCCACGGAACCTGTGCCATCTGGCGAGTTGTCGTCGATGATCAGCATGTCGACGGGTGCGGTGCGCAGAACCTCCGCCACCATGGACGGCAGGTTCTCGCGCTCGTTGTAGGTCGGCATCAGCACCACGGCATCGTGCGGCATGTTCGAAGCTCCCTCGCCCCTGTGCCCGTCGCAGCAGCGGCCTACGATAGTTGCTTTTGCGGTCCGCAGAAAGACCTTCGCGCGGCGCTCGACGGGCGGGTGACAGGCGACACGCCTTCGATGAGAATGGGGCATCCGGCGCTCGCGAGGTGATGTCGAGATGCGCGACCTGTCGTTGCTGCTTCCCGCGGTCCTGCTTCTCTCGAGCTGTCCACAGCCCGGTCCGCCACGACCCGAGCCCACCGAGAGCAGGTGTGCCCAGGGCTGGGTCGAGGTTGAGGAAGGGCTGGCCTGCGACGCGGTGCTCCCGGACCAGGAGTGTCCCGCGGGTTTCATGCCTCGCCTGGGCCTCGCGCAGTGCCAGCCCGTGGGCACCACATCCTGCCCCGAAGGCACCCGCGCAGACCGCGACGGCTGGGGCTGCCAGGACGTGTTGCCCGCAACACCCTGCAGCGGTGCGCGCCGCGAGGTCATCGGTCAGATCGAGTGCCAGCCGGTGGGGGACTGTGAACGTCCCCTGGACCCGGCGGCCACGATCTTCGTCGATGTGAGCTATGCCGCGTCGCAGCTCGACGCCACACACTTTGCGAGCATCGCCGCGGCCGTGACCCGGGCACCCGCCGGTGCCGTCATCGCCGTCGAGAGCGGAACCTATGTCGAGGCCTTGCGCCTCACCGGTGCCGTGACCGTGGCCGGGCGCTGTGCCGAGCAGGTCATCCTGCAGGCGCCCGTGGACAGCGGCATCACAGGAGTGGAGGTGCTCGGCGGACAGAGCGAGCTGCGAGGGCTGACCCTGCGCGGGCACTTCAACGGCGCCATCGTGCGCTCCGGCGCCACGCTACAGCTGCGGCAGGTGGTGGTGACCGGCAACGCCATCTCCGGCTTGCGCGCGATCGGCGGCACCCTGGTGGTGAGCGGGTCGGTGGTGCGCGACAGCCTCGCGAATGCCAGCGGCCGCTTTGGCTACGGCGTCTTCGTCGAGCAGGGAGGCTCTCTGCAGATGGAGACGAGCTCCGTCGTCGGCAACCGCCAGGCTGGCGTGGTGATCCAGGACGGCGGGACGCAGGCCGCGCTCGATGGCGTGGTGGTCACGGACACCTTTCCCGCGGGAGACGGATCCTTTGGCATGGGCGTCGTCATCAGCGGTGGCCCCAGCGCCGAGCTGAACCACTGCGTGCTGGCGCGCAACAGCGAGAGCGGGCTCTACGTGGATAGCCAGCTCGCCACGCAGCCGACACAGGTGACGATGCGCGACTCGGTGCTGCGCGACACGCTCCCTCGCGCCGTGGGTGTGGTCAGGCCTGGAGGCTATGTCGAGTACTTTGGCCGCAACCTCATGGTCCAGGGCTATGCCACGGTCGACCTTCACAACAGCTCCATCCGGCGCGCCAGCGGAGCCGCCGTCGTCTCCGCCCTCGGTTCCGTGGTGCGTCTGCACGACAGCATTGTCTTTGACACCGAGGTCTTCCCCAACGGCGATTCAACCACCTGCGCGGCGGTTCAGCAGACCGGCGTGCTGGAGCTCGAGCGCTCGGCGCTGGGGCGCGGCGCGGGCAACGGCGTCGTGCTCTACGATGCGAACTCACGCCTGCAGCTGGTCGACTCGCTGATCACGGACATCCGGCGCTCGGGGACGACCCGGGACGGCAATGGTCTGGTGCTCGGAGGCCAGGCAGAGGCCAGCCTGGACCGCAGCGCCATCATCGGCTGCGCCGGCATCGCCGTGATCGCGGGCCGCTCCGTCGTCGACAACCAGCCCGCCGGGCACCTGACCCTGGAAGGCGCCGTCATCGCCCGGGGCCGTGGCTACGTCGACGGCAGCTTCGGCCGTGGACTCGATCTGGGCGGTGGCTTGACCGCGGAAATCTCGCACAGCGCCATCGTGTTCAATCGCGAGGTCGCCGTGGTGGTGCGCGAGCCCGGGACCGTCGTGAACATGGCGGCCAGCGTCGTGCGGGATACCCAGACCGACGGAAACCGCAGCTTCGGGCGCGGCATCAACGTGCAGAGCGGCGGCGCTTTGCTGCTCACGGACTGCCTGCTCGCGCGCAACCGAGAGGTCAGCCTGTTCGTCGGACAGGCGGACAGCCATGCCGAGCTCACGGGCTGTACCATCGTCGATTCCCTGCCCCGGGAGGTGGATGGCCAGCTCGGCTGGGGCCTGGGCGCCATCGAGAGTGGACGCCTGGATCTCGTGGCCACGCGGATCGCTCGTAGTGCCAGCCTGGGGCTGGTCTTTGCGGCCGCCCGCGGCACCGTGTCGAAGGGCGAGATCCTCGACAATGCCGTCGGTCTACACGTGCAGGATGGTAGCACGGTGCGCGAGCAGGAGGCGGTGCCCGGGACCCTGGGCCCGCTGGAGGTGGTGGTCACAACAGACACGGTGTTCGAGCGCAACGGCACGCGCCTGGGCAGCGGCGTGGTTCCTCTGCCGGATCTGCTATCACCCTGAGCACTTCCGAAAGACAGGCGCTGCAGCCAAGCTCAGGTCCGGGGCACGTTCCCGGTCTTGCGCGACCCTTCCTCGATCAGGACGGAGGCCACGCGCGCCGCCGTGTCGCGCCTGCCCAGCTCGTTGCGGATCTGGGCGTAGGCCTCGAGCATCTTGGTCCTGTCCTCGCCACCGAGCAGACGTCGCAGCTGCCCGGCCACCTCGACGCCACGCAGGGCCTTCTGCCACAACTCCACGATCACCTGGCGTCGCGCGATGATGTTGATCAGCGACAGGAAGGGCGTGCGCAGGATCAGGCGGTAGATCAGGTGTGAGAACCAGGACACGCGATAGACCATGACCGTGGGCACATCGACCATGGCGGCCTCGAGGGTCGCGGTACCCGCCGCCACCGCCGCCGCGTCCGCAGCCGCCAGCACCTCGCGCGCCTTGCCCTCCACGATCTCGACGGGCGCGTTGCCCAGGGCCTTCTCCAGCAGGTCCCGCTCGACAGTGGGGGCGCGCGGCACCAGGATGCGCACGCCATCCTGCTGCAGCACGCGCGCGGCCTCACCCAGCGCCGGCGCGATGCGCCGGATCTCACCCCGCCGGCTCCCGGGGAGCATCGCAACCATCTTCTCGTCGGGCCCGACGCCGAGCAGGGCTCGAGCCGACGCGCGGTCATAGCGATCCGCCATTTGCTCGACCACGGGATTGCCCACGTACTCGGCCTGGACCCCGCGCTGACGGTAGAACTCGACCTCGAAGGGGAAGATCACCAGCATGCGCCGCACGAAGCGCTTGACCAGCTCGGAGCGGCCCTGCCGGGTGGCCCATAGCTTGGGGCTGATGAAGTAGACCACCGGGACACCACTGGGGGCCAGGCGGCGCGCCACCCGCAGGTTGAAGTCCGGCGCATCGATGAGCAGGGCCGCGCTCACTTGCTCGACCTCGGCGGTGTCGACGACGCGACGCAGGATGCGCAGCACCCGCGGCAGGGCGAAAATCACATCACTGAAGCCCATGAGACCCAGCTCGCGGGCATGGGCCACCAGGATGGCGCCGGCGGCCTCGCAGGCGTCTCCCCCGACACCGACGAAGCGCGCCCCGGGCAAGCGCTGGCGAACCGCCTCGATGACGCGCGCTCCGTGCAGGTCCGCCGAGGCCTCGCAGGCCACGATGAGAAAGGTCGGCCCGATCTCGCTCATGCGGCTCCCCCCTCGCCGACGTCGACGCCGACCAGGGTCAGCCGGGACCGATCTGCCTGCTGCTGCAGAGCGACGCGGTCGAGCATCAAGGTGCCTCCCGCCTCCACGGCCAGGACCTGGACGCCGACCTCGGCACAGACCTCGACGGTGCGCGGCCCCACCGCCGGAAGATCGAAGCGCCTGTCCTGGTGCGGCTTGACCCGCTTGCACACCACGGCGCCACCGCGCGTGATCACGGACCGCCCCTTGCCCAGTTCGGCGCCACGACGGATACAGGCATCCGTTCCCTCGATGGCCTCGACCGCCAGGATGACGCCGGAGCGCACCACCACGGTTTGCCCGACGTCGACGGGGGCCAGGTCACGCAACACATCGAAACCGAAGCGGATGTCCTGCCACTCCCCCTCGCTGGGCTGGCGCCTGGTCATCACCCCCACCGGGGCCAGCGCGTCGGGAACGAAGGCGCTGGCGTCCACCACCTGGACGCCGTGCTCGGCGAGGAGATCCGCCAGGGCGCGCAGGGCGTGATCGTCCTTGAAGTGACGCAGACGCAGTAGCAGCTTGGCGGCCAGCCGGTCCGGGCGGACGCGGCTGAACAGGCGGCGCTTGCTCACGCCGCCCACCATCACCGCCTCGCGCGCTCCGCCGTCGTGAAAAGTCTTGAGCACCGCGCCCAGACTGCCGATGGGCACCTCGCGGAACAGCTCCACCTCGTCGCGCAGGGCCAGATCCACCTCGCCCTTGAGGCCGGCCACCACCACGGGCCGCCCGAGGGCACGCGCGCCCCGCGCCACCATACCCGGTAGCACGCCGTTGCCGGCGAGGATCCCCAGGGGGGCGGTGTTATGCGTCGACGCTCTCGTCATCGGAGCCGTGGCGATGGCGGGCCGAGCACAGACCACGCTTGGTGCCTCGCGCGAAGGCGATCATGTGGGCAACGTCGGCAGAGCTGGGTGCCAGGTCGCGTTCCAGGGTGACCAGGGCGTCGCTGAGCTGGCGCCCCTCGCGAAACAAGGTCCGGAAAGCCTGCTTGATGGCGCGGATGCGCGCCGCATCGAAGCCGTGGCGCCTGAGCCCTATGACGTTGATGCCCACCACCCCCGCACGGTCGCCCTGGGCCACGCAGAAGGGCGCCAGGTCCTTGGTCACCACGCCGCCGGCCGACACCATGGCGTGCATGCCGACGCGGGTGAACTGGTGCACACCGACGTGGCCGCTGAAGATCGCGTTGTCCTCGACGGTGACGTGACCCGCCAGGGCCGAGCAGTTGGCCATGATGATGTTGTTACCGACAATGCAGTCGTGCGCCACGTGGGAGTACGCCATGAACAGACAGCCCGAGCCGACCCGGGTGAGCAATCCGCCGTCGACCGTCCCCACGTGCAGGGTCGCGCCCTCGCGGATCACGGTGCGTTCCCCCACCTCCAGCCGACCGGCCTCTCCCTTGAACTTGAGGTCCTGAGGGTCCTCGCCCACCGACGCGAACTGGAACACGCGAACACCCGTGCCCAGGGTGGTGTAGCCGCGGACCACGGCGTGAGGACCGATGCGGCAGCCGGCACCGATCTTCACGTGAGGCCCGATGACGCAGTAGGGGCCGATCTCGGCGCTGGGGTCTATCTCGGCGCCACTGTCGACGATGGCAGTGGCATGAATGGTGGTCATGGTGTCAACACCTCCGCGGGCGGCACCGGCGAGCCCGTTTCCAGGCTGTCGCCGCCCTGCGCCTCCATTCGATCGAGCCGTCGCTCGACCTCGCGCAGGCGACGCACGGTCTTCTCGAGATTCTTCAGGTGCAGGGCGATGCGCAACCACGCGCCGTGCGGCATGGCAGGGATTCCCGAGTACGCACCCTGGTCGGGAATGTCCGTGCCCACCGCCGAGAATGCGCCGATGCGCGCGTCCTCGCCGATGGTCACGTGGTCCTTGATCCCGACCTTGCCCGCGATCACCGCGCGGTCCTTGACCGTGGTCGAGCCCGCGATGCCAACCTGGGACACCAGGATCACATCCTGGCCGATCTGCACGTTGTGACCGATCTGCACCAGGTTGTCGAACTTGCTGCCGCGGCCAACCCGGGTGGGATCCATGCTGCCGCGATCGATGGCCGTCAGGGCGCCTATCTCGACGTCGTCACCGATCTCGACGTGACCGATCTGCGGAATCTTGGCGTGGTGCACACCGTCGGAAGCGTAGCCAAAGCCGTCGGCCCCGAGCACCGCCCCTGGCTGCAGGATCACCCGATCGCCCAGTCGCGTGCCGTACATGAGCACACAGCCAGGCCGGATCTCGCATCCAGACCCCAGGACCACCTCGTCGTCGACAAAAGCGTAGGGAAAGATCCGGCTTCCGGCGCCTATGCGCGCCCGCCCGACGTGGGCAAAGGGCATGATGGCCACGTTGTCGCCGAGCTCGGCCTCGGGATGCACGTAGGCCAGCTCACTGATCCCGATCTCGCGCTGCGGCGGGCTCCACAGCAGGCGCACGGCCTCGGCCATGGCGAGCAGGGGATTGGTCACGGCGATGACCGGACAGGGAAACTCGTGCGCGTGATCCGCGGCCATGCTCTCGCTCATGACCAGGGCAGCGGCTCGCGTCTGCATGGCGCGCGCGCGATAGCGGGGATTGGCCAGGATGGCCAGGCAGTGGGCGTCGGCGCTTTCCAGGCTGGCGGCGCGCTCGATGTCCACCTCGGCGTCACCGAGCAGGCGACCTCCGAGGGCGCTGGCGATATCACCCAGCCTCATGCGATCCGTCCCCTCTCCCGGTCCGGCAGCAGTGGCACACGCAGCTCGGCGTGCCTCACTGACCCTCCGCGGCCTTGTCGGCCTTCTTCTTGGGTTTGGCCGTTGGGGCCACGTTGCGCTTGTTGAAGGCGCGGATCACCTCGCTGGTGATGTCGTCCGCGGCACGGCCGTAGATCACGGGCCCACCCATGGTCGAGTCGAGCACGAGGGTGTAGCCCTCCCGCTCGGCGATCTCCTGGATCACCACCTGCAGCTTGCGGGAGATCGAGACCTTGAACTCCATCTCCTTCTTGCTCAACTCCTGCTGCATGTTCATGAACACCTGCTGCGTCTCGACCAGCTGCCGCTGCAGATCCTCGAGCTTCTGCTGCTTGACCTCTGGCTTGATCAGCATGCCCTGGCGATCCAGGTCCTCCTTGGCAGCCTTGAGGGTGTTCTGCTTCTCGTCCAGCATGCGCTGTTTGTCATCCTTGAACTTTTCAAGGTCCTTGAGACCCTTGCGCCCTTCTTCGACCTCGGTGAAGGCACGCATCATGTCGACCGTGGCGATCTTGGGTGTCTGGGCCCAGGCGAGCTGGCCCAGCATCAGGCTGGCCAGGACGAGCGCGAGGTGTCGGGGTGTCATGCTCTCTCCAGGCAAAATCGTGTTGTGCAGGGGACGCAGCAGCGTCGCAACTTGTTCACGCCCGTCTTCACCATCGAGCGCGGCGCGCTGAACCTATGCTGTCGAATTGCGGGCGTCAAGACTGCCCGGGGCCTTGATTCCGTCGAGGACGAGCGCAGATCGTACGAAGGATGCATGCGTTGCCAGGGTGTGGGATTATCCGCCCGCGTTGCCGGAGGTGTACCGTGGCACAGCGTTCCTTCGCCGTCCGTCTGCTCACCCTGCCGTTTCGGCCGGTGCTGCGCTGGTTCACCCTGGGTCTCGTGCTGATCCTTGCCGGCGCCACCTACACGGGCCATCTGGGGCTGGGTGCGCGCTATCTGTGGTGGCGTCTGTGGCCCTTTGGCACGCCTCTGATCGAATACGCTCCGGAGGACGCCCGGGTGCTGGTTTTACTGGACCTGTGCCGACCCCAGGCGTCCCGCCTGGCACCGGTGTTCAGTGGTGGCGCCCTGCAGAAGAGGGTCGATGCGGTGGCAGCGGCCCTCGACGTGAATCCGCGGCGGGATGTGTTGCAGGTGATGTGGCTGCAGGCTCGCGGCAGCACGGTTCCCCTGGTGGTCACCCGCGGTCGTTTCATTCCCGCGCGGGTGCGCGCTGCCCTCGAGCCCCGGGGCTACACCCCGCAGGGCGACGCCGAAGGCCCGCTCATCCTGGTCCACGGCGCCTCGCGAGAAGCCGTGGCAGTGGTCGGCCGCTCGGTGCTGCTGCAGGGCACCGAGACCGACGTGCGACGGGCCCTGGAACGAGCGCGCGACGGCAGCGGAAACCTCGAGGCCTCGGAGGTCTGGGAGCGGTGGCTGGATCGCGTGGGGCGGCGGCACGCTGCACTGGCCATGCGTGTGAACCCCGCGGGACAGGCCTCCCTGGGCGAGATCGCCACGGGTGACGCGGACAGGCTCGAGGCCGCGGCCTTGACGCTGGACGCGGAGGGAGAACAGGACCTCCGTGTCGAGCTGGTCCTGGGGCCGTCGAGCCCGGCGGGTCTGGATGCCCTGGAACTTCGCAGCCGGAGCCTGGGCAAGAACCTGCAGGGAGGCGCGGGGGCCGCACTGCCCGAGCACCTGCGTGCGCTCGCGACGAGCATGCAACTGACGCGCGACGAGCACCTGCTCCGTGCCCGGTCGGTGGCCAGGCCCGCGGACCTGGCGCGGCTGGCGCGGGATCTCGAGCAGCCCAATGCGCTGGCGATGACGGCCGTGGCGCTGGCCTCGGCTCTCGCCCTCGGCGGTGTGCTGCAGATGTTTGGACTCGATGCAGGTGCGCCTGGCAGCGCGGCGGCTCCCGTGCTCCCCGACCTCGGTGGCGCCATGAGAGGTTGGCTGGACAAGCTGCGCGGCGCCCTGCCGCTTCCGCCCTCCGGGCCGCGGCCAGCGAGCGGAGCAGCCGGCCACGGCACCTCCCCTTGAACAGGGGTGCGGCCTAGGACTTGAGCCCCTCGAGCAAGGCGTCAATGTCCGACAGGGCCACCCGCCGTCGCTGTCGCGGCGCAGCGCGCAGGGGGGCGGCCTGGGACAGGCGCGGCGTGGCAGGCAGATCCGAGAAGCCCTCAGCATCGAGATTGAGCGTTCGGGCGGCGACCTCGACCATGGCGCGGCTGACCGTGGGCTGGCGCGCCAGGTAGGTCTCCAGCAACGCGTTGTCGCACAGGGTGTTGATGAGACGCGGCACACCACGCACGGCCCCATGGACCGCGTCGATGGCCCCGTCGTCAAACAGCATCTGCTTGGCGCCAGCGAGGCGAAGCCTGTGCTTGATGTAGCTCTCGGTGTCCCCCCGGTCGAAGGTTTCCAGCACGTGCCGCAGGGCCACGCGCTGCGCCAGCGGAGGGTCCAGGCGCAAATTGTCCTCGATCTCGGGCAAGCCGAAGAACACGAAGGTGATGAGCTTGCGCTCTGGCACCTCGAGGTTCAGCAGCCCCCGGAACTCCTCCATCAGTTCCCGGGTCTGCAGCATCTGAGCCTCGTCGATGAGCAGCACCGCCTTCTTGCCCGACTCATAGATCTGAACCAGCCGCTGGTAGAGCTGCGACAGCAGGGCGAGCTTCTCGTTGTGGGGATTGACCACTCCGAGCTGGCCCGCGATGCGCTTGAGCAACCAGTTGGCAGTGATGCCAGAGTGCACGATGACCAGCAGGGCGGCCTCGTACTCCTGGTCCGGCAGGCTGTCGAGCATGCGTCGGGCCAGGGTGGTCTTGCCAGCGCCGATGCGGCCCACCAGCAAGGCCAGGCCCTTCATGCTCTCGACGGCGTACATCAACCTCGTCAGCGCCTGCTGGTGCTGGGTGCTGTTGTAGTAGAAGCGGCTGACCGGCGCGTTGGAGAACGGCTCCTGGGTCAGCTCGAAGTGCTCGAGGTAGCGCATGCTTTGTTTCCGCCGAACGTGCTCCAACTACAAATAACTGATATTTTTACCTTTTTTTACGGATGCTCGGGTCCCTGAGGTGGCGCCTCCGTCGCCCCCGCCCAGGGTCTGTACACGTTCGGCCACATCCTTGAACTTGGGGTTCTTCTTGAACACCTTCTCCAGGATGTGCAGCGCCTCGTCGCTCTGACCCAGGGATTGGTGGGCAACGCCAAGTTCGAACATCACCGCCAGCTTCTGACCCGGGTTGATGTTCTCGACGTGCATGGCGTCCTTGAAGCGCTTGACCGCGCTGGCATGGCGGCCCAGCTCGACCTCGCACAGGCCCATCATGTACAGCGCGTCGGCCTTCCGCCCTGCGCCCTGGGTAGCGATCTCGAACTCGTGAATCGAGTCCTCGACCAGGCCCATCTCCTTGTAGGCGATACCGAGGTCGTAGTGGGTATCCGCGTCGTCGGAACTGACCGACTTCTCGACACCGCGCTTGAACTCGCTGAACACCTCTTCGACGGAGTACTGGAAGTCCTCGGAGGGGGCGTCTGGAACACCCAGGTCCTCGAGTTCGCTGAGCAGCTCGGAGGCGAGGTCAAAGGCCCCCTCCCCGGCGCTCTCCGACGCCTCGCCATTGTCCCCGGACTCGAGGGCACCGATGCGATCCAGCAACGCTCGGGCCTTCCGTGACTCCGGGACGTCCTCGAGGATGGCGTGCAGGATGTCGCGAGCCTCGTCGAGCAGGCCCTGGCGCACGAAGAAGTCCGCCTCCCCCAGCTCGTCCGCGAAGAATTCCTGGGCAGGATCGCTCTCGTCATCGGGATCTGGCGGGACCACGGGAGAGGAACCCGGATCGGTGACTGCAGCCTCGTCGAAGACATTGGGGACGTCGGGCACGGACTCCACGGGTGTCGCCACGGCGGGGAGGCCCTTCCTGGCCAGCGACGTCGACAGGCGCTGCGGCGCCCCGGTAGCAAAAGCCCGGATCTCCTCCAGTTCGGTGTCGGAGAGACCCATGATCTCGGTGGCGGTTCCGATCCCGACCTCTTCCTCGACGCTGTCCTGGAAGGGATCCGAGGCCCTGGCGATCGCCTGCTGCAGCTGCACCTCGGGGCTCGGTGCGTCGCCGCCGAAGGCACCCTGCTCGTCGTCGGCCAGATCCAGACCGGCCAGCTGGTCGGTGGGTGCCTTGAACTGCGTCGTGGGGATGAAAGCCTCGTCCTCGACCCCGCTGCTGGGAACGGACCTGGCACCAGCCGGCAGCTCGTCATCAGCCAGGAGAGCATCCGCTGCTCCCACGTGGTCGGGTGCCGCCCAGGCATCCGATCCGGAACTGCTGACGGGTGGAACGGTGTCCTCGATCTCGTCGAAGACCGGCGCGGGGAGCTGAGGCGGGCCCGGGTCGGTGCTCCAGACCTCGGCAAAGGCGCTCTGCTCAGGCTCCTGGTGCGGCGCGTGCTCCCGGTCTGCAGCCGCATCCGCCAGATAGAGATCCGAGGCGTTGACGACCATCGCGGTGGCCACGACGTCGTCCGAGAGCGACATGGCTGGGTCGTCGGGCACGCGGTCGAGATCGTCCTCGTACACTTCGTCGTCAGGTCCCAGGATGGCATCCGCAGCGCCCAGGATGGCGTCGTCAGCGCCCAGGATGGCATCGTCGGCATCCAGAAGCCCGGCGTCCGCGTCGAGCGATCCAGCCTCTCCCGCAAACAAGGAACCGGCATCCGAGAAGCTGTCCAGCCCACCGCCGGCATCAAGCAACGCGGCATCAGCCTCCAGGATGTCGCCGTCCCCGCCCAGCAGGGCATCGTCTGTGTCCAGGTTGTCGTCCGTGGGGAGATCATGGCTACCGAGAAGCCCGCTCGCGGCGAGGACGTCCTGTCTGTGATCGAGAATGCCGCCAGCCTCGTCGAGCAACTCGACCTCGCTGTCCTCGACGATGGCACCCTCGTCTTCAGCTCCGAGCACCAGGTCGTCCGTCACCCCGGCAATGTCGTCGTCCAGCAGCTCCGGTTCGGCCGCCACGAAGGGTATCGCGGGTGCTGCAGGGGCGCTGTCGGATTTCGGTACGCCATAGGTCGCGCGCATCGCGGCCATCTCGGAGGCCGACATCATGGTCGTGGGCAGGACTTCCTCGAAGTCCTCGACATCGTCCTCGATCTCCTGCAGGAGCGCAGATCCATCGCTGTCCTGGGCACCGAGGATGAGATCGTCCGCGACCTCCTGCTCGACATCAAGGCTGGCAACCGGGATGCCCAGTGCAGGCTCCTCTCCCACCAGCTCGTCCAGGTCCTCGGTGACGACGCTCTGCACCGCCTCGTCCGCCATGCCCGCGACCTGCTCCAGGAGGTCGTCCGTCGAACGACCGAAGACCGGCTCGTCGTCATCACCGTACGCCGCCGCTGCGGTCTCGAGCTCCTCCATCTGGTACAGCGCGTCCGCGTCCACGGTCGCCGCCAGCAGGGCAGCCGACGCATCGTCATCCAGCGCATCGGCGGCAGAAAGATCGAGAATGTCCCCCGTGGCGACGGGCTGGAACGCGTCCTCGGACTCTTCGACCGCCGCGGCCTCGACCTCCTGCGCCTCGTCCTCGGTGCCGAGGGTGATGTCCACCGACACCTCATCGAAGTCGTCGCCACCCCCGGCCGCCGAGCTGGGCAAGGGGCCGCCCCGGAGTGCTCCGCGCAGTGCCGGCAGACCCGCATAGCCGGGCAGGAATCCCTCGAGTTCGCCGACGTAGCCTGCGGCCGCATCCACGTCGTCACGCGTCATCGCGATGCGAACCAGGTTCTCGACGGCACGCGCGGCCAGGGCGCGATCCCCCATCGCCAGTGCGATGCTCTTCTGCTTGACGTAGGCCGGCTCGAAGTTCGGGTCGAGTTCGAAGATCTTGCGCAGATGGTCGACGGCCCGGTCCTTGAGCCCATACTTGACGTAGACGTCCGTCTCGCTCAGCAGCTTGGCTGCCTGCTCGGCGATGCCGGTGGGCGACCCGCTTGCCGCCGGAGCGATCTGCGCGGGAGCCAGCGGGACCGGGACCAAGCTCGGTGGCTGGCCCGGGGTCTCACCAGCGTGGGTCGGTGGGAACGACGGAAAAGACAGAGGTGCTGCTGGTTCGAAACCTGGATGGCTGCTTGCGCCTTGGCGCGCCAGGTAGTCCACGTCGTCCGGCGCCATCTGGCCAATGGTGTCCCAGACCTGAGCCGCGTCCGCGCTCTGGCCCTCCTCCTCGTGGATCTTGGCCATCTCCTTGTACACGGAGACGGACTTGACGGTCTGGCCCAGCGCGCCGAAAGCCCCGGCCAGCAGCCCCAGGGTCTCCAGGTCACGCGAGGAGGTCTTGAAGCAGATCTGGAGCTTGGCCAGCGCGCGCTTGGTGTCCCCGCGCTGCAGGTACAGGGTCGCCAGTTCTTTGAGCACGTCGAGGCGCGAAGCGTCGTGGAACACCAGGCGCTCGGCCACCTTGATCCAGTCGTCCTGCCGCTGCTGCTCCTTGAGGTAGGCCGCCGCCGCCTCGAACTCGCGCACCGCGTCCGCCATGAGACCCTGCGACGAGCACAGCTCCGCCAGCTTGATGCGGCTGGCAATGTTGTCGGGGTCGAGCTCGACCATCTTGCGCAGCACCATCAGCGATTCGTGGGTCTGCCCCTGGCGCTCGTAGGTGGCCACGACCTGCTGGAACTGGGTCATGGCGTCGGAGATGAGACCAAGCTGGTTGTACAGCTCCGCCAGCTTGAGATTGACCTCGGTGATGCCCTGGTCAACGCGCAGGATCTGCTTGTAGACGGCGACGGCCTTGAGAAAGAAACCCTGCTGGCTATAGAACTCGGCCACGCGCAGGTAGGTCGACGTGGCGTCCTTGCGATCCCCCTTCTTCGAATACAGATCGCCGATCTTGAGGAGCGTGCGGACGTCCTTGGGGTCGTCGTCCACAAGGCGCTGCAGCTCCTTGATCGCTTTGTCGAGCTGCCCCTTCTGCTGGAACTTCTGGGCGGCTGCGATGATCTTGTTCTTGTTGACCGTCACCGGCGCCCTTCCGTGATGACCCCGTGCGGAGACAGCGCGCTCGCTCCCCCGGCAAGCAACGTCGCGCCGCAGATCCTCACCCACGCCAGGAGCGTGTGATGCCAGGACGCGGTGCCTCTACCGCACGGAATCGCATAACACTGGTCTGGCGAGCTGATCTGCTCGCGACCCAGTGCCCTCTTCTCGACCAGAGGTGCAGGCCCCAAAACGGGGGCAGGCACCGCCCATTCAAATCGAAGGTACGTCAGCGCCAGTGACCCGTCAAGTTCGTGCCCCGTCGCCATCACCCCGACACCGCACTGTTTTTCTGACTGCCTGTGCTGTGAAGGAGGCGGGGGTACCCGAGGAGCTCGGTATGTGTCAAAATCAGCTCTGTAATTTTTATCACATCCGAACCGGGGTGTCTTGCATGCACCGCGTCACTGCCAGTCTCGTGCTCCTCGCCTTGCCAACTCTGGCGGTCCCCAGCCAGGCCACGGATCGCGTTCTGCGCAAGGAGACCCGGGCCGCGCAGCTGGCGCGGCAACAGCCCCAGGTCGCTGTCGAGGAGCTGACCAAGAAGGCTCCGGAATGCACGCGCCGCGTCCTCAAGGGGTACGACGTGGCAGCGTACCGTTGCCAGATCCTCATGCTGCATCAAGCGGCCAAGGCTCTCGACGTCGGGGCGACGGAAGAAAAGGCCCGGGACAAGGCCACGCGCAAGCGTGTCGAGTTGTCCCTGGCGGCCCTCGCGCTGGGACAGGCGGTGGCGGACTACAGCCCGGTCAACAGGATCGAGGGATTGGACCGACTGCGCTTCGAGACGATGGCTCTGGCCTGCCAGCCCCTGGGTGAGCTCTTCGACACCCTCAATGCGCTGCCCGCGGATCATCCCTCGGCGGCGATGCTGCACAGCCAGCCCAGCCTGCCAAAGCCACTGGATCAGAAGTCGATGAAGGATGTGGTCTGCAGCTGCGCCAGCACCGCGGTCGACATGGCAGGTGCCGCCTTCGTTCCGCCGTCGGACCTCCTACACAATGACACGCAGCGATCGCTGTACGCCCGGGGCTGTTTCCTCGACGTCGAGGCGGGACGCTCCTCGCTGGTTGACGTCCAGCACAAGTCCCCCGGAGTGGGCCCGAGCAGCGCGCCGGATCGCCCGGCGGTGGCAAACCGGGCTGCAGACCTGGCCCGGGTCGCCACAACCCGCGACTTCCAGCTCGGTCACTGTCGCGAGCGCCTGGGCCAGCGCCGCCAGCGCAGTGTCGACCAGGCCGGGCTCGAGCGCTGCGTGTGCGAGGTGGCCAACAAGTGGCGCTTCTCCCGCGCCGAAGGCGAGGCCACGGCGGTCGAACTCGTGCTGGTGCCGGACAAGGTGCGTTACACCCTCACCGTCGAGGCAGACGGCAAGGTCTCGGCATGCTCGGTGGCCCTGGTCGAAGAGAAGAAGTGACCTGCCCGGGGGTGCGCAGCGCGCCCGCTCGAAAGCTCAACCGAACGTCAATCCCTGCGCCAGGGGCAGATCGCTGGACCAGTTGATGGTGCAGGTCTGGCGTCGCATGTACTGCTTCCAGCTGTCGCTGCCCGCCTCGCGACCACCCCCGGTGGCCTTCTCGCCACCGAAGGCACCACCGATCTCGGCGCCCGAGGTGCCGATGTTGACGTTGGCGATGCCGCAGTCGGACCCGCGGGCGCTCAGGAAGGTCTCGGCGGCCAGCAGATTGCGCGTGAAGATTGCCGACGACAGACCCTGGGGCACGCCATTCTGGATGCGGATGGCATCCTCGAGGTCCTCGCACTCGATGATGTACAGCACGGGCGCGAAGGTCTCCTCCTGCACGATGGGCATGTCTGCCCGGGCCTTGACGATGGCAGGCTCGACGAAGAAACCAGGACGGTCTATCTTATTCCCGCCGCACAGGATCTCGCCGCCCTGCTTCTGGATGACGTCAAGAGCAGCCATCATGTCGGCCACCGCCGCCTCGTTGACCAGTGGCCCCATCAGGGTCTTGTCGTCGAGGGGATCACCGATGCGCACCTGCTTGTAACCGGCCAGCAAGCGCCGTGTCAGCTCGGGGGCGACACCCTTTTGCACGATCAGCCGGCGCAGCGAGGTGCAGCGCTGACCCGAGGTGCCAATGGCAGCGAACAGCACGGCCCGGGTCACCAGGTCCAGGTCGGCATCGTCCATCACGGTGATGGCATTGTTGCCGCCGAGCTCGAGGATGAGGCGGGTGAATCTCGACGCCACGGCTTTGGCGATACGCTCGCCCATCGTGTTGGAGCCGGTGGCCGAGATGAGCGGAATGCGGGGGTCGTTGATCAGGGTCTCGCCTATCTCGCTGCCCTTGCCGATCACCAGGGTCATGATCCCGGCGCAGCCATTGCGCTCGAGCACGGGCTGCACGATCTTCTGCACCGCGAGCGCGGTCAGGGGTGTGTCCGACGACGGCTTCCAGATCATGCTATCGCCGCACACCGCCGCGATGGCTGCGTTCCAGGACCACACGGCCACCGGGAAATTGAAGGCACTGATGATCCCGACCACGCCCAGGGGGTGCCACTGCTCGTACATGCGGTGCATGGGCCTTTCGGAGTGCATGGCCAGGCCATAGAGCTGGCGCGACAGGCCCACGGCGAAGTCGCAGATGTCGATCATCTCCTGGACCTCACCCAGGCCCTCGGCCTTGATCTTGCCCATCTCGAGGGAGACCAGTGCGGCCAGGGCATCCTTCTTCTCGCGCAGGGCATGGCCAATCTGGCGCACCACCTCGCCGCGGCGAGGAGCCGGCCACATGCGCCAGGTCTCGAAGGCCTGGACGGCATCGGCCATGACCTTCTCGTAGTCGTCCCGGCTGGCCTGAAGAATGGTGGCGATGGTCTCGCCGGTGGTGGGATTGATGCTTTTCAGCTCGCGGCCGCCGGGCTTCTCGATCCAGCGTTCGCCGCAGGCGCCCGAGTTGATCTTGGCAATTCCCAGCTCCTTCAGGATGGCTTCCATGGTTGCCCTCGTTGGGGCGCAGGTGGCGCGCCCCGGCAGTCGGTGATCGCGGGCTGTCGGCTGAACCCGCCGGCAGTGCCTACCATGCGATGGCTCAAAGGTGGAGCGCCGATGCGCGTTCCGTCACGCTCCGGTCAGGTGGCCTTCTCGAGGTCCTCGAGAGCACGCCACACGTTGTTGGCCTCGACGCTGGCCTCATCGATGTTGAGAGCCTGGGCCGCGGCCTGGCGGGCATTGTCCACGAAGCCCAGGTCGAGGCAGATCCAGGCGTGGAAGGCGTAGCCTTCGGCGTCTCCGAGCAAGCGCGCCTGCGCGTCGAGATCGCGGCGGAGTTCACCCATCTTGCGCACGGCCTCGCGTTGCTGAAGGTAGCTGGCCCACAAGGTGTACAGGTTGCACAGGGCATCGCCTGCACGCAGGGCCCGGGCGGCCTCGAACTCGATCCGGGCCACCTGGAAACGCCCTGCGCGCAGCGCGTGAAGCCCACTTTTGAAACGCGCCTCGGCCCCGAGGCTGGCTCGACGCTTCACCGTCGCGTTCTGCTTTTCGAGCAGCTTCTTGTCGTAGGCCAGACGCGTATCGGGCTGGTTGAGCACGGCCCACGCGAACTGCAGGTGCACCAGGATCTCCTGCGCCTTGGCCACGGCCTCGGGCTGCGATCCCAGACCCTCCAGCAGCTCCTCGTAGTGGCCACGTAAACTTTCGTACGCCGTCGCCACGATGCTGGCCGTGGCATTGGCAGGCACCGCGAGCAGCTCGTAGTAGGAAACAAACTGCAGGGACAGGTAGGTCTCGAAGACCTGGTTGACCCGGGGATCGATCTGTTCATCCAGATCGACGTCGAAATCACCACGGCCCCGATCCAGGTTGTACTCGCCGATGATCTGGCTGTCCTCGACCTCGATGACAAAAACCTCGGAGGACTCGGCCACGGGCGCGTCGACCAGCTCGATCATCTCGAGACTGATCAGGGCGCTCAGGGTGCGTACCGCGAAGATCACGTCGACGGGCAGGGCGCGAAGGATCATGTGCAAAGGCTCACCGCCGGCGGTCAGCTGCGTCAGGGGCAAGCGCGGCCACTGCGACTGGAGCATCGGGAAGTACACATCGAAGTTGGGGCAGCGCCGCACATAGCTGTCCCCGTGCTTCTCGGGCCAGTGGAACAGATCGTCGGTGCTGCCATGCCGCTGGTAGCCTTCGAACACCAGCGGGATGGGATCGATGGCATACACAGGCTCACCACGTGGAATCTCCCGGCCCTCGGCAAATTCCAGGGAGGGTGAGGGCCAGGTGAACATCGTCAGCAGCCGCTCGCGATGATAGGCCTTGAGCAGCGCGTAGAGCTGGGCCTGCTGCAGGATTCCGAGCAGGATCAAGGCCTCACCCTGGGCGACCCCCTTGCTCACCATGGCAGCGTGACTCTGCTCGAGAACCTCCTCGGTGATCACCTTCCGCCGCACCAGGAAACGCCCGAAATTGTCGCTGGAGTACTCGGCCCACACATAGGTAGGCACGCCGCCGCGCATGGTGACCCGACGCTGGGACGCCTCGTGGGTGACCTGCAGCACGCCGCTGACACCGCGACGGGCGAGCTGCAGTAGGGCCTCGGGGAGCTGGTCGGGGAGTGCCTCCACCACCCCATCCTCGGCGGCAGCAACACCGCTGACGACACGCTGCACGGTGTCGAGCAGCTGCTGGCGTGAGAAAGGTCTTTCCAGGGCCACAACGCCCGGGGGCAGCTGCGGCGCTGCACCGACGAGGGGAAACAGCAGGATGATCGGTACTAATGTCCCCAGTGTGCGCAGGCGTTCGATCACATCTTCGCCGCGCAGCCCGGGCAGCATGGAATCTGCCACGACCAGATCGAATGCTCCCCCCACGACGTTCCCGATGGCGGTCCCGGCATCGGCCTGAACAATGACCTCACAGTGCTGCGCCGTGAGCACCGTGCGCAGCCACTGCGCGGAGGCCTCGATGTTCTCAATAACAAGAATACGCATGTGGGATGCCCTTTCCGAGGATCTGGCAGCCAGCACCCACCACCAGGAGGTGGTTTCGACAGGGCTCCGGCCTGACCAGCACACCGCTCCCTTCGTCGCTCCGCAGTATTCTCTGTCTCGCCTGCGCAACCCGGAGTGTAATATATCGCGTGCGCATGGACCCAGTGCCAAACACCTGTGCGAGGTCTGACATGCTTTTCACCGAGCCCCGCGTCGCTGCCACCCGCAAACCCCTGGGGCGCTTCACCAGCTTCGAGGCACAAGATCGTGCAGACCTCGCATACGGCGGCCAGGACGCGCTGCTCGCCAAGCTCGGCAAGAAGTCCGCCGAGAAGCGCCCCGCCGACGTGATCCCGACGCCGGCCACGCCCCCCTCGCGCTAGAGGGATTCTCGTCGAGGCGCGAGAGCCCACTTAAGACCTGGCCAGAGCCAGCGCGGTCAAGAAGGCGACGCCCCGGGTGGTCAGCCGGCACTCTCGCTCAGTACCTCGGCAGTGAGCCTGCCCACCTCGAACAGGCCCCGGCTGAAGAAGTGATCCGCGTTGCGGATGGTGCGCACGGTCAGGCCCGCGGCCTGGGCCATCTTCGTCGCCACGGTGGCGTCGCAGTACACGTCGTGTTCGGCCAGCAGTACGAGAACAGGGCACGTGGCGCGCCCCAGGGCCTCCCAGTCAAAGGGGAAGAGTGCCCCGGGCGGTGCCACCAGCACGCAGGCCGCGAGCAGGTGATCGCGCTGTGCGAGCTGGGCAGCCAGAAAAGCGCCAAAGGAGTAGCCCACCACGGCCACCTCGTTGACCGCCGTGGTCTCGCGCAGCTGACCGAGTGCTGCACGCAGATCCTCGACGTCACGCTGGTCGCCGTGGGACTGCCCGGTCGAGGCTCCCACCCCCTGATAGTTGAAGCGCAGGGTGGGCAAGCGTTGCTGGCTCAGGGTCCAGCACAGCTCCGCGCAGACCGGCGAGTCCATGCTGCCACCGAGCTGCGGGTGGGGCGGCGCGACAAGACAGGGTGGCGTGCGGTCGCCGGTATGAAACAGACCCTCGAGCATGGCCTCGCCCGACGGAAACACCGTCATGCGCTCGAGAAACTGGCGGCGGGGATCGCGCTCCGGCATGGCGTCACATGCGGAACAGCAGCTCGGCCGAACCGATGCCACCACCAACGCAGCGGCTGGTCAGCCCGACCTGCTTGTCGCGGCGACGCAGCTGGTGGACCATGTCCACGACCTGGCGCGCGCCGGTGCAACCCACCGGGTGTCCGAGCGAGATGCCACTGCCCCAGGGATTGGTCCTGTCGACGGGCAGATCCTTGAGATCGTGGAAGGCCGCCGCAAGCACCGCGGCGAAGGCCTCGTTGAGTTCGAACAGGTCCACGTCGCCGAGGGACAGCTTGTTCTTCTCGAGCAGGGGCGGCACCACCTTGAAAGCGCCCTCGCCCATGAGCTCGCGGGGCACACCAACGTTGTGAAAGCTGTGCAGCTCCGCCAGCGGCGTCAGGCCCTGGCTCCTGGCGTAGTCCTCGTCGGCCAGGATCAGCGCGGCCGCACCATCGTTGAGGCTGCTGGCGTTGAGGCTGGTGATGGTACCTCCGTCGGGCTTGAAATAGGGCCTTGCCTTGGCGAGCTGTTCCATCGTGATGGCCCTGGGACCCTCGTCCTTCTGAACGACGACGGGATCGCCCTTCTTCTGGGTCAGCTCGACGGGCACCACGTAGTCTGCAAAGGCGCCCTCGTCCCAGGCCTTGAGTGCATTCTGGTGACTGCGCAGGGCGACCTGATCTTGTTCTTCCCTCGTCACACCGTACTTGTCGACGAGGCGCTCGGTCATCAGCCCCATCAGTTCCCCGTCCTTGCCAACATTGCTGTCGGTGAGAGCGCCGAACAGGCCGTCGACCAGGGTCATGTCACCGTAGAGCTGACCCTTGGTACGACCCGCATAGAGATAGCGCGCCACGTTGCTCATGCTCTCGACGCCACCGGCGATTCCCAGCTTGACCTCGCCCAGCTTGATGCGCCGGGCCAGACTGTGGATGGCGGCGCCTCCCGAGGCGCAGTTCTCGTGAAAGGTGGTGCCCGGTGAGGTGTTGGGCACGCCCGCGAACTCGGCCGCGACCTTGGCCAGGTTGGGTGAGCGCGGATCCTGCATCACCCATCCCATGCAGGTGTACTCGACCAGCTCGGGCTTGAGGCCGCTGCGCTCGAGCAGCGCGCGGATGATGCGGGTTGCCAGCTCGCGCGCCTGCAGGCTGGCCAGGCCGCCGCCGATGGCACCGATGGGGGTTCGCAGGGCTTCGACGATCACCACCTTGCTCGACGACATGAGTTCCTCCTTGCAGTCGCGTTGAACATCGGGCGAGTGCTGCCGTATAGCGTTTTTGGCGGCAGGTGGCGACCCGCGGCGTGCAGCCCGACACCCGGGCTCCTGCTGGACAAGGGTCGTGGAGCACTCCGTTCGGATGGTGCGGGCTTGACAGCGCCACCTGGCCAGGTTTTGTTGGGCCCCCTCGCGAACCGGCAAGCTGCCGGAATGACCCGGATCGCCGTGCGTTCGCGAGGACTCCACCGAGGATTGAAGCGATGAAGCAATACGACACTCCTGATCTCCGCAACATCGCGCTCATCGGCCACAAGGGCGCGGGCAAGACCACCCTGGCCGAGGCGATGCTGTTCTGCGGCAAGTCGACCACGCGCCTGGGAAGCGTGCTCGAGCACAATACCGTGATGGACTTCGAGCCCGAGGAGCAGCGCCGCGAGATGAGCATCGGTGCGGGCGCGGCCTTCATCGAGCACGGCAAGCGCAAGCTCAACGTCCTGGACACGCCAGGTGAGCCCAACTTCTTCTACATCGTGCAGAATGCGATTCACGTGTGCGAGGGCGCCGTGGTCGTGGTGGGCGCCTCCGAAGGTGTGCAGGCCGGCACCGAGAAGGCTTTCCTCAGGGCCCAGGAGAAGGGCCTGTCGGTGGCCATCTTCGCGACCAAGATGGAGCGAGAGCAAGCGGATCTGACCACCCTGGTGAAGGACATCAAGGAGAACCTGACCCCCAAGGCCGCAGCCCTGCAGCTTCCCATCGGCAAGGAAGCCGAGTTCGGCGGCGTGGTCGACCTGCTGTCCATGAAGGCCCACATCTTTAAGAAGGACAACTCGGGTGACAGCGAGGTGGGCGACATCCCGGCGGACCTCCTGGATGCGGCCAGCGAGGCCCGCGCCACCCTGATCGAGGAGATCGCCACCGCCGACGACGCCCTGCTCGAGAAGTACCTCGAGAGTGGCGAGCTCGACGAGAAGGAGACCATGGATGGTCTCAAGAAGGCCATCGCCGGGGGCAAGCTGGTGCCGGTGCTGTGTGGCATCTCGTCCTCGAACATGGGCGTCCGCCAGCTCATGGACATGGTCGCCGAGACCTTCCCGTCGCCGGCCGATCGCGGTGTGGTGGCGGGCCTGACCACCGAAGCCGAACCGGCGCCCGTCGACATCGAGCGCGCGCCGGATCAGCCCTTCGTGGGCTACGTGTTCAACACCTACACGGACCAGATGGGCGTCATCAACTGCATCCGCGTGTTCCGGGGCCAGGGCACGGCGGACACGGCCATCCTCAACACCACCCGCAGTGGCAAGGAGCGCTTTGGCTCGCTGGTCGCGCTGGTGGGCAAGAAGCAGGAAGCCTTGCCCCTTGCGGCCTGCGGCGACATCTTCGCCGTGGTCAAGATGAAGGACACGCGCACCGGCGACACCCTCACCGCCGAGAAGGGCACGCTGACGGTCAAGGGTCCCTCCCTGCCGCCGCCTGCCATCACCTTCGCGGTGCGTGGCAAGTCCAAGGGTGACGAGGACAAGATCGGCGCTGGCCTGCACCGCCTGGCCATCGAGGATCCGACCCTGAAGACCGGAGTCGACGCCCGTTCCAAGGACACCCTGGTGTCCGGCGTGGGCCAGGTTCACATCGAGGTGGTGCTCGAGAAGCTCAAGCGCCGCACCGGCATCGAGGTCGAGCTGCTGCCGCCCAAGGTCCCCTACCGGGAGACCATCAAGAAGAAGGTCGCCAACGTCGAAGGCAAACATAAGAAGCAAACCGGCGGTCGCGGCCAGTTTGGTGTGTGCTACATCGACGTGGAGCCGGCCCCGCGCGGTGCCGGGCTCGAGTTCGTCAACGACATCTTCGGCGGCGCCATCCCCCGGCAGTTCATCCCGGCCATCGAGAAGGGCGTCCGCGAGAAGATGGACCGCGGCGTCATCGCTGGCTACCCCCTGGTCGACGTCAAGGTGCGACTGTTCGACGGCAAGTACCACGACGTGGACTCGGACAGCCGCTCGTTCGAGATGGCAGGCTCCAAGGGCATGCAGGCAGCGGTCAAGGAGGCCGCCCCTTGCCTGCTCGAGCCCATCATGAACGTCGAGGTCACGGCACCCGAGGATTGCATGGGCGATGTCATCGGCGACATGAACAGCCGCCGGGGCCGCATCCAGGGGACGGACTCCAAGGGCAAGGCCGTGGTGGTCAAGGCCCAGGTGCCCATGGCCGAGATGCTCAAGTACGCCTCGGATCTGCGCTCCATCACCCAGGCTCGAGGCTCCTTCGCCATGGAGCTCAGTCACTACGATGAGGTGCCGGCACAGATCGCCGAGAAGGTCATCGCCGAGAACAAGATGACCGAGGACGAGGACGACTGAGCGCTCCAGGCCTGGTGTGCGGCACCCGCTCGCATTATTCTCCCCCCACCAGACATCCACAGAGGTACAGGGATGAGCACCTCGCCCGCTGCCGCCGTGCAGCTCATTGACGGCATTCTCGTCGACACCAGCGTGGCCTTCGTCGACAAGAAGGGCAATCCCAAGAAGGGGTTCGAGAAGCGCCAGCGCGAGTTGCTGGGCAAGCTGTCAAGCTACCTGCCTCGATTTCTGGAGCCCGAGGAGAAGGTGCTGCTCGTCACCACCGCCTGCTCACCGATGACCTTCTGGGAGCAGTACACCAGCGGCTGGATGATCTACTACATCAAGCGCGCGCTGCTGGTGTTCACCGACCGTCGCATGATCCACGTCCCCACCACCACGAACTACGGCTGGCGCGACAGCATCGCCCAGGTCCGCTGGGGGGACTGCGAGAAGATCAAGCTCGGCTGGGGTCGGTTCGAGCTCAAATACCGCACCGGCAAGACCGAGCGCTTCTACTACGTGCACGGCAAGGAACGCGCCCAGCTCAAGGCGCTGATACCGCGCCTGTCGTCGGTGGCGCCGGTGGCTGCGCCGGTGGGTCGCCGGCACCTCTGCCCGCGCTGCGGCCATGCCCTCGAGGCCGGCCTGGTCCGGTGCCCGGGCTGCCAGCTCGAATTCAAGAACAAGAAGGAGGCCCTGCGCCTGTCCCTGCTGTTCCCGGGCGGTGGCTACTTCTACACGCGCCACACCGGTCTCGGCGTGCTCGACGTGCTGGCCGAGGGCTGGATCATCATCCTGCTCCTGGTCTCGGTGTCGTCGATGATCCGTGGTGAGGCGGGTGCGGAGTTCGCGGTGGCGTTGTTCGCGGTGGCGCTGTTCTTCGAGAAGCTGTTCACCGTGTACCACTCGAATCACTATCTCAGCGAGTTCATCCCCAGGGACAAGAAGGTCGACCCCCTGATGGCCCGCTGACGCGGTTCACTGAACACCGCTGCGGATCTGTGAGGGTGTGGCGGCGCTTATACGCCAACCTGTGGCTCAAATCGTCCGTCTGACCTGGCGGTCAAACCTGCCCTCGAAGGGTCCTGCTCCGTCAGGACGCGCCCCGGTCACGCCGAACCAGTGCTGGCACCGCCCTTGCTCTCTCTCCCTGGCAACACGCTCAGGTCCTTCTCGACGGGTGCGGACCGGCTGCAGGTGCCGGCCTGGACGCGCTGTGACCGCGCCGCGGGACCACCGGGCGTGCCCCCCAAGGAGGTCATCATGCGAGCCGCCCTGCGAAACAGCATCCTGCCAGTCCTGAGTACGATGGCCCTGGTCGCATCCAGTGTGCCTGCCCGCGCCCAGGTGCCCGAATCCGTGGGTTTCGTGGAGTCGAGCCAGCGCCCTCTGCGCGTCTACTACAACACGCAGGACAACGCGGCCCTGGCCCAGCACATGCTCGACGCAGCCGAGGCGGCGTGGACCGCCGAGATCGATGGCATGGGCTTCGCAGTGCCTGTCACCGTTGACGACCAGGGCGCGCCTGTCCCCGGCATGCGCATCTACCTGGTGCGCGACTCCAACATCGCGGGCCATGTGGTGGCTCTGGGCGACATTCCCGGCACACCGCGAACCGACTGCGCTGCCATCACCCTTGTCAGCGATAGCATGCCGTCGTGGTACCTCCCCAACCTGCTCGCCCACGAGTTCAACCATGCTTGCCAGTTCGCCGTCGAATGCACCGACAGCAACTTCGCCTTCGAGCAGATCACGGTCGCTGTGACGACGACCCTCTATCCAGAGGACAGCTTCCTCGACACTGTTTTTGCTGACTTCCAGCGCGAGCCCGAGCGTCCCCTGTTCTATGTCGACTGGGGCAGCTACTACCACTACGGCGCCAGCCTGTTCTCGTACTTCTTGGATCAGACCTACGGCGCTGGTGACGGGCGACTGCTTGCCCGCATCTGGGACGCCACGGCCCAGCCTGGCGAGGTTCTGTTCGACCGCGACGGGCTGCCCTACACCACGGCTCCGAATGAACCGGATCTCATCGACGCCATGACCACGGTCCTGGCCGAGGAAGCTGTGGTCTTCGCGGACGCCTTTACGCGCTTCTCCGAGGCCCGCTACTTCATCGGTCGCAACGACGACGGCAAGCACATCCGGGGAGCAGCTCAGTGGCGAGGTGCCGAGGTCGCGATCGACACCGACCTCGCGCTGGACCAGCTGCCCCTGTCCAAGCTGGCGCCGCACCGGGCCCCGCAGATCCTGGGTACCAGCTTCCTGAGCCTCGACCTCGCCGGGGCGCCTGCCCAGCACGTGTTGCGGGTTCGCTTCGACGGTGATCCACAGATGCAGTGGCGGCCGCAGTTGCTCACCCTGGGCCATCCCCCCAACCAGGCCCTGCCTGTCGACGTCGATGCCCAGGGACATGGCCAGGTACTCATCGAGGACGTCGACCTGCTTCAGCGCGTGGTGGTGGCGGTCGCCAACCTGGGGAGCGAGGAGCCCGACCCAGAGAGCTTCCGGGTGCAGGGAGGCGAGTTCACCCTGGACCTCGCCATGCTGAACTGCGCGGAACCCAGCCTGAGTTCGTCCAGTCCGTCGACCCTGACGCCAGGCCAGGACACCACCCTCACCATCCAGGGCCAGGGCTTCTGGTCTGACCAGGAGATGGTACTCGCGTTGTCAGGGACCGGTGCCCGGGTCGTCGACGTCGAGCGCCTGTCGGACACCGAGCTGCGGGCGACCATCCGCGTTGACGCCGGGGCGACACCAGGTGCGCGGGATCTTTCCCTGGGCCTGGAATGCGGAGCCCAAACCACCAGCCTCGACGTCCTCGAGGTCGTGCCCGAGGCTGGGTGCCAGTGCCACCAGGCGACCCGGACGACACCTGCGACCCTCGTGCTGGGACTGTTGATGCTGGGTGTCCTGCGTCGCCGCCATGAAACCATCTTGCAGCGTCGAGCCTGATCCCTGGGTCCTCAGGCCGGATCGCCCAGTACCCGAACAACCAGCCGCCGCTGCCTGGGCTTGTTGTCGAAGTCGCACAGCAGGATCTGCTGCCAGGTGCCGAGCTCGAGCTGCCCGCCGGCGACGGGCACGCTCAGCGACGGACCGAGCAGGGCCGCGCGCAGATGACTGTAGCCGTTGCCGTCGTGCCAGCGGGCATTGTGGGCGTATCGGCCATCGACCGGTGCCAGCTGTTCGAGGGCGCGCTGCAGGTCCTCGAGGGCGCCACTTTCGTATTCGATGGTGGTCAAGGCGGCTGTGGAGCCGGGTACAAAACACGCAACCAGACCCTCGGCGACGCCAGCCTCGCGCACGCAACCTTGCACGTCGTCCGTGACATCGAGGAGATCGGTGCCGGTGGTGGTGCGATACATCAACTCGAAGCGAGGCATGAGGTCTCCCTCGACGATGGGAGCTGTGCTCCCTTCAGTTGCGCAGGGCGTGGAGGGGTGCCGGAATGCGACCCGGAATGCGCACGAAGCCTGCCGATGAGAACGTGTTGACCGGCATCACCGGTGACTCGCCGAGCAGGCCTCCAAAGACCGCGCGCTCGCCCGCTTTCTTTCCGGGTACCGGGATCAACCGGCAGGCCGTGGTCTTGTGGTTCATCACACCGATGGCGCACTCGTCGGCGATGATGCCGGAGATGGTGGTCGCCGGTGTGTCACCAGGGATGGTGACCATGTCCAGGCCCACCGAGCAGATGGCCGTCATCGCCTCGAGCTTCTCGATGGTCAATGCCCCGACTTCGGCTGCGCGCGCCATGGCGGCGTCCTCGCTGAGCGGGATGAATGCCCCCGACAGGCCGCCCACCGACGACGATGCCATCATGCCGCCGCGCTTGACGGCGTCCGTGAGCAGAGCCAGGGCCGCCGTGGTTCCGGGCGCACCGATGCACTCGAGACCCAGCAACTCGATGATCTCGGCCACCGAGTCGCCCACAGCCGGCGTCGGTGCCAGGGACAGGTCGACCACACCGAAGCACAGGGGTGGCCCCAGACGGCGCACCACTTCTCTGCCGACAAGCTCTCCGGCGCGGGTGACCTTGAAGGCCATGCGCTTGATGGTCTCGGCGAGCAGCGAGAAGTCGATGGCGCTCTCCGGGGTCTGGGCACGCAGGCGCTTGAGCGCGGCGAGCACCACGCCGGGACCCGACACGCCGACGTTGATCACGTTCTCGGCCTCGCCCACGCCGTGAAAGGCGCCCGCGATGAAGGGGTTGTCACTGACCGCGTTGGCGAAAACCACGAGCTTGGCGCAGCCGATGCCATCGCGATCCGCGGTGCGGTTGGCCAGATCCAGGATGACCTGCCCCATGCGCCGCACAGCGTCCATGTTGATGCCCGCCTGGCTCGACGCCAGGTTGACCGAGGCGCACACACGCTGGGTCGAGGCAATGGCCTCGGGGATGGCATCGATGAGAGCGCGGTCCCCTGGTGTGGATCCCTTCTCGACCAGGGCGGTGAAACCCGCGATGTAGTCGACCCCCACCTCCTGGGCAGCACGATCCAGGGTGCGGGCGACCGCAACCAGAGCGTCGGGTGTGGGCTCGACCCCCTCGCTGACGATGGCCACGGGTGTGACCGACACACGGCAGTTGACGATGGGCACCCCGAGCTCGGCCTGCACCTGTTGCACCGTGGCCTTGAGCTTTGACGCCCGCCGCACCACGGTGTCGTAGATGCGGTCGCACAGCCGCCCGGCGTCGTCACAGGCGGCACCGCGCAGCGAGATCCCCATGGTCACTGTGCGGATGTCCAGGCTCTCAACCTCTATCATCCGCAAGGTCTCGAGCACTTCCCCGTGTTGCCAGAACATGCACGCTCCCTCATTCTCCGGGGTCACCCGGGAATCGATGGCGTCGCAGACTAACGGTGCATCGGTGCCCGGGCAATCTCCATCACCAGGTCGTCGCGTTGCTGCCCCCGTCAGCGTGGGGTTATCCTGGGACGTCGTTCCCCGGAGGTCCTGGTGCCGCGACAGTGCCCGCGCTGCATGCAGAGCTACGCCTTTGGAGGGAGCGGTGTGTGCGATACCTGCGGTGTGCCGCTGGTGGAGATCACCGGCGTCACCATCCGCCCGGCACCGATCTCTGTGCCGCCAGGTGCGGGGGATCCCTTTGCCGTTCCCAGGACGGGAGTGGTGTTCGGTGACGAGGACACCACCGTGGATCTCACCGATCCGACGGCGGGCGACCTGTCGCGCGCCGATCAACTGGTCGAGGTGCTCAGCGCAACGCGTACGCAGGTGCCGGCCCTTGGCGAGGAGGTGACACGACCGCGGACACCGGCACCGATCTCGGGGATAGACACGCTACCACCGTCCGCCGCCCGACCCGTGACGCGCATCCCACCCCCGCCGCTGCCCGCCGCTGATCCGAGATACCAGGCCACCGAACCGGCGCTGCAACCGGTTCCGCTTCGGCCGCAGCGCCCTGTCGAGTCCGAGACCAGCGCGCACACACAGGAGCCTCCTGCGGCCATGGTCAGCGGCGAACTCCGCAGGCTCGATTATTCCGGGGATGGCGAGCACCCTCTGGTTCGCGTCGAGAAGAGCCTTGAACTCGACCTGGAACGCGCGGCACTGCCGCCACAGCTGGTGACAGAAGGTCGCGGGCACCGCGATTTCGAGCTGGAGCTGGCGTCCAACCCCCGTCTCCAGCTGGCGTCCGATGCCGCGACGGGTGCGCCTGCACCAGGCTCTCTAGGGGAGCGACAGCCGGGACAGAGTGCCGAGACGGCGTCACCTCTCCCCTCCACTGCGGCTGCGGACACACCAGAGCTGGCCTCACCTCGCCGACCGCTGCTGGTGATCGGCGGGGGCACACGGGGCACGGCGTCCGGGCTGCCGGCGGCGCACGAGGACCGCAGTGCGGTCGCCGTCGGCTTGCCCTGTCCGGACCACCAACTGAACTCGCGGCAGCGCTGCGTGTCCTGTGGTCGGCCACTGTGCGATGCCTGCCACCACTTCCGGATCAACCTGCGACCCTGGTGCGATTCCTGCGCCACCGCATTCCAGCCGGGGGGAGCGGCCGACGTCGCAGCACGGCCGCGCGCCGGTCTGGTTTTCTGGCTCAAGATGGGTGCAGTGGCGGGACAGGTGATCGCTCTGCTGGCGGTGGGGCGTGCTTTCGGTGTCGATATCCGAGCCCTGACCGCACTCCTCGTCGTTCTCCTGGCGGTCAACATTCGCATGCTTTTCCTGACCGATGCGGGACGCGCCCAAGTCGAAGTGGAGGAGGTCAGACCGCGGATCGCGGTGCCCACGAACCGCGGGAGCGCGCCATGATCTTCCCCTACGGCCTCGACGACGGGTGGCTGCGACGTATACCTCTGGTCTCCATCATCGTGCTGCTGGTGAGCGTGCTGGTGCATGTCGGGGGCGCCCTCCGGCAGGGCGATGCGGACCCCCGGGTGGCCTCCTCGCAGCTCGAGGAGATCCTTGGCTACTGGGACCAGCGGCAGTACCTCGATCTCCCCGACGACGTGAGTGCCATGCTGCCCGCGCACCTGCGCGATCGGGTGGAGACGCTGCACGCCCGTGCCGAATCTCCGGGACCAACGCTGCAACGCGACGAGCAACAGCTCCTCGACGCGCGATGCCAGGTGCTGAGGCGTTCGATGGATCAGAACGCCCGGCGCTGGGGGCTGATCCCTGCCGAAGGTCTGCTGCAGGTCGGCTGGGTCAGCCACCTCTTCGTGCATGCCGACGTGTGGCATCTCGTGGGCAACATGGTGCTGTTTGCCCTCGTGGCCGGGCCGTTTCTCGAGGAGGTGTGGGGGATCCTGCTGTTCGCTCTGCTCTACCTCCTCGGTGGTGTGGCGGCGGGCGGACTCCACGCGGCGATGACGCCCTCGCCGGGTCTGCCCCTCATCGGCGCATCGGGAGCCATCTCGGCCTGCGTGGGTGCTTTCTGCTTTCGCTTCGCGCGGCGCCGGGTCCGGTTCTTTTACTGGATCCTGATCCGTGCGGGTTCGTTCAGCCTGCCGGCCTGGGTCTGGGGCGTGTTCTTCTTTGGCCAGGACGTCCTGTACCTGCTGTTTCGCGGAGAGCAGAGCAACGTGGCATTTGCCGCCCACGTGGGTGGCTTTGGCTTCGGGGCGCTGTTCGCGATCGTGGTGGCGCGAACCGGCCTGGAGCAGCGCCTGGGACCCGCCGCCGCGCTCGCCGCCGCCCTCGAGGTGTCGCCGGAGGATCCCTCGGTGGTGCGCGGACGCGAGGCCCTGGCCCATGGTGAACTTGGCACCGCGCGCCTGGCTTTCCACGACGCACTGCATCGCGATCAGCGAAACGTCGCCGCCGCCCTGGGTCTCATCGACACCGCCCTCGCCGCGGACGATCGAAGCGACGCCACGCGCTGGTTCGAGTGGCTGCTCGATCGTTGCATTGGACTGGACGACTCGGGTGCGGTCAGCGACTACCTGTTCCAGTACCGCGATCATCTCGATCTGGCCTCGGTTCGACCGCGCATTGCCACGGCCCTGGTCCAGGCAGATCCCCACCTGGCCTCGCTCTATGGCACGCTACAGGCAGCGCCCGTCGTCACCGGGTCCCCCTTGCCTGGCTCGAAGGCCATCGTGCCGCCCCCCCCGGGTCCGGATCATGTGTTGCCGCAGGTGCGCTGCTGCAGCTTCATCGGACGTGACCCGGCGGGCCTGCTGTGTACTGGCGAGGGCGTGGCAGCCTTTGTGTTGCCCCTGGAGAACGTCGTCGCCATTGCCCTGGGTATCGTGGCCGAGCTGACGCTGGGCTACGAGCAGCGCGAGAACGTGGTGATCACCGACATCTACGTGCGCCGGACCACCGGAGAACTGGGCATCCTGCGCTTCCACAGTCATGTCATGGGGCTGCGGGCACTCTTCGCGCCAGGGACCGGGGCCCTGCTCGCCCATCGCGCTCTTGTCGAGGAACTCCAGGCCGTATCCCGGGCACGCCTGCTGTTTCCGCTCGCCGAGGCGAACAGCGGTGGCTTTGCGCCCCTGTTCGCGGACCTGGCGACCTTCGAGCGGGCCAGCGTTCAGCGTGTAAGCTAGCGGGAGCTGCTCATGGTCGGCGGTACACGAAGCCAGTGATCCGGGATCCCTCTGGGCCTGGCAGGTCGACCCGCAGGCGCCCACCCTTAATTAACGCGATCTTGAGATCGACGAAGCGGAGCGACCCCACCTGGTAGAGGTGCAGAACGTGATCCCCACGCCAGCGTTTCTCGACCGAGAACTCGTGCGTGGAGTGCGTGCCCAGAAAGGAGAGCTCGACGCGGTCTCCCTCGAAGGCCAGGGCGATGTCACCCAGGCGGTCGCTGACAGCCTTGAATGCATCCCCTCCGGCCACGTCGTACAGCACGCGCTCGGCGACCCAGCGCCCCTGTAGTTCGGCCACGGTGTCACCGTCGCAGGCTGTCAGGCTGGACCCCAGGAGCACGGCACCGAGAAGGGCAGGCCGGATGCGGCGAGCGGCTCGCTCAGACACGGTGCATGGACCTCAACAGTTCGTCGTGCATCACCGCGACATGCACGCCGAGGCGCGCACCCACCGCCGCCAGGCGTTCGCGAAAACCTTCGAAGGGCTGACTGGCATGTGCGATATCGACGACGATGATCATCGTGAAGTAGTCGCCGACCAGGGTCTGTGACAGGTCAAGGATGTCAGCCTGAGCTTCGGCGATGGCCGAGGCGAGCCCCGCCACGATGCCAAAGGTGTTGCGCCCCGCCGACGTGACCACCACACGCTCGCGCCCGGATTCCACACGCTGCGCACCACAGGTCAAGCAGCCGGCCATCTGGCTATCCTGATGCGTCCCGGGAACCTCGGCAGGTTTGTCTCCCCGGGCGATGGCTGCCACCTCGGCAGCGACGGCGTCGATGAGCTCGGGTCCCGGTGTCATGCCGGCTTCGACGAAACGCTTGAGGATGCGCTCGCTGAGGCTTTCGATCTCCTGGGCCTGCCTCGGCATCAATTGCCGTCCGGTGCCCTCGCGCACGATCTCGATGCCACGTTCTCGCGCGAGCTCCAGTGCTGCCGGGCTGAGCACCTGCCCTGTCTTGACCAGGAACTGGCTGCGACGAATGCCGCGTTCGAAGTTCTCGCGATCGATGAGCTGACCCATGTGGACCTCGGCGAAAGGAACCTGTTCCCTAGCAGAGGCCCTGGCGCTTGACAACGCGAGCGATGGGCGCCACCACGCGGCTCGACGGGTCCACCGACCCGGGCTATAAAGCGCGCCCATGAACATCATCATCGTCGGCGCCGGGGAGGTCGGGACCAGCGTGGCGCGCCACCTCGTGCGCGAGAGCCATGATGTCACTGTGATCGATCGTGACGCCGAGCGCATCGCCAAGATCTCCGAGTCCATTGACGTGATGACCTACACTGGAAGCGGGGCCTCGACCCGGGTCCTGCGCGAGGTCGGGGTGGCGAACGCCGACCTAGTGATCGCGGTCAGCAACAATGATGAGGTGAACCTGCTTTGCGCCATCATGGCCAAGCAGCTGGGGGTGCGCACGGCGGTGGCGCGCACCAGCGATCCGGATCACGTGGACCTCGCAGTTGGCTTCTCGACCGACGTACTGGGCGTGGATCTGGTGGTGTGCCCCGAGATCCTGACCGCCGCGGAGCTGACCCAGGTCGTGCGCTCGCGAGGCGCCGTGGCCATCGAGCGTTTTGCCCAGAACCGCGTCGAGATGATCCAGCTTGCGGTCCAGGAGGGCACGACGCCGACCAAGCGACCACTCAAGGACCTGCGCCTGCCGCGAGGCGCGCTCATCGCAGCCCTGCTGCGAGATGACGAGCTGCTCATCCCCACCGGCAACGACATGCTCCACGAGGGCGACGAGGCCTTCATCATCGGCCGGACCGACGTCATCAAGAAGATCGAATCCATTTTTGGTAAAAAGCGCCTGGCCGACAACCGCCACATCATCCTGGTCGGCGCAGGCATGCTGGCGCGCAGCGTGATCCGCGGCCTTCGCGGTGAAAAGGCCAGGGTCACGGTCATCGACAAGGACCCGGAGGCGTGCAGCCAGCTGGCCGAGGACGTCGCGGTCAATGTGGTGCAGGGCGACGCCACCGACGGCGATCTCCTCAAGGAGGAGGGCATCGAGAACGCCGACCTGTTCGCGGCGCTGACCCGGGAGGACGACCTGAACCTGCTATCGACGCTGCTGGCCCGGCAACTCAAGGCGCGCCGCACTGTGGCCCTGGTGCAAAAGACCGAGTACACGGCCATCTACAGGCGCCTGGGCATCGACGCCACCATCTGCCCCTGGCTCCTCGTCGCCAACCAGATCCTGCGCTATGTCCGCCCCAGCGAGCTGGTCAGCATCTCTCTGCTCGAAGGTGGCAAGGGCGAGGTGCTGGAATTCCGCGCGCAGGGACGTAGCCGCATCATCGGGACGCCACTTAAAAAACTCGACTTCCCGCGCGGCGCCATCATCGGCGCCGTGGCCCGCAACGACGACGCCTTCGTTCCCTCCGGCGACGACGCCATCCAGCCAGACGATCTGGTGGTGGTATTCGCACTCCCAAAGGTGCGTGACGAAGTGACCCGTCTATTCGGTGAGCGTCACTGGTTCATAGGCTGAGGTCGCAGCGTGCACCTGAAAACTGTCGCCTACCTGATGAGTTTGCTCCTGGCGATCACCGCGGCGGCCATGGGGGTGCCCGCCGCCGTGGCGGCAGCGTACGGCGAACATCACAGCCTGTGGGCACTCCTGGGCAGCGTGGCCCTCACCGGGGGCATCGCCGGTGGTCTGCGCTGGTGGGCGCGGGGCAGGCCGCCCACGGTCTACAGGCGCGAGGCTGTCGCAGTGGTCGGACTGAGCTGGATCGCCATCGCGGTCCTGGGTGGTTTGCCCTTCTTGCTGGATGGATCCGTCGACAGCCTGGTGGATTCGACCTTCGAAGCGGCTTCGGGCTTCACCACGACGGGCGCCACCATCCTGGTCGACATCGAGAAGCTCAGCCACGCCCTGCTGTTGTGGCGCTCGATGACCCACTGGCTGGGCGGCATGGGCATCATCGTGCTGTTCGTGGCGATCTTTCCGCAGCTCGGGGTCGGCGCGCGACGGCTGTTCGGCGCCGAGGTTCCTGGACCCATCACCGAGGGGCTACGACCCAAGATCCGCGAGACCTCCAGCGTGCTGTGGCGTATCTACCTGGGCCTCACGGTCATCGAGACCCTCGCGCTGTGGGCCTGTGGACTGGATCTCTTCGAGGCGGTCAACCACGCTTTCGCCACCATGGCCACCGGCGGCTTCTCGACGCGCAATGCCAGCGTGGCCGCCTTTCAGAATCCCGCTGCCGAGTGGGTCATCGTGGTCTTCATGCTGGCCGCCGGCGTGAACTTCTCGCTCTACTTCGCCGTGCTGCGGGGCAGGTGGATCCCGGCCCGGCGCGACGTCGAGCTGCGCACCTACCTGGCCCTGACAGCCGTGGCCAGTGTGCTCATCACCGTCGACATCTGGGGGCGCCATGCCTCCTGGCACGACACCATTCGCGCCGCGGTCTTTCAGACGGTGTCCATCGTGACCACCACCGGCTTCGGCACCGACAACTTCGACACCTATCCGGCCATGAGCAAGATCATCCTGGTGGCGCTGATGTTCGTCGGAGCATCCGCGGGCAGCACCGCTGGAGGCATCAAGGTCTCGCGCATCGTTGTGGTGTGGAAGGCCGCCTGGGCCGAGGTGGTTCGAACCTTTCACCCACAGGGGGTGGTGCGACTGCGTCTCGGCGAGCACGTCATTCCCGAGGGAGTGGTGCGCGGCATCCTGGCCTTCTTCGGACTGTTCATCATGCTCTTCGTGCTCGGAAGCGTGTGCATGGCCGCACTGGGCCTGGACCTGATCACCGCCGTGACCTCGGTGGCCGCGACCCTGGGCAACATAGGTCCTGGTCTCGGGCGCGTGGGATCGATCGAGAACTACGCCTTTGTGCCACCGGCCGGCAAGCTCGTCCTGACCGTGCTCATGATTCTTGGGCGGCTGGAGCTGACCACGCTGCTCGCCCTGGTGAGCCGGGCGCTGTGGGTGAGATGAGCTGAAGGAAACTCAAGACCCGATGCTGGCTGTGGCGGGCACCATGTTTCCCACGGCCAGCCGGCGCTTCGCGGGGAGCGGCTGCGGGTAGCTGGTGACGACGGTCGGGGGCTGGTACATGTTGCGCCCGGTACGTGCGTTGAACCACTCCCGGATCACGAAGGGCAGCGCGGCCATGCTCAAAGCGCGGTCGCGAACGGTCTCGGGTCCGAGCACCTCGGCGTACATCTCTTCGACGTGGCGGGCCTGATCGGCCGCCCGCGGTGTCGGCGCAAAACGCCGCATCCAGCGCAGCACCGGACGGTACTCGACGCAGCGCCGGGCAAAGGCCTCGCGGGCGCGCCGCGCGACATCGTCGTCACCGGGGATGCGCAGGGCGCCTCGCGCCGTGGTCTCGAACAGGCGCAGCAGGCTCGGTCCATTGATCTGGTAGTCGCGCTCGAAGGCCTGGCGGAGCAGGTCCTTGGTCTCGTCACGCTCGAAGTGCGGGTGCTTGAACCAGATGCGGTCCTGGCCGTGACGCTCCTCGTAGGGGACGTCATCGAGCAACACTCCCTCGTCGCGCACTTTCTTGTACAGCGCAGTCTGTGGCATGGGGCCAAGCTGCATAAACTGCACGAGGTCGGCATTCAGCGAGACCATGAAGTCCACGTCTTGCTGCAAGGTCTCGCGGTCGTGGTGCTCGAGGAACAGGATGCCGCTGGCCAGGACCGTGATGCCGTGATCCCGCAGCTCGGCGATGAGCGCGTGAAAGTCCACGCCCCGGTTCTTCTCGTAGATCTCGTGCTTGCTCTCGACCCCGAGCCACAGGAACTCGACGCCCATGCGCACCATGAAGTCGATGCCCACCTCCCGGATGGTCTCTGCCGAGGAGAAGATGTTGAAGCGGTAGCGCTTGCCGTGCTGCTCGAGCAGCTCGACGAAGCGCTCGGCGCGTTCGCGATACTTGAGAAAGTTCTCGTCCATGATGAAGAACTCGTGGAGCCCCAGCTCGGCCTCGACCTGCAGGCAGGCCTCAAGCAGCGCCTCGCCCGTCGGGAGGTAGGCCGTGTACGCGCGGTCGAAGAAATGGCTGGTCGCACAGAACCGGCAGGCATTGGGGCAACCCACGCCGGGGATCAGCACCGCCGCCTCGACCGGGCGCGGCAGCCCCAGGATTCGCTTGGACAAAGCGGATTTGATGGTGGGGTGGCGGATCGGGCGATCGGGATCCTCACCCAGGAGCTGGCGCAACCAGCGCACACCCTCGCCAGAGCAGATGTGATCGGCGTCGACACGCTGGGCAATGTCCGGGATGCGGGTACCGTGGCCACCGAGCACGATCTTCGACGCCGGGGCGTGCGCGCGGATCAGCTCGGCCATGCGCTGTGCCTTGACCACGTTGGGCGCGATGAAGGAGAGGCCCACGTAGTCATACCCCTTGCGGATCTCCTCGACGAAGCGCTGCTGCGAAGGGAAATCGAGCACCGTGACATCGGCGTCGATGTTGGCAGCCAGCAGGTGCAGGCCGAACGAGGGATGGTGAAAGCGCAGGCTGAACATGCCCTGCTCGCGCGTCACCTGGTTGTGAAACAGCTCCATCACATTCTCTTTTCGGCCATACGCATCGTCGACACCGTAGGGGCCGAAGACGGAGCTGAGCAGGATTCGGGTCATGGCGGCACTCTCCTGGTGCGGTCTCCGGGCGGCCGGTCCGCGACGTTCTGCACGCACCGGGAAGGCTGGCACAGACCCAACCCACCCACGGTGAAAGTTCTGCAAAACGTCCCGCGCTCCGCTCCTGCGCTTGCGAAGCCGTTTTGACCGTCTCCTCGAGCTCTGCGATAGTGCCGCCCCATGTCTGGCACGAGGGGCACGCTGCGTCCGCACCGAAGTCGCCTGCTGCACCCGGCGGTCTGGATCAGCCTCAGCCAGGCCATCTGGATCGCCGCCCTGGTGGCCTGGATCCTCTACGTGGTCGACCGCAACGACCGCCTGGCCGAGCTTGCCGCGGCGGTGCGCGTGGCCAATTTCGGCAAGGAGTGGGGTTCTCTGGTCTGGGGCGTGGCCCTGCTGGTCGCGCTGTTCGTGACCCTCATCTTCATCAGCGTGGCACTCACCCGCTACTGGAGTGAGAACCGCGCCATCCACGCCTTCGTGTCGACGGTGACCCACGAGCTGCGCACGCCCCTGGCCGCGATCCGCCTGTACATGGAGACCCTGCAGACCCACGACGACCTGAGCCCCGGCGAGCGCGAGGAATTCAACCGCATCATCATGGCCAACGTCGAGCGCCTGGCCGTGTCCATCGACGCCATCCTGGAGGCCTCGCGCCTGGAGCGCCGGGGTGTCTCCCTCGACCTGCATCCACTCGACCTGACCGATCAGGTCCGGCTCTACCTGAACCGCCACGAGTT
Source organism: Pseudomonadota bacterium (assembly GCA_043821645.1). Classification (GTDB taxonomy): domain Bacteria; phylum Myxococcota; class JACRCW01; order JAFGSX01; family JAFGSX01; genus JBDRCO01. Next base: position 29,305 of record JBDRCO010000052.1, on the reverse strand, counting down.
GCAGCTGGACCGCCGGGGCCGACGCCTCGAACTCCGTGCCACCAGGGCCGTGACCGTGCTGGCCAACGCCGAGGCTCTGGACACCGTCCTCAACAACCTCGTCGAGAACGCCCTGCGATACTCCCCAGCGGAGAAATCCATCGAGATCGCCGTGACGGGGGAGCGCGGACGTGGTGTGTTGACCGTCCGTGACCAGGGACGGGGCATCCGGCCCGCCGACATCAAAAGCCTCTTCAAGATGTTCGCGCGCGCCACCAATACCACCGACGTCGCGGGTACCGGACTCGGCCTGTTCATCGTGCAGGGTCTGGTGCGCGCGATGCATGGCGACATCCACATTCGCAGCGAGGGACCCGACCGCGGAGCCATCGTGACCGTGAGTTTTCCCGAGCACATCCCAGCAAGAGCGGAGTGAAGTGTGCGAATACTCGTCGTGGAGGATGAACAGCACCTGGCGCGCGGCCTGTCCTTCAACCTGGAGCGCGAGGGACTCGAGGTCAGCTGCGTGGACAGCGGCGCCGAGGCCCTGAGCTGCTATTCACAGTATGACCTCATGATCCTGGACCTGGGTCTGCCCGACATGGACGGCCTGGATGTCTTGCGCCGCGTGCGCGATGAAGACGTGCGCTTTCCGGTCATCGTGCTCACCGCCCGTGGTGGCGAGGAGGACAGGGTCACTGGCCTGAGCCTGGGTGCCGATGATTACGTGAACAAGCCCTTCAGCCTTCGCGAGCTGATGCTGCGGGTCACGGGCAAGCTCAAGCAGGTGCAGTGGTACCAGCGCGCGACCAGCGGCGGGCAGTTCTCGCTCGGTTGCGCCGTGTTCGACCTCGACCGGCAGGTGGCCCTGCGCGATGGGGCCGAGCTGCGCCTGACCATGCGCGAGGCCGCCCTGGCGCGCTACTTCGTCGATAATCCGGATCGCGCCATCAGCAGGGACGAACTCCTCAAGGAGGTGTGGGGCTATGCGGAGGGCACGGCCTCGCGAACGGTCGACACCTTCGTGGCCAGGCTCCGCAAGCTCGTCGAGCCAGATCCCGCCACCCCTGCGGTCATCCTGAGCGTGCGCGGTCGCGGCTACATGCTCGCCCCGGCCCGGGAATGAAACGCCACCGATCTGGCCCTGTGCGAGATTCTATTTGCCCGATTTCTCTCGGCCGTGTCTGAGTTCCGGGTGGGGATGAACCCCGCCTGGCAGGGCGTCATGCACATCGTGGGAGGAGGACCTATGCGTCGCTTGGCATGGCTGGCTGGACTTCTAATGACGACCGGTTTCCTGGGCTGCGGGGACTGCGGGGGGGAGCCTCCACCATCGCAGAGCGATGCCGCGAGCCGGGACCGTATCGGAGTGGACACCACCGGCACGGACGGAACGGCCCTGGATGCACCAGCGCAGGACAGTGCCGTCCTGGATAGCAGCGCTCCCGACGCAGTCGGAGCAGACAGCAGCCAACCCGATGGAGGTCGCCTCGACGCCACATCCAGCGACGGCGCCGTGGCCGATGCTGGCAATCTGGACGCCGCCCTGACCGACCTGTTCGTTGCGGACGCGACCCAGCCTGATACCTCGATAGGAGATGCCGGGACCCCGGTGACCGTCAACCTGAGCATCAAGGTAGATGAACTGGGGACCAGCGACGTGTCCGAAGTGCGCGTGGCCTTCGTGCGCTTCGACTGGGACTGGGCCAACGGCCCCGTGGTCTGCGAGGACGGGGGGGTCGGCGATGCCTCAGGGATCGACGGCGGTGGACCGGGCCAGACCTGGCGCACCGACACGGTGGGAATCCCCGCGCACCTGGCCAGCGTGAGCCGGAGCGTGGTGCACTTCACCGTGGACGTGCCCGAGAGTCCCCCGGCCAACCAGATCGTGTCGACCCCGGGCAACCCCTGCCAGGTCAACGGCGACAGCCGTGCTGCGATGTACTTGCCCTTTGCCTTCCTCGACTCGAGCACGGGCATCCCGGATCGCTTTGACGACAGCGACGACATCATCGGGATGGGAGATCTGCTCAGCTATGCCAGTGGCACCGGAGAAGGGCACCTGATGCTGGTGTACGCCGAGGGCACGGCCCTGCCCCTTGGGCTCGACACTGGCTGGAACCTCCTGGTGGTGGGCCTGTATGACAATGCCCCGGCCGGGGAACCCCGCGCGCTCGGCGACGAGATCGCCCTCGCCATCACCGCGACCCCGCACCTGACCCTCGACGTCAGCGGGCAGTTTCTGCAGCCGACCGGGCAGCCCGCCACCACCAACGTCCAGCGCCGCGTGGCCTTGCTGGCCAACCGCGCCCTGGGCGGCGTGTCCGAGATCGTATCGGTGGCTGCCACCGGCGGAACCTACGCCTTGAGCCTGCCCGATCACCTGAACACGGGGAGTTTGGACGACTTCATCATGCACTATGGGCCGCTGGACGTTGCCACCGGCAGTCTCGTGACCTACCTCGACGCCAACAGCAACAGCGCCTACGCCTTTTCCGAGCACGAGAGCTCCGGTGACGAGAGCTGCCCCATGCGCGGGGTCTGGTACATCGCGTCGCCCCTGCCCTGGCCCTGGGCTCTGATCACGAAGGTCAAGCTCGCGCGTGGCTACAATGTGGTGGGGCGAGCCTGGAACAGCGAGGACCTGCAGGTGGCACCGCTGGTCGATCTATCCGAGACCGCACCCATCGACATCGACATTCCTGTGCATCCCGACCGCGCGTTCACGGATAACCCGGAGCCCACGGCGGATACGGGTTGTGCCTGCGGCGTGATCCCCGTGCCCTACCAGAGCGGCTGCCAGTAGGCGCAGGTCCCCCTTTATTCCGCGCCCCGCGTGGTCCGGGCCCCTCGCATTGACACCCCGGGGGCAGAGCATTACCTTGGCTGCATGACGACGAGCATGCTGTCTCTTGCCCTCGCTGCCCTCACAGCCCTGGGTCAGACCTCCACGCCTGGCACCGAGGGTTCAGCCCCACCTGAAGCGGCGGCCCCGGCGCCCAACTCGCCGGAGGCCAGGGCCCAGCAGCATTTCGAAGAGAGCCGGCAACTGTTCGAGGCCCGCAATTACGAGCAGGCCATCGTCCAGCTGCAGGCCGCGCACAAGCTGGTCTCCTCGCCGTCGCTGCTGTTCAACATCGCGCGCTGCTACGAGCGCATGGGCGACTACTCCAGCGCCGTGGTGTACTACGAGCGCTACCTCGCCGATGCGGTGGGCGCGCCCGATGCCGAGGTGGTGCGCGGGCTCATCGCGCACTACCGGGAACAGCTCAAGAAGAATGCGGCACCCACCACACCCGAGGAGCAAGCGGCCGTGCTTGCCCGCAAGGGTCGCGAGTACTACCGGGCCGGGCGCTACGCCGACGCCATCGCCCAGCTCGAGCGCGCCAACCGCGTGGCCCAGAAGGGGGCCTTCACCTACAACATCGCCAAGTGCTACGAGAAGCAGGGCGACTACGACAACGCCATCGTCCACTACCAGCGCTACATCGAGCTGGAACCGGATGCCAGCGATCGTCAGGACGTGGTGGCACTGATCGCGGCCCTGCAGGCGCGCATGCGCCAGACCCTGAGCGAGCTGAGCGTGCGGACAGCTCCAGCGGCTGCGGACATCTACATCGACGAGATGGGCAAGCTTCTCGGTCAGTCGCCGCTCGAGATCAGACTCAAGCCCGGCACCCACAAGCTGGTGCTGGTCAAGAACGGCTACCAGACCATCGAACGCGAGTTCGAGATGCCCGAGGACAGACCCCGGGACCTCGCCTATGCCCTTGAGAAGGTCAAGAACTTCGGCGGACTGGCCATCGAGAGCAACGTCAACGGCGCGCAGGTGTTTCTCGACGGACAGATCATGGGACTCACGCCCTACAACGTCACCAAGCTTGTCGAGCAGGGCAAGCACCAGGTCTCGGTGCAACGCCAGGGATTTTTCCTGTACCAGGCCGACGTCACCATCGAGCGCGGACGGCTGACCCGGGTCAACGCGTACCTGCGTGAACGTGGCGAGCTCACGGGCTGGGTCTCCACCCTGGGCACCTGGGTGGCGGGCACCTCCCTGGTCCTCGGCGGCCTCACCACCGCGGTGAGCTACGGGCTGGGAGGCTTCACCGTGCAGGGAAGCCCCTACAGCGAGGGCTTCTGGACCGCGCAGCAGGTAGGGATGTACGGCGGCCTCAGTGGCGTCGTGCTCGGGGTGGGTCTCATCGGCCTGGACCTCCTGATCCAGCCCTCGGACATCTACGAGCTGCGGGAACCGAGCGACGACCTGCCGGCGGAGCTGGTCAACGAGGCTGCCGTCATCGAGGAGGTGACGCCATGAAGCGCCTCTTTGTGCACCCTGTCCTCGTCGTCGCCCTGCTGCTGCTGTGCCTGGGCGACTGCACCTGCCTGCGTCCGGCGGGTTTGACCCGGCTCCCGGCAGATCCCGAAAAAGACTTCGTGTCCGTGGCGACGGGCTGGTTCGTCACCGGCGGAGCGCCGGCCTGCTGGGACAATCAGACCTTCAGCGCGACCTGCAGCGACGCCCCGGCACAGTTCCCCTGGCGCCTGGCCTACCTCACGGGCTACCGCATCATGAACCGCGAGGTGACCAACGCCGAGTACCTCGAGTGCGTGCAAGCCGGCGAGTGCGCCTACTGGGATGCCTGTTACACCGAGACGCCGGTGGTGGCCGAGATGATCTCCTCGATCGCCTCCGACGTGTGCCCCTACACGCGCAAGGAAGTAGCTCTGGAGCCCGCCCGCGACGTGTCGTGGATAGAGGCGCGCACCTACTGCCGCTGGCGCTATCGTCACCTCGGGCTCAACGCGGATCTGCCCACCGAGGCGCAGTGGGAACGCGCAGCCGTGGGCCCTGCCGTCGACGGAAACGCCTTCGCACAGCCACCCCTTCCCCTGCCGGGAGCAGGCCTGCCCGCGGCTCGCATTGGCTGCGAGGATGCGGTGCAGAGCATCGCCACCGACGACGAGGAGAAGCTCGCGCGCTGCACCAACGACCCGGCCTGGCCCGAGAGCACCAACCCGGTCTACAAGCAGGGCACCGAGCACCCCTTTGCCGTCCTCACCTATGGCGAGGGATGGAGTGCCAATCTCGACGGGGACAAGCCGCGCGCCGGCTTCGCCACGGCGGACGGCGTGCGCGATCTCGCGGGCAACGTCGCCGAATGGGTGGTCGATGCGCTGTCCTCGCGCTGCGAGGGAGCCGAGACCTTCCTCGGCAGCGACTTCGCGGTCCGGGATGACTGTGCCGGGGCCCTGGGTGATCCCATGTGCGCCTCGCGACGGGTCGCCGATCTCGGTGACGCCTCGGACAGCGAGCTGTGCAACCCCGTGGTCGGTGACACCGACAGCACCAACCTGGCGCGCGTGACCAAGGGCGGCCACTACAAGGCCAGTTCCTGGTGCGAGCTCAACCCGCGCGCGCGGGTGGGTACCTTTGACTCGGACAAGACCATCGGCTTTCGCTGCGCGGTGTGGGACGACGCGCCCGAAACTCGCAAGGCCATCTGCAACGACCTCGCCAACCGCATGGTGACAGCACCCCCCATCGCCTCTCCGGTGACCGACGCGGGTTCCGGAGATTCGAGTGCTGGCGACAGCGCAGCGACGGACTCCTCGGCACCAGACGTCGGCCAGGACGCGGGCAGCCCCGATGTCGAGGATGCCTCCGTCGAGGATGCCGCAGGGCTGGACATCTAGCCTGTCCCGACCTAGATCCTGGATTCACGTCGTCAACAGCGTGCTCGAGGCGCGCGGGGAGGTTGCACATGGTCAAGATCGGAGTCGTGCTGTCGGGCTGCGGGGTGTTCGACGGGGCGGAGATTCATGAGTCGGTGATCACCTTGCTCGCCCTGGCGCGCAAGGGTGTCGAGGTCGTGTGCCTGGCGCCGGACATGGACTTCGACGTCGTGGATCACCGGACCCAGCAGCCCACGGGCGAAAAGCGCAACGTGCTCACCGAATCCGCGCGCATCGCCCGCGGCGACGTCCTGGACCTCAAGAAACTCGACCCGTCGACCCTGGATGCGGTGATTTTCCCGGGTGGCTTTGGCGCCGCCAAGAACCTGAGCACCTTCGCCATGAAGGGCGCTGATGCCGTGGTGCAGCCGGACGTGGCCAGGCTGGTCAAGGCCATGCATGCGCAGAAGAAACCCATAGGCGCCGTATGCATCGCCCCGGCCACCATGGCCGCGATCTTCAAGGGCTCGGAGGTGGCGCTCAACGTGACCATAGGTAACGACCCAGGCACCTCCCAGGGAATCGAGGCCTGTGGCGCACAGCACACGGTCTGCCCGGTCGAGGACATCGTGGTTGATGACCGCAATCGCATGGTCACCACCCCGGCCTACATGCTGGGACCCGGGATACGCGACGTGGCAATCGGGATCGAGAAACTGGTCGACAAGATCGTGGCCATGGCGCGCTGAACAGCGTCGAGACGTCAAAGCCAGGTCGCGCTCCTGACCTGAACCCTCAGATGCGAGCTGCTCATGAACGCGACCGGGCTCTCGGTCAGGCAGCGCAGGGTCAGCCTGTTTTTTCTGGCCGGTCGCCTCCAGCGCACTCGTCCGTACCTTCTATCGCGCGAGACCATGTCAGCACGCCATCTGGCGCACGCTAGACCGACCAGAGCCTCCTTGCTACAAGACCACACACTGCACTCAGTGTTCCGGACCATGTGATCTCTGCCCGGTCTGGGACCGTCGACAGGCCGAGCGCGTGGAGAGAAGAGGACACGATGGCACGCTACGAGTCGATCCTGGACGCCGTGGGACGAACGCCCGTGGTGCGGCTGCACCGCGTCGGTGCCGAGCTCCCGTGTGAACTGTGGGCCAAGTGCGAGTTTTTGAACCCGGGTGGCTCGCTCAAGGACCGCATCGGTGTGCGCATGCTGCTCGAGGCCGAGAAGGCGGAACGCATCCACCCCGGCGACACCCTCATCGAGCCGACCTCGGGCAATACCGGCATCGGTCTGGCGCTCGCTGCTGCGGTCCGCGGCTACCGTATGATCATCACCCTGCCCGAGAAGATGAGCCTCGAGAAGGAGTCGGTGTTGCGAGCCCTGGGTGCCGAGATCGTGCGCACCCCGACCGAGGCGGCCTGGGACGCCCCCGAGAGCCATATCGGCGTGGCCAGGAGACTGGCAACGGAGCTCCCCAGAGCCCATGTTCTAGACCAGTATGCCAACCCCGACAATCCGGCGGCTCACGAGCAGGGAACAGCCGAGGAGATCCTGCAAGACTTCGGCACGGACCTGGCCATGGTCGTCATTGGCGTCGGCACCGGGGGCACCATCACGGGTGTGGCGCGCCGGCTCAAGCAGGCCATCCCGGACATCCGCATCGTGGGCGCAGACCCCTTCGGCTCGATCCTGGGCGGTGGCGAGGAGGTGTTCTCCTACAAGGTCGAGGGCATAGGCTACGATTTCTTTCCCGAGGTGCTCGACAACAGCCTGGTCGATCGCTACGTCAAGACCGACGACAAGCAGTCGTTCACTCTGGCCCGGCGCCTGATCCGGGACGAGGGTCTGCTGGTGGGCGGTTCGTCAGGGGCCGTGATGGTGGCGGCCCTGGAGGCGGCACAGGACCTCAAACCGGGCCAGAAATGCCTGTGCATCCTGCCCGACTCGATCCGCAACTACATGAGCAAGTTCTTGCTCGATGACTGGATGAAAGCCCAGGGCTTTGTCGACGACACAGCACCTGTACCGGAGCACACCCCATGAAATTCGAGACCCAGGTCGTGCGCGCGGGCATTACGCCCGATCCCTCGACAGGTGCCATCGTTCCACCGCTGTACCAGACCGCCACCTACGTGCTCGAGGAGGTCGGCAAGGACAGAGGCTTTGATTACACACGCTCGAAGAATCCAACCCGCAAGGTGCTGGAGCAGAACCTGGCCGCCATCGAGGGTGGTCGCGATGCCTCGTGCTTCGCCTCTGGCATGGCCGCAGTGGATGCCGTGGCCAAGCTGCTCAAGAGCGGCGACCACGTGGTGTGCAGCGACGACGTTTACGGCGGCGTGTCCCGGCTGTTCAATCAGCTTCTGGTGCACCAGGGCCTGAGCTTCACTTACGTCGACAGCTCGCGGCCCGAGTTGGTGCGCGAGGCCATGCGGCCCAGCACCCGGCTGCTGTGGGTCGAGACCCCGACCAACCCCCTGCTCAAGGTCACGGACCTCGCGGCCATGGCCGAGATCGCTCACGCCCAGGGCGCCTGGCTCGGGGTGGACTCGACCTTTGCGACCCCGGCTCTGCTCAGGCCCTTCGAGTGGGGTGCCGACATCGTGCTGCACTCCACCAGCAAGTACCTGTCGGGCCACAACCAGCTCATAGGCGGCGTCGTGCTCACCCGCGAGCCGGGCCTGGGCGATCGCTTCCATTTCTTGCAGAAGTGCATCGGCGCGATCCCGGGCCCCATGGATTGCTGGCTCACCTTGCTCGGCATCAAGACCCTGGCCCTGCGCATGGCGCGCCACTCCCAGAACGCCCTGCAGATCGCGCACTACCTGCACGATCACCCCAAGGTCGCCCGGGTCGCCTACCCAGGCCTCGACGACGATCCGGGACATGCCGTCGCGTGCCAGCAGATGAGGGGCGGCTTCAGCGGCATGATCTCCTTCGAACTCAAGGGAGGCATTCCCGCAGGCCGTTCGCTGCTCAACAGCGTGCACATGATCTCTCTGGCCGAGAGCCTGGGCTCCGTCGAGACCATGATCACGCACCCCGCCACCATGACCCACGTGGACGTGCCCCGGGACGAGCGCATCGCGCGCGGACTCACCGATGGCCTGGTTCGTCTGAGCGTGGGCATCGAGCATGTCGACGACATCACGGCGGACCTGGACCAGGCCCTGGCCAGGGTAGCGGATTAGAGCCCTGTGGCGTCGCGGGCATCCACCAAACCCGGGTTCCAGGGCGGGCGAGAGCGGTCTGTAGTTCGATTTCCGGACACCACCGCAGCGCTCGCGTCAGCGCGGCCGGCACACCCCGCAGCGCTCGCAGTCGACGGGGGAGCGGATGAGGCCTGCACTCGTGGCAGCCTCGCGGATGCGTGCCACCTCGTCGGCAGGCAACACGGGGACGGGGCCGAGTTGCCGGGCCAGGTGGGTGATCCGCGCCGAGTGCTCGACCACCTCGAGCCTGCCGTAGGCCTCATCGAGGTCACGACCACAGGTCAGGGCGCCATGGCGCTCGAGCAAGACCGCGTTGTGATCCCGGATCACGGCCTCGATGCTGGCGGGAACATCCAGGGTGCCCGGTGTCGCGTACCGCGCCGTGGGGATGCGTCCCAGGCTCACGATCACCTCGGGCAGCACGCATTCGGCCAGGGAGATGCCCGCGATGGACAGCGCGATGGCGGTTGGCGGGTGGGCATGCAGCACGGCATGCACGTCGGGGCGCGCCTGGTAGACCGCCAGGTGCATGGCGATCTCGCTGGTGGCCCGACCGCTCCCACCCTGCGGCCGGCCGCGGTGGTCGACGAGGATGATCTGCTCGGGCCGGAGCTGTGCCTTGAGCACCCCCGAGGGCGTGATGGCGATGCGTCGTGCGTCGATCCGGATCGAGGCGTTGCCGTCACCCGCAGCGAGGAGGCCACGCTCCCACACCCGGTGCATCACCCGGACGATCTGGTCACGCGCTGCGCGCTCTGCCGGAGCCGACAGGGTCATGGTGAAGGTCCTTGTCAAATCATGCGGGCAGCCAGCAGGTCCTGCACGTCGAGCAGACCCACGACCCGCCCGTCGTCGTCGACGACCACCAGCTGGTCGATGGCGCGCTCCCGCAACATGCGGAGTCCCTCTCCGATCAGAGCCCGGGCTGGGACCGACAGCGGAGTCCGCGCCATCAGGCCCACGATGGGCTGTCGCAGGTCCAGAGCGTCGCCCGATTTTTCGACCAGGCGCCTCAGGTCTCCGTCGGTGAAGATACCCTGCAAGCATCCATCGGCGTCGGCGATGATCGCTGCCCCCGGATGCCCAGGTGTGCGGGTCATCACGGCGATGGCATCCGCCAGTGCCGCGACGGGAGGCAGCAGGGGCAGGTGCTGACCTTGCCTCATCACCTCCTGCACCCTGAGCAGCGCCTTGCCCAGGCTGCCTCCAGGGTGGAAGCGCGCGAACTGCTCGACGCTGAACCCGCGGGCCTCGGCGACACACATGGCCAGGGCGTCGCCGAGCACCATCATGGCCGTGGTCGACGCCGTGGGTGCCAGCCCCAGGGGACAGGCCTCGGTCACCGCCCCGATGTCGATCACCACGTCGGCACATTCGGTGAGCGGTGATCCCGACGCGCCGGTGAGGGCGATCACGCACGCCCCGATCTCCCTCAGCGCCGGGAGCAGGGCCACGACCTCGTCAGTGCGGCCCGAATTGGACAGTGTCAACACCACGTCGTCAGGACGAACCCTGCCCAGATCGCCATGCAGGGCCTCGGCCGGGTGCAGGTACAGGCTCGGAGTCCCGGTCGAGGCGAAGGTCGCCGAGAGCTTCTGAGCCACGAAGCCGGGTTTGCCCATGCCGCTGACCACGACCTGGCCCTGGCAGTCGAGGATGCGCTGCGTGGCCTCGACGAAGCTCTCACCCAGTCGTTCGGACAACGCCTCCAGGGCACGGGTCTCCACCGCGACCACGCGCCGCGCGCTATCCAGCACCTCCTGTCGAAGGAGGGGGCGGTATGGCTGGACCCTCGTCGTCAAAGCGTCAGGCATGGACGGAGGCTAGCGGTTTGGTGCGCTCAAGTCACGCATGGGTCGGAGGAGACACTGGCGGGAGACTGGTCCGGCGCCCGCGCGTCCGGGTCAGGGTGTCGCGCCACCGCCCTCGCAGTATCCTGTGCGGAGATTGCAGGTGGCGGAGTTGGGGTCGCGGACCATACCCGCATCCGTTTCAATGAAGGTCGCCCCGCACTCCAGGTCATCCGAACACGGCACGATGTAGCCCCTGGTGCGCTGGATATCGACCACACCTCCCGCGTTGTCCACACCACCGAAGCCGACAGTCAGGATGATGGGCTGCCCGCGCCCGGAGCGGATGGTATCGAAGAAGGCGGTGTAGGGCACGGAACCCACGCCATAGGTCTGCACCCGGAGGCGTGCATCCACCTCGATGTTGTCCCACACCGTGCAGTAGGGCTGCAGGTGCCCGGTGACGGGGTTCACGGCCGGCTGCCCGGAATACAGACCACACGCCTCGAAGCCCAGTGGAGTGGTTCCGTTGCCCTCGGCGTTCTCGGCGGACCAGGTGTAGGTCGCATTAACGCCTGGAGCCGGGCAGTTCTCGAAGCTGTCGTAGGCCCTGAAGCGCACGCGCACGCTCTCACCCTGCTCGAGCCAGGGCGTCGCATGCGGCCAGCTCACCCACTGGCCGCTGCCCGTATCCCAGCGCACGTCCTGCTGCGGTGCGCAGCGGCGGAGATAGGCGAGGTGTGCCGCGTTGTCGTAGTCTGGGTAGCCGACCTGCCCCGGCACCAGTGAATCCACGCAATCCGCATCCACGAGGTCAAAAGCCACGGCGCCGTAGACCCAGAGCGTCTGCTCCTGGAACCACAGCAGCGTGTCGTCATCCCACTGGGCGTTGGGTCCGTTCCAGTGGCCATCGTTGTTGCCGTCGATGAAGGGATCCGTGTTGCGCAGGACCACGTAGGGATCGGCAACGTTGCCGGGGTAAAGGGTGGGATCCACGTAGTACTCGTCAGTGGGATCGGTGGCGTCGTTGCGCTCGCAGTTGTCCTGCTTGTCGACGAAGGGCTCCGGGAAGTCCAGGAAGGGCTCCCCGGGATCGTAGATGCCGTTGCCATTGACGTCCGTGAACGGCTCCTCACCACGGGTGTAGGCCAGCATGTTGACCAGCCGGTCAATCGGGTTGCTGGTGCCCAGGTTTCCGTCCTTGTCGCGGGTATCCGAGGGAGGCGGGGTCCCGGTGAGGTAGCTGACACCTCCTGCCGACCCGTCGCCGGTGACCGTCGCGGTGGGCGTGATGTTGCCCGACTCGACGCGGAACTGCACGGTGGTACCACCGGGTACGCGCTCCGAGAACCGGTCCGCGAGCACTGCCTCGCAGGTGCGGGAGGCAGGTGGAGCCAGGGTGGCGCCGTTGGGCTCGCACACAAACCAGCTGTGGGTCCAGGACGTCAGCCCGGTGGTGATGGGGATGGAGTCCGAGGTCACCACGATGGTGAGGCCAGTGCGGGGGTCCGTGGCCTCGGCGATGACGCGTACGGGATGAGCTTGCACACCTGCTGACAGGTAGGCAATGACCGTTCCCGAAGCATCACTGGCCACCGTGTCACCTCCGCCCACGGTGGTGATGACGACCGTCGGGTCGATGGTGATGGGACGCAGGAAGCGGAAGTTGATGCCTTCCATGGGAACGTTGTTGTCGTCGAGCGCCTGGAAGGTCACCACGGCGGTCGAGGGACGAGGCGAGCCGCGCGTTCCGAGCATGGCGGGCACTGCACCCATGAACACGACACTCTGCAGCAGGGGGTGGCGCTTGAGCAGCACCGTCGCCACGCCTGTCACCGTGATGTTGGCGTTCTGCGTATCCACCGTGCTCACCGTCACGGTCACCGTGCCCGCGGCCCCGGAGTAGAAGCCGCGAAGCTCGGTGGTCGCGGCACCCTGACTATCGGTGGTCCGGCTCACCTGCGCCAGCGAGGTGCTGGCACCCTGAACCCCGAAGGTGGCCATGGCGGCATCCTGGGCGCTCAGGCTGATGGTCAGGTTCTGCGAGCCCACAGCTTGCCCGTCCCGCTCCGCCTGGATGTCGATGGTCGTGACCTCGAGATCATCGGTGTAGATAGCCGTGGGAGTCGCGGTCACCAAAAGGATCAGGCGACCGGGTTCCACAAACTCGACCTGCAGCGGCAAGCTCCGCCTGGTCTGACCCGGCGCGGCTTCAAACTCCGCTGTGAGCTGGGCGATCCCCTGGGTCAGGGATGCATTGAGTGTCGCGGTCGCCTCGCCAGCGCCCCCAGCCGTCTGGCTGGTCGTCTGCTGCGACACGGGGCTGCCGAAACCGTAGGGTTCGTTGGCCCGGAACGTCACATCCATGCCGTCGGCCAGAGGCTGACCGTCCCTGTCCAGGGCTGTGGCGGTCAAGTGGAACGACACCGAGCCATCGGCAGGCGCGGACACGCGGTCGGCGGTCAGGCTGATCTCGGACTGGTCCTCGCCAAAGCTCAGGGTCACGGTCTCGACGAAGGCAGGGTTGTTGCCGGTATCGTAGTCCCAGGTCGCCTGCACATCGAAACTTTGCGGGGTCGCGGGCGCACGAACCGTCACCCTAGCCTCGCCGCTGTTGTTGGTCATTCCTGCGGTCTGACTGACCAGACCGGTCGAGCTCACCAGACGTTGACTGCCGTCGACCACCTCGAACTCGATGCGAGCATTGCGCTGGGCGGCGCCGGTGCTGTCGGTCGCCACCGCCAGCAACACCAGATCGGACGTGCCGTCGGCATACAGGTTGGTCGCCCCGCCCTCAATGCCGAAGCTGAGGGTGCTGAGATTGGCGAGGGCCTCGCAGAACAGGTTGATCTTCGCCACGGCGTTGGTGTTGCGAGCGGTCAGGGCCGCACCACCTGGATCCTCGGGGTCACCACTTCCAGGCTTGGCGCAGACCCACTGTGCCGAGGCCTGACCCTCGCCGTCGGTGGTCACGGTCAGGGTGTCCGAGCGCTGGGCTGTGGCAAAGGAACCCAGGTTGGTCAGTAGCTCGATCTCGGTATTGGCCGCAACGGCGCCACCGGGCGCCTTGGCCGTGATCTGCAGGGTCAGGTAGGCTTGACCATCCGCGGGAATGGCGTCCGCCTCGTCCCCGTTGGCGTCGACAGCCTTGATCAGGATACTGCCCCGGGTGGCGGGCGGCGTTGTCGGCTCCTCTGGGCAGCCCGACCACAAGAGCACAGGTGCGATCAGCGACAGAATGCCCAGGTTCCAGCGATGCCTCATGTCAAGCTCCCACCAGGCCACGACAGCCCGGCGAGAACGCGCTCCCGCCGGAGGTGTGGACCCCTGAAATAATGCGTCATCGTACGGGCTTGGACCCACAGGTGTCAACTTCGCGACGCGGCGCTCCGGCGTGGTCGAACCCCACCCGGCACGGAGTGCAGAGTGGCACGGACCACCTTTTACAGTAGGCTCTCGCACCATGGGCTGGCGGGACAAGCTGAATGGCTGGTTTGGATTCCGACGTGCGCCTGCGGCGAACTCGGCGCCACGCATCGTCATTGCCAGCGACGTGCACCTCGGCGAGGAGGTGGGCGAAGGGGATGCGCCCTTCGTCGAGCACATCCAGGCCATCAACACGCAGTTCTCCTCCTTCATCGACGCGCAGCATGGCAGTGGGACGGAACCTGTCGTCCTGGTCATCAACGGTGACTGGATTGACTTCCTGCGCACGCTGGTTCACCCCAATCCCATCGAAGCCAGGCTACACCGCACGCGACCTCTGACGCCCCGCGAAGAAAGGCTCGGCCTGGACTCATCGCGCGAACACGCGGTATGGAAGCTGGGCAGCGTCATCGGCTTTCATCGACCCATCTTCGAGGCTCTGGCTCGCTTCGTCGGAGCCGGGCACCAGCTCGTCATCATTCGCGGCAATCACGATGTGGAGATGTACTGGCCCGAGGTCCGCGAGGCGGTGGTCGCAACCCTGGCCGAAATGGCGGGATGTTCCGTCGACGAGGCCGCCCTGCGCGTTCGCTTCGAGCCCTGGTTCCACCATGTTCCCGGCCGGGTCTACGTGGAGCACGGACACCAGTACGACCCCCACTGCTCCTACAAGGACCTGCTTGATCCGGTGGAGGACGAGGGGCGCTCGCTGGCCCTGCCCTACGTGTCCTGGTCCATCCGCTACTTCGCGCCGCTGCTCCACGGTGCGCCGGCTGCCGAGATGGAGAACTGGAGCTTCTTCGACTTCTTCCGCTTCGCCGTCCTGCAGCCGCCAGCACGCGTTCTCACCGCCACCGTCGCCTACGTCAGCCTCGTGGTCGACGTGCTGGCGCGCAAGAGCTGGCGCAACACCGTGGGTCGGCCGCGGATCAGGGCGCGCCATCTGCGGCGTCTGGCATCGGTAGCTGATCGCGCTGGCCTCCCCGTGCACCTGGTCGAACGCCTGGATGCCTTCAAGGAAACGCCGGTCTCGGAGCGATTCCTGGGCATCCTGCTCGCCTTCTACCTGGACCGCTTCCTCCTGCTCATGCTGACAAGCTTGGGCCTGCTGGTGGCTGCCGTGCTGCCCCTGGCCCTGACGACGCGCATCGCGCTGGCGCTGGGCGTCCTGCTCACATCCATCCTCACCCACGAGGTGCTGCGACGGCTGCGCACCCTCGAGGCCGAGGCGCACCTCGAGGACAAGGCCCAGCTCATCGCTCGATTGCTGGGCGTGCCCTTCGTCAGCTTCGGCCACAGCCACGAGCCAGGCATGCATCCCGAGGTCACCCCTCCCGGCTTTGCTCCGTCGCGCTTCTACGTGAACTCCGGCCACTGGGTCTCGCGCTACCACCGCACGGCGCACACCTACGTCGAGGTGAGCGGACCAGCGGCGGCTCCCGTGGCGCGCCTCATGAGGTGGGAAGGCCCCGGCACCACTCCCACAGAGCTTGGCCGTGCCACCCCAGGCCACGCGCCGACCTTGAGCGGGCAGGCACCGCCCCGCAGTGACGCGATCTCGGACCAGGACACGACTGGCGACGAGGTCGAACCGGCCTGATCACCCTGGCCACTGCGCGGCGGCCTCTTCGATGACGCGCGCGACGCGCTGGCGCTCGCGCGGTCGCACCTTTCCCACTGCAACAAGATGAACGCACGAAGGCGCCAGGAGCCGTCGCAGAGCTCCGCGCACCTGCGCCCCGCGCACTCCCTGGATCTGTGCCCGCGCGCACGCGACATCGATGTTCAGATCGAACAGCAGGCCGCGACCGACCCACTCGGCCAGCGCATGCGGCGCGTCGACCGCAGCCTCGAAGCTCCACAGGGCCCTGCGCTTGGCCCGGCGGAGCTCATCGGGAGATGGACCTTCCTGGGCCAGCCTGGCGAGGGACTCGAGCAGAGCACGCACGGTACTGGCCACCTTGCGATGCGCCACCACCGCACCGAGGTCGAACACTCCGATATCCGCAGCCTGGTCGAGCTCTGCCCACAGCTCGTAGGCCAGGCCGCGCTGCTCCACCAGCTCGTCCTGCAAGCGCGAGCTCACGCCGTCGTCGAGGAGCCGGCGGGCGATGGCCAGTACGGGTGCCAGGGCGTCCTTCTCACCTGGCACCACCCAGCCGAGCCGCAGATCGGTCTGACTCCCTTCCTCGTCGACGAAGCGGAGCTTTGGACGGGCCACACCAGGTGCGGGCAGCGCGCCCAGGGGCAAGCGCTGGCCCGCCGGCAAGGAGCCCAGGTGGCGACGGGCTTGCCGCGCCATCGAGGCCGGGGCATCCGGACCCGCGATCACGAGCACCGCGTTGCGTGCGCCGTAGTGGCGTCCATGATGCCGGCGCAGGTCCCGCCGCGAGAAGCGCTGCAGACCTTGCCGGGAGCCATCGATCCGCTGGCCCAGCGGGTGCGAACCAAACTGCACGCTGCGCAGCACGTTGTCCGGATCGATCTCCCGCCCGCGTCCGTCCTCGAGTTCGTTGAGTTCCTCGAGGATGATGCGCCGCTCGACCTCGATGTCGGAAAAGGCCGGCTCCCGCACCAGCGCCGCAATCACCTCGAGCACGCGTCCCAGACCGCGGGGCGCAAACAGCGAGGCGTAGACCAGGTGGTCCCGATAAGTCGCCGCGTCGAGGTGGCCGCCCACGTCCTCGATAGCGCGCGCCAGCTCCACCGCCGAACCAAAGCGCCCCGCACCCCGGAACAACATGTGCTCGCAGAAGTGGGACAGGCCGTGGCTTCGCGAATCCTCGAAGCGCGGCCCACCACGAACGAACAGGGCGGCGTAGCCGAGGTGCAGGTGTGGCAGATGCACCGTGGCGACGGTCAGATCGTTGGCCAGCGTTCGAACGGCGATGGGGACAGGGGGCAAGTTGGTCATGGGCCTGGCAGTCTATCTGGCGGCCCCCGGGGGGGGGCAAGCCCGGCAATAGACACAGGTCACCCGACGGAGTTGGCGGGGCGCGCGTGCGTCTGCTAGGATGGCGCACGCACCTCGGTGGGGGTCTTTCGTGAACCACGGGGGTCCAACTTCAGGCGGGGCTGGACTGACACGCATGGCGAGCAAGAACAGCAAATCTGGCAAGGACAAGATCAAGGACGCGAAGGAAAAGCACCCCTTCCACAAACGCTACGCGCGGATGCCCATCGAGATCCGCGTCGAGGTGGAGGCGCTCACCGAGTCCATCACCACGCGCACCCGCAACATCAGTGCGGGTGGCATCTCGTTCGAATGTGGCTCCGAGATCCACGTGGGCGAGCCCATGAACATCCTGCTCTACATCCCGCACGGCAAGGAGGTGGAGCTGCTCAAGGTCCAGTCCGAAGCCGTCTGGTGCGACGAAAAGCAGGGTCTGTTCACCGTGGGCTCCGCGTTCCGCAAGTTCGCCCCAGGCGACGAGCGGCGCCTGCGGCAGTGGCTGCTCGAAAACACCGTGTCCCAGAAGAGCGCTGCGGCCAGCCACAGCTGA
This sequence comes from Pseudomonadota bacterium, assembly GCA_043821645.1. Taxonomy (GTDB): domain Bacteria; phylum Myxococcota; class JACRCW01; order JAFGSX01; family JAFGSX01; genus JBDRCO01. Next base: position 11,715 of record JBDRCO010000052.1, on the reverse strand, counting down.
GGTCCGGCTCCCTCGGGCAGCGCGGCACTGTGGTGTGGCGAGCACCCGGTTCGAGACACGGCGCCTGGCAGAAAATCGACCGCCCGGTCCCGCGCGAGGCTTGCTCCCTGCAGGCTGGGCGCGCTAGACATCGGCGTCCCATTTCTCGATTGGGAGATCGAGTGCCGCCAGATCGCGCGGCGCGTTTCTCCCTGGAGGGCCGGAGATGGAGATTACTGGAGTCTTGATCGGCGCAGCCGTGGTGCTGGCATTCATCTTTGCGGGTCTGCGCATCGTGAACGAGTACGAGCGTGGGGTCATTTTCCGGCTCGGCAAATATGCCGGGAACAAGGAGCCTGGTCTCAAATGGATCGTGCCCTTCGTCGATCGCCTGGTGGTGGTGGACCTGCGCGTGGTCGCACGCGATGTGCCACCCCAGGACATCATCACCCGTGACAACGTGTCGGTGAAGGTCAACGCGGTGATCTACTTCAGGGTGATGGACCCCGCGAAGGCCATCCTGCAGGTCGAGAATTACCTGTACGCGACCAGCCAGCTGGCCCAGACCACCCTGCGCTCCATCCTCGGGCAGTTCGAGCTCGACGATCTGCTGGCCGAGCGCGAGAAGATCAACCTCAAGCTGCAAGAAGAGATCGACACCAAGACCGATCCCTGGGGTATCAAGATCTCCGACGTCGAAGTCAAGCATGTGGACCTGCCCCAGGAGATGCAGCGCGCCATGGCCAAGCAGGCCGAGGCCGAGCGCGAACGACGATCCAAGGTGATCGCGGCCCTGGGCGAGCAGCAGGCCGCCGAGAAGCTGGCCGACGCCGCCCGGATCATGTCCGATCACCCCATGTCCATGCAGCTGCGCTTCCTGCAGACCCTGGTCGAGGTCGCCAGCGAGAACAACTCGACCACGATCTTCCCGGTGCCCATCGACCTGCTGACACCCTTCCTGGCAAAAAAGGACACAAAGACCGTCGGCTGACCCCGCCGTGGGTGGGGCCTTTCGCGAGGGTCTCCCCCGGAGCTGGACCTGATGAAGGCTTAACGAGAACTGGAGGGCGCAGACACTCTGTCACGACGACGCGGCCGGCACGGCTCCGGCCAGAAGACCCCAGGTCGCACGTCTCATGATTTGACTGTTTGCGCACTCTTCAGTAAGTGGATCGTCGATGCCCCCCGATATGAGCCAATCCAAAGAAGTCGACATCACCGCGCTGGAGATGGCCTTTGCCAAGGATCCCGCGTCGGCCGCTTTCCTGTCGCTGTCCGAGGCCTACCTGGGTCAGGGCCGCTTCATGGAGGCGATGGTCGTCTGCAAGAAGGGCATCAAGTCCAATCCGGACGCCCTCGACGGTCATGTCTTGCTGGCGCGCATCTACCTGCAGCAGGGCAAGATTCCCAAGGCTCTGGAAGAAGTCGAGAGCCTGCTCGGCGCGAACCCCAAGCACGTGCCCTGCCTGATCGTCAAGGGCCAGATCCTCGACAAGAAGGGCGACAGCGACGGGGCGATCGCGATCTACAAGCAGGCCCTCGACATCGACAAGGACGCGCAGGACGCGACCGAGGCGCTGAAGAAGAAGGGCATCGATTACGCGCCGGTTGTGGAGGCCCCTCCCCCACCCGTGCCCGTCGCTCCTGCACCCACGGCCCCGGCCATGTCCCCGGTGTCCACCGCCGCGACCCAGCAGGCGGGTCCGACCTCCAGACCCGTGGCGCAGCATGCGGCCGCGCCGGTCAACGTCTGGCAGCCTCCCCCGCGCCAGGCGACCTCGTATGACGGCAAGCCCTTTGACCCCAACCAGGGCCTCGAGCCGATCAAGAAGCGTGGCGCGGGGGTGACCCTTGGCATCGTCGCGGCCGGTGTGGCGGTGCTGGGCGTGTTCTTCCTGTGGTTCGCCTTGCACGCCCGCGAGCTGCGCAAGATCGACGATCTCAATTCCCAGGCCCTGGCTCTGGTCAGCAAGGACACAGCGCGGACCCTGGGCGAGGCCGTCGACAAGCTCAACGAGGTTCTCAAGCTCGACAGCGAGCAGGAGCTGGCGCTGGGTCTCAAGGCCTTCGCCATGGCCGTTCGCGGTTTCGAACATGGCATCAAGGATGACCGCACCGCGCTCCCGGAGGTGCTGAAGAAGGCCCAGGAGAAATCCAACACCTCGTGGCGCTACGCCGCCGAGATCATGTCGACGCTGTACAACGGCGACGCCACGGGCGCCGAGGCCAAGGCCAAGGAACTCACCGAGAAGGGCTATGCCACGGTGCAGACCTTCGCGGCCCTGGCCCAGGCCGCCATTGCCAATGGCAACATGACGCTCGCTGCCGAGGCTCTCAAGAAGGCGCGCGAGGCCGGTCCCACCAGCGTGCGCGCGCAGGTCCAGAGCGCCGAGTACTATCGGCGATTGCTGCAGATGTCCCTGGCACGGGCGCAGTACGACGCCGCTATCAAGACCAGCCCGGACCACGCCTATGCCCTGGCCGGGCGCGCCATCCTGGCCCTCGAGAACCCGATCGCACAGACTGTCTACTCGGCTTACCAGGACTGGCAGACCATCCAGGATGTCGGCCGCGCCAGCATCGGACCCACGGTGTGGGGTCGCGCCAAGACCGTCGACGCCTACGTGGCCAGGCTGCGCAGCAAGAACGAGGACGCCGAGCAGAGCCTCAAGGACGCCCAGGATCCACGCAACGGCGATCCCGGTGACGCGGACGTTCTGTACATGTCCGCTCGCGTCATGCTGCTCATGGGCAAGCGTGACGAGGCCATCGAGCTGCTCAAGAAATCCGCCAAGGTGGATCCCCATCGCGTGTCGACCCACGTGGTCCTGGCGCGAGCTCTTACCGAGGCCGGCAAGATGGAGGAAGCCGACGCGGCCCTGGCCCGGGCGCGCAAGCTGGACTCCGAGAACGTGCAGATCGTGGTCGCCGAGGCGGTGAGCAAGCGCAACGCGCGCAAGTACGACGACGCGATCGGCCTGCTCAAGAAGGCCGCCGAGGAGAATTCAGGTAACGTGACCGTGCAGCTCGAGTTGCTGGACACCTACCAGACGGCGGGCAAGCACCCCGAGGTCCTCAAGCAGTTCGACGTCATCGAGAAGGCCTTCGGCGACGTCAAGAGCGTCATGAGCCGCGCTGCGGTGATGCTGGGCCAGAGCTTCCTCAAGCAGCGCGAAGTCAACAAGGCCACCGAGGCTTTCCGGAGCGCCCTGGAGCTGGACGGCAAGAATGCCGACGGCCATTTCTACCTGGGCTTCACGCTGATGGCGGATCGTAAATCCAGCGCCGAGGCCTACCTGGAATTCCAGCGCTACCTGGAGCAGGCGCCAGAGGGCGAGTACGCAGAGCGCGCCAAGAAGTACGCAGCCCAGGTCAAGTAGTCCCGGACCTCAGCATCCTGTAAAAAACGAAAAAGGCCGCCGTCGCTCGTCAGCGCGAGGGAAACTCGCCTCGCTGCACTCCGCGGACGATGGCCTTGACCTCGTCGTTGAAGTCACGGCGCACGATCCAGTCCAGGTAGTCGGGTGCGTCCAGCAACATGCGGCGGAGTGTGGTGCCCTTGTACTTGCCGAAACCGATCGCAGCTTCGTCGTCGATCCAGATCAGCTTGCCGTCTGGATCCAGGGCGTTGTCGTCGCGACGCTGGCTCAGATCGGCGAGTCCAGGAACCGTGTCCGGGATCTGCCGTGGCGACGTGGCGTAGTGCTCGACCTGGGCCAGCAGCACATCCAGGGTCGCCTCGGCGTCCGCGAGCGCTCCGTGGGCATCGACCAGCTCATGGCCACAGTACAGGCGTACCGCCGCACTCAGGTCGCGTGGCTCCATGCGGTGAAAGATGACCTGGGGGTCGACGACGTGGCGCAGGGGCTCGCGGGGCGCGACACCCGCGCGCTCGAACTCCTTCTGAAGAAGCGGCAAGTCGAAGCGAAGCGCGTTGTAGCCCCCGACGTCGACGTCGGTGAGCATGCGCAGCACCTCGGGCGCGATCTGCTCGAACCGGGGAGACTCGCGCACATCCTCGTCGCGAATGCCGTGGATGGCGCTGGAGGCCGCAGGGATGGATCGTCCCGGGTTGACCCGGGTGACCCAGCGTTCGCGGTGCCCGTCGGGGTAGAGCGTGACGATGGCGATCTCGACCACGCGATCCTCGACCAGGCTGGTACCGGTGGTCTCCAGGTCGAGGATGGCCAGGGGGCGATCCAGGCGCAGGCGCGACATCGCATTCCTTTCGAGGGACAATGGGCGCCCTCACGCATGCCGGCAACGTGCCGGCCATGCTCATCCGTCCGCATCGGCGACAACGAATCTCGAAGGGCTCCACCCCGGCCGCACCCGCAGCGACCTAGGAACGCTGAGCTCCGCGCCCGCCCCGAGGACGCCGTCCACCCCGGTGCGACCTGCTGCGAGCCGCCGCGCGTTCCCCGGGACGCGGCGCGCCGGGCAGGGCCTCGATGGCGACCCCGAGGTTGCGGGCGATCGCCTTCCATTCTCCGATCTCCCCCAGGGGCTGGCCAGCGGCATGCAGCTCCAGCGTCCGCAGGACCAGAGCCTCGCCAAAGGCCGCACGGCGCACCAGGGCCCGGGCCGCGCGCTCGGTGCGGGGACGTCGGCCCAGCTCGGCGACCAGCGTCCCCAGGGTCTCGACGGTCTCGCGGTCCCGCTTCGGAGTCTTGAGCCGCTCGCCGATGCTCTGGAGAACATCGTGGATCCACGTCAACTGCTCGCTCTCCTCGAGGCCGCGGGTCAGCGGCAGCACGAGCAGCGACCAGGCCAGGGCATTGGAGCCGAGGTAGCCCCTGGCCCGAGCTGCGTCGTAGCTGTGGAGCATGGCCATCAACGCGGAGCGCGCCTCGGGCCGGCTCTCGAGAGCCTGACCGAGTTCGGGAAGCAGCACACCGATCGCTCCCACCTCGATGGCAAGATCCACCGCGCGCCGCGCGGCGCCACAGTGCACCAGGCGCTGTATCTCCTCGACCAGGCGTGCCGTGGCACAGCGCTGCAGACCCTGCACGTGGCTGCGCATGGCGTCGTAGGTCCGCGGTCCGACGTCGAAGCTGAGCCGGGCCGCGAAACGTGCCGCGCGCAGGATGCGCACGGGGTCTTCCTGGATGCGCACCGAGGGATCGCCGATGAGGCGCAGGGTTCGCCGCTGCAGGTCCTCGAGCCCACCGACATAGTCGATGACCCGCCCGCTCTCGGGTTCGTAGAACATGCCATTGACGGTGAAGTCGCGCCGGCGTGCGTCCTGTTCGGCCGTGCCAAAAACGTTGTCCTGGCTGAGCAGCAGATCCGCCGGGGGCTCGTCCATCTCCTCGAGAGGATTGGCCCGGAAAGTGGCCGTCTCGATGATCTTGCCACCGCGAAAGTAGATGTGGGCCAGCCGGAAGCGCCTGCCGATGAGCCTGCAGTTGCGCAGCAGCATCCGGATCTCGGACGGATGCGCGCTGGTGGCAAGGTCGAAGTCCTTGGGAGGCAGGCCAAGCAGCAGATCGCGAACGCAGCCGCCGACGAGGTAAGCCTCGTGACCGGCCTCGCGCAGGCGCGCAACCACATCGCGGGCATCGGGGTCGATGCGATCGCGGAGGGCAGCGATCTCGGGCCTGTCGTCGATCACGGGGGAACTGGACATGGAGAACTCAGGTGCTGTGCTCATGGTATGGCGTTGCGGTGGTAGAGGATGTGCAGGCCTTCGAGGGTCAGCATCTCGTCGACGATCTCGATGGATCGCGACGCCTGGGAGATGTGCCTGGCCAGGCCCCCGGTGGCGACGATCTTGACAGGTCCTTCCATCTCACCGCGCATGCGCTCGACCAGACCGTCGACCAGCGCGGTGTAACCGAAGAACATTCCGGATTGCATGCTCTCGACAGTGTTGCGCCCGACCACGTGTGCGGGGCGAGCGAAGTCCACGCGGGGCAGCTTGGCCGCGTGGTGAAACAGGGCGTCCATGGAGATGGCGATCCCCGGGGCGATGGCGCCGCCCAGGTACTCACCGCGCGCCGACACCGCATCGAAGGTGGTGGCGGTCCCCAGGTCGACGATGATGAGCGCCTGCTGGTGGCGCTCGAAGGCCGCCACGGCATTCACGATGCGGTCCGCGCCCACCTCCTTGGGATTCTCGACCAGGATGGGCATGCCGGTCTTGACCCCTGGCCCCACGACCACGGTCTCGACCCCGGTCACGTCTTGCAGTGCTCGGGCTACGACGAGGGTGAGGGGAGGCACCACGCTGGCCAGGATGGCAGCGTGGAGCTGCTCGGTGGTCAACCCGGCCAGTCCCAGCAGCTGACGCAGCAACAGGTTCCACTCGTCGCTGGTGCGCTTGCGCTCGGTGGACAGGCGCCAGTGACCGCGCAGCTGATCAGCCTCGAACACGCCGAGCACGGTGTTGGTGTTGCCTATGTCGCAGACCAGCAGCACGCTTCATCCTCCTGCGACGAGGCCAGGAACCAGTCGAGGCAGGGCCCCGGGGCGCCCCGTCGCCTCGGCCACGTCGCCAAGCTCGCGGCTGCGCCCGAAACCTCCCACGATCTCGTCCTGCCAGTTGGCGACCACATCCTGGTTGTGGCGAAAGGCACCGTTGAGGGCGCCGAACATGGTGCCGGAGAACCAGCTCAGTTCGAACACAGCCAGCACCGCAGCCACACCCCACTCCCCGGTGTAGATCGACCAGCCCGTGGCGAAGATGAACAGGGCATTCCAGCTCAGGGCTGCCACACCCACCGCCCACTGCCCCAGATAGATGTGGCCAAGCCCGGGGATGAGCGACAGGGCTCCGGCGATCAGGGGGTTCTTCTGTTCAAGCTGATCACGCTGGTCCAGCTGCGCCACCACCGATGCCGCTGTGGCCTTGCGAGGGCCCTGGCCCGCAGCGATCGCGGCAAAGGCCGCCCGCGCCGCATCGTAGTCGCGCTCGCCCAGCCGCGCCCAGCCCAGCAGGAACATCGCCTCGTCGAGGAGAACGGGATCACCCTGAGCATGCTCGCGCGCATCTGCCAGCCAGCGCGAGGCCAGCAGGGGCTTGTCATCGAGCAGGGCAGCCCTCGCCGCACTGACCAGGGCCACGCCACGCTGCTGGCCATGGGTCCGACGCGCCACGCTCTCGAACTGCGACGCCGCGGCATCGAGCTGGCGGGCGCGCAGGTAGGCCTCGCCTATAGCCAGGGCCACCCGCTGCGCATCGTCGCCCAGCCCGCGCGTGAGGTAGAGGTAACGCCGGTACTCGCCGATGGCCCGGTAGTAGTCGCCGTCGCGAAACAGATGGTCGCCATAGTCCAGCGAGAAGCTCGCCAGGCCATCGACGAAGGGTGTGACCTCGGGCCGCGACGCCGGAGCGCTCGCCGGTTGCATCTCCAGCGCCTGCGCCACACCCGGGTCCTCGGCAAGAACAGCAGCATCGCTGGCAGGAACAGGCTGCGTCGCAGCGAGGTGCAGCGCGACGAGCACGGTCAGGAATGGGGTCATGATGTGGGCTCGCTGAACCAGAAGTCCGAAGCCTCGACCGGGTCAAAGAAGCGCGGCACGCCGTTGACCCGCACCACCGGATACGGACGCACAGACGTGGGCTGGCTCGATTGCCAGAGCCGGTCGATGGTCATCACGATGCCGAGCAGGCCGTGCTTGCGGACCGCCAGCACACCATAATGGGAGCAGGTCGGGTAATGCTGGCAGCGCGGACCGTCGGTCGCCGAGATGGTGTACTTGTACAGCAGGAAGGCCAGGTACAGCGGGTTGCTCCCCCCGGCACGGCGCGGGATCTTCGTGCGTGCCTGCGCCAGGCTGACCTCCCCCAGGATGGGCGCCGAGGCCTCCCAGGGGCCGCTCCCGGGCACGGTCCCCAGCCGGCCGACCGCGGGAGCCGCGTCGGTGGAGAAGGGCCCGAAATCAGGCGGAACCGTGGCGATCAGAGCTGCCACGGAGAGCACCAGCAGCAAAAGGAACCTCGTCGCTCGCGACCTCGCACAGGCAGCGAGACAGGTCCGGGCCACCGCGACAGGAGGCGGCAGCATCAAGGCCTCCGGTCATAGACCCTCGACGTGGAGCGGTCAAGGGATGCCACGGGCCGCGCACCGGACCCAGGCCTCGAGGGGGCAGATCCCGTCCTGTCTCGAGCCCCTGCACCAGCTCGGCCTAGCGCCGCGCCACGTCGGGCACACCGGCCGGCGCATAAGTCGGGAGGACCACGCCATCACCGCCGCGCACTAGCGCATGTCCGGTCACGTAGTGCTGATGCACCTGGTGTGCGCGGGCCTCGACCCCGCGCAGGATCGCATCCATGCGCAGCACCGAGTACTGCGCCACCAGCTCGTCGGGGATGAAGCCACCTACCTGCGTGCTCACCGAGAAGCCGAGCAGGGTGTGGCGGGAGTCGAGCTCGACCGCGATCCAGGCTCCATGGTTGGTCGCGACCGCGACGGCTCGATCGTAGTCCTCGAGACTCACGCCGGAAATCTCCCCCCGCTGGACCACGACGCGCGCTGCGCAACCGGGCTCCAGGTCCCAGTGGCGCTCCCAGGCCCGACCCCCGGTCGCCGCGGCCAGATTCCTGTTGTCACGCGCGCGCACCTGCCAGCGCCGTGCCTCGAGGGGCCAGGGCAGGCGCAGGTGGCCATAGCTGACCTCGTCGTCGTGGTCTCGAACGATCAGATGGGTGGTGAGATCGGCCATGGCCTCGCCGTGGTCGTCGCGGGCTGCGAGCCAGAGCTCGACGCGGGGCTGCGCCAGGACCACCAGGCCCAGAGCGCCGCAGGGCTGCGAAGGTCCGGGTGAGCGATACAGCGCCACCACCTCACCGCGTCCCAGTTTCGTGTGCTGCGCTGGGGTCAACACCGGCACGGCCTCCGCCGCGTGGCTGCGCAGCTCGTCGAGTGCTCGGTCGAGCACGCTGGCCTCGACCAGGGGCCCTGCAGCAAGCAAACAAGTGGCCAGGAACAGGGACACGTTCACCTCGGTGAGGGTCTCACCACGTTCAACACCGCGCAGCCTGAAGAGAGTTACTCCCCCCTCTGGGCATCGCTCCGGACTCGACCGCACCCTTCCTGCGCTGCGTGCTCCACAGATGCGCGGGAGCCGGCCCTGTGCCAGTGTCCGCCCATGTCACTCCATTTTACCACCTTGAGCCTGCTTCTTCCCGTCCTGGCGTCCGCATCACCCGCAGCGCCCTCCTCTGCTCCAGCTGGCGATGCGGTGACCCAGCTGACCCAGGCAGCCCTGAGTACGAACCACGCCATGCAACGACTCGAGGTCCTGGTCGACGACGTGGGGCCACGCCTCGCAGGATCCGAGGGCCTGAGCAGGGCCATCGCCTGGGCCGAGGGTGAGCTCCAGGCCGAGGGTCTCGACGTGGTGCGACGCGAAGCGGTGAAGGTGCCGGTCTGGCGCCGGGGTGAGGAGCGCGCCAGCATCGTGGCGCCCCTGAAGCGGTCCCTGCACGTGGTGGCGCTGGGAAATAGCGTGGCCACCCCAGCCAGGGGTGTGACCGCACCGCTGGTGGTCGTGCGGAGTTTTGACGAGCTCAAGGCGCGCAGCGCCGAGGCTCAGGGCAGCATCGTGCTGTTCCAGTACGACTGGCCGGCGTCGCTGCCACCCTTCGAGGCCTATGATGCGGTGTACGCCTTTCGCAGCCGCGGTGCCTCCGAGGCGGCCAGGCTTGGAGCCAGGGCGGTGCTGGTGCGCTCACCCGCGTCGCGCAGTTTGCAGTCCCCGCACACCGGCGGCGTGTTCTATCGCGACTGGGCACCCAAGATTCCCGCGGCCTCGATCACCGTCGAGGATGCAGCCATGCTCGAGCGCCTGGTGCGCCGCCATGGCCAGGTCCGGATCCAGCTCGTGCTACGTCCCACCACCGCTCCCGATGCGCCTTCGGCCAACCTCGTGGCCGAGTGGCGAGGTCGCGAAAAACCAAATGAGATCGTGCTGATCGGTGCCCACCTCGACAGCTGGGACCTGTCACCGGGCGCCAATGATAATGGTGTCGGCGTGGTAGCCACCATGGAGGTGCTGTCCCTGCTGAAGCGCCTGGACCTGCGTCCACGCCGGACGGTGCGGCTGGTGCTGTTCACCAACGAGGAGAACGGCATGCGCGGGGCGTATGCGTATGCCGAGAAGCACGGCACCGAGCGCCACGTCGCGGCCATCGAGGCCGATCGAGGCGGGGGCAAACCCCTGGGCTTCACCGTCGAGGGAGGCGCCGAGGCCACAGTGCGGGTCCGCGAGCTGGCCGCCCCGCTCTCGAGTTTGGGTGCGGCACAGGTCGACGAGGGCTTTGGCGGCGTGGACCTGCTGCCCCTGCGCGACGTCCGGGTGCTCAACATTGGCCTCGAGTCGGACGCGGCTCGCTACTTCGAGCTGCACCACTCGGCGGCCGACACCCTGGACACCATAGACCCGCAGGTTCTGCAGCAGCAGGTTGCAGCGCTCGCGGTTCTGACCTGGCAGCTGGCCGAAGATCCGCGAGAGCCGCCCGTGGTGCTCGAGGTCAAGGACGATGACTGAGCCCGTCTCCTCGTTTTAGGGAAGCGCGACCAGAAACACACCCGCAGCGACGGCGGAGCCGATGACACCGGCCACGTTGGGTGCCATGGCGTGCATGATCAAAAAATTCTGCGGATCCTCACGGGCACCCACCACCTGACAGACGCGCGCGGAGTCCGGCACCGCGGACACGCCGGCGGCGCCGATGATGGGGTTGATCTTGTCGGCCGAGAACAGGTTCATGAGCTTGGCGCCGAGCACGCCGGCAGCGGTCGCCACGGCAAAAGCGGCGGCACCCAGCGCAAAGATCTTGAGCGAGGCCGGGGTGAGAAAACGCGTGGCGTCGGTGGAGGTACCCACCGCGAAGCCGAGGATGATGGTGACGATGTCGATGAACGCGGTGCGAGCGGTCTTGGCCAGGCGCTCGGTCACCCCGCATTCCTTGAGGAGGTTTCCAAAGAACAACATGCCGAGCAGGTTGAGCGCGCCCGGCACGATGAGGCCGGTGATCAAAAAGGCCACCACCGGGAACAGGATGCGCAGGCGCGTGCTCACCGGACGCGTCGGCCGCATGCGGATGAGACGCTCGGTCCTCGTCGTCAGCAAGCGAATGATGGGCGGCTGGATCACCGGGACCAGGGCCATGTAGGAATAGGCCGCGATGGCGATGGCGCCCAGATGGTCCGGAGCCATTCGCGACGCCAAAAAGATCGCGGTCGGACCGTCGGCACCTCCGATGATGCCGATGGCCGCGGCCTGGCGAAGGTCGAAACCCAGAGCCAGGGCGCCGGCGAAGGTCAAAAAGATACCCGCCTGAGCAGCCGCACCGAGCAGGATCAGGCGTGGTGACGACAGCATGGCCGAGAAGTCTGTCATGGCGCCGATGCCGAGGAAGATGAGCGGCGGGTAGTAGCCCTGGGACACACCTCGATACAGGATGGACAGGACGCTGCCCTCCTCGTACACGCCGAGCCCGAGACCGGCCGCGTGAGGTATGTTGCCCACCAGGATGCCAAAACCGATGGGAACCAGCAGCAGGGGCTCGTAGTCGCGAGAGATGGCCAACCACAGAAAGAGCACACCCACGACGATCATGACCACGTGACCCACACTGAGGTGGCCTGCGGCGCCGCTCTCGATGAAGCCCTGCAGCAGTTCCATGACGGGCGCTCCTCAGGTGAACTCGACCAGCATTTGCCCCTCGCGCACCGCGTCGCCCGCCGCAATGGGACAGCGCGCCACCTGCCCCGCTCCGGGAGCCGC
>JBDRCO010000051.1:0-248927 GCA_043821645.1 Pseudomonadota bacterium | reverse complement strand
CGCCGCGAGGATGCCGAGGGCGCCCAGCAGGTTCTGGATTCGTGGCGTCGCAGGTCTCATGGCTGGACCTCCAGGCGATGCGTGAGGGTGAAGCGCTGGCCACTGGCCTGCCCCAGGACGGGTCCGATGCGTGAGCGCAGGTGAAAGCGCTGGCTCGAGGACCAGCCTGCCGCGGCGCGCAGGTGGCCAGCAGATGCTGCGACCGGGACGCGGTCCACCGGGCCGATGGCATCGCCCACCTGGCCATCGGAGGTGCTGGCGGCGTCGGGGGGCCGCAGCGTCGAGACCACCGCCGCTGTCCGGGACCTGGCCCTGGTCGCGTCCGCCCAGGTCCGCTGGCGCGAGGTCGCTGCGCGCGCCGTCCGCCACCAGGTGCGCATCTGCGACCACCCGATCCGCGATCCCACTGTCGCCCACGGTCATGGCGTCGAGGTCAGGCCGCAGAGCCTCGCGGGGTGTGCACTGGCCGTCCTTGCAGACCTCGCCAGCGGGACAGTCTGCATTGCGGTTGCAGGGGAGGGATTCGGGGTCCCCGCCGGGGCAGCCCACCACGACCAGGGCTAGCAGGCTCCACGCGATCAGGAGGGTGGTGTCGACGTGACCAGAACGCGCCATCCCCTCAAGGATACCATCCGAAAGGACATCCGGCCTGTTTCGAGGCGTGGTTCAGCCGGCGCGCCGCCTTCGCGACCGCTTGGGTGCCTTGCCCTTGGTCTGCAGCAGCTTGATGGCCTGCTCGAGGTCGAAGTTCTCGACCTCGGTATTGCGAGGCAGCGAAGCATTGCGCGTGCCGTCGGTGACGTAGGGGCCGTAGCGCCCCTCGAGCAAGGTGATCTTCTCGCCGCTCTCGCCATTCAGTCCCAGCTCGCGCAGCACCTTCTTGGTGGCCTGCTGCCGCTTCTTGGGCGGCTGCGCCAGGATCTCGAGCGCCCGCGGCAGTTCGATGGTGTACACGTCGTCGTCCGCCTCGAGCGAGCGGTAACTCCCCGCCACTCGCACGAAGGGACCGAAGCGGCTGACCGAGGCGGTGATCTCCTCACCGCTCTCCGGATGCACCCCCAGCACCCGGGGCAGCGACAGCAGCACCAGGGCCTGCGCCAGGTCCACGCTGTCCTCGGTCATGTCCTTGGCCAGGGACGCGCGCTTGGGCTTGTCGGCCTTGGGATCCGTCGGATTCTCGCCCAGCTGCACATAGGGGCCGAAGCGCCCGTTGGCGACGTAGATGGACAGCCCGGTGTCGGGATCGGTACCCACGCAGCGTGGTCCACGCTGCTTCTGCTCGAGAATGGTCACGGCCTGCTCGACGCTGAGGTCCGCGGGGGCAACTTTCGCCGGTAGCGGCGCGATCACGCGCTCGTCACCTTCCCCCGTGCCCATCTGCAGGTAGGGACCGTAGCGGCCGATCTTGACCACCAGGTCCTGGCCGGTCTGCGGGTGCTGGCCTATCATGACCACCGGGAACTCGATCTTGGGCTCGGCGGTCTCGATGCGCGCGTTCAGCCCCGGCAGGCCGTCGCCATTGCCGTGGTAGAAGCTGCGCAGGTGCTGCAGGTAGTCCAGCCCGCCGTCGGCGATGTCGTCGAGCTGCCTCTCCATGCGCGCGGTGAAGCGCAGGTCCACGTAGTCGCCAAAGTGCTGCTCGAGGACCTGGTTGACCGCGAAGGCCGTGAAGGTCGGCACCAGGGCCTTGCCCTGCTTCTCGACGTAGCCGCGGTCCTGGATGGTGTCGATGATGGCGGCATAGGTCGACGGCCGGCCAATGCCCTCGGCCTCGAGCTTCTTGACCAGGCTGGCCTCGGTGTAGCGCGCCGGTGGCTGGGTCTCGTGGGCGCTGGCCGTGACCTGAGCCGGATCGATCTGCTCTCCCACGCTGAGTGCCGGCAGCAGGGTCTCCTTGTCGGCGATGTCGGCGGCCGGATCGTCGGCGCCCTCGACGTAGGCGCGCAAAAACCCCGGGAACTCGATGCGCTTGCCGCTGGCGCCAAACAGGGCCTCGCGGCCGTCGCCGAGCACGCTGAGCAGCTCGACGCTGGTGCGCTGCATGCGGGCATCGGTCATCTGGCTGGCCAGGGTGCGCTTCCAGATCAGCTCGTACAGTCGCAGCTCATCGCGGTCGAGGAAGCTCTCGAGGGACTGCGGGGTGCGATGCAGCTCGGTCGGACGAATGGCCTCGTGGGCCTCCTGGGCCCCCGCGCTCTGGGTGCGGTAGCGCCGCGGCCCCTTGGTGTAGTCGGCGCCGTACAGGTCGCGCACCACCTGCTCGGCCTCGCCCAGGGCCAGCTCCGACAGGTTCACCGAATCCGTTCGCATGTAGGTGATGACACCGACGCGCTCGCCGTCGAGATCCACGCCCTCGTACAGGTGCTGGGCGACGCGCATGGTGTGGCGCGCGCTGAAGCCCAGCTTGCGGTTGGCCTCCTGCTGCAGAGTTGCCGTGGTGAAGGGCGGCGAGGGTTGCGAACTCGATGGCTTCTCGTCGACGCTGCGCACACGGAAGGGCCGCGCCATGGCCTCGATGAGCGCCTTCGCCTCGTCCTCGCTGCGCACCCACAGGACCTTGCTGCCTGGCAGACCTGTGGTGCCGTCAAAGTCGTTGCCAACGGCCACGCGCTGCTCGCCGATCCGGTTCAGCTTGGCGGAGAAGCTGCGGCCGTCCTTGCCCAGCTCCGCGTCGATGCCGAAGTAGCCTGCGGTGACGAAGGCGCGGCGCTCGCGCTCGCGCTCCACGCACAGCTTGACCGCCACGCTCTGCACCCGACCCGCGCTCAGGCCGCGCTTGACCTTCTTCCACAGCACCGGGCTCAGCCGATAGCCGAACAGACGGTCGAGAATGCGCCGGCTCTCCTGGGCGCGCACGAGATTGTCCAGGACCTGCCCTGGATGCTCGACGGCGGCGAGGATCGCGGCCTTGGTGATCTCGTGAAAAGCGATGCGGCGGACCGGCACCTTGGGCTTGAGCACCTCGACCAGGTGCCAGCAGATGCTCTCACCCTCGCGATCTTCGTCTGTCGCGAGCAGCAGCTCGTCCGCATCCTTGAGCGCCTTCTTCAGGCGCTGCACATGCTTCTTCTTGTCCTCGGGGATGATGTACAGGGGCTCGAAGTCGCGCTCGACGTTGACACCCAGGCGCGCCCACTTTTCTTTCTTGACCGCCTCGGGGATCTCGGTGGCCTTGTCAGGCAGGTCCCGGATGTGCCCGTAGGATGCCTCCACGACGTATTCCGGCCCCAGGAAGCGACTGATGGTCTTGGCCTTGGCCGGCGACTCCACGATCACGAGGATTGTCATGCGTTCGATTTCTCCCGGCCATCCTGTCGGCGGCCCGCGTCGTCTCGGTCAAGGGGGGCGCATGTAACACAGGCCGGAGCGGGCGTCTTGAAAAAAGCGAAAAAAGAGGCCACCCATTATTAAATGAGCGAGGATGGGCTCAGACAAATCGGGGGGTTACAGCGCAATGTCCAGCAATTCGCTTGCCGAGACCGCGGAATCTGCTACACAAGGGGCCGACGAGGGTTGCTCTTGGACTTGGCGGAGGAAAGCTAATCATGCGCAATTTAAGTGGGTTTTCGACAATCCTTGGGACTCTGGCGGCCCTGCTGCTGGGCCCGGCCCTGCGCGCCCAGGTCACCGCGGCGCCCCCCCCCGTGGCCACCGCTGCGCCAGCAGACGCCAAGGCGAAGCCCACGGAAAAGGCCCAGGATCCCGCACAACCTGCGGACCAGCTCAGCCACGAATCCCAGGTCAGCCTGGCGGCCTTCTTCACCGCAGGCAATGTCTCATCCCTGGCGGGCAAGCTGGGCGGCTACTACCAGCTGCGCTACTCCGTCCACGGCCTCCGGGTCGAGGGTGGAGGTGGCGTGACGGGCATCGCCCAGGACACCAATGGTGACCTCACAGATGGCTTCGAGGTGCCACTGGACAAGAACTTCAAC
Organism: Pseudomonadota bacterium; assembly: GCA_043821645.1. Taxonomy (GTDB): domain Bacteria; phylum Myxococcota; class JACRCW01; order JAFGSX01; family JAFGSX01; genus JBDRCO01. The sequence continues at coordinate 244,995 of JBDRCO010000051.1, read as the reverse complement.
ACCCTGGGCTCGGGCAAGCTGCGCTACGACTTCTTCATCACCGAAAGCGACTCGGCCTATACCAGTGCCCTGGCGGTGCATGATTCGGCCGCCAACCTCGAGCTGCGCATGCGCGCCGAGCTGGGCTACCGGCGGCTGTTCCTGCACGAGAAGAAGCACGCCCTCACCGCCGAGCTGGGTGCGGTGTACACCATCGACCGCGCGCCCTTTGACGGCGACACCAACGGCGACGGCAAGACCACCCTGGCCGACACCTCACGCTTCGAGGACACCAATGGTGTGGGTGGTGCGCGCGTCCTGGTCAGCTACACCAACGCCCTGAGCGACAACCTGGCCTTCATCCAGACCCTCGAGGTTGTGACCAACATCTGGCCCGACGTCGAGGCGCCCTTCGAGCAATCCCGCGTCGACGCCGCTGGAGACAACAAGCTCGGCCCCTTCGAGGCCACCACCTTTGCCTCGAGCAGCGCGGTGAACCTGAGCATGAGCCAGAACCTGGCCGTGGGCTTCAACCTGACCTTCCTGTGGGACAACGCGGCCATCGCGCGGCGCAACGCGTACCAGAACTACGACGTCGCGACGAACCTGGTCCTGGCCTACAAATTCTTCTAAAGGGCGGTCGGGCCGCTCTGCGTCCCTCAGGGGTGGTCGGCCCGCCCCTCGTCGACGGGAGTGAATCCTGTCGACTTCACCCCGGCAGCAACCCTGTCGGAGTGAATCCGCCGGCATTCACCCCCACCAGCGCTGTCAAGGACACCTCGCTCCTGGCGTCGCTCGGTGACGAGGGCCATCTGGGTGAGGGGTGGGGGCCCCGGCGGGGAGTCGTACCAGTGCAGGACGTCGAGCTGCCTGAGGCCGGGCGGCCTTACTCGCGCACGCCCGGGATGCAGCAGAAGTACTCGTGGGTCTCGGTGGTGTTGGCGGTGCACTCCAGCACGGCATTGTCGCTTCGGAAGCAGACGAGGTTGTTGCTCCAGCTCTCGAGAAAGTCGTCGCGCTCGGTGTGCCGGTCGCGCGTCCACATGAGGCGGACGGTGGGACCGTCCGTCGCCGCCGTGCATTCCGAGGTCGTGGGCTCGAGCGAGTCGCAGGCCATGAGCGCCGAATAGGGACACAGGTCCTTGCCCGCGTTGTGGCAGGCCAGGGTCGCCGCGTCCCAGGTGACGTTGCTCGCCGAGGCGGCGTTGTCGATGCACCAGGTGCCGATGCGCGTCATGTTCGAGGGGCAGTGCCAGGTGACGGTGCCTGCGACGTCCAGGTCGGTGCCGTCCTCGAGCGTGACCTTGCCCTTCGAGCTGTTCTCCTGGATGCGCACGATGACCTCGCCGTCGTCGTCGACGATGGTCAGCTCACCCTGGTCGGTAGGGATCTTGAGCCGGGCGGTCGTGACGCTACCGGTGACCTTGAGATCGCTCTGGATCTGTGTGCCGCCGGCAAAGTCGCCGCCGTAGTTGAGGATGAGACTGTCGCCAGTGCCCATCACCATGGCCCGGCCGCCATCGCCGCGGCTGTCGCTGGCGACCTGCAGGTCGGGGCCGGCGAACTGCCAGTGGGTGTCGCCGGTGTCGATGTGCAGACCGTCCGACTGGTCGCTGCGCACCGTGTAAGGCACCTGTGTCAGGCGCTGCAGGCCTTGCAGCACCACCCAGGTTGACGCGCCGGCTGGCCGCACCGCGATCGCCAGGTACAGCGCGTTGTGCAGAAACAGTGTGTTGTCGAGCGCTGTTGCACTGCCAAGCTGCCAGCTGAAGGTGCCCTGGCGCACCGGCACGGCCAGCGCCGGTTCCCACCACAGGGCCTGGCTGGGCGTCGTGGCCAGCTCCGAGGTGTCAGCGCCGGGTGAGTCGTACAGCCCGAAGCGAAAATCAAAGTTGCCGCTGGCGGGCGCGCCTGCGGACTCCAGTCGACCGCTGTAGGGCACCAGGGCATGCGGGCTGCCTGGGCCCTGCGCCCACGACGGATCGCCTGCGATCACGGTACTGACAATGGCAACGATTCTCAACGCACTGGCTGGTTTGACGGGCACGATCGACCTCCGGATGTCCACACACTTAGTGCGCTGGATCCTAGCTCCTGCGTCCGCTGAAGAGAACCCAGGGAGCGCCAGCGACCGCCCGCGCACGGGGCCGAACGCTTCTGCTAGGCTGGCGGCATGTCGACAGCCAGCCCCATGCAGGCCTTGATCTTCGACGGGATGCTGCGGCTCGCCAAGCGCGAACGACCGCAGCGGGCGCCGGGCGAGGCTTTGATCCGCGTGACCCTGGCTGGCATCTGCCACACCGATCTCGAGCTGACGCGCGGCTACATGGGCTTTTCCGGTGTGCTGGGCCACGAGTTCGTGGGCGTGGTCGAGGACTGTGACGACGGAAGCTGGGTGGGCCGGCGCGTGGTGGGCGAGATCAACCTGGCCTGCGGCAGCTGCGACTGGTGTGCCCGTGGGCTCGGCCGCCACTGTCCGACCCGACGCGTGCTGGGCATCCTGAACAAGGACGGCGTGCTGGCCGGGTACGCCACCTTGCCTGTCGCCAACCTGCACGCGGTTCCCGACGCCGTCGACGACGAGGCCGCGGTGTTCTGCGAGCCCCTGGCCGCGGCCCTGGAAATCGGGGAGCAGGTCGCGCTGGACCGCGGCACGCGTACCCTGGTGCTGGGCGATGGCAAGCTGGGACTGCTCTGTGGCCAGGTGCTCAGGCAGGCTGGCCTCGACGTGGACCTGTGCGGTCACCACGCCGAGCGTGCAGCAATGATCCAGGGTTGGGGCCTGTGTCCGGTTTTCGAACCCGCTGCGCTGGCACCGAAATATCCTCTGGTGATCGAGGCTACCGGCACGGCCGACGGTCTGGCCCTGGCCATGGCGCACACCGAGCCCCGGGGCACCCTGGTGCTCAAGAGCACCGTGGCGACCGGCGCTGCGTTGAGCCTGGCACCCCTGGTCGTCGACGAGATCACCGTGGTGGGCTCGCGCTGCGGGCCCTTTGGCAAGGCCCTCGACCTGCTGGCGCAGGGCGCCGTGGACACGCGGTCCCTGATCGCAGCGCGCTATGCCCTGAGCGAAGGGCTGGCCGCCTTTGCCCACGCCGCGCGGCCTGGCGTGCTCAAGGTGCTGGTCGCCCCCGGGTAAAAAAAGGGACGCCCGGGACCAGCCCGGGCGCCTGCATTCCATTCATGAGGGGAGTGGCCACGGCCCGCAGGGCGGACCGTCGTCGTCGCGCGTCAGCCCGCGGTGCACACCGCGTTCTTGCCCTTGCCGACCTTGGGGCAGTCGCTGCGGCAGCTGTTGCAGTCCTCGCCCGGATCGCACACGCCGTTGCCGCAGGCACCCGGGGGCGGCGGGGGAGGGGGGGGAGCCGGGCTGACGAAGTCCTGGATCCAGCTCTCGTAGGCATCGGCGCGGGTGCTGACCCCGTACACGGTGCAGGCCGAGTCGCCGTAGGAGGTCATGCCGCCGACGTAGGTCTGGCCGGCGCGGGCTATGAAGGCCGGGCCGCCGGAGTCGCCCGAGCAGGGGCCCACGGTCTGGTCGTAGGAGATCTGGGTGGCCGCGTCGCCCGCGCTTGGACAACCCGCCACGCTGCAGCCCAGGCCGCCCAGCACGTGGTCGACCTGCAGCTTGATGCCGCTGCTGCCGTTTTCGGTCTTGCCGAAGCCGGCGAAATTGATGGCGCCACCGATGTCGGCGGAGGTGAAGCCCAGGCTGGCGGGCAGGGCGGGCACCGGGGCCACCGAGGCCTCGGCCGCGGACAGACGGATCAGGGCGAGGTCGTTGCGCAGGGCCATGGGGTTGTAGTCCAGGTGTATCAGGGTCTGCACTACGGGGCGCAGGTTGGGCACCTCCGCCTGGGTCAGTGGGCCATCGCCGAAATAGATGAGCAGCGACGAGGGCGCCATGGTCTTGAAGCCCTTGCGCGCATTGGTCGAGATGTCCAGGCAATGCGCGGCGGTGAGCACCACGTCCGGGGCGATCAGGGTGCCCGAGCAGTGGTAGCCGTAGATGTTGCGGGCGTCCTGCTTATGCAGGGCCACCACGGCCTGGTGATACGGTTGATCCGGCGCCGAGCCGTAGAAGATGGAGTACGCGGCGTCCTGCGCCCCGTCGAGCTTGAGCTCGAGCTCGGGTCCGCAGGCGGCAAGAGTCCCGACGGCGATGAGTGCGACCAGCTTCTTCATCTCAGTCTCCTGGTGGCGCGGGGCTGTGGATCCTGCGCCGCACGTAGGGGACTATCCCACTCGCTTCCGCTTTGGCGGCTAAGGCTCCGAAAATACTCAAAATTGTGATCTTGCCCACAAAACCCACGGACAGTGGCTAAGTGCAGTGGGGGCCCCGGTTCTGGCTTGTCAGAGGCCGTGCTGCACTCTACGTTGCGCGCTCCTGACGTGGCTCGGGGCAGGGCCAGGGAGCAGCCCGCGGTGCTGCTCGAAGGCTGGCAGCAGGCGATGAGGAGCAGCACGACCTTGATGGCGGACACCAGCACCCCCAAGATGCAGTGGCTTGCCCCCGACCTGTGGGTGGGCATCGACGTCGGTTCGGTCACCGTGAAGATCGCGGTACTGGACCCGAGCAGCCGCGAGTTGCTGCACGCGGACTACGCCCGGCACAACGCTGAGCAGGCCCTGACCGCCAAGCGCCTGCTCGAGGACGCCCACACCCGCTTCCCCGGCAAGCGCCTGGCAGTGGCCGTGTGCGGCTCGGCTGGCGACATCATCGCCGAGCACACCGGCGCCTTCTTCGTGCAGGAGGTGGTGGCCAATGCCATCGCCGTGCGCGAGCTGTATCCCCGCGCGCGGGTGGCCATCGAACTGGGCGGCCAGGACGCCAAGGTGGTGTTCTTCACCCACGACGAGCGCACGGGCCAGCTGGTGGCCTCGGACATGCGCATGAACGGCTCCTGCGCTGGCGGCACGGGTGCCTTCATCGACCAGATGGCCGAGCTGCTGGGCGTCAAGATCGAGAACTTCAACGCCCTGGCCAGTCGCGGCCACCACGTCTACGACATCTCGGGCCGCTGCGGCGTGTTCGCCAAGACCGACATCCAGCCCCTGCTCAACCAGTGCGTGGCCAAGGAGGACATTGCCCTGAGCGTGTTCCACGCCCTGGCCAAGCAGACCATTGGCGGCCTGGTGCAGGGCATGACCATCACCCCGCCGGTGATCTTCGAGGGCGGGCCGCTGACCTTTCACCGCCGCCTCATCGAGGTCTTCATCGAGCGCCTGGGCCTGGGTGACGATGACGTGATCCTGCCCGAGCGCCCCGAGATCGTGGTCGCCTGCGGTGCGGCCCTGAGCGTGGGTACCCTGTTCGCGGACCGGCCCCCGGCCTACGACCCGACGCGCCTGGCCAGCCTGGCCCAGGGCGGCCGTCGCAGCTCGGTCATCGACTTCGAAAGCCTGCCCTTCTTTGCCAGCGACGACGACAAGATCGCCTTCGACACGCGCCATGCGCTACCCGACTTTGTGCCGCGCGAGGTCGAACCCGGCACCACCCTGCCCGTGTACCTGGGCATCGACGCCGGCTCGACCACCAGCAAGTTCGTGCTCCTCGACGAGGAGGGCGCGCTGGTCGATCGCTACTACGCCGGCAACCAGGGTGATCCCCTGCGCGTGGTGCAGCAGGCCCTGATCGACATGCGCGAGCGCTACGTGCAGCGCGGCGTGACCCTGGATATCCGCGGCGTCGGCACCACGGGCTACGGCGAGCAGCTGTTCGCCCGTGCGTTCAAGGCCGACCTGCACACCGTCGAGACCGTGGCCCACGCCGAAGCCGCCATGGCCGTGGACCCGCGGGTCAGCTTCATCCTGGACATCGGTGGCCAGGATATGAAGGCCATCCGGGTGGGCGACGGTATCGTCACCGGCATCACCCTCAACGAGGCCTGCTCGGCGGGCTGCGGCTCCTTTGTCGAGACCTTCGCCCGCAGCATGGGTGTGCAGGTCGAGGCCATCGCGCCCCTGGCCTTCTCGTCGCACAACCCCTCGCGCCTGGGTTCGCGCTGCACCGTGTTCATGAACAGCTCGGTCATCACAGAGCAGAAGAACGGCAAGACACCCGCCGACATCCTGGCCGGGGTGACCCGCTCCATCGTCGAGAACGTGTTCACCAAGGTGGTGCGCGTCGCCAACTTCGACCAGCTCGGCGAGGTGGTGTTCGCCCAGGGCGGCACTTTCAAGAACGACGCCGTGCTGCGCTCGTTCGAGCAGTACTGCGGCCGCACCGTGATCCGGCCCCCGCACCCGGGCGAGATGGGCGCCATCGGTGTGGCCCTGCTCACCCGCAAGCACGTGCGCGAGCTCGAGAGCCTGAGCGGCGAGCGCCAGGCCACGCGCTTCATTGGCCTCGAGGCCCTGGACGCCTTTGCCTACGAGAAGCTGGCCGCGGACGTGTGCCCCTTTTGCACCAACTCGTGCAGCCGCAGCCGTATCCTGTTCAGCGACGGCAGCGAGTATGTCACCGGCAACCGCTGCGAGCGCGGCGAGGTCTTTGGGAACCCCAAGGACCAGGCCGTGCTGGCCCAGGTGCGCGAGGCCAACGCGCGCATGAAGGCCGTGCCCGACCTGACCAAGCTGCGCGACAAGCTGCTGTTCAAGAACTACCAGCCGGCCCTGGTGGCGCCCAGGAAGGACCAGCGGATCGGCCTGCCGCGAGTGCTCGAGTTCTTCAACAGCATGCCCTTCTGGTCGACGCTGTTCAGGGCCCTTGGCTTCGACGTCGTGCTGAGCCGCAAGAGCGACTACAAGTTGTTCGAGGACGGGCTGCACAGCGTGCCCTCGGACACCATCTGCTTCCCGGCCAAGCTGGCGCACGGCCACGTGCGCGACCTCATCGCGCGCCAGGTCGACCGCATCTTCATGCCCATGATGGTCAAGATCCCTACCGAGAACGCCTCGACCAAGGGCGTGCATACCTGCGCCGTGATCCAGGGCTACCCCGTCATCATTGCCGAGAGCGACGAGCCCGAGAGCCGCCACGGCGTGCCCTTCGACCGGCCGATCTTTCACTGGTACACCCGGGCCCTGCGCGATCGCCAGATCGCCGACGACTTCTGCGTGCGCTACGGCGTGACCCGGGCCGAGGTGAAGAAGGCCATCGCCCTGGCCGACGCCGCCGTGGCGGAGATGCAGCGCACGCTCATCGACGAGGGGCAGAAGGTCCTGAGTAGCCTCGAGGGGACCGAGGGCTTCGCGGTGGTGCTGGCGGGCCGGCCTTACCACAACGACGCCCTGGTCAACCACGACCTGTCGAGCCACTTCACGCGCCACGGCGTGCCCGTGCTCACCATCGACAGCCTGCCCCGGGTGCACGACACCGACCTGGGCAAGGTGCGCACCGAGACGGTCAATCCCTTTCACGTGCGCATGTACTCGGCGGCCATGTACGGCGCGCGCCACCCCAACCTGGAGCTGGCCCAGATCGTCAGCTTCGGCTGCGGTCACGACGCCATCATCACCGACGAGATGCAGCGCCTGATCAGCGGGCTGTCCGACAAGCAGCTGCTGGTGCTCAAGCTCGACGAGGGCGAGGCCCGCGGGCCCCTGAACATCCGCGTCACCAGCTTCGTCGAGACCGTGCGCGCCCGTCGACATCGACAGGCCCAGGCCGCGACCACGCCCGAGGTGCGCGCACTACCCGAGCCCTTCGAGGTGCTGTTCACCAGGGCCGAGCGCCAGGTGCGCACCATCCTGGCGCCCAACATCTCGCGCGGCTTCGCCGAGGTCATCACCGCTGCGGGCAAGCGCCTGCACTACAAGGTCGAGCCCCTGCCCATGGCCGACGCGCGCGCCATCGAGCTGGGCAAGAAGTACCTGCACAACGACATCTGCTTCCCGGCCCAGATCAACGTTGGCGAGTTCTTGGCGCTGATGGAGAAGGGTCAGCACGACCCGGACAAGGTGGTGTTCGGCCTGGCCAAGAACTGCGACGACTGCCGCGCCGGCCAGTACGCGGCCCTGGCGCGCAAGGCCCTGGACGACGCGGGCTACCAGAAGGTGCCCATGATGACCACGGGCACCGACACCAAGGGCATGCACCCGGGCTTCACCATGGGCCCGCGGGAGCAGGGCGCGGTGCTGTGGGGCCTGGGCTTCATGGACGCGATGGACGACATGCTGCGCAAGTGTCGTCCCTACGAGCTGGTGCCCGGGCAGCTCGACGCCCTGTACACCGAGCACTGGGGCAACGTGCTCGATGGCCTGAGCCGCAGCAACAAGGCCGCCCTCGAGGCGCTGAAGGTGGCGGTGGACGCCTTCAACACCGTGCCGCTCGACCGCAGCGCGCGCAAGCCGCGTGTCGGCATCATCGGCGAGATCCTGCTCAACTATCACCCGACCTCGAACGGCGAGATCGTGCGCTACCTCGAGCAGAACGGCATGGAGTGCATCCTGCCGTCCATGGTCGACTTCTTCCGCCGCGATCTCATCCGCATCCAGGAGGGCGCGAAGCGGCACCACCTGCCCAACCCCTGGAGCCAGAGCCTGCTGGCGGGCATCACCAACAAGATCTTCGCCCACATGCTGGGCAAGATCGAACCCATCCACCAGACCTTCCGCTTCTACGAGGCGCACGCCGACTGCTTCGCGCTGCAGGACAACATCCGAGGCTTCATCGACCCGACCTACATGGTGGGCGAGGGCTGGCTCATCCCGGCCGAGATCATCGAGCTGTACAAGCACGACGTGCGGGCCTTCGTCATCGTGCAGCCCTTCGGCTGCCTGCCCAACCACATCACCGGCCGCGGCCTGGTCAAGACCATGAAGCGCCGCTGCCCGGGCATACAGATCGTGAGCCTCGACTACGACCCCGACACCAGCTTCGCCAACGTCGAGAACAGGCTGCAGATGCTGATCATGAGCGCCCGCGAGCTGGCGCTGCAGTCGCAGGTCGACACCGCCGTGCCGCGACCGAGCATCCTGGTCGAGCACGACGCGGAGGGGGCCTCCGTGGAAGCCGATCCCGTCCGACCGTGAGTTGAGTCGGAACGAGCGCGGGGTCCTGCTTGCAGCAGTCCGCAAGCTGTACCATCCTGCGCATCGTGCAGGCTCAGGATGTCGTGTGTAGGCCGCCATGAAGTGGGGACATCTCACCATCGCATTTCTGATGGGAACCCTCGCGGCGACGTGGCTGATCGCGCTGATCTACCAGCGCGTGCTCGAGCCCCCCGAGCACCTGGGTCTGCCCCAGGTCGTCGACAGCCGGGACTTCTCGATCGCGTTCTACGGCATGACCTTCCGGGGTAATTCCGGCGACCTGATCGACAGCCACGTCCTGCAATACGGAGCCTTCGAGAAACACATCCTGTATTTCATGCGCGATGCCGCCACCCGGTGTCGCCGCACCGCCCAGTCCTTTGTCGACGTGGGTGCCAACATCGGCCAGCACTCGATGTTCATGTCCAAGGTCATGGCGCGTGTCGAGGCGTTCGAGCCATTTCCTCCCGTTCTGGCCAGGTTGCAGGCACACGTGACCGATAATGCACTGTCAAACGTCGTCATTCACAGCGTCGGTCTAGGCGACCGGGAAGCCGAGCTTCCGTTTTTTTACCCCGAAGAGGGGAATCATGGCACCGGTACTTTCGAGACAGGCTTCGCCGGCCAGCGCACGGCCTCGGCAAACTTCAAGATCGTGACCGGCGACAGCATCCTGGCCACCGACGGCGCTGTCCCGGCCGGCATCATCAAGATCGACGTCGAGGGCTTCGAGCAACCTGTCCTGTGGGGCCTGCACGGGACCCTGCTCGCGCATCGCCCTGTCGTGGTGGTCGAGCTCAGTTCCGGAACCGCGGACGCCATACAGAATATCGAACAGCTGCGAGCACTGTTCCCGCCGGACTACCGCTTCGGGCGGATCGAGAGACTGGGCGGCTTTGCAGGTGGGTATTACGAGATCCACGACGAGGTCTTTGGTGACTATCTGGACGCGGAGGTCGTGGCTTATCCGGACGAGGACGCGGACTGCCTGCGGCCAACCAACGTTCCCGAACGAATCCAGTCAAACAAATAGTCCGCTCCCGCCCGGGTCATCAGGATGGGCGGATCTGCAAGCGGCCCTGCTGCACGTGACACACGTGTGTGCCTTCCTGTCCGTGGTCGATCCCCGCCGGTAGTCGCGTCCCCGTCGCCACCACCCGGGCTCCCGCCTCCTCGACGGTGTGAAGCAGCGCACTGGCTCGTTTCTCGTCGAGCTCGGCCAGAAGATCGTCAGCCAGCAACACCGGTCCTTGACCACGAGCGCGGGCGATCTCGTCGACCTCGGCCAGGCGCAGGGCCAGTACGATCGAACGCGACTGGCCCTGGGAGGCAAATCCGCGCGCAGGTTCGCCGTCGAGGCTGAGCAGCAGCTCGTCGGCGTGAGGACCCTTGCAGGTCTGGCGCCGCGCGAGGTCGGCTCCGCGCGATCGCTCCAGGGCCTGTCGCAGAGCTTCGGCCACGCTGGCCTCGTCGGCATCGTCGGACACGGCAACGGACGGCCTGTAGTTGAGATCCAGGGAGCCGCCACCAGGCGCCAGCAATGCGTGGCGTCGCTGCACCACCTCGCGCAGCAGGGCCACACCCATGCGTCGACCCAGCATCACCCGCGCTCCCGCCACAGCCAGGGTCTCGGAAAAGGCCTGCAGGCTGACGTCCTCGCGTTCCCCTCTCTTCAGCAACAGATTGCGGCTGCGCAGGGCCCGCCCGAGGTCGCGCACGTGCTTCAGATGGGCGGGTTGCACCTGAAACACGAAGCGGTCCAGGCTGCGCCGTCTGAGCTCGGGCCCCCCCTTGACCAGCTGCAGGTCGTCGGGGGCAAAGGTCACCAGGGCCACCGCGCCCAGGATCTGGGCCGGGTCGCGCAGGGGCTTGTCGTTGACCAGGACCTGGCGGCCGCTGCGCCCGATGTCCACGCGCACCTGCCAGGGAAGTGACCGACCGCTCAGCTCGACGTCGATGCGGGAGCGCTGCGCGCCACGCCGGATCAGGTCGCCAGGACGCGCCTGGCGCAGGGGCCGCAGGGACAGTGCGTAGGCCAGCGCTTCCAGGGCATTGGTCTTGCCCTGGGCGTTGTCGCCGACAAGGTAGGTCAGGCGGGGCGCCAGCTCCAGGCGCGCCTGAGCGATGTTGCGAAAGTCGGTGATGGATAGCAGCTGGGGGAGCACGGTGCGGTCAGCCGAGGGCCGCCAGCGTGGCCTCGGCTGCAGCACGCAGGCTCGCGTCGGCCGCGTCACCAAGGGCAAACACGCGCTCGAGCACCTGCTTCGCCGCAGCGCTATCCCGCTGGTCAAAGAGCGCCAGACCGAGCTGTACCAGCAAAGAAGCTTGCTCGATGGGGTCCTGTGTCTCGTCGAGAACTGTTCGCAGATGCTCGATCTGTTGCGCCCGGGCGCGCTGCACCTCGTCGGGCTTGGATCCCATGTCCTTGAGAATGGTGACGATGAAGGCGAGGGCCAGCACCGACTGCGTGGTGGGCTTGCGCGAGCCCACGACCTTGCGCAGCTCGAACAGGGCCTTCTGCTCCTTCTTCTGCGCGTGCAGCATGAGGGCCAGGCTGATGCGCGCCATCGGGGAGTACAGCGGATCCGTCGACGCGGCGGTGGCCTTGAACAGCTCTTCGGCCGCTGCGGCGTCCCTGTGCCGGAGCAACTTGGACAGGCCCAGACGGTAGCGTGCCTCCACGGCCTCGAGAGCGTCTGGATGCGCCTCGATGATCTGTTCGCGCACGGCATCCAGGGCGTCCAGGTCTTCCTTCTTGTCGGCGGCGCGCAACTTCTTGAGTAGCTTTTCGATCTCGGTCATCGCAGTTCACCTCGTCGAGCTCCCCGCTCGTCGGATTCCCTTCACGCCTTGAACCGGCCCCTCGACATGTCGGCCCTCAACTCACCGGGGGGTGCTGTCCTGTCCTGCCGCTCGGCGCCTTGCCTCCGCGCGTCATGTGGGGGCGCCGCGTGCACGGCCTCCAGTGCCACCTCGCGGGCCTGCTCCAGGGTTCGTACGGGGTGCAGGGTCAAGCCCGGGATGGACAGGCCTCGGGTCTGGCGCGCGGGCAGCACGGCGTCCGTGAAGCCGAGCTTGGCGGCCTCGCCCAGCCGGAGTTCGATCAGCGGAGCGCTGCGGACCTCGCCCGACAGACCCAGCTCGCCGATCAGCACCGTGGTGGCGGCCACTGGACGTCGCTGTGCCGACGACACCAGCGCCAGCGCCACACCCAGGTCGGCGGCGGGATCGCTGAGCCGCACGCCACCCGCCACGTTGACGTAGATGTCCTGTCCCACGAAGTCGACACCCAGGGCGCGCTCGGCAATGGCACAGAGCAAGGCCACCCGGTTGGGATCGATGCCCAGCGCGGTACGGCGCGGTGTGCCGAAGGGACTCGACGCCACCAGACCCTGGACCTCGACCAGGAGAGGGCGCGTGCCCTCGACCGTGGGCACGACCACGGAGCCCGCCGCCCCCTCGGGTCGCTCGGCCAGCAGGTGGGCCGAGGGATTGCTGACCTCGACCAGCCCCTCGGCGCGCATCTCGAACACACCGATCTCGTTGGTCGAGCCGAACCGGTTCTTGTGGGCACGCAGGATGCGGTAGGTGCCACCCGACTCACCCTCGAAGTAGAGCACGGTGTCGACCATGTGCTCGAGCATGCGCGGTCCGGCGATGGTGCCTTCCTTGGTCACGTGGCCCACCACGAAGGTCGCCACGCCCTTGCCCTTGGCCAGGTACATGAGGCGCGCCGTGGCCTCACGCACCTGGGCGACGGAACCAGGTGCACTGTCGAGGGCAGCGCTGTACACGGTCTGGATCGAATCCACCGCGAGCACCGCAGGGGCCAGGTTCTCGACGTGGGCCTCGATGCGGTCGAGGTCGGTCTCGGCAACCACCTGCAGGGTGCTCCCCTGCAGACCCAGCCTCTGCGCGCGCAGCTTGACCTGGGCCAGGCTCTCCTCGGCGGTGACATAGAGGCAGCGCGCACCCTGCTGCGCGAGCCGGTCGCAGGCCGCGAGCACCAGGGTGGACTTGCCGATGCCGGGATCCCCGCCGACCAGGATCAGCATGCCCGGCACCACGCCGCCCCCGAGGACGCGGTCGAGCTCTGCGCTGCCCGTGTACAAGCGTGCCTCAGGGGACGCGGTGATGGCGTCGATGAGCTGCGGCGTTGAATCACCCTCGGCGAGCCGACCCTGACCACGCGCGGCTGGACGCTCCTCGCCGGGCGCCCTCTCCTCGACCAGGCTGCCAAACACGCCGCAGGCCGGGCAGCGGCCGTGCCACTTGGCCACCTGGTGGCCGCACTCCTGGCAGGCGAAGATGCTGCGGAGCCGGGATGAACGCTCAACGCTCATGTGGCCACCGAGGTTGTTGTGCCGAAAGATCCACGGTGCGTCCTGGCGAAGCCGGAGCCGGGAATAATGTCGCGCCGGGATTTCTTCCCGGCAGGGGAGGCTCGCCGAGACCTCCGCAGGGAACCACTGGCTTGCGCACGCCGTCGAGTATGGGGGAGCGGGCCGCGGCTTACAAGATGCGCAGGTACTCGCCCTGGATCAGGTCGACCAGCGCGGTGTAGGTCTCGAAATCGGTGCCAGGGGCCTGGTCCAGGACGTCCTGCACCACGCCGTAGTTGAAGGCGAGCTGGAAGATGTCTAGCTGCTCGCGGCTCAACTCCGACAGCGCCGCCATGAGAGGTTCCATCACACCCAGGGTGGCCGTGGCCGGTGGGACCTGGCTCTTGATGCGCCCGAGTTCGTCGATCTGCCGCATGGCCTCCATGATCAGGGCCTCGGTGGCGTCGTCGAGCTCGAAGGTGAAGGATTCGTTGGACGGCGGCTGCAACTCGAAGTCGCCGTTTTGCCAGTTCATCATCCGGCACAGCGCCTTCATCGGTCCCAGTTCGTGGTTCTGATCGATGAGCGCGTAGTACACGCGACCCTGTCGCAGGTAGATGTGTCCCTCGTGAGCACCACGGATGGACAGCACGCCACTCTTCTTGCTGGTGCCAAAAAGCTGCAGCAGGTCGGGAAGCGGCACCTCGGCGATGGAGCCCGACATGGTCGAGCTCTTGCCTGCCGCCTGATCCTCGGCTGGCATCATGCCCCGGGAACTATCCAGGGCGGCGTCGGCGGCATTGATCAGCTTGACGATGGAGGTGCCGATCAAGATCCGGTCACCTTCCTTCAGGCGCGACTTCTTGATGCGCTCGCCATTGACGAAGGTGCCGTTGGTGGAACCCAGATCCATGATCACGATGTCACCGTCGTGGGTCGTGATCTTGGCGTGCTTGCGTGAGACCATGTCCTCGACAAGCACCATGTCGAGGTCGGACGAGCGGCCGATGACAAGCTCCTTGTCGGAGGGCAGCGGGAACTCGCCACCCTGGTACTTGCCAGAGATGAAGCGCAGGGCGAAGCCCGTGGACTGGTTAGTCGCCACCCCGGCACCCCTTCTCCCGCCTCGACATCAGCGGCCTCCCTCGGAAGTCTCGTCCCCGGCACCGGGCTCGGCTTCCTGGCGATCGCGGATCATGGCCAGGTAAAGCTTCGCGCGGCTGTGTTCGGGCTCCTTGCGCAACACGTCCTCGAGATCGGCCACGGCGCCAGGAATGTTCGCAGCTGCATAGCGCGCGATGCCGCGGTGCAGGAGCGCCGGCACGAAGTCCGGGCTCATCCCCAGGGCAGCATCATATTCCCGCAAGGCCGCATCCCTGTTTCCGAGATCGCGATAGGCGTTCGCCAGCTTGAGGCGAATGTCCACGAACTGGGGCCGCAGTGCCAGCGCCCGCTGGTACTCGAGGATGGCCTCGTGGAAAGACCCACAGGAGGCGTACACATCGCCGATGTCGGCGTACATGTTGGCGATCTTGCCAGCGACGAAGGGGTCCAGGTCGCTCGGGCTCTCGGCGGCCGCGGTCAGGGCCGATTTGTAGATGGACTTGGCCTCGGCGTATTTGCCCTGGTCGTTGTAGGTCACAGCCAGGTTGAGGGCCGCCTCGGTGTACTTGGGATTGATCGCCACCGCCACCTCGAAGCACCTCTCGGCTTTCTCGAACTGGCCGCGATCGTGGTAGATGACCCCGAGCATGTTGTGCACGTCGGCAAAGCCCGGCTTTTCCGAGGCCACCTTGGCGAGGTGGGGCTCGGCCTTGTCGTACTCCTTGTTGGCGTAGAAACTGCGCCCCAGGGACAAGGCCTGTTTGAGCGCTTCGTCCATCCTGCGCCTTTCTGCCGGGCATGCCGCCACTCGCGGCGGGCCTGCATCACTACTGGTAACCCGAGAACCTCAGCAAGTCAAAAACCCAAACCGTCGGGATGTCCCACGTCGCCAGAGCAGGTCGCCGGGGACCACGACTGGCGCATGCCCGCTACTCCCCAGACTCGTCCTCGCCATCGTCACTCTTGGCCCCGGGCGTCTCCGCCGGCGCTGGCGTCTCGGCGCTGTCGTTGGGGCTTCGCTCATCCGCGTCCGGGTGAGCCACTCCCTTGGTCACGCGCTCCAGCGCCGTCTTGGCCTGTTCACTGGCGGGATACCGCTCGCTCAAGCTTTGGTAGACACGCAAGGCTGCCTTCCCCTCGCCCAGTTCCTCGTAGGCCTCGGCGGCGCGCAGTAGCGCACCCGGTGCCTCGGTGCTCTCGGGGAACCTCTCGGCCGCGGTCTGGGCCCGCCAGGCGACCGCACGCCAGCGTCCCTGGCGACGGTAGAAGTCCGCGGCGTACAGCTCGTGGGAGACCAGACGCTGCTGCAGCTCGTTCAGCATGTCCTTGGCCCGCTTCGCGTTGGCGTCGTCAGGGTAACGGCCCAGAAAATCTCTCAGCGAGGCCTGGGCGTCGAGCACCGGTGTGGCGTCCTTCTCCTCGACCGGGGGCAAGAAGAACCACTCTTCGGGCATGCGCTCGAAATAACACTCTGCGACCTTGAACGCGGCGTAGGGGACCTGCTCGTGCTTGGGGTGCAGCTTGGCAAAGCTGCGGTAGGCGTCGATGGCCTCGAGGTACTTCTCGTCGCCAAAATGGGCGTCGGCGGTGCGCAGGCTGGCCAGCACGGCGTACTTCGAATAGGGGAACTTGGTCTTGACGTGCCCGAAGTACTTGACCGCCTCTTCCCAGTTCTTGTCGGTCAGGGCTTCCTCGCCGGCCTCGAAGTTGCCGCGGGCGGTGGGCTTGAAGACCACGCCCTCCTCGCTGAAGGCTTTTTCGAGAGTGGCGCAGCCCGACCCGAGCAGAAGCAGGGCGAGCACGCCGCAGGGAGCTGTCTGGGGACGGATCATGCGCCGCACTCTATCCAAAGCGGGCGGGCGCGGTCACCTGTCTTGTTCAGCAAGTTGCACGGTGGTGCTGGCCACGACCCAGCCCTCGAGTCCGTTGAGCAGGCGGATGCGGGCGAAGCCCTGATACCGATCCACGATCTGCAGCGGCATGCCAGGCTCGATGGTGAATACGGCGGGGGCGTCGCTCGCGGGGGCCTCGCGCGCGGCCTGGCTTGCGGGTGCCACCAGGACCGCATCGCCGCGAGCATCCAGCTCGGCGCGCTGCAGGGCCACCACTCCCAGGCCCATCCCCGCGGCCCCACAGGCCAGCGCGGTGGCCAGGAGCAGGCGGCGTGCCAGCACCCAGCGCGTCACGGAAGCAGCCCGGCCCGCAAGCAGCAACAGCATCACGCCCAGCGCGACGATGGCCCGGCGCTGCCAGGTCGATGTCGTCTCCTGCAGCACGCTGGCGCCCGGCCGCGGCAGCACCGCGGCGCTGGCCAGCGGGCCACCAATGCGCTCGTGCACACGGGCGAGGTTGAAGGCGATGTCCTCGTCTGCAGGCGCCAGGCGCTGGCCACGTTCGAGAGCCAGGCTGGCTTCTCCGATATGGCCCGCCTTGAGGGCCGCGGTGCCCTGGTTGTAAAGCAGATCCGCGCTGGCACCGCCCACGGCGATGGCGCGCTGGTAGGCGCCCTCCGCAGCCGCGAAGTCTCCACGCTGCACGGCGTCGCGGGCCTCGGCCAGGGCACTGTCCACGTCGGAGGCCAGCACCGAGGCCAGCCCCAGGCAGGCGAGGAGGGTGATCATGGCCTGCTCTCCTGATCCCGCAGGCACTGCTCGACGACGTCGACCAGAGCCCGCGCCCGGGTGGCCAGGTCGTCTTGGCCGCGGAGATCGGGCGGGGCAAAGCGCGAGGCCTCGGCTGCCGCGCCAAAGGCATGCACCTGATGTGCGTGGTCTCCGTCGACACCGCACTGCACGAGCAGCTGATCCAGGCCCTCGCGGGTGAGCCCCCGCACCGGTTGCCCGAGCACCAGCTCGAGATAATGTTCGACCTCGCGCGCCAGGGCGTCGGCGTTGAGGCGTCCGGCCCCCTCGAGCACCGCTCGGCGAGCGCGCACGCGTTCCCGCTGCCGTTGCAGGGTGCGCGAGGCGTGACGACGTCGACGCGCACCATCCGCCCATACCAAAATCACAGCCAGGGCCGGCAGCCCGAACAGCATGCTCATCATGACGCTGCGGGACCAGGGCCTGGCCGGGGTGGCACTGGCGGGGGAGAGGCGGACCGGGCGAGCCGCCAGGAGCGTGGCCGACGCCGCTGTGGCCGCATCGTCCAACCCCGCGGTCTCGCTCGCGGCAACGCCGGTGACCTCGACGACGATCGCGTCGCTGCGCGCGCTGCGATACTGCCGCTGCACCGGATCGTAGAAGGCGAACACCAGCGAGGGCAGGGTGAGCTGGCCCGGACGCTGGGGTTGCAGCAGCACCTCATAGCCCCTGCGGCCGCGCACGGTACCATCGCCGATCTGCAGGTCCTCGAAGGGTGTGGGCTGGTACACGCGAAAGCCATCGACCGCAGTCAGGGGTGGAGCCGTGACCGCGCGCAGATTGCCGCTGCCAACCACGGCCACCTTGACCGTCAGGGGATCGCGCAGCGTCAGGGTGCGCGAGGACAGCGTCACCTCTAGGGCGTAGTCACCGACGTTGCCCGGTTCGAAGCCGGGTGGTCGGCCCTCGACGGGCAAGGGCAGCACCTCGACCTCCACCGGCTCGCTCTCCAACTGCGCGCGCTGCCCGGCATTGAAGAAGCCACCGCCCACGACGGCCACCACCGAGGCGGGAGGCAGCTGCAGCAGACCGGCCTGGGTCGGGAACAGAGCCAGGCTGCGCAGCCTGTAGGCCTGGTAGCGCTTGCGGTCGAGCAGCACGGGGCGGCCCGAGACCCGGCGTGGCGCATCGAGTTCTTCGACCACCACCCCCTGGAAGTCCGGCAAGCGCACGTTCTGGATGTCGCTCAGGTCGACCCGGCTGTACAGCGTGAGCGTGGCGGTGATCTGCTGGCCGAGCACGACCTGGGCCTGGTCCACCGCGAGCGCGACGAAGACCTTTTCGAAACCCTGCGTGCCCTGCTGCGGCAGCGGTTCGGAGCTCGGGGGCGTCGTGGCTGGAGCGGGGCTGGAGCCCGCGCGCGCCTGGCCCCGGGCCTCGACGATCACGGCGCGGCTCTGCACCCGTTGCCCCCCTGCCCGGGCCGAGCCAGGGCCCAGGGTGTAGCGCCCTGGCTGCTCGGCTTGCAGGCTGAGCACGATGGTGATCTGGCGAGCCACGTTGAGCTGGCCATTGCTGATGGTGACCTGGGACCCCTCGGAGCGCGACGAGCCCAGCTGCAGCAGCTCGCCCAGATCCGGAAGCTCGATGTCCTCGATCTCGCTCGACGCGCTGATGCGACACACCACCTGGAAGGGCTGACCCACCGCGACCTGGCTCGCCTCGGGTTCCACCGTGTAGCGAAGATCCTGGGCCCGGACCTGGGCGGCCAGGAGAAGACTCGTGGCCATCAGGAGCACGGTGCTGTGTCGTCGAGGGCTCACCAGTTCTTCTCCGGTTCGGCGCTGCTGCTCTGCTGGTCCAGGTAGCGCATCAGCAGCCGATCTTGCTCCGCATCGCGCAGGGCGTCGAGCAGTCGCAACGCATCCTGCTTCGAGATCTCCTGCGGCTGCTGTGGCGTGGGCTGAGGTTGCTGGGCTCCGGAGCTGCCGCCGTCACCACCGCGGCCCGCGTCGCCGGAGGAGGTCCCTCCGTCGCTCCCCCCGGAACCACCGTCACCCCCCTGTGAACCACCATCGCCGGATCCGCCGTCTCCTGAGTCGCCGCCACCGCCGTCACCCTGGTCACCGGCATCGGGCTGCCCGGCGTCGGGCTTCTCCATGGCGCGCAGGGCCATCTCCAGGTTGCGCCGGGCCTCAGCCATCTTCGGATCTGCGAGCAGCACCCGGCGGTAGGCGTCCACCGCGCCCGCGAGGTCTTTCATCATGAACGCGGCATTGCCTTCATTGAAAGCGGCGCTGATCCGCAGCCCCGCATCGGCATCGCCCTGGGCCTCGCGCAGACTATCGCGGGCATCCTTGAACTCACCGAGCTTGAGCTGGGCCGTGCCTCGGTTGTAGGCCAGCCGTCGCCGCTCGGCGCCGTCCTTCGGTTGCACCCGCTGGTAGGCCTCCAGGGCTTCCTGCGCCTTGCCCTCGGCGAGCAGCCTGTTGCCCTCGGCCACGTCGGGATCCGGGCGCTGGAACAGGCTCCAGGCCACGATCACGGCAGCGAGGCCACGCACCCACGGCATCATGGCAGCACCGCCTCTCCGGGGGTGGTCGAGGGTTTCCCTGCCGACCTGTTCCGGGTGAGCTGTCGCGTCGTCAGCTCCTTTGCCCGGTCTGGCCCGGCGACCTTCTTCTTGCGCTCGCCGACCAGCGCCCTGACCCCCAGCGCGAGCATGCCCAGGGCCAGGGGCCACTGGAAACGCTCCTGGTGCTGCACCACCAGGCGCGACTCGAACTCGGCCTTTTGCAGCTTGTCGATGTCGCGCGCCACCTGCATCAGGTTGCGATCGATGCCCGGGCCGCTGAGCAGCTGCCCTCCTGCCGCGTCGCTGAGGCTGCGCAAGGTGCCCAGCTCCAGCCTGCTCAACACGGGCTTGCCCTGCTTGTCCTTGAGGTAGCCGGTGACCACCGCATTCTCGCCAAAGGTCGGGATGGGCTCTCCCTCCTCGGAGCCAATGCCCACGGCGAACACCGTCACCCCCTGATCCTTGAGCGCCTTGGCTGCCTCGACCACCTCACCCTCGTGGTCTTCTCCGTCGGTGATGAGCACCAGCACCTGGCCCTGGTGGCGACCGCTGTGCTCGGCCTGGGCTGCCGAACTCTGGAACAGCCGCTCAGCCACCCGCAGGGCCTTGGCCAGGGCCGTGCCACCCTGTGGAACCACCTCGGGGTCGAGGGCCGACAGGAACATGCGCAGCGCCGCGGCGTCGGTGGTGAGGGGACACTGCACGAAGGCGGTGCCCGCGAAGGCCACCAGACCCAGCCGGTTGCCCTCGAGCTGGCCGACCAGCGTCGAGATCTCGGCCTTCGCCCGGTCCAGGCGATCGGGCTTGACGTCGCGCGCGAGCATGCTGCGCGACACGTCCAGGGCGAACACCACGTCGAGCCCGCGGTGACGAGCGAGTTCCGTATGGTCGCCCCACTGCGGTCGCAGCACAGCCAGGGTCAGCGCGAGTAGGGCGATCACCCGGAGTGTCTGGCGAAGCCGCCGTCGGCGGGGCGACAGCTCGTCCATCATCTCGCGCAGCAGGGGCAGGTCCCCCAGCCGGGCCAGATCCCGGCGCCGCGCGCGCTGGCTCCAGCCCATGATGGCCAGGGTCAGCGCCACCACAAGCAGCCACCACAGGGCTGTGGGCTCACCGAGCTGCATGGAGTGTCCTCATGGCAAGCTCCTCAGGGCGGTGCTCCTGAGCACCAGCGCCAGGCAGAGCAGGGCCAGGGCAGGCCAGGTCAACAGCGGCGCAGCCTCGACGCGACGGGCGTGGCGTGCCGCGGCTTCGAGCCGGGTCCTGTCCATGCGGCTCAGGATGTCCTGGAAGCTGCCCTGCAGCGCTTCGCGGTCGGTGGCGCTGTAGAATCGGCCGCCGGTGGTCTTCGCGATCTCCTGCAACAGCTGCGGGTTGGTCGGGATCTCGCGGTACTCGTAGCGCATCTCGCCGAACAGGTTGGCGCCCACGGGGTAGGGCACGCGGCCCCCCTTGCCGACCAGGATGGTGAAGACCGTGACTCCTATCTCCTTGGCCATCTTGGCCGCCTCGAGGGGGGGCACACTGCCGGCGTTGTTGTCGCCGTCGGTGACCAGGATCAGGACCTTGCTGGTGGCCACTCCACCGCGCACCCGATTGAGGCCCGTGGCCAGGGCGTCGCCGATGGCCGTACCGTCGGTGATCACGCCGGTGCGCACGCCCTCGAGCACCATGTGCAACAGGTCGTAATCCAGGGTCAGCGGGACCTGGGTGAAGGCCTCGCCCGCGAAGACGACCAGGCTGATGCGATCCGAGTCGCGCTGGCGCACGAAGTCGCCGATCACCTGCTTGGCGACGTGGATGCGGTCCTTGGGCGAGAAGTCCGCCGCGTTCATGCTGGTGGACACGTCGAGGATGAGCGCGATGTCTATGCCCTCGGCATCGAGGGGCGCTGGCCGACCAGGCAGGTCCGGTCGCGCCAGTGCGATGGCGCCCAGGACGAACACCACGATACCGAGCAGGCGCGGAATTCCCTCGAGGTTGCGGCGGCTGGTCGCAGGCAGGCTGCTCAGCTCGGCCACCACCGCGGTGGCAAAGCGCGGCACACCTCGCCCGTGACGCCACAGCGCGATCACCAGCGGCAGCGCCCCGAGCAGGGCAAGCAGCCACCAGGGATCGCGAAAGCGCAGCACGCCCAGCGCGTTGAGCGGGCCACCTGCGGCGTGCACGGCGTCCCAGGCCTGGATCAGCCCGTTCACGCTGCGACCCCCTGCCGGCGTGGCGTCGTGACCCGCACCAGCCGGCGAATCTTGTCGACCAGTGCGGCACAGGCGCGGGTGGTGGTGGGGGCCCTGGCAAACTTGACCAGATCGGTCGCGCCCAGGATCTGCCTGACCTCGTCCACGTCGAGGCGAGCGTCGAGGATGGTCTCCAGAGCCGTCAGCAGTTCGGTCGAGGTCATGTCGAGGGCCGCGATGCCGTAGCGCGCGCCCAGGTAGGTTCGCAGGATGGCGATGGCCTCGTCGACGAAGCGCTGCAGTTCGCCTTGCTGGACCCAGGGTGAGCGTTCCAGGGCGTCGAGGCACTCCAGGGCGACCTCGTGGGCAGGGCGGGGAGGTTCGGCTTTGGGTGCGGCCACGCCGCGTCGCTTGCGTCGACGGCGCCACCACCACAGGCCGACGCCAAGCAGCCCGAGCAGCACGATGCCGCCGAGCACGGCCACCGGCCGTGGGTCAAAGCGCGTCAGTTCCACCGGACCCTTGGCCTCGGCCAGGCCCTGCGCGGCCGCATCGTCGCCGAGCGCGGTCTGCACGGTCACAGGGAGCGGTGCCACCTCGACGATCTCGCCGTCGCCGAGGCGCAGCGGCAGCGCCGGGGTCTCGACGTTCTTCAAGGCGAAGGCTGCCAGCGGTACGCGCAGGGTCTCGGTCACCCGCTCGCCGTCCTGGCGCACCTGGCGTTGCACCTCGCCCAGCTGCGATACCTGATCGTTCTGCACCCGGGCCGGCACCTCGATGCGCTGCTCGGGGGACCGCTGCACCTCGACCACCAGCTCGAAGCGCTCGCCGAGCTGGACCTGTGCCGGCTCCAGGCGGGCGATCACGTCGAGATGGGGGCCGGAACCGGAGCCCGCATCCTCGGCGACAGAGGCGTCAAGAGCCGCGCCTCCGGCTGCGTCCTGCGCGCACAGCCCGGCGGTCCACAGCACGCTCGCGGTGACGAGGAGGGTCCAGCGCACGCTCAGGCCCTCCCGCCGCGATGGCGCCGCGCCGCAAAGAAGGACACCAGGGGAGGCACAGGATCCTCGTCGCTGCGTATGTGTAGGTGGTCGATGGCCAGGCGAGCGAGCTGGCTGTCCAGGGTCGCTTGCCGCGCCGCCTGCAGCTGGGCGTAGCGGGCGCGCACCTGTACGTTCGAGGTGTCCACCAGGGCATCGCGGCCGCTCTCGAGATCGCGCACGCGCAGCAGGCCCACCTCGGGCAGAGCCTGCTCGAAGGGATCGTTGACCTGCAGGGCCACCAGGTCGTGGCGCACCGCCGCGATGCGCAGGGCGCGCTCGACCCGCGCCTGGACCTCGACCGCGGGGAGCAGCCCGTCGTCACCGAACAGGAAGTCGCTGACCACGAAAACCACCGAGCCATGCCGCACCACGCGCGCGACGAACTCCAGCGCCAGGTCGAGACGCGTACCCTCGCCCTCGGGCTGGCGCCCCAGGATCTCGCGAATCACGTGCAGCCCGTGCTGGCGCCCCTTCTTGGGGGGCAGGTAGGCCTCGACGTGATCGGTGAACAGACACAGACCCACCTTGTCGCGGTTGCGGATGGCCGTGAAGCCGATGAGGGCGGCCAGCTGCGCCGCCAGCTCGCGCTTGGCAGCCTGGCGCGTGGCAAAGCGCAGCGAGGCGCTGAGGTCCACCACCAGCACCACCACCAGCTCGCGCTCCTCCATGAACTCCTTGACGTGCAGGTCGCCGGTGCGCGCGGTCACGTTCCAGTCCACCGCGCGCCAGTCGTCGCCGGTCTGGTAGGGGCGCACGTCGCTGACCACCATGCCGCGACCCTTGAACACGGAGTGGTAGCCACCCGCGAGCTGGGTGTGCACGGCACGCCGGGTGGCGATCTCCAGGCGCCGGATCTTCTTGATCAGCTCACGGGTTTCCACGACGAGACTCCCGACTCACACGTCGTTCACGGCACCGCCACGCTATCGAACACCCGCTGCACCACGTCGTCCTGGCTCACCTCTTCGGCCTCGGCCTCGAAGCTGAGGATCAGGCGATGCCGCAGCACATCGTGGCCTATGGTCTTGACGTCCTCGGGGGTGACGAAGCCGCGGTGGCGCAAGAAGGCGTGGGCGCGCGCCGCCAGGTTGAGGGCAATGGAGGCACGCGGGCTGGCACCGTAGCGCAGCAGTGGCGCCAGGTCCTTGAGCCCGTACTGCTCGGGCTTCCGCGTGGCCTGCACCAGGTCGATGATGTAGCTCTTGATCTTGTCGTCGACGTAGATGCGGCGCACCGTGTCCTTGGCGCGCTGGATCTGCTCCGGCGTCACCACGGGCGTCAGCTCGACCGGCCGGGTCTCGGTCATGCGCTCCATCACCAGCCGCTCCTCGTCCTTGGTCGGGTAGCTGACCTTGACGAAGAGCATGAAGCGGTCGACCTGGGCCTCGGGCAGGGGATAGGTCCCCTCCTGCTCGATGGGGTTCTGGGTCGCCAGCACCAGGAAGGGCCGCGGCAAGGGATAGGTGCTGTCGCCAAGGGTGACCTGGCGCTCCTGCATGGCCTCGAGCAGGGCGCTTTGCACCTTGGCCGGCGCGCGGTTGATTTCGTCGGCGAGCACGATGTTGGCGAACACCGGGCCTTGCTTGGGCAAGAAGCGCCGTTGCTCGGGATCCCAGATCATGGTGCCGGTGACATCTGCGGGCAGCAGGTCCGGGGTGAACTGGATGCGGCTGAAGCTGGCCTGGATGCAGCGCGCCACCGTGGTCACGGTCAGGGTCTTGGCCAGACCAGGCACACCTTCGAGCAGCACGTGGCCGTCGGCGAGCAGGCCGATGAGCAGGCGCTCGACCATGCGCCGCTGACCCACGATGACCTTGTGCACCTCGGCCACCAGCATGTCGACAAAGGCGCTCTCCTTCTCGATGAGCTCCGACACCACGCGAATTTCGTCACTCATGGGTCACCACCTGCTAGCTCGGTGTCGCTCTGTGCAGCCCTTGCCCAGGCCGCCAGCCTGATCCGTCCCTGCGCTCGCATCCTCGGGGATTCCGGCCCGCGTGGGGCCATCCCCTCACGGTCCCCTCCGCACTTCGTAAGCGCGCGGAATTAACCGGTTCGCCATTCAAATGCAAGACGAGGGGGGATTATTCCCGCCGCGTGCTGCTGGGGCAGCTTCGCCCGGCCCCCAAAAAGTGAGAGATCTCACGCCAGATTGCAGGTGAACGCGCTACACAGTGCAGGCCCGCAGGGCGCGAGGCGCCAGGTTGCACAGCCCCTTGGTGCTTGGTAACCTGTGGGTACGTCCTGGTTCTGCTCGGGACGACGCATGTTGCTGACGCCCCTGGGGCGTTTTTATAAAGGTTTTTCAACTTGCTGCTCAAGTTTCACCAAACCAAGTTTGGCAGGAGTGCGTCATGACGAGCATTCGCGACAGGGGTCTGCGCAACCTCTTCCCCAGCATCATCGCCGACAACAAGATCACCGAGGCCGAGGTTGGCAAGCTCATCGAGTCCGCCAAGGACGGCTCCGGCCTGGCCAAGACCGAGAAGAAGGACCTGCAGAAGATCCTCAAGGAGCACGGCGACAAGTTTGACCCCGCGGCCAAGGCCCAGCTCGAGGCCTTCATCGGCGTCGCCCCGACTCCGCCGCCGACGCCTCCCGGCCCCGTCGATCCAGGCACCCTGTCCAACCACGTGTCGACCCTGACCGACCTGAGCAAGGTGGCCGACACCTTCAAGGCCGAGGTCAACGAGCGCGGCGCCGAGTTCCAGGACCCGCAGAAGGCCTTTGGCCTGTTCGCTGAATACGCGGGCAAGCTCAAGGCGCTGGGCGCCGGGCAGGACCCCAAGACCGTCGACGCCCAGGTCGAGAAGCTGCTCAACGCCGGTCGCCAGTCGCCGGCGCGGGGTTTCGACGCCAAGGACACCGACTTCGACACCGTGAGCGACCTGGCCGAGACCGCCCGCGGCACCGACATCAACAAGTTCGACAAGCGCGAGATGGCCGCCGACCACAAGGTGTGGACCACCACCTACTGGCCCATGGCCGGCTCCGGTGACATGGATCAGGCCGGCAGCGCTGGCAGCAACCTGTGGGCCAAGGAAGGTCCCCTGGGCAAGCTGGACAAGCTGCTCGTCGCCCGCGGTCAGGCGGACAAGGCCAAGGCGCTGGAGTTCGAGCGCAAGCCCGCCCTGAACTGGCTCATCGGCGACTCGGCCAACAAGGGCGAGTTCATCCCCAACAGCAACCTCAGCGAGCGCGACGCCGAGTACACCACGGGCGTCGACTTCGACGGCGACGGCAAGATCAGCAAGGGCGTCAAGGTCGACTTCCTGGACAGCCGCGGCGACTTCGCGGCCGTGTCCAGCCGCGGCCAGCTCAAGCCCAAGCTCACCGAGGGCGACAAGACCATCGACCTGAAGCGCACCGAGCTCAAGGACGCGAGCGGCAAGATCACCGGCTTCGAGTTCACCAAGCCCGACGGCACCAAGCTCACCGAGGACCAGGCCAAGGAGGTCTTCTACACCCACGCCGGCAGCGACGGAAAGATCGACGGCAGCATGAGCGTGGGCTGGTGGGGCAGCTGCGACAAGGTGGCCCTGGCCGGCATCCTGTTCAAGGATCCGCAAAAAGACAGCGTCACCGTCGACGGCGTGACCTTCACCAAGCAGGACCTGCGCGGCCTGCTCACCGTGCTCGCCGACAGCCAGGCCAAGGGCACCGACTTCATCGGTAACCGCTACGACGACAAGCCCGACATCCTGGTGCTCAAGGACGGCCGCCAGATCCAGGGCAAGCTGCTCGACGAGGTGGATTTCAACTCCAAGGACATGTGGCGCTGGGACGGCGACTACCAGGTGCTCACCGACCCCTACAAGGACGCGGACAAGACGATCAGGTTCCGGGGCATGGACGGCAAGGAAGAGGTGATCAAGGCCACCGACATCAAGCACGTGGCCCGCGAGGACAGCAAGGACATGGCCCCGGCCGAGTTCCACTCGACCATGATCAAGTGGCTGGGCGAGGACAAGCGGCCCGCCGCCATGGACCGCGACAGCGGCTCCCACGTGTGGAACTACAACTTCTGGAAGGCCGACCTCAACAGCGCCAGCAAGCTCAGCGCTGACGATGTCAAGGACCTCAAGGGCCACAATGGCCCTGCCGATCCCAAGAACACCGTGGTCGAGTACCAGATGGACGTGATGTTCGGGGACAGCGACTACGCCGGCAAGAACTACCGCTACTGGCTCGAGACCAACGACAAGGGTGAGGTGGTCAACAGTGGCTGGAAGAGCGAGAACCCGGACTTTTTGTGGCGGCCCTCGGCCTTCAACGATTGGGCCGGCGCCAACAGCCGCAACCCCTACGTCGACCCCAAGTTCGTCAAGGGGATCTACGACAAGTTCTTTGACGGCACGGACGGCTGATCACTCGGCTCCTGTGAACCTGTGATTCGAACACGGGCCCTGGCAACGGGGCCCGTTTTTTATCGGGATTCCACAGACCGGAGCGCAGCAGGAGGGGCGCAGGGCTTTGCCGCCAGGGCGGATCCTGGCCTTCAGGACACAGCCCGGACCCGGCACCTACCGCGTGGTAGGGCCAAGGCGCGCGAGGCTTGAAATCGGTCTAGTGCCTGGATCTACAGCGCTTGCACAGGCGATTGAAAGAGCCCACGGAGACAAAGGGCTCATCACAGTTGAGGCAGCTGCGCACGGCCAGCTGAACTTCACCCGCCGAGTGCTGCGCGAGCAGGGACTGGGTGAGCCCCAGCTTCTCGGCGCGCTCCTTGAGCACGCGGCGCGAATAGCCGACCTCGCCCAAGTTGTTGTACATGGCGGACTTGTTGCTCAGGAATCCCTCAACGATCTGCTTGTCCACGTCGTAGCTGAACTCTGTTGTGTCCTTCATGCTGACCCGTCTCTCTGGGTGGTTGAACATGCTGCGTAAAAACCACAGTGCCATGAAAGGCGGCGTACCATATCACAAACCAGGTCACCTGCGCGGAGACTTGAGAAAAAAAAGATAACACCACGTAAAATAAAGAAATAATAAACTCATCACACAGCGCTGCAGGCCTCGCGGACCGCCCTTTGGCGGGCCAGGAAGCTGGCCCATTAGCATGGGTGAGATCACCCCACCTGGCTGCCGACCTCCCTTCAAAATGGCGCGCCTCGGCCATGCCGAGCCATAGAACCGGTCAGGGCTCAGCGCAGGCTGCTCAGGGGGACCAGGGTGCCGTGGTCGCGCACCAGGGGCTGTCCGGTGGCGAGGTCGCTCGGAATCTCGGATACCACCTCGTCGGGGCGCATGACCACGATGGCGTCGTTGGGGATGGCGCGGCCGGGAAGCACCAGGATCTTGGACGCCACCACCGCGCGATGGCCCACGCAGCTACCGAGGAAGGATCGCTCGGTCGACATCAGACGTCCGCCGCGCTCGACCTGCACCTGGCCCTGGAACTTGGCGTCGATGAGCCCGGCCCAGGCGTTGAGATGCGCATCGCGTCCTATGAGCGACACCTGCAGCTTGTAATTCCCAATGGTGGCGCCGGGATAGCAGGCGCTCCAGATGACAAAGGTCTTCTCGGTGATGAAGCTCCCAGGGCCGATGCTGCTGTTGAGCACGGTGGCGTGGCTGCCGATCTCGGCGCCGTTGCCGACGAAGCTGTTGCGGATGCTGGCGTGGGGTCCGACCACCACGTCGTCGCCGAGCACGCTGAGCTCGACGTGGGCCGTGGGGTGGATGCGGCAGCGACGGCCGCGCACCACCAGGCGCTGCAGCAGGCGAGTGCGCGTCCAGGGCAGGGCTGTCGCGGCGCGCCACAGCATCCACAGCGGGCGCTGACGCAGGCGGTCCATCCAGAAGATGCCCAGGGCCAGCTGGTTGAGCCACAGCACGTGAACCCAGTGCCGCAGCTCGGCCACCACCGTCGAGGTGATGGGGAAGCGCATGGTTTGCTGGGCAGCGCTGCCCAGGGTGGGCAGGCGCACCGGGATCGCGATCTCGCGCTTCTTGACCACCACCGGCTGACAGCGTTCGCGCAGGGCTTGTAGCAGCTCCTCGCCGCGCAGTTCGGTGGGCAGATCGCGGCCACTGAGCAGGAACACGTCGTGATCCACGCGCTCGCTGGCCTCACGCTCGAGGCGCGCCACCCGTGCCTGGGACAGCTCGAAGTCCGCGGGCGCCAGGGCCTGCGGCTGCAAGTCCGTCACCGGCAGCAGGTAGTCGACGCTGGGCGTGCGGCGCAGGCTGAGCCGGGCCGGGAGTCGAGTCCGGGCTGCGCGCAGGAAATCGCGCAGCGCCTTGTGCGAGATGAACACCCGGTCCGCGAGCACCAGCACGAGCTCGTCGGGTTGCGCCGCCAGGGCTTGGGCAGACTCGGCGAGCACGGGGGTGCAGCGCAGCTGGGCCAGGGAGGCGTCGACCACCTGGCGCACGGTGCCGGACAGGAACAGGGCCTCGTCCGCGCGCTCCTCGAAGGGCGCGATGCAGGTCCTGGTGTCGACGAGGAGTGCACGCATGTGCGTCACATCCGGACCGCGTACACGAAGCTCTCCTTGGGGAAGCGCAGCACGCGCTCCTTGACCAGGGCTTCGTGGATCTTGGTCAGGCCCTCGCCTTCGGTGAAGCGGCGGATCAGGGCCTCGGCCCCGGCCTTGTCGCCCCCCGCCTTCATCTGGCCGACGAGGCGCATCAGCTTGTTCACCGCCGGCACGAACTTGCTGTAGACCAGCCTCCAGCGCCCCTTGTCGCCGCTACCTGCAGGATCCAGGGCGGGGTCGAACACCAGGGCGCCCTCGTCCACCAAGAAGCCCACCTGGATGGCGGCCAGGGTCGGGTACACGTTGTACTTGCCGTCGCTGCCGAGGAGACCGCGGCTGATCTGGCCGAAGCACCAGAGCATCGATCCGGTGTGGGTCGCGCGCGCCATGGCGTCGTCGATCACACCCTTCTGGCGCAGCCACTCGGTGAACCACAGGGCACCGGTCTGGGCCTTGAGTTCTTCGAGGATGGACGCCGTGAGGCCGCCGAACACCTCGCGCGGCGGCTTGCCGTCGAGCTTGTAGTCGCTGTGGGGCCCGAAGTTGTGGCTCGCCTCGTGTAATAAGATGTCCAGGTATTCACCGACGTCGTCGTCGCGCAGGGCTTTCAGGGTGCCGGGGTCGAACAGGAGTGCGGCCTTCTGGCGGTAAACCGCCCGGGAGTCGGGGCCGCTGTACAGGTTGGTCATGACCACGGTGCGGCCGTCGCCGCGCTCGGAAACCGGGCCCCAGTTCGGCAGCGACTGGCCCACGGTGGCGCCGAAGGCATTGCGCGCGTCGCCGGCGTTGAGCACGATGTCGATGAAGTCGGGCAGGGCGAAGGAGACCTCGCGCGCCTTGTACGGGGGGCCGATCTGGGCAGCCAGGGCCTGCTCCATGTCCTGCCGCAGTGGCGTCAGCTTGTTCTGCCACTCGACCAGGGCCGGGTTGATGCGCGCAAAGGACACGTGAAAGCCGGCCTTGGAGTTACAGGGGTCAAAGTAGACCTCGTCGGGGGCGATGCGCAGGTACCAGGCACTGTTGTGCGAGTTCATCGCGACCCAGGCCTCGTCGGCCTCGTTCCAGTTGTTGGTCTCGAAGCCGCGGGCGGCAGCCTCGAGGTACTTCTTGAAAGCCGCCTCGGTGTCGCCGAGCAGCGCACTGGCCTGCTTGAGCTCGGTGGCCACGGCACGCATCTTGTCGCCGTAGACCTCGAGGTAAGGCACGGCCACCAGGGCTCCCCGCTTCTCGCGTACCACGGAGAAGGGATCCATCAGCGCCTTGGCGTCGGGTGCGTTGCGCAACTTCTCGCACCAGGCCTCATCCTGGGTGGTGCCCCGGGGGTAGGCGTCGCTGGCCTGCTTGGGGAAGCTCAGCAGGCCGTTGCAGAAGGCATCGTCGCGGGTCTGCGGCCCCTCGCACCAGTAGCCCTGGTTGCGCCGGTAGAGTTCCTTGCTCGGGCTGTCGAGGGGTTGTGCCTGGACCGCCGCGGCCCCGGTCTGCACCGCGTAGAGGTCTTCGATGACGCGGGCTGCGCGCTGGATGTGGCGCACCAGCTTCTTGTCGGCGTCGGAGGCGTTGCGCAGATCGGTGACCACGGCGGTGAGCCAGCCCGACGTGAGCTCGCGGGAGACCGCCTCGATGCGGCGGCGATCGACCAGGCGTGCATACAGAGCATCGAAGGCCGGCGTGAAGGCCTGGCCCTGCACGTAGCGCGACAGCGCCCCATCCTCGAGTTCGACCAGATTGCCCGGGGCGAGTGCGTCCTGCAGCCAGAACAGCGGCACGTTTTCCAGGGCAGCCAGGCGATTGAAGTCCTGCCGCTCGAGCGCAGGCAGCGAGGCCCGGGCCACGCCCTGGTAGCGCGACAGCTCGGAGGCGCGCGTGGGAGGTGCGGGTGGCTCCACGGCACCGGGCGCCGGCGTGGTTGTCGTCGTCACGGGCGAGGCCGGGCAGCCTGCGAGGACAAGGGTCAACACGGGAAATGTGAACCTGGGCACGGTGAACCTCGGTGCGGCAATGATGCCGTGTTGTGGCCCGCGCCAGCGCTCGAGTCAACACGTGCACGCGCCACGATGCGTCCAGGGCCCGCGATCCTTGACACCGCGCGCACCCCTGCGTTTGACTGGGTCGTCGGCTGGCGCAGGTGAGCTGCGCCGCATCTCATGTCGAGCAGGACATCATGGCAACAGGTCTGGGGCAGCTGCTGGTCGAAGACGGGGTGGTGCAGCCGGATCGGCTCGAGGACGCGTACCAGCGACAGGTGCTGTACGGCGGCCAGCTCGATACCGTACTGCTCGAGATGGGGCTGGTCGAGGAATCGCTCCTGCTGGAGGCGATGTCGCGTCGGTTCAAGCTGCCGGCTGCCGACCGCGTGGCTCTTGCCGGGGTCGATCCCGAACTCGCCAAGCGCCTGCCTCGACGTCTGGCCGAGCGCTATCGCATCGTTCCCCTGAAGCTGGATCGTCGACACCTTCACGTGGCGTGTTGTCGCCCGCTGCCGCTCGACGTGCTCGACGACGTGGGCTTCACCCTCAGCCTGTACGTGGTTCCCCACATCACCATCGAGTTGCGCTTGAACTATGCCCTCGAGCAGCTCTACGGCATCCCGATGGGTGCGCGCTTTGACCATCTGCTGGCCCAGCTTGGCGAGGAGGTCGAGCGCGTGGCCGAGGAAGCGCGGACCACTGCGCGCGTCGCCTCGGTCCCGGCGTCTCCTGCCGACGACGAGGAGGTGACCGCTCCTGCCCAGGACGACGAGGCGGCGGATGCCGGGGCGCAGGATTCGGTGCCGGTGACACCGCAGACCGAGGCTGCGGCGGCGGGCCCCGGCTGGGTGGTAGATGAGCCTGGCCGGGTGGCGGTCAGCGGCGTCGAGGAACCCCACGCACGCCGCGACGATCCCATCGAGAGCTGGCACGCCGTGCAGGCGAACCAGGCCGGCATCGACATGTCGGATATCCGCTTCGAGCGTCCAGCCGAGGCCATCTCGTCGCTGCTGACCGGCGGCACCGTCGAGGTCGATACCGGCTTCTTCGAGCAGGCCCCCCCGCGACTGGTGGAGCGACTGCAGGCCGAGGATGAGGCCGCGGCCCAGCGCGAGCTGCTCCGCCACCATCGCGTGAGCTGGAGCCACGAGGACGCCTCGGCAGAGCTGGCCCTGGCGCACAGTCGAGACGACGTGGTCGAGGTCCTGCTGCGCTTCGCGCATCGGCGCCTGGACAGGGTCGCCGTGTTCGTGTTGCTGGACGAGGCCTTCATTGGCTGGGACGCCATCGGCGGAGATCTCGAGGGCCGTGTCACCCAGCTGCGCCTTCCCCTCGAGGCCTCGCCCTCGCTGCACCTGGTGCGGCGCACCGGCGCCCACAGCCTGGGGCCCATCCCCAGCGGGGACGCCCTGCTGAAAGCCCTGGGCGGAGCAGCACCGCGGGCCGTGGTCATCGTTCCGTTTTTTGTCCGGGAGCGCCTGCTGGGTGTGCTGGTGGGCGATTGTGGCGAGACTGCCATCAATCCGGCGGTGCTCACCGACCTGCAGATGCTGATGCCGCAGGTGCGCCTGGCCCTCGAGGTGGTGATCCTGCGTCGCAAGCGAGCCCTGCAAAGTGGCACCGCGGATCTCGAACTGGACGCGGGGTCCGCCTCGCCCGTCGCCGCGCACGCCGAGAGCGCCAGCCCGGAGGTGACCGCAGCACCCGTTCGCGTAGACCCTGCCGTGGTGCCGAGCTCGCGTGAAGCGGAGGTGGATCCCCCCAGCCCCGTCGACACCCGGCCGGATCCCTCGCCGGTGGAGCCTGCCGGGTCGCCGCGGGACCCGGGTGCAGAACCTGCCGTCCAGGAATCGATCGGCGTTGAGCCTGCCACCGTCGAGGCAGCCGCCGCCACCTTGCCGCCACAGCCGCTGGCCGACCAGATGGAGCAACCCCCTGCGCCAGCCACCGTCGCTGCAGCCGTGCCCCTGGTGCTGGATGACGCCAGGCTGGAGCAGGCGCTCGTCGACGAGGTCGCGGCGCTCGAGCTGGCCGCAGTGTTGCACCACAGTCCCATTTCCCCCGGCATCCAGGACCAGATCGACCTGGCCGAGGCGCACGAGGAAAATGAGCTCCCGCGGCGCGAGGCCCTGCGCCGGATCGCGGCACTGCGCGGGGCTGCCTTGCCAGCCCTGTTCAAGGCTTTTCCGGGCAAGCTCCGGCTCAACCTGTTCGGCAACTTCGACCGTCGTCCGGAGGCGGCCTCGCTCTCCGCGGTGTGCGAGGCCCTGGTCCGCCTCGGTCCGGCCGCGGCCGCGCCCATCGTGGTCGAGGCCCTCGGACGTCGCGACCGGGTCGTGCGCATCGCGGCCGTCGTGCTGCTCAACGAGCTCCACATCCCCTCCGCCAACGCGCGGCTGTGTCAGTGCTTGCTGGACGTCGAGGCACGTATCGCCTTTACCGCTGCCGAGGTGTGCACCCGGCGCGGCTGTCACTCCCTGCCGGACTGGGCCGCGGCACACATCGATCAGGCTCTGCGCTCCGGGGACCTGGAGCAGATCCAGCGCGCGGTCCGGGCCAGTCGCGCCTGCTTTGATCGCGGGGCCATCCACAGGCTCATCGAGCTGCTCGACAAGGGGCCCAAGGACCTCATGGATGAGGTGGCCGACGCCCTGCGCGAGATCAGCAAGCACGATTTCGGGCTCAGCGCTGGCAAGTGGCGAAGCTGGTTCCAGGCGCACGGTCACGAGCGCCGCGTCGAGTGGCTGCTGGCCGGGCTCGCGCACAAGGACAAGTCCCTGCGGCAGAGTGCGCAGTACGAGCTGAGTGCGCTCAGCGGCGAACTCTTCGGCTACTACTTCGATTCCCCCAAGGGCGAGCGCGAGGCCGCCCTGGCACGCTGGCGCGCGTGGTGGGAGCATGCCCGCCAGCGCGACGATCTGCCGTGATCCGCCGGCCTGCGGCCGCGCCTGTCATCGTCGTCAGCTGCATCTCGTTGCTGCTGGTGCTCGGGGCTAGCCGGGAGCGTGCCGCGACCCTGCCCGACCTCGGGCGCTGGGCCGACCGCCTGCCACGCGCACCACTGCTTCTGGTCGTGCCGAGCGTGGCGGCGGCCAGCCACCACCTGTACCCGCTGCTCGCGCGCATCGGTCTCGCCCTTCCCGACCTGGACCCCACGCGCCAGTTTGTCGAGCTACGTGTGCGCCTGGGTCTGGACCCCTGGGACCCCTCCAGCCTCGAGGCTGCGGGCCTGGACCCCACGGGCCCCCTCATCGTGGTCGACGAGGGCCCCCTGATCCAGCCCGTGCTCTTGCTGGGGCTGCTGCCCGGCGGACTGGCGCGCTTTCGGGAGAGCGTGGTGGCACGGGTGGCTGCGCGCGAACAGCTCGGCGTCCGCCGCGATTACAGCGCGAAGGGCGTGCAGGGGGAGGGCCTCGCCATCGCCGAGGATGCAGAGCCACGCTTTGCCTATGCCAGCGACGGAGCCGTGCTGGCGCTGGCACCCCAGGGCTGTGCCCGGGATCTCGCTCCGCTGGTGGCCGCGCTCCGACCCCGGGCGCGCCTGGTGCAGGATCGCATCTGGCAGGCTCTGCTGGACGGGCTTCCCAACGGCGACCTGCTGCTGCTTCTCGATCGCGCTGCCATGCAGATCAGCCCCTGGCGCACGGCCCGGCGGGCCGCCGAGGACCTCGAGCGCGTGGCGAGCAGCCTGCGCGTCGACGACGGCCGGGCCTTTCTGCACAGCGTCGTGAGGCCCACCTCGGAAGGAGCCCGGCGCGTGGCGCGCTTTCCAGTACTGCAGGGAGCGGCGGCCCGGCAGGTACGACGCGTCGGTGCCCTCTCGCTGTGGACGGGGTGCAGCGCCCGCTTCGTGCTCCCCGAGGTGCTTCCTTATGCCGAGATCCTGGGCCGGACGCTCGAGGGCCAGGGCATTGCCCTAAAAAAGGAGCTGGCCGCACTGGCAGACGGTGGTGCGGGCTGGCACCTGCTCGACCTCGAACCCTTGCTGCCTGGCCTCACCGAGCAACGCAGCGTCGACGACGTGAGCAGCGCCTTCTTCGTCGAGCACGCGCTGACGCTGCCGCTGCGTCGTGAGGCCCAGTCCGAGGCCTTGCTACAGCGCCTCGATCGCTGGCTGGCAAACCGCGACGGCCAGCTGGTGGCGGGATCCGCGGAGCTGCCGGCAGGGGAACGCAGCTATGCCGAGCGCGGGCGCGTGGTCGGCTATGGCGTCGTCGACGGCCAGCTCGTGGCGAGCACCGGTCCTGGCACCCTGGGCCAGCTGCGCACAGCCCTCGCCGCCCAGGGCACCGAGGTCGAGCCCGACACCCTGTTTGCCCTCCGCGCCGACGCCACGGCCCTGCGTGCCGTACTGGGGCGGGTCGGCCTGCTCGGCGCCGGCGACAACACCGACCTGCGCGCGGTGTGGGCGGCGCGTCAGGCTGCGGCACCGCTCCTGGCCAGGCTGGGTGAGATCCGTGGCGACCTGCGGCGCCAGGGTGAGCTGCTGCGCTTCGACGCCCAGGTCGAGCTCACCGGGTCGGTCGCTCCGCCGAGCCGGCCGCCCCTGGACCCGCGGCGCCTCGATACCACCCTCGACGTTCCGGCCCTCGATCCCTCCCGCGTGCCCGTGTTGCCCTCGCCGCGGGGCACGCGCCGCAGGTGACGAGGCTGCGGACCCGAGCTAGCATGGGGCCATGGCGCGAGAACAGTCACAGCCCTTCATCTGGGTCGCGGTGATCGCGGTACTTGTCGTGGGCACGGTGGTGGCGCTGCAGTTCGTGGGATCGCCGCCGGTGTCACAGGATGCAGAGACTGTCACTGCGGTCGACACGACGCCGGATGCCAGTGCACGACCGCCGCGGCGCCCGGTGACGGTGCGCCCCGCGCCTTCCTCGACGGATGCGTCCACCCCGCCCGACGCCGCCGGGAGTCCGCCCATCCCGACCAGCCGCGGGCTTGCCGCCTTCCGGGACCAGGCCTTGGAGGACGCGCAGCGCCTGGGCAGCAATGCCGGGGACATGGAGCAACTGTGGAAGATCGGCCGCTTCACAGGGCGGACTGCCGAGGCCGCGGCGTCACTGCGCTCCTTGATCGAGAAGTACGGGGACACGCACCGCGCGGCCTGCGCCGTGTACATGCTGCAGCGCATGGAGTTGATGCATGGGGACGCCCCGCTCGAGGAGCGTCGGCAGACTGCCATCCGAAGTCTGAGCGCGCTCATCGACGACGACTCGGACTCTCGCTGTGACACGGGGACCCGTGCCAGCGAGGCGGCCAAGTTCCTGCTCGCGACCCAGGTCTACCGCCACACGGACCACGATCGATCGGTGCGCATGCTGCAGGAGACCGCCGGGATCGAACCCGACGAGGTCGACAACCTGGGTGTGCCCCTGGCCATTCGCGCGCGCACCATTCTCAAGGAAGTGGAGAGCGCCGGCCCCTGAGACCGTTAAGTCCCGGCCCATGATCTGTCCATCCTTCTGTCGGCCGGATCCTGCTGCCGGTCTTTATTTGTCTGGCCAAAACGACACCCCGCGCTGTTCTGGATCCGTAGGAAGTTTATAACCATTTGAAATAATACATAAATTAATAATTGGCACCCATGTAGGACCACGGCACACCTCTTGAACTCTCCTTGGGCAGAGCAGGAGGTCGTCATGCTGAGCGCGCTCATCGTCAACTTGCAGGTGCTTCGACATCGCCGCCAGAACACCGCGCAGCCGACCTCGCCCGCGAACCCTGTGGCCGTGGTCAGCTACGACGCCGAGCACCTGCGCGTGTGGATAGAGAACACGGACTCCCGGCAATGGACCTTGCAGCTTTTCTGTCCCGCGTGGTGCACGCCGGCGGCGGGAGCGATAGAGCTGCAGGTGTACGGCGAGAGCCTGCATGTTGCCTACGACGGCGGCCTCGATACCCGCGGACTGATGCTGGCCGTGGCGCGGGCTCTGGATCCCTGGTTCGACGTCACGCTGCCCGCCGCGGGCGGAGACAGCCAGCGCCTGGCGCTCGAGCTCGGC
Organism: Pseudomonadota bacterium; assembly: GCA_043821645.1. GTDB lineage: Bacteria > Myxococcota > JACRCW01 > JAFGSX01 > JAFGSX01 > JBDRCO01. The sequence continues at coordinate 207,783 of JBDRCO010000051.1, read as the reverse complement.
GTCAAGTTCCACGCGGACATGGCCACCACCTCCACCGACGGCATGGTGCTGCTGCAGTGCGACGGTCGCGGCCTCGATGTGGAGATCGGGCTCGATGGCCCGCTGGCCTCGGGTGGTGTGGTCAGCGTGGCGCTCGGCGACCGCCTGCTGCGCTTCTCGACCCAGGCGGGTCAGCACGGCGCCGAGGTGGTACGACATCTCGTTCAGACCCTGACCCAGCTTGGTGGCCTGGTCGAGTGCGCGCCCCGCGGCTGTGACGATACCTACCGCGTTCGAATTGACCTGCTCGCCCTTCGCCCCGCCCGCGCCGCCGCTTGAGGTTCACCCGTCACGGCGCCTCGATGGGGTCGCCTGCCAGCTTGTGCAGGAGAGCACTGGCTTCACGTACCATGCCCTGCACCAGCTCCCCGGCGGGCGGGCGGTCCGCGATCAGGGCGACGTCCTGCCCCGCGCTCCAGATGTTCTTGTAGCGCTTCTCGGGCCCGATCTCGCCCCGGCGCATGGCGTCGACCGTGGCGCGCAGGAAGTTGGCGGACACGCCCGTGACCTCGGGGGTGTACTCGACATCGTCGATATCCGCGTCGAGCACGGCCTGCTGGTAGGCGTCACTGGCCTGGGACTCGGGGCAGGCGATGAGGCGCGTGCCGATGTAGGCTGCACTGGCTCCCAGGCACAGCGCCGCCGCCAGACCTCGCCCGTCGACGATGCCGCCCGCGGCGAGTACCGGCAACCCGAAGCGCTGGACCAGCAGGGGCACCAGCACCAGAGCGGAGATGGCGCCCGCGTGTCCTCCGGCGCCCGCACTCACCGCGATCAGGCCGTCGGCACCTGCCGCGGCCGCCTTGGCCGCATGACGCACACTGACGACGTCACAGAACACTTTGACGCCGCGCGCATGGGCTCGCTCGACCACCTGGGTCGGGTCTCCCAGACTGGTGATGAGCATGCGGACCCGGTGCTGCAGGCAGGTTTCGAGATCGGCCTCGAGGCGTGGATTGTCCTTCAGGATGAGGTTGACGCCGTAGGGACGATCGGTGAGCCCCTCGACCTCGTCGAGGAGCGCCGCAAAGTCCTGACTGGAACGCCCGTTGAGCGAGGGCAGCGTGCCCAGGCCACCCGCTTGACTCACCGCCGCGACCAGGGCCGGTCCCGACACCAGGAACATGGGCGCTCCGACCACCGGCAGGGACAGCTCGAACATCTCGGTGAAGGCGGTCTTCATGTTTTCTCCGGGTCGTGTGCGAGAGGTGAGGGTGCTTTCCATGCTGCCGCGCATTGGCTATTGTGACAAGCTGCCACGTCGACGGGCCCCTTCAGAACGAGAACGCGGTGACCGAGGACCAGCAGCCCCTGGATGCATCGACCGCCCTGCGGCAGGAGCTGGCCGGACTGCCCACCGAGGATGTGCTGGCGCTGGCCTACCGCTTCAGGACCGACGCCGCGCGCCTGCACTTCTACCTGGACGTACTGCGCCAGCTCGGTGGCCGCAAGGCTGCCCTGGCTGCTGCACTGGTGTGCTTCGACCTCGCGACCCAGGGTCAGGTCACGGCGCAACGCGAGTTCGAGGCCCTGGCCGCGACGCTGCGGGACATGGAACCTCGTGCTGACATGGTGGCGCAGCTGGTGGCCAACAGTCCCTACCTCGGCGAGCTGTGGCCGCGCTGCCAGGCGGCACTGCGGGGCATGGATCCTCGCACCAGTGCCGCAGACGCCCTGGCCGTGGACGAGAGCGACATCGTCGAGCTGGATCTGTTCAGCCAGGACGAGTTGCTCGACTTCGAGGACCTCATCGTCGAGTCCTTCGATGTCGACGCGATGTCCGCACGCTATCGTGACCTGATCGACGGCTTCTTCGAGGTCGTTCCGGACCGACGGAGCCCCGAGGGTTCGCGGGGATTCTTCGCCCGCACCAGCGAGGACATCGCGCGCGTCGAAGTCTTCCTGCGCGAGCTGGATTCCCTGCGCGAGTACGTGCCCTCGGCGCGCGGCATGCTGGCGCTGGGGGAGCTGTTCCTGACCACCCACCTGCGTACGCGAAGCTTCTGGGGCAAGCCCAACCCTCGCCGGGCCGAACTCGCCAGGCTTGGGCTGCGTCACTTCGTCGAGGGCGGTGAGAGCATGTTCACGGCCGCGGCCTACCTGCTCGGACGCGATGCCGAGGATCAGGCGTGGGAGAAGATCTTGCAGCTGCTGCTGGATTTCTTCAGATGGCGTGCCGTCGAGGGACCACCGGACCTCTTCGGCGCGATCGACACCTATGCCACCACGGCGCGGCAGCTGCCCTCGCTGCGCTTCGGTGAGCGCCGCTTCGGCGCACGCTAGTGGAACTCGGCGTCTACGAGGTCGAGGCGCAGGTCGAGGCCACCCACTGGTGGTTTCGCGGTCGCCGTCGCATCCTCCGCGGTCTTCTCGATGCCGCCCTGGGGTCGTCCCACGACCTGCGCACCCTGGACGTCGGTTTCGGGACCGGTGCCAATGCTCCGGTGCTGGCGGCCAGGAGCCGGACCCTGGTCGGTGTCGATTTCTCTGCCGACGCTTTGGTACAGGGCCGGCAGCGGCATGCTCTGTACACGGCCGTGGTGGCTGGCGACGTGCTGGCTCTCCCTTTTCGCGACGGATCCTTCGAGCTGGTCACGGCTCTGGATCTGCTGGAGCACCTGGACGACGACGACCGCGGCGTCGCCGAGCTGCTGCGCGTGGTGGCGCCCGGAGGTCTGCTGATCGTGTTCGTGCCAGCGCACGCGTGGCTGTGGGGGCTGCACGACGATCTGGCGCACCACCGCCGTCGCTACACGGCCGCATCGCTGCGCGCCCTGTTCGCAGACCACCCCGACGAGCTGGAGCGTCTGACGTCCTTCAACCTGCTGCTGCTACCCCCGATCTTCGTGGCGCGCCAGGTCCTGAACCTCGTCCGGCCGCGCCAGCTCCGGAGCGAGAACCAGATCAACGGGCCGCTGCTCAACCTGCTGCTCAGTGGTCTGTTTGCCCTCGAGGCGCCCTGGCTCGCCCGTCGCGATCTGCCCCTGGGTGTGTCCCTGGTCGCCGTCGTCCGCCGCCGTTGATCTCGCACGGGGCGCGGACATCGACTATCGTCGTGGCGAGCAAGCACGGACGGAGCATGCGCTTTCTCGACGACGGTGCGCGACGACGCGAGCTGCTGCTGGTTTTCGCAGGAGCCAGCGTTCTGCTCTATGCGCTGGTGCTGCGCATCGATCCCGCCGTGGTTCCTCCGCAGTGGGATGAGTTCATTTTTCTGACCAATGCGCGCCGGCTGTTCGAGGGCCAGCGCCCCTTCGTGGATTACGTCTGGTTCCTGCCGCCTGCGGGCGAAGCTCTCTACGCCACCTGGTTCCACCTGACCGGAGGTGCCAGTGCAGGCTCTGCGCGGCTGCTCGCTCACTTCCTCGTCGTCACGACCGCGCTGTGCTGGTACTTCACGCTGCGCAGCCTCGGGCAGAACCCCCGCTGGGCTGCTTCCGGCGCCCTGGCCTTGCCTTTGCTGTACTTCCCGGTGTGGGGGATCCCGCTGCACCACTGGACCGCATGCTTCTTTCTCTCCGTCGCTGCCCTGCTCCTGGTCCGCGGTCTGCTCCAGGGTCCCGGCCCACGATCGCGGTGGCTCCTCGCCATGGCCGGATGTGCGTGGGCGCTGTGTGCCCTCGCGGTGCAGACCCATGGAGTCGTCGGCGCGGCACTGCTGCTCGGGCTGTGGTGGCACCTGCGATCGCAGGACCACCCAGGCGCCCGATACCCGCCACTGAGAGGGCAGGCGCTGAGTGTGGCTGCCGGTGCCAGCCTTCCGATCGCGGTGCTGGGGATCTACCTCGTCAGCGTGGGTGCGGTGGGCACCTTTGTCCAGGCCGCGGTGCTGTACGTGTTCGGCAACTATCACCAGAAGGGCGGCGTCAACGACCTCGGGTTCCTGAGCGATCTTCCGCTGCGCATGACCCGCCTGTGGACCACGGCAGCGCCGCTGTGGATCCGCGCACCGCAGGTCCTGGCGGATGCGCTGACCCCCATCGCGACGCTCCTGCTCTGTCTCCTTGCCGTCGCCATCGGCGGCAAGACCGCGCTCCAGGAAAAGGCCCGTCAACGCAGCGTGCATCTCTGGTTCGTACCCGTGCTGGCTCTGACCACGGTGGTCATGTGGAGCCGTCCCGACGTCATGCACCTGGCTTTTTACGGCACGACCCTGGCCGTGGTCTGCTGGGTGTCGCTGTGGCAGAGCGCGCGGCGAGGAGAGCGGTTGGCCCGCTGGGGCGCACTGCTGTGGCTGGGGATGCTCGGCACCGGAGCGGTGTCTCATCACCTGCTCACTCTGGTCCAGGGTGCGTCCCCGGTGCCCGTGTTTCATCGCATGAGACAGGTGGACCCGGCGCTCGAGGGCCTGCCCTGGGTGGATGCTCGCATGATCGCGAGCAGTCCGCTGCTCATGCAGCTCCGGCGCACCCATCTGCAGTTTCCTCAGTTCCGCCTGTTCGCGGTGCCCGAAGGCGCGGTGCCGTACTTCCTGTCCATGCCTCCGGCGGTGCCGGACACGCTGCTGCTCCCCGCGACCGCGCGCTACGACGGTCCCGTCGAGTATGAGCGGACACGTCAGGCCTTGCTGCAGCGCCCGGCCGATGTGCTGGTGCTGGTGCCCTGGGAGCAGGGGCGCTTGTTCCTCGAACCACCGGCCTGGGCGGACGACAGGGCCAAGGCCCTGGCCGACTTTCTCGTCGAGAACTATGTCCCCCTGGCCCAGATCGGGCAGGCGCGGGTCTATGTCCTGAAGGGTGCGCAGGTCGCGCCTTCGTCTCCGACCCTTCGGTCAGCGACGGCCACCGTCGGAGACCGGGAGCGACCGGAGGATGCCGGTCTCAGGCCGGACGCGAGTCCTCCTTGAGCTTTCGCGCCAGGGTATTACGGCCTATGCCCAGCAGGCGCGCAGCCTCACTCTGGTTGCCCTGGCAGGCCTCGACGGTGCGCAGGATGTGATCGCGCTCGACCTCGTCGAGGCGTGTGCCGGGTGTATAGCCGACGCCCCCGCTGGTCGCGGCGCCGTGGCCAGGCAAGGACAGTTGCTCCGGTCGGATCAGCTCGTCTCGGGCCAGCACCACCGCGCTCTCGATGCAGTGCTCGAGTTCGCGCACGTTCCCGGGCCAGTCGTGGGCCAGCAGCTGCCGCAGGGCGTCGTCACTGAGTGCCCGGGCCGGGCGGCGATGGCGCCGCGCGTACAGATCGAGAAAATGCTCGGCCAGGCGACCGATGTCGCGCGGGCCGCGCTCCTGCAGCGAGGGCACCCGCATCTCGACCACGCGCAACCGGTAGTACAGATCGCGGCGGAACTTGCCCTCGGCCACGAGCTGCTCCAGATCAGCATTGGTGGCCGAGATCACGCGCACATCGGCATGCAGGGTCTGGCGGCCGCCCAGGCGTTCGAAGCAGTGCTCCTGCAAGAAGCGCAGCAGCTTGCCCTGCAGGGCCATGGGCAGATCGCCGATCTCGTCCAGGAACAGGGTGCCACCCTGGGCCAGCTCGAACTTTCCCTGTACCCGTCGATCGGCGCCCGTGAACGCGCCGCGCTCGTGACCGAACAGCTCGCTTTCGATGAGACCCGCAGGCAGGGTCGTGCAGTCGACGTGGATGAGGGGCCCTTCCTTGCGCTCGCTGTTGTCATGGATGGCACGGGCGATCAGGGTCTTGCCAGTGCCGCTCTCGCCGAGCAGGAGCACGGTGACCTCGGTGGAAGCCGCGGCCAGCACGCGTTCGTACAGAGCCTGCATGGCGGGGGAATCGCCAATGATGTTGTTGAAGGGACCATCGAGGACCAGGCCGCGTGCGCGTCCCCCGGAGGGCCGCAGCGAGGTCAGCAGCAGCGCTTGCGCAACCTGATCTGCCAGCTCCCAGCACAGCTCCTTGTCGTGCTGGTCGAAGTCACCCCGGCGACGGTTGAGCACCTGCAACACACCGCGAATGGCGCCCTGACCATCGCGCACCGGTACGCACAGCATGTTGCGGGTGGTGAAGCCCGTGACCCGGTCGACACCCGGGAAGAAGTGCACGTTGGCCGAGGCATCGGGCACCACCACACTCTCGCCGGTCTCCGCCACGAAGCCCGCCACACCCTGTCCGGGATCGAGGCGAATCTCGTCCAGCTCGGGCAGGTGCGCCACCCTGCTGCGCAGCGCGCCTGTCTCTGCGTCGACGAGCCACAGCGTGCCTCGCTGGGCGTCGAGTTCCTCGACCACGCGATCGACCATGACCCGGAGCAGGCGGTCGGTGGCCACCTGCTTGCCCAGCAGTTCGGCCACGGATTGCAGCACCGTGGGGTGTTCCTGGATCGGCATGGCCGAGGAATAGTCCGTACGCAGGGCCTGACGCAAGGGGCGCCTCCTGTGATGGTGCGCACGCCCCGGCGGGGGGCCGTGGACCAGCTCGGTTGTGCCTGCGAGGTTGCTGTTCATGCACGCCTTGATGAGCAAGCATGGTGCCAGCGCCGCGGGGTGATTTCTCGACGCTGCGTTGGCATCGCCGCTGCGCGGTGCTCCAGGTCGGCGCAGGGTCGGTATGGACATGCACCAGGATGGCGCACCCGCACAGCGTCCGCGCTTGACCCGGTGCGGGGCGCGCGACGATGCTCGCGCCATGAGTACCCCCATCCTGTGTGTCCATGGTCACTTCTACCAACCGCCTCGCGAGGACCCGTGGCTGGAGGCCATCGAGCCCCAGGACTCCGCGGCACCCTTCGAGAACTGGAATGCTCGCATCAGCAGCGAGTGCTATGCGCCGAATGGCCTGTCGCGGATCCGGGGAGCCTCCGGTCGCGTGATACGGGTCGCCAACAACTACAGTCACATCAGCTTCAACTTCGGTCCGACGCTGCTGTCCTGGATGGCCGAGCACGACGCCCCGGCGCTGCAGCGCATCGTCGACGGTGACAAGGCCAGCGCTGCCCGCCTGGGTGGTCACGGCAATGCCATGGCGCAGGCCTTCAGCCACATGATCATGCCGCTGGCCAGCCCGCGCGATCGCCGCACCCAGGTCCGCTGGGGTGTCGCCGATTTTCGCCACCGCTTCGGCCGGGACCCCGAGGGCATGTGGCTCCCCGAGACCGCCGTCGACCTCGACACCCTGGAGGCCCTGGCTGAACAAGGCCTGCGCTTCACCGTGCTGGCGCCACGGCAGGCGCGGCGCTGGCGCACGATCGGCGCCCGAGAATGGGTCGAGGGCGGAGAGCACGGCATCGATCCACGCTACGCCTACCGCATCTCGCTGCCGTCCGGTCGCGAGCTCGCGCTGTTCTTCTATGATGGCAGCATCGCCCACGGCATCGCTTTCGGGGGTCTGCTCAACAGCGGCGATGCCCTCGCCGAGGCCCTGCTGGCGGGCCACGACGCCAGCAACCCCGAGCCGCAGATCGTCCATGTGGCCACCGACGGCGAGAGTTACGGCCATCATCATCGCTTCGGTGACATGGCCCTGGCCTTTGCCCTGGACCGCATTGCCCGGAGCGGAAAGGCCGAACTGGCGAACTATGCAACCTTCCTCGAGCGCCACCCACCGACGCGCGAGGTCGAGATCCATGAGCGATCTTCGTGGAGCTGCGCCCATGGCGTGGAACGCTGGCGCTCGGACTGTGGATGCAACGCCGGGACACCAGATTTTCATCAGCGCTGGCGCACGCCACTGCGCGAGGCACTGGACATGCTCAAGGGCGAGCTCGACGCCGTGTTCGAGCGCGAGGGCCAGCACTGGCTCGGGGAGCCCTGGCTGGCCCGGGACGACTACATCCACGTGGTGCTCGATCGCAGCGACGAGACGGTGAATGGGTTCCTGCAACGTCACCTGCGAGGCCCCCGGACCGACGAGGCCCGGGAGCGTGCCCTGACCCTGCTCGAGATGCAGCGCCACGGCATGCTCATGTTCACCAGCTGCGGCTGGTTCTTCGACGAGTTGTCAGGTCTGGAGGGCACGCAGATCCTGCGCTATGCCGCCCGCGCGCTGCAGCTGTGTGAGCGCCACGCACCGGAGCTCGAGGCGCGCTTTGTCAAGCGGCTGGAGTCTGCCGAGAGCAACATCCCCGCTTATGGCAATGGCGCCGGGGTGTGGCGGGAGCTGGTGCGTCCGTCCCGGGTCGATCTCGAAAGGGTGGTCGCGCACGACGTCATCGAAACCGTGTTCGAGCAGGGCGAGGGTCGTGCCCAGGTCTACGCCTACGATGTGGAACACCTCGAAGCACACGTCGACACTCTGGGCGATACCCATCTCGGGCTGGCGCGGGTTCGCGTGGCGTCGCGGCTGACCGGAGAAAGCTGCGAGGCGGCCTGTGCCGTGCTGCACTTCGGTGGGCTCGACATGCACGCCTGGGTGCGCCGCGATCTTGACGGCGAGCATTTTCAGCAGATCCGGGAGCAGGCTAGGCAACTGTTCCGGGACGCCTCGCTCGGTGATGTGTACGATGCGCTGCGCGCCGTGTTCGTTCGCGATTCGTTCAAGCTGAACGACCTGTTCGCCCGGGAGAGACAGCGTCTTGTGGGTATCATCCTGAGCGAGCGCGTGGCCACCTACCGCTCCATGCTGAGCAGCCTCGTGCAACCTGACCTGCCGGTGGTCGAGCGCTTGTGGCGACTCGGTTACCCTCTGCCCCCGGCGATGCGTCTGGCTGCGGAGATCTACATCGAGCAGGAACTCGTGCGCGCTCTGCAGGACCTGGACGACGACAACCTGCACCGGGTCCAGGATCTGGCCGAGCGCGGCTACAAGCTGCCCCGGGAGCGTCGACGCAAGCTGGCTCTCATCCTCGAGTCGGAGCTGACGCTGGCCATCGCGCGGGTCCAGGCCGGTCAGGACGCCGAGGCCGCCACCCGGGTCGCCCTCCAGCTGATGCAGGCCTCGCGTGCCCTCGAGCTGACGCCCAACCTGTGGACGGCGCAGAATGCGCTGCTCCTGCTCGACGAGAAAACCATACAGGGTCAGCGCGTCCTGCTCGAGCGACTGGCGGAACAACTCGACCTCGATCCCGGCTTGCTGGCGCGTACGACCCGGTGAGGCCGCGCCAGCTCGCCGGCACCCTGGTTTGGCCTATCCGGCGCTGCCCGGTGCCATGCCGGGCATGGTCAAAAACTTGGGTGTGGGACGATTCATGATAATGGAGAGGGATGGCGCCAGGTGGCGTCGGGGGTCACACCGATGAGACGCACCCTGTGGCTCGCACTTGCTCTGATGGTCGTGGCCGTGCCGGCCCGGGCTGTCAATCAGATCCAGAAGGTACAGCTGCTCCGCGATGAGGTCCGACCTGGTGGAGCCAGGGTCCGCATCACCTGCAGCGAGGCGCCCATCTTCCAGGTCTACGACGCGCTCAGCCCGCGGCGCGTGGTCATCGAGATGCTGGCCACCGAAGTGCCTGGGCACCTCAACGCGGACCTGCCTCCTGTGCCACCTGTGCGCAAGGTGCAATTCGAGCAGGCCCAGAGTGCGACAGGTGCTCTGGCGCGCCTGCATTTTTCCGTCGACGAAGGGGCCGTGTACGACGTTCGCACGGAGCGTAATGTCATCGTGCTGGCTCTGTTCCTGGACGGTGAGAGCGACGAAGCCGTGGCCGCACGGAGCCAGGCCGAGACCCGGCGCCTGTCCGAGACGGCCCAGCGCGCCGAGGCTGCGGCCCGGAAGGCGCAGGAAGATCAGCGCGTGGCGGAGCTCGAGCAGCAGCGATCGGCGGCCGAGGCGCGGCGCAATGCCGACGACAGGCGGCGGGCCGAAGAGGCTGCCCAGAAGGCCGAGGCTGCTCGTCGCGTCGAGGAAGAGCGGCGCTTGCAGGAGGAGGCGAAGCGCGTTCAAGCAGAGGCGAAGCGTGTTCAGGCAGAGGCTCGACGGATAGAGGCAGAGCAGGCCGCGGCCAAGCGGGAGGAGGAGGCGCGCCGACTCGCGGCGGAGCGCGAGGCGCAGATACTCGCCGCCGAGGAGAAACGACAGGTCGAGGAGCACAAGCGCCTGGCCGAGGAGAAGAAGCGACAGATCGAGGAGCAAAAGCGCCGTGCCGCGGAGGCCGAGGCCGCACGCCTGGTCGAGGAAACACGCCAGGCCGAAGCTCAGCGTCAGCGCGCCGAGGCGGCGAACCGGTTGGCCGCCGAGGAGGCTGCCCGGGCCAAGGTCGAGCGGCAGCGTTTGGCCGAGGAGAAGCAGCGCGCTTCAGCGGAGACAGCGCGCATCGAGGCCGAGCGCCAGCGCCTGCTCCAGGCTCTGTCCCAGGCCGAGGAGGACAAGAAGCGCCTGACCGCTCAGGCCAGCAAGCTGGAAAAGGAGAACCAGACCTTGCTGGCCCAGCAGCGCGTTCAGGCGGCGTCCCCGGTGATCGCAGCGAGCGCCGAGCCGGGTTTTGGAGGTGGCCAGACAAACGCCAGAGCAACGCCGCCCCCGGTCACCACGCGGCCCGCGGTCGCTGCGCCGGTGCCACCGGCTCCAGTGGTCGTCGCGCCTGCTCCTGCTCCTGCGCCGGTCGTGGTCGCCACACCGAAACCTGCGCCGAGTGTCCCTCCCAAGGCGACGCTCGTGCCTCAACCCCAGGAGACCCGGGTTGCTGTCCGCACCACCACACCGGCTGAACGCCCTGCCGAGGTGCTCCACAGTGGCCGCTTTCGACGGGTCGAGGCCGGGATCCCGACCGCCAGCGACGCTCTTGACGACGGGGAAGCGGTGCGTCCCAAGGAGATCGGCGATGTTCGCTACCGTCAGGTCGGGGAAGCCGGGAAGGTTCAGATCACGGTGCCTGGTGGTGCCCGCTACTCCCTCAACCGGCGGGACAACCGCTCCGTGGTCCTGACCCTGTGGGATACGGTGATCTACGACCTGCGGCTGCTGAGGTCGATAGACCTGCGGGATGCCGGAGGCCCGGTGCAGTACATCAGCCCCGAGGTCGAGGGCAGTCTTCGCTCGTACGTCAACATCGTCATCGAGCATCGCAAGGGTGTGCAGATCTATGCCCAGGGCGCGGGCGATAGCTTGACGGTGGTCGTGGATCCGGTGCGCTAGTCCTATCTCATCTCACATCGAACGGGCACGCTGGCGAGGGCTCCTGTCTCGCGTCCGCTGCGAGGACGAGGTCCGGCATGCTGGCCAGTTCCTCGACCCGCTGGAAGTAGCGGCCCATGTGCACGCCATCGACGAGAGCATGGTGGGCTTGCACCGACAGCGGCATCCGGAGCTGGCCTCCGCTGTCGACGAACTTGCCCCAGGTGATGCGAGGTACCGAGTCGTGCGGATGGTACTGCATGGGATGGGACACGGAGGTGAACGCGACCCAGGGGAAGGCCGACATGAACAGGTAGTCGTCGCGACCGGGCACATCGTCCATGGAGGGGTCCAGATGCCTGGCCTCGATGGTCTGCACCGCGCGCGCCATGAACGCGCCGGCGTCCTCGGAAAACGCAACCTCGCAGAAGCTGAACACGTCGGTGGCCTCCGTGGTCACCGCGAACGATGGGTGCACCACCTCGTGCTCCACCACGCCCTGCTCGCGCAGGCGCTGCCTGAACTCGCAGATGTCGTTGGCGGCACGCGCCAGCAGGTACACCAGGCCCGTGTTGAGACGCCAGCCCCGGGTGCGAAGCGCAGCGGCCCAGGTCCCGATCTCGACCTGGGCACACACGGAGAAGTGGGGATGGTTGAGGTCGCGGAAGAACTCGAAGTGTTTGCGACGGTGGGCTTGCTCGAACTGGATCCAGCGCATGCGGGTGTGGACCTCAGGCGAAACGGCGCCGCGCAACGAGCGGCAGCCCGAGCAGCAGCACAAGCGCAACGCCATTGCCCGCAGGGGACCCGGGCTGTATCCCGCAGCCGCAGCCGTCCCCGGCCGGAGGGGGTGAGTCGTCGCCACTGTCGGCCGCCGGACCCGCATCCTGGACCGGGGCGACGCAGGCGAACCCGACGGACGTCGCCTCGCAGCGCTGCCCGTTGACCCCACACAGTTCCCGCGAGGTGACCGAAGCCGTGCAGGAGATGAGCGTGTCACCTTCGCAGCGTCCGCCCTCGTCCTCGGGCCGGCACACGGCGGCATCGATACAGCGATAGCTCCCGCGCGCCGAGTCGAACCCACACGAGCGTCCGCGTCCGGCGCAGTCCGAACTCGAGATGCGACCATCGCGGCAGGTCTCGAGAATGTCGCCGGCGCAGCGGCCGACATCCGTGAGATCGCCACAGGTGCAGGCAAAGCGCTCGGCCGTGGCCACGTAGCTGCACGTCGTGCCCAGAGTCGTGCAGTCGACGCTGACCAGGTTGCTGTTGCGGCAGGACAGGGCGATGTCACCGTCACACCTGCCTTCTGCAGACACGCCCTGGCAGGGATCCGGGGGGTATTCGCCAGCCAGGATGGGCATCATCCAGTCCTGGACCAGGTCGAGGCGCGCCAGGTGGTCGATGCCCGTGCAGGTGTCGTCGCCCCAGGACTCGACCGCCAGCACGAAGGGCTGGCCTTGCGCGTCGAGGTCGATGAGAGCGCTGCCCGAGTCGCCATAGCAGATGCCCTGGATGCCGCGCCCATCGACCACGATCTCGTCTGTGCTGAGTTCGGAGACGTACACCGTCGCGAACCAGCGGCCCGAGCGGAGCGGATCCCGGGTTTCTCCGTAGCCGCCAGCCTGAACCGCGTGCCCCACCAGGGTGCTGTCGACGGGGGTCAGGTTGAAGGGCAAGGGTTCGATGGCGATCTTGCCCGGTATCAGGTCCCTCTCGAGCAGGAGGAGGGCGACGTCGTGATCGGGGTTTGCGAAGGCGGCCACCGAGGGCACCAGGTCCTCGGCGGTGGCCGGGTCCTGACCCACGCCGAAGCCGATGCTGCCGGGGCTTGTCCCGCTGACGCAGTGCTCGGCGGTGACGACGATGCGTGGGCTGATCAGGGTCCCGGTGCAGAAGGCGAAGGAGGGATCCCGGGGGTCGTACAGCCAGCCGATGGCCCGGATCTGCCTGTCGCTCAACGCCACGGTTTGGGGCTCGCGCGTGCCGTTGACGATGGCGCTCTCGGCGCTGGCGGGTTCCATCCAAGAGGTCATCTCAGATGCATCCGGACCGCAGCTCGTGGCGAGCACGATCAGCAGTCCGAAGGCCCAGCCCGGTTCACCAATCCGTCGCATGCGCTCACCTCGGATGCTCGAGACCGGACTCTGAATATCCACAAGGGTGTCGAGCCCGGTCAAATTGACCGCTTCGATCGAAGATCGCAAGCGCGTTCTCGGTGCTGTCGGCGCCGTGACGAACCAGGTGAGCATTCTTTACTCTGCTGCCAATCCGGCGACCGGGGGACCGTAGGGCCCCCCACTGCCTGTCCTGGAAGGGTTCCTGCTGGGTGATCCTGCCTCCTCTGGCTGGACCTCTCGGGGCGGGTTTGAAATACTGCGCCGCCTTGACCTGCGACGAGGAGTGAACACGTGCTGGATGCTCTAGCTCAGTACATCGAGGCCGGTGTCGAGGTGGCTCGCGTGTGGGGGCCACTGCTCATCTTTATCTTCATGACCATCGAGAGCTCGTTTGTCCCCTTCCCGAGCGAGATCATCATGATCCCGGCGGGGGTGATGATCGCGCGCCATGAGTTCGTCGGCGGCGACGCCACGGGTCTGGGCCTGACCATCGCCGTCGCCGCGGGGCTGGCGGGTTCCATCGCCGGCGCCCTGCTCAACTACTTCCTGGCCAGGTGGTTGGGGCGTCCCTTCCTGCATCGCTACGGCCGCTATTTCTTCGTCAAGCCAGAAGCTCTGGATCGCGCCGAGGCCTTGTTCAGGAAGCATGGCGAGATCACCACCTTCGTGTGTCGCTTGCTGCCCGCCATTCGCCAGCTCATCTCGATCCCCGCCGGGCTCTCGCGCATGTCTTTGGCGCGCTTCAGTCTGTTCACGTCGCTGGGCGCGGGGATCTGGGTCGCGATCCTGGCCGCCACCGGCTATGCCGTGGGCCAGGCTTCGGTGGGCAAGGACTACAGAACTCTTGTCTACGAGGGCAAGGACCTCCTGCACCAGCACTTCCTGTGGATCGTCCTGGGCCTCGCGGCACTGGTCGGGGTCTACATCATGATCCAGCGCTGGGTCATGAAGCCCGAGCAGGCAGCTCCGGGCACCTGAACCTGCTCCCGCAGCCCCGCGCAGCCGGGCTCAATCGACCCGGCAGAGCACCGCGGTGACGAATCTGGGGTCAATGCTGTCCTGGATGGGCCCGAGTTCGTCGTGCAGACGTTCGACCAGGACCTCGCACCACCGTTGCGTGCGCTGTTGCACGCTCTCCATCGAGGGTGCTCCGGGCAGGGGCAGGTGCGGCATGGCCTGTCGAAGCAGTGCTTCGACAGCACTCTTGACGGCTGCCTGCCTGTTTTCGAGCAGAGCCGTGCGCAGGTGCCTAAGTTCGTCGGCCACCAGCGGTGCGGGGTCCAGGGTGCCCCCGACCAGGACCCGTGCCACGGCAGTCGCCAGGATGAGATCGAGGTGCACCTCGTCCGGCTCGCCAACGTTGCAGGCGCCCTGAAGCAGCGACGCTCGCTGGTGAGGCGAGAACCCAAGCACGTCCAGCAGCAGGGCGCTGACAAAGCCGACGTCGGCCACGAACTCTGCCGCACGGGCGAGCTGCGCCAGGGATTCGAAGGGTTGTCGGCCCACCTGTCCGGGATGGACCAGGCCGGCGTGCAGGCGTGGGAAGCGCTGGGTCAAGGCCGTGAAAACGTCCTCGGCGGCCGGTGACAGCAGGCTCCGCTGCTCGTCGATGCGAAGACTTCGCAGCACGGCGCGTGCCTTGCGTGCGAGCTGAGACACCACGCTGTTGCCGACCCGGAACACGTCCGCAAGTGCCATGTCGACGAGGCATTCGGCGGCGGCGCCGAGTTCACCCTTGCTCAGGTATTCGAGCCCCAGGTTGACGGTGGAGACTGCCTCGTGCACGGCGCCGGTCAGCGCCTCGATATCCCCTGGGCTCAGGGCCTGGGCCGCGGCCACCTTGTTACACAGGGCTGTGAGCTGGCGCCGGACGCGATCGTGCTCAGCGCCGCTGAGCCGGTCACTGGCCGCGCGGAGCAGGGGCGCTCCAGCATTCTCCTCGACAAACAGGGCGAGGGCAGTATCGGGCTCGTCGGGGTCCGGGATCACGTCGACGGCTCGCACCCGGGGTGGCCGGTTGAGGTCGATGGGGGCATAGATGATCTGGGCTTCGTAGAGATCGGCGTAGCCGAGATCCGCCAACCGTCCCGAGCGCCACCGCAAGCTGCTCTCCTCCAGTTCGCTGGGGAGTTCCCAGCGCACGGCTTCGAGATAGCGCGAGGCAGTGAACGGTTCGCGCGCGATCAGACCCTCGACGATCTTCCGCGCCACGGCGGCACCCAGCTCATCGGTGGGGTCCGGTTGGCCGCGTCCCCCGGGGTGGGGGGGGGCCACGAAGGTGACCAGGTAGCGGTTGTCGGGGGTTGTGATCACTTGCTCGGGCATCGGCTCGGGCTCTGGCTCCAGGCCCAGATCGTAGACCCGCGTGTAGAGCTTGATGTACAGGGTCACCAGGTCCGCGTCCAGGCCAACCACCTGGGCCATGGCTCGCTCCGGATTGGCTGCGAACAGCACGCTGAGCCAGCTCGCCAGGGCCCGCGGCTCGATGCGATCGCGATGCCAGGTCTCGAGGTCGAGGATGCACTGGACTTGTGACGGTGGCAGCAGCTCGACGAGTTCCAGGCTGTCGGCGATGCCTGCCGCGTGGAGTGCGATGACGAGGTCCTGCGGGCACAGTCGCTTGAGGATCTGGCGAACGTTGGGCAAGCCGATGAGGTGATCCACCCTCTTGCTGGGCGGAAGGGACAACAGCTGCTGGCGAACCTGGCTGCTGGTCGACAGCGCAGGTGCCGGGGTCTTCGACGAGCTCATGGGGATCTCCGTCGCCACACGAGGCCATAGAGGAACACGAGAACCCAACCCTGCCGCGGTGACGCGGACAGGCTGCAACCGCAGCCCACGTCGGTGAACATCACCTCGACCTGGGAACCCTCCTCGCCGTCGACCACAACTCTGACTGTCGCAGCACCGGCCTGCCCCGGGGCGCGCAGCAACTGACTGTACTGCCCCGTGGCAGCGTTGCGCTCGACACTGTCCTGCAGGTCCCCGGCGCTGGTCACGAAGCCCACCGTATGCGGGTCATCGTCCGGGCCGAGGGTGCTGCCGAAGCGATCGCGCAGGGTTGCCAGGAGCAGGATCTCGCTGTGCCCGTCGGCCACAGCGGTGTGAGGTGTGGTCTCGAGCAGCGTCTGCTTGGCGTCCACGGAGGCTGGCTGTAGCCACAGATCGCCTAGCCCCGCGGCGAACTTGAAGCGCTCGTCGGCGGAAAATTCGACTCGCACGGCGTCGCGGTGGCGGCCGGCACGCGGAAGACCAGCCACGGGTGTGGTGTCAAAGCGCAGACTGGCTGTTCCGCTGGCGCTCGTGGTGGCGCTCCCTAAAGCCTCATCGGCATCCCCGAAGTCACCGTCGTCATTCAGGTCGAGGTAGAAGTGCAGCGTGGCTCCTTCGATCGGGCGAGGCACCCGGCCCTGGGTTTCCAGGCTGCCCTCATCGACGTCGCCGGAGGGATCCACGAGCGTTGCCACCAGGGTCAGGTCGGACCCCAGGGTCGCGCTGTGCTCGGGCAGCAGCTGCACGGTCACGACCTCGCGATGCAGCCGCACGGCGACCGCCTGACTGGCCGCAGCCAGGGTGCCGGTCGCAGCTGTTCGTGCCTCGAGCAGGTACTCCACACCGTCGGGGTCCGAGGCCGCGAAGGCGTCGACACCACAGGCCCCATTGACGAAGCGGACCTTGAGCGGGCCGGCGCGCCCGTCCACGCCAGTGGCCGGCAGGCTCCCCGGCGAGCAGGCGATGCCAAGGGTCTCCTGGCGCAAGAAGAAGTCGACGCGCTGATCGGCCACGGGGGCGCCGTCGGCGGTCAGGCTCACCTCCGCCAGGATCGCGTTGGAATAGACCACCTCGAGTCCGGGACGGATCTGCAGATCGAGTTGCACCGGGGTCTGCGACGAAAGCAGTGCCGCGAGGCCTGGGATCCATGCGTTCATCGCGGCGACCTTAGCGGTCGGCGCGTGCTCCTGCAAACGCGGCACGACCGGATCGCCACCCCCTCTTCGGCGGACGGCCGGTGGCGTCTCAGGCGCCGAGCTGCTGACGCCGTGCTTGCACGCGCCGGTAGGCTCGTCGGACCTTGTGGGACAGGACCTCGATGCCCTGAGGTTTGAGCAAGAAGTCGTACGCACCTGCATGCACAGCGGCATAGGCCCGACCGATGGCGTGGTGGCCCGTGAGAACCAGGATCTCGGCGTGGGGATGGTGCTGGCGCAGGACACCCAGCAGAGCCACACCGTCCACTCCCGGAGCCGCGATGTCCACCAGTGCCACGTCGAACTCCCGGTGTTGAATGGTGCGCACGGCATCTCGCTGCGTGTGCGCCATGTCGACCACGAACCCGCGGTTCTCGAAGGCCGCGGACAAGGCCTGCAGGTGCTCGTTCGCGGCGTCAACCAAGAGCAAGCGGATGGGCGCGGTGGGACTGTCGGCTTCTGACTGGACCTGGAGGCCGCACGCTCGCCTCAGAACATCCGTGAGCTGCTCGACGGTGCAGGGCTTGGAGAGGTAGTCGAAGGCGCCCTGTTGCATGCTGTCGAAGGCTTCCTGGGCCGTCCCATGCCCGCTCAGGAAGACCACGGGGGTGCACGGCGCGCGCTGGCGAATGCAGCGGAAGACCGCATGGCCATCGGGGTCTGGCATTCGCACATCGAGGACCACGACGTCCGCTGCTTGTTCCGCCAGCAGGTCCAGCGCGGTGCTCCCCGAGCACGCGGTTCGCACCTCGAAGCCGCGCCAGGACAGGGCTCGGCCCATGGCAGCCGTGAACTCCACCTCATCATCGACGAGGAGTACCTGGACGGGCTCTAAGGGCTGGTGCATGGACCACCTCGCTGTGATGCCTGGTCAAGCAGACCGCGCAGCGTCCGGCCGCGCCATCGTGGACCTTGCGATAGTCGCCTCGTGGTCTTTGCCAGGAAAAACAGTTTCCGGGACGGGCAGGCACAGGACCCAGATCCCGGCTGACTCGGAGCCCGCGGGACCGGTTTCTGCCAGTGCGGCGTGTGCTGGGCCGGCGTGCGATCGAAAAACGGCGTGCGTGGGCGGCATGGAGGGAATACAAAATACAGGGCGAGGTCAGGCAGGAGAGCCCGTGGGGCACGAACACAGGTCCACCGACCATTCCGGGCACGGGCACGGCGCCAGAGCCGCAAGCCGCCGCGCACTGTGGCTCGCGCTGGTGGTGCTGACGCTGTTCCTCGTCGTCGAGTTTGTCGGCGGTCTGTGGAGCGGCAGCCTCGCGCTGATGTCGGATGCCGGTCACCTGCTCACCGACGTCGCGGCGGTGGTACTGGCCCTGGTGGCGCAGTGGCTCGCGCTGCGCCCTGCCTCGGCCCAGCGCAGCTATGGCTACAAGCGCGTCGAGATCCTTGCCGCCCTGTTCAACGGGATCACCCTGGGCGTGGTCGCGGTCCTGGTGGGCCTGGAGGCAGTGCGCAGATTTGATGCGCCGCCACAGGTACAGACCGGTCCCATGATCGTCATCGCCGCAGTCGGGCTCCTGGCCCAGTTGATCGTATCGGCGGTGCTGGCGCGCGCCCAGCACGAGAGCCTCAATGTGCGCGGAGCATACGTGCACGCCCTCACCGACGCGTTGCAGTCGGTGTCGGTGGTCGTTGCAGGCCTGCTGATGCGCTTCACCGGCGCATACTGGATAGACCCGCTGGCAAGCTTGCTGATCGCGGTGCTCATCCTGTGGGGCGGTGGCCGACTCGTGCTCGAGGCCAGTCACGTGCTGATCGAGGGGACGCCGCGCGAAGTGGACCTCGATCAGGTCTTGCAGAGTATGCTGGGAGTGGCCGGCGTCCAGCGCATCACCGACCTGCATGCCTGGGCACTGACCACGGGGGACAACTCACTGAGTGCCCACGTTGTTGCCGTCGAGGAACTGGACGCGGGCGAGCGCGAGAACCTGCGCTGTCAGCTCGATGACGTGCTGCGATCACGTTTTCAGATCCAACACGTGACCTTGCAGGTGGAACACGCCTGCACCCTCGCCGAGCGCTGTCGCTGCGCCGAGTGGATGCCGCCGGCGCCGGGACATGTGAATGGCGAGCACGCTTGAGGCCCCCAGCGTGAACACGGACTGCTCCTTGCTGCTAACCCTGGACGACGAGGCGGCACGCGATCCGTCGCAGGTCGGACCGCAGGTGGCCTGGCTGGCGACACTGCGCGAAGCGGGAGCGCCGGTGCGCCCAGCCCTGGTCCTGGGGTCTGCGATCCGCGAGGTGCTTTCGCGTGACGATGCTGCGGTCGCCGACCGGGAGCGAGCGCTGCGGACCGAGCTTGGGGCCCGGCTGCGGGACAGGCGGGAGCTCGACCTGCAGGTCTCTCCCCTTGACGGTGCAGGCCTCCGACAGGAGTGGTCCTGCGCGCCGGACGTCGACACGCTCATGCAGGTCCTGCGCCAGGCCTGGCAGTCGAGCCCAGGTCCGGCGGCGATCCTGGTGAGGGCCCGGCTCAACGACCCGATCCGGGGTGGAACAGAGCAGGTCTCTCTCGCCAGTGCGCGGGTGAGCGTGACTCGCACCTACTCGGACTCGGGTGCGGAGCTGTTCCAGTCCGAAGAGGGAGACATCCTGCGGCGCCGCGGAGCGGGTCTTCCACTCGACGCTTTCCGCGCCGACAGGCTCCGCGAGGTGTTGCGGCTGGCCGGTCACATCTTGCCAGGCCCCGTGCTCTTGCGCTGGGCCGTCTGCGAGGGTGCGCTCAGCATCGAAGCAGTGGAGCGAGCGACCTCGGCAGCACACGACGTCGAGCACCTGGGTGCCGAGGCTGCCGGGCTCGAACTGTGGTCCAGCTTCATGCTGCGCGAGCATCTGCCGCAGGTGCTGTCGCCCCTGGCCTTTGATCTGTGGCGGCGCCACCTGTTTCCGGTGGTGCTGTCCAGCCTCACCGGCCTCCCCGAGCGCGCCACCCGCGAGCGTCGGATGCTGCCGGTGGACCGGGTGGATGGGCGCGTGTACTGGAACATCAACCGGCTGCGCGTGATTCCTGCCGGTCAGCTCTTGCTCCATCTTGCGCCGGAACTCGATCGCACGGCCGGCACCCGGCTGCTGCGACAGCTCGAGGCCGAGCACGTGGAGGCGGTGCCCCTGGCAGGCCTGCGCAAGCTGTGGTCGGTGTGGCATGGCGTCCGGCGACTGGGGCGGCTGTCCATGCGCGTCCTGCGTGGTCTGGCCGTGGAGCGCTCGGTGAACGCGCTGCGCGCCCTGGCCGAGGCCCAGCATGCGGCGGCACAACAGCCGCTCACGCTGCTCAGCGACGACGAACTTCGGCAACGTGTCGAGCGCACTGTTCAGCAAGGCCGCGCTGTTCTGGTGCCCGGTCTGGCGTACGAGATCGTGGCCGCCCTTGCGCTGCGCCTGGTTCAGCGGCTGTGGCCGCACCACCCACGTGTCCCGCTCGACCTGGTCTGGTCCGCCGCGGAGCCGGCACCTTCGGTCGATGTGATCCGCCGCTGTCGGGAACTCGGCGACCTGCTGCGGCAACGCCATCCCGACGTGATCGGGCGCGATCTGGCGCAGCTCCAGGCGACCGTCGAGGGCGATGCCCAGCTTGGCCCGCTGTGGCACAAGCTCCTATGTCAGCACGGTCACCGCTGTGCCGACGAACAGGACCTCGCGGCAGCACGCTGGCACGAGGATCCCGCGCCCCTGCTGCGCGCGCTGGCCAGCCGCGCCGGGCAGGGAGCTGTGTCATGGACCCCTCCTGCCGCGCCGGGAGAATGGGTGGCGGTGGTGCGCTGGCTGGGGCAGGCGGCGAGTCTCCGGGACTGGCCAGGGTGGTGCGTGGCTGCCGTGCTGGCGAACCTGCGTCGGCTGTACCTGGAGCTGGCGCATCGGTTGGTGGCGCGCGATCTGCTGCAGCACGTCGAGGAGGTGTGGCTGGTGGATCACGAGACCCTCATCGATCTGCTGCTCGGTCGTCGTCGCGATGTTGCTCCTGTGCGTGTGCGGATCGCGCGGGCCGCCAGGCGCCTGTCATGGCAGCGGCAACTCAGGCCTCCCGATCTGGTGCGCTCGGACGGATTGCCAGGGCTTGCCGCCGCGCAGGACAGCACGGTCCTTCGTGGCCTCCCGGCGAGCGCTGGCGTGGTCGAGGGCACGCTGCGCGTGATCGACGAGCCGGCGGACGCGGAATGCACCGCTGGCGAGGTGGTGGTGCTCCGCGCGTTCACCGCCGGCTGCGCACCCTTGCTGACCTCTGCGTCCGCCCTGATCACCGAGGCCGGGGACCGATCCTGTCTTGGCGCAGTGACTGCACGTGCCCTCGGGATGCCAGCGCTGGTGGCCTTGGCCGACGCGACCCGGATCCTGGACACGGGCAGACGTGTGCGCATCGACGGCGGGGAGGGCACGCTGACCCTGCTGTGACGACGCGGCTCAGTGTTCGCGCAGGACCTGCAAGCCGGCGCTGAGAGCGCTCGTGTACAGGTCCACCCAGCGCAAAACCTGTCGAGAGTCGCTCAGCTCATCCAGGCGGGTTTCGAACTCGATGCCGGCATAGCTGCCTGCTGGGAAGGCGCGCCGCAGCTCGCTGTACACACCGCTACCGGTGCCGGTGTAGGGGTAATTGGGATGCGCGTCCACGTCGCGATCGCGCAGGGATTGCAGCATGGCGGTCGCGATGGCGCCTTCGAGGGGCAGGCTGGAGTCGAACAGCACCCCGGCGGGGTGACGGCGCACGCTGTCGCCCAGCACGGGAGTGAAGCTGTGAATGGACACCAGCAAGCAGCGCCGTCCGCCATCAACAATGGCACGCACCGCACGCTCCACGGCCCGGCGGTAGGGTTGGTGATAGGCGCGGATCCGTTGCTGCCGCTCGTCGTCACCCAGGTGCTGGTTGCCGGGAACAGGCAGCCCGAAACTGTTGGCTGGGATGACGTCGGGACTGGTGGCGCCCCGGTTGAGATCGACCACCAGCCTGCTGTAGCTGCCCACGAAGGGGTGGACCTCGAATCGCGCGGCGAGGGCTCTGGTCAGCTCGAGGGCGCCTGGATCCCAGGACGCATGACTGCACAGAGCGTCGGCGCTCACACCCAGGTCTTCAAGATCAGGCGGCAGGGCATGCGAGGCATGCTCGCAGGTGAGGACCAGTTCGAAGTTGCGTGCGTCGTCGCTGACCGAGGTCTGGTGCACCATGGGTTCGTCTCTCCGATCCCCCGTCTCGTGACCTCCCGCTACCCCCGCCCGGAGCGCTTCCGGTGAACACGAAAAAAAAGCTGCCGGTTGCCCGGCAGCTTTCGGTGGTGACCCCACGGAGACTCGAACTCCGGTCTGCGGCGTGAGAGGCCGCCGTCCTGGACCGCTAGACGATGGGGCCCCGGCAGGACGATCGACTTCTTAGGAGATTCGCCCGAACACTGTCAAGGGCCGTGTCGGAAAAGAGCTGCCAGACACCGCAGCGGCCAGCGGATGACGGGCGGCGGCCTCCCACGATGCCGGGGCAAACAGCCCAGGGCGCGTCGGACGGCTAGCTCCGGCGGCGCGAGACGGCCAGCCCGAGCAGACCAAGCAGCACCAGGACCGCCGAGGAACCCCCTCGAGGCGCCGTGCAGCCACAGCCTGCGGTGTCCTCAACGGCCGCGGTCGCGGCGTCTGCGCTGGTGCCGCTGTCCACGGAGCCCGCATCGGTACCGGGAGCGCTACACACATTGTCGACGCAGTCGAAGCCGGTTGCGCACTCGTAGCCCTGGATGAGGTCGCACAGGCCACCCTGGGTACCCAGGCAGGCGGGTGTGCCGCCGGAGTCGTTGCCGCAGATGTAGGGCTGGGTGCCACCCTCGGTGCAGTCGTTGCGACCCTCTGTGAAGGCGCAGTAGCTCAGGGCATCGCCGGTGCACGTCGGAACAAAGGTGGATGGAACACAGGTCTGGGTGGTGGCGCAGGTCCCCTCGACGCAGCCCTGGTTCTGGCTGACGTCGCAGCCCAGGGTCTCGCCGCAGTCCACACCGTCGTCGGCGACGCAGAAATAGCCCAGGCAGTCCGCGCCGGTGCAGTCCACCAGGCCGCAGGTGGCGCCAGTTCCGAACTCCGCGACGCAGTCCAGCTCGACGAGCTGGTTGTCCCGGGCGCAGTAGCGCACGATGTCACCGTCACACTCGCCCAGGAAGCTCACGGCATCGCACGGAACGCCCGCGTCGCCTGTGGCCGTGGTGTCCACACCGCCCGCATCGGGTGTCGTGCCATCGGCCGCCGTGGCGTCGGCGGTCACGGCTGCGTCCTCTGGTATGGCTCCGTCCACGGGCATGGCGGCGTCCTCGACGCTGCTATCGGCGGCGGTCGAGGCATCCGGGGTCGTGGCGGCATCTTCCAGCACACCGGCGTCGCTCGCGAGAGTGGCATCGGCAGCGACAGCATCCTCGGTGGCCGCAGCATCGCTCAACGAGCCGGCGTCTTCGGACAGGGCCGAGTCTTCGCCAGCCGCGTCCTGGGCCAGCGCGAGCGGTGTCACACAGAACAGCAGGGACCCCAGCGCAAGACCGGCCCACTTCGCCATGACATGCCTCCCATTTGTTGCAGGTCACATCCGCCAGGGCGGACCTGCGCGCATCCCTGTTGTTTTCTCGACGGGATGGCTGGTGATAGGCGCTGGCTCAGCTCCCCGCAACAAAAAAACGAGGTCCTTGCCGCAGGATAACCCGGGTGTGCGCTCAGTGACGCCGGCGCCAGGCAGCCACCAGCACACCCAGGGCAAGGAGGGGTTGTGGCGTGAGCCCGGCCCGGCACTGGCAGTCCACTGGAGCACCGTCGTCTCCGCGGCCCTGCCCCGCATCGCGCACGGCACCGGCATCGGGCCGATCTGGCTCGGTGCTGTCACCCGTACCGGCGTCGAGGGGTTCACCGGTCACGCACATTCCAGCGACGCAGCTCAGGGGCTCGGCACAGACGCGGCCCAGGGTCGGGTTGCAGCTCGCGCCCGCCTCGCCCACGCAGGGGTCGCGATCGGGATCGGCGACATCGCAGGTGTAGGGTCGGGTGCCGCCCTCGCTGCAGTCGAGGTTGCCGACGGTATACGCGCAATACGTGAGGATGCTGCCGTCGCAGCTTGGCAGGTCGCTGGTCGGGTTGCAGCGGCTGGACGCGCGGCACTGGCCGTCCAGGCAGCCCAGGTCCTGCATGACATCGCAACCGAGATCGGCACAGGAGGTCCCCGGCTTGGCCACACACCAGTAGCCCTGGCACCCCGAGGTCAGGCAATCGAGCAGGCCGCAAGTGGCCTGGGGCCCGCCTCGTGGATAGGCAGCGGGGTCGCTGCAGTCCATGCTGCGGATCTGGCCAGCGCTGCAGTAGCGCACGATGTCGCCCTGGCACTCCCCCTGGAAGCTCAAGCTGCCGCACCCCGGCGCCGTGGCGTCGACCGTCCGCGCGGCGTCTTCCAGGGCGCTCGCATCCTGAGCGCGCACCGTTTCCGCCGTGATCGCGAGCAGGGTGAAGGCGAGCAGGGTCAACACTGCGCTGCGCATGGAAAGTGAGCTCCTGCGTCCTACATACCACGACGGCCGACCCCTGGTCAGGTCACGCGTGCGTTGCTGGTGGCCGGACCTCAGTCCGAATCCTCCTCGCTGCCGCGCTCGCGCTGGGCCACCAGGACCACAGCATACCAGGGCTGGCCGTTCTCGCAGCGTGCAGCCCCGGCTCCCGCGAGGTCGTAGCGCGGATCCGTCAGCGTGGCCGAGATCTCGAGCATCGCCGGATCCACCACCAGAAACAGCGCGGCTCCGGCGCGCACGAGGTCCGGACGGGCATCGAGGACGGCCTGGGTCAGCCGCGCACCATCGGCGACCTCGTCGACCAGTGCGTGGCTCTGGCACATGAGCTGAGCATGGTGGCGCGCTAGCCTGTCCAGCGCGGCATCGCTGTCCAGCGCGCGCCGTCCGGCGCCATTGCGGGCCAGGTCCACCCTCTGCCGCAGTGCGCGCACCACGCCATTCTCGTCGAGCTCCTCGCCCGAGCGGGCGAGCAGTTCGACCAGGAACAGGGTCCTGTCCGCACCTCGTCCCCGCCAGGCAACCCCCACGGCTCCCTGCTGGGCCACGACGTGGAGCCGGTTGCGCCGGTGCGACGGGCTGTGCATCAGGGCGCGCCGGGCCCCCTGCACACTGCGCGCGCGCGCCAGGTTTTCACCCAGCCACACCAGAGGCTGGCCCGCGTCGTCGTGCTGGCTCTCCAGCCTCTTGCCGGTGCCGTGCTCAAGCACATCGCGACCCGCCAGCTCCTCGGCGCGCTCCCGGGCGCGCTGGGCCAGCACCTCGGACCAGATGAGGGGCGCCTGACCTGCGGCTTGTCGATCGCGCTGCAAGCCCTCGAACGCTCTCTGCGCGGCTGTCCCGGCGTCGCCGTCGGCGGGGTCTGGCGCGTCTCGAAACAGCTCGAGAGGCGCCGCGTCACCGACCTTCAGATCCCACAATGCCGCCACCTCGACGCCGCGCTCGGTGCTCACCATGACCTCGAGGGTGTGCCAGCCCATGGCCCTGGGTGCGTTCGTCTCGATGGAGAAATCCCGTCCTTGAGCTTGCACGGGCAACGCGTGCAGCACGCCCTCGGAGGTGAGCAGCAGCACCTCCCGCAGCCGGGCAGAACCCAGCACCCTGCCCTCGATGTGCAGCGGTTCCCCGGGACGCAATCGCGTCGGGAGCCGGGTGAAGTCCACCAGCACACGGCTGCACAGGGTCAGCGTCGGCGAGGAACCGGCCTGGCCACAGCGAGCGGGAGCCAGCCGCGCCAGGGCCGCGTGGAGGTCGGGATCGTCACCGCGCACCACGGCCACCAGCGAGGCCGGCGCACCTGCCTCGGCGAGGGCCTGCGGGGCTCGCGCACGCAGGGTCTCGTCGTCGAGCTGCGCCGCCGCGAGCGATCGGGCCGCCGCCACGTGGCGGGGGTCATCCCAGGCGAGGTCCGAGTCCTCGAGCTGCGTCCGCAGCGACGGGTGCTCCGGGGTGCCACCTGCGCAGGCAAGTCCCCCCAGGGCGGCGAGGACCGCGCCGCTAGTCAAGAGCCGGATCACGCGCGGGGTGGGCACGACGCCACGAACGTGGCCATGGCTTGGTAGGAGCGCGTGAGGACGTCCTCGGGGGGCAGGAACACGATGCGGAAGTGCGCGGTGCCTGGCTTCTGCCCAAACCCCGAGCCGTGGACGCAGACCACGCCGGTGGCGCGCAACATGTCCTCGACGAAGGGTTTGTCCTCGACGCCGAGCTCGATGCGCGGAAAGGCGTAGAAGGCGCCCCGCGGCTTCACGCAGGAGACCCCAGGGATCTCGTTGAGCATGCGCACGGTCAGATCGCGGCGCGCGGTGAGCTTGCGCTTGACCTCGACCAGGTGCGACTGGTCGCCGTCGAGGGCCGGCGCGATGGCGAACTGCATGGGGTGGTTGGCGCACAGGCGGGCGCGGGTGATCTTCTGCATGGCGTCGATGAAGGGGCGAAGCTGCTTCTCGGGGCCACTGCTGATGGACCATCCGATGCGGAAGCCCGGCGCCAGGTAGGACTTGGACAGGCCGTTGAAGGTGAGGCAGCACAGGTCCGGGTTCAGCGAGGCGATGGACACGTGCTGGGCGTCTCCCAGGATCAGCTTGTCGTAGATCTCATCGGAGAACACGACCAGGTTGCGTTCGATGGCCAGCTTGGCGAGGCCTTGCAGGGTCTCGCGGGTGGCGACCGACCCCGTGGGATTGTTGGGATTGATGATCACGATGGCCCGGGTGCGCGCGTTGATCTTGTGGGCCAGGTCGTCAAGGTCAGGTTGCCAGCCGTTGGCCTCGTCGAGGTAGTAGGGGTTGTTGTGGACGCCCAGCTTGCTCAGCACCGCGGTGTACAGCGGGTAGCCGGGCGAGGGCGTGAGGATGTTGTCCCCGGGTTCGGCGAGAGCGGTGAGGGCGATCTCGATGGCCTCGCTGGCCCCGGTCGAAACGAAGATGTCGCGTACGCCTGTGATGCCGCTGCGCGCGGCCTGGCGGCGGATGGCCTCGACGGCGTCGGGGATGCCCTCGGAGGCCGAATAGCCATTGTGGTTGTCGCACATGGCGCGGTGCACGGCCTCGACCAGGTGCGCCGGGGTTTCGAAGTCGAACTGGTTGGGGTCTCCGATGTTCAGGTAGAGCAGCTCGCGACCGCCGCGTGCCACCTCTCGCGCCAGCACCACGATGTCGCGCACCGCGTAGGTGATGTCGTGGGTGCGGCTGGCAGGCTGGATGGGCGCGCGTTCCGGGGTGGCCATGACGGACTCCTTGCGTGGGGCAGCCCCTTGAGTAACGCGCTGCCTCGGTCAGCGGCAAGTGCTGCAGCGCCGCCCGGGGGCGGGAAAAGCTGGGAGATCCGTGGCAGACTGGAATAATCCAACCATCCCAGGGGTTGTGCAGGCAGATCAGGGAAAGGGCAACGCCGATGCTGGGACTGTTCAGGCGTGAAAAAGAGCGGCGGAACTTCGAGTCCCAGGCTCTCGAGCACGCCCGAGCCCTGTATGGCGCGGGTCTGCGCATGACCCGAAACGCTGGCGATGCCGAGGATCTGGTCCAGGAAACCTACCTGCGCGCCTTCCGCTTCTCGGACCGCTTCGAGCCCGGCACCAATCTCAAGGCCTGGCTGTTTCGCATCCTGACCAACACCTTCATCAACAAGTACCGGCGCCGGGTCAAGGAACGCGAGATCCTCGAGGGCGTGGACGAGGACGTGGTGCGAAATCACCTGATCTCGCCCAGTTCCAACCTGCCGACCCTGAACCCCGAGGCGGCCCTGGTGGACGTCCAGCTCTCCGACGAGGTGACCAGGGCGCTGGACCAGGTGCCGGTGGACTTTCGTACCGTGGTCCTGCTCGCCGACGTGCACGAGTTCTCGTACAAGGAGATCGCCGACATGCTGGGTTGCCCGGTGGGCACCGTGATGAGCCGGCTGTATCGCGGCCGGCGCCTGCTCCAGGAGCAGCTGTTTGACTACGCCGTGCAGGAGGGGATCCTGCACCCCGAACGCGATGGCCAGGAGGGAGCCCCGGCGGACCTCGACACCTATCGCCAGCGCCGCGCCCGCAGCGGCAGCGGGGGGGAGTGACGCATGCGTGAGAGGGATTCCATGCCCCCTGGCGGTATTGCCTGCCACGAGCTGCGTCCGTTGCTGGCCATGGTGGTCGACGGTGAGTTCGAGCACGGCGAGCAGATCGCCATCGACGCCCACCTGGCCGCCTGCGCCGACTGTGCTCAGCAGGTGCTCGCTCAGCGCCACTTCAAGGCCCAGCTCAGCACGGCCGTGCGCCTGAGTGACGAGCGCTGCACACCGCCCGACCTGACCCGCCGCATCCAGCGTCGTGCCCGGCGCGATCGCTCTGCCCACCGCGCCGTGCGTCTGGCTGTGCCCCTGGGTGTCACCGCCGCGGTCATCGCCCTGTTCACGGTCAACACCACCAACGCGGTCACGCCCATCGTCGCCGAGTCGGTCGAGCGTCACACCGACAACCTGGTCATGGACTACGCCTCGCAGGACCCGTTGCGCATCCAGCGCCTGCTCAGCCGTCACCTCAGCCACGCCCTCGAGGTACCCATCTTCCGCTCGGCCAAGGTGTCCCTGCGCGGTGCTCGCGTGGTCAAGATGGAGCGCCAGTCCGCGGCCTACCTGGTTTACGGCACGCCGCGCTCCAAGATCTCGATCATTGCGGTGCCCGATCCCCAGGGCCGCTACAACGTCGACGACGAGCGGCTGCCGCGCCCCGAGGGACGCCCGCTGCTGATGGAGCGACGCTCGGGCTTCAACGTGGTGGTCTGGCGTCGTCATGGCACGGTGTACTCCATGGTCTCGGACCTGGCGCCGCGAGAGATGCTGGGCCTGCTGGCCAACAGCTCCGAGGACGACAGCATCCACGCCCCCGCTCCGGAACCGGGCCAGGCCGTGCCGGTGGTCCCGGTCAGCTTCTGAGGTCCCGACTTCGAGCTTCGGTGCCAGCCCCCGCCCTCGTGCGACGCCGTTCGGTGCAGGCCTGATCCGGCTCCCAGGTAGCCTTCCCGAGCCCTGACGTCGTCGCTCAACAGCACGAGGGCGTTGTGGTATGTGCCGGGAGCGCGTGTGGGCCGGGGGGTGTCCCGTCACGCAAGCGAGGCGATACCATGTTCGAAAAAGTGCGCGAAGGTTTCTATCACCTGTCCAGCTTGCTCATTCATGGCCGCTTCAACAGCCCCAAGTGGGACTACACGCACCACGTCGTACCGCCCTTGACCTCGTCGTCGACGTACCGACTGTCGACCGCTGCCCGCGGCGCTCGCGGATTCCAGCTGTTCGGCGTGCCACCTCAGATGGACACCGAACCGGGTGAGGACGCGGATCCCATCTACATCTACGAGCGTCTGGATGAGCCCACCCGGGGCATGCTCGAGGAGCGCCTGGCCTTTGCCGAGGGCGGTCAGGGCGCGGTGTGCTTCGCCAGTGGCATGGCCGCGATCTCGGGAGCCTTGCTCACTGCAGCGCGCAAGGGCCAGCGCATCATCGCTCATCGCACGCTGTACGGCTGCACCTACTCGCTGTTGACCAACTGGCTGCCACGCTTTGGCATCGACGTGGATCTGGTCGACCTGAACTGCCAGGACGATCTGGAGCGCTGCCTCGATGAGACCGTGGCCGCGGTCTACTTCGAGACCCCGAGCAATCCCATCCTGGAGATCGTGGACATCGCCGGTGTCGTCGAGCGCGTGCGTGCCTTCAACCAGCGCCGCGCCGACAAGAAACGCACCCTCGTCGTCGTCGACAATACCTTTGCCACGCCCTTCGGGCAGCGCCCGCTCAAGCTGGGCGCGGATTTCGTGGTCGAGAGTCTGACCAAGAACATCTGCGGCTTTGGCACTGCCATGGGCGGCGCGGTCATTTACAAGGACCACGCCCTGCTGTCGGACCTGGTGCTGTTTCGCAAGGACATCGGGGCCAGCCTGGCCTCGACGGCCGCCTGGTCCATCCTGGTCTACGGCCTGCCCACCCTGCCCATGCGCCTCAAGCAGCAGCAGGAGTCGGCCATGGTCATCGCCAGTTTCCTCGACCGCCACCCGAAGATCGAGCGTGTGCGCTACCCGGGGCTCAAGAGTTTCCCTCAGTACCGGCTGGCTCACGACCAGATGCGCGATTATGAGGACAACTTCGCGCCGGGTAGCCTGATCTACTTCGTGCTCAAGGGGGAGGACGTCGAGGCCTCGCGTGCGGCCGGCGAGCGTTTGATCAACCACGTGGCCGAGAACGCCTACGCCATGACCCTCGCGGTGAGCCTGGGACAGATTCGCACCCTCATCGAGCATCCAGGCTCCATGACCCATGCGGCACTGCCTGCCCAGGCCCAGGTCGAGGCAGGGATCGATCCCGGAGGCATCCGGCTCAGCGTGGGCAACGAGCAGGTCAACGACATCCTGCGCGACCTCGAGGCGGCGCTGGACGCAGTGTAAAGACACGGCGCGAGTCGTGTTCTGCCCCAGCGCCTGATCTCGGCTCCATCTTTCTCCGTGCAGGCTTGCGGCGCCCGGTGCAGCGGCGGGAGCCACGCGCTATGTGCCTTGGCTGCAGGAGGATCGATGCATGCGACCTGCCTTCGGTCTTGCACACGTCGTGTGGTTGAGCGGGTTCCTGGCCTGCAGCACCGTCGCCCAGCTGAGCGAGGTTCCGATGCAAGCCATGCGCGATACCCGGCCAGCGGGGATACAGCAGCGTGCACTGGCGATGGGATTCAACGCACCTGCGATCGAGCTGGAGGGGAACAGGGGGCCCTGGTCCTTGCACGACGCCCTTGCCCAGGGGCCTGCGATCTTGATCTTCTACCGTGGCGGGTGGTGACCACACTGCCGCCAGCAGCTCGGGGAGCTGCAACGCGACCTGGCCGCCTTCGAGCAACGCGGTGCGAGCCTGGTGGCCATCTCCGGGCAGAATCTCGAGCAAGCACAGCTCCTGGC
The DNA here is from genome assembly GCA_043821645.1 of Pseudomonadota bacterium. Classification (GTDB taxonomy): domain Bacteria; phylum Myxococcota; class JACRCW01; order JAFGSX01; family JAFGSX01; genus JBDRCO01. The sequence continues at coordinate 176,770 of JBDRCO010000051.1, read as the reverse complement.
AACGCGCCTGGATCTCACCTTCCCGCTGCTCGCCGACCCCGAGGCGAGGGTCCTTCGGGCGTACGGCGTTCTCGACGAGCCCAACGAGACCGCCTGGCCCGCGGTGTTCATCATCGATCGCGCTGGACGGGTGGGTTGGGCCCACCTCGAGAGTTCGTACAAGGTGCGCCCGGCGGTGGTGGAGATCCTTGCGGCCCTCGATGCTGTGGAGCACAGCGATGCGGGAGGATCCTCGTCGAGACCAGACAGCCCTTGAACAACTCCACGGCTTCGGCGCACCATTACAGGCTTTGCAGGACGCGCGGGTCTCGCGCCAGGGGTGACATTCGATGTGTGGCATCGTCGGCTACGTGGGGCCACGTCAGGCCCAGGACATCCTCATCGACGGACTGAAGCGGCTGGAGTATCGCGGCTACGATTCGGCGGGCCTGGCCACCATCGAGCGCGGCGTGGCGCACATCCAGCGTGCTGTGGGCAAGCTGGATAGGCTGGTAACCCAGCTGCGCGAGCAGCCCGTGCCGGGTTGCCTGGGCATTGGTCACACGCGCTGGGCCACGCACGGCCGACCGAGCGAGGAGAATGCGCACCCCCATGCCGTCGACGGTGTGATCGTGGTGCACAACGGAATCATCGAGAACCACCTGGACCTGCGGCACGAGCTGCAACGCGCCGGTCGGACCTTCAAGAGCGAGACCGATACCGAGATCTTCAGTCACCTCATCGCCCTCGAGCTGCAGGACGAGGTCCCCCTCGACGAGGCCGTGCGCCGGGCGCTCAAGCGCGTGCAGGGGGCCTACGCCATCGCCGTGATCGCCGAGAACCGGCCCGGCGTCATCGTGGCGGCCAAGCTCGCCAGCCCGCTGCTGGTGGGCGTGGGCGAGGGTGAGGCCATGGTGGCCTCGGACGTGCCCGCCATCCTGCCGGTGACGCGGGAGGTGCTGTTTCTGGACGAAGGCGAGATGGCCGTGATCGAGGCCGGGCAGGTGCGCCTGTTCACGCTGGCGGGGCAAGCGGTGGAGCGCGCGCCGCGTCACATCGACTGGACGCCGGCGGTGGCCGAGAAGGGTGGCCACAAGCACTTCATGCACAAGGAGATCTTGGAACAGCCGCGGGCCATCATCGACACCCTGCGCGGCCGCATGTCGCGATCCGAGGGCAGCGTGTTCCTCGACGGCGTGGACCTCGAGGGCCTGGTCCAGGCGCAGCGCCTTGTCATCCTGGCCTGCGGCACCAGCTACCACGCGGGGCTGGTCGGCAAGTACATGATCGAGACGCTGACCCGCATCCCGGTCGAGGTGGAGCTGGGCAGCGAGTTTCGCTACCGAGATCCTGTGGTGCTCCCTGGCGACGTGGCCATCGCCATCAGCCAGTCCGGCGAGACCGCGGACACCCTGGCGGCCATGCGCGAGTTCAAGAAGCGCGGAGGCAAGCAGCTCGCCATCTGCAACGTGGTGGACTCGGCCGTGGCGCGCCAGGCCCAGGAATCCCTGGGTGTGTTCTACACCCACGCTGGCCCCGAGATCGGCGTGGCCTCGACCAAGGCCTTCACCACCCAGATCTTGAGCCTGCACCTGCTGGCCCTGGCCCTGGGCCGCGCCCGCGGCATGCTCGATGCCTCATCGGTGCGCGGCGAGGTCCATGCCCTGTCGCGACTGCCGAAGCTGGTCGAGGCCATCCTCGACGACGAAGCGGAGATCCAGGCCATCGCCCAGAGCTACCATCGCGCCAATAACTTTTTGTACCTGGGACGCGGCCACTGCTACCCCATCGCCCTCGAAGGAGCGCTCAAGCTCAAAGAGATCTCGTACATCCACGCCGAGGGCTACGCCGCGGGTGAGATGAAGCACGGGCCCATCGCCCTCATCGACGAGCACATGCCTGTGGTCTGCATCGCCACCCAGGGCGCGGGTTACGACAAGCTGCTGAGCAACATCGAAGAGGTGCGGGCGCGCAATGGCCGCATCATCGCCATCGCCTCCGACGGCGATACCGCCATCTCGGGTCTGGCCAACGACGTCATCTACCTGCCTGCAAGCTCACCGCGGCTGGAGCCCATCCTGGCCACCATCCCCTTGCAGCTCTTTGCCTACCACGTGGCTGACGCCCGCGGCACGGACGTGGACCAGCCTCGCAATCTGGCCAAGTCCGTGACCGTGGAGTGAGCAGCCCGACCCCAGTCGTGCTCCACCTTGACGATGAGGTGGTGGCCATCGACAAGCCTGCGGGTCTGGCCTCCATTCCCGAACGCGATCTCCCGCTCCCCTCGGCGCGCAGCTGGCTGGAGGCGGAACTGGGACAAGCGGTATGGGTGGTGCATCGCCTCGACAAGGATGCGAGCGGGCTGATGCTCTTTGCCCGCACCGCCGAGGTCCATCGCGAGTTGAATTTGCGGTTCGAGCACAGGCAGGTGCACAAGACCTACCAGGCTCTGCTCGTGGGTGTGGTGGCCGACGAGAACGGCCTCATCGAGCTGCCCCTGCGCCAGTTCGGATCGGGGCGGGTGGCCGTGGACACCCGGCGAGGTAAGCCGGCCGTCACGGGCTACAAGGTACTGGAACGGCTGCCCGCGCACACCCTGGTCCAGGCCAGTCCGGAAACCGGACGCCGCCACCAGCTGCGCGCGCATTTTTTTTCGCTCGGCCACCCCATAGCTGGCGACGGGCGGTACGGAGAGGCTGCGCCGCAAGCGAGCTATCCTCGCCTGCTGCTGCACGCCCAGGCTCTCGCACTCGGACGGGACAGCGGGGTGAAGCTGCAGCTCCGGTGCGCGGTGCCCGAGGTCTTCGAGCAGGTTCTTCAGGGACTCCGGGACTCTGCGCCGGATCCAGCACTCTGAGTCACATCTGTCGGGCCCGGTTGCTCGGGCACGGATTCTGGTCGAGCTGCCGGCACGCGGCAGGCACCTGACATTCAGGTGGGGACGCCGAGGCGGGGCAGCAGGTAGAGCTGCAGAAACAGCCAGCCACCGATGAAGAGCACGGAGAACAGCCAGTCGGGCATGCGTTCCTCGGTCAGGCCGCCGCGACGAGGGTTTCCTCGAATCGCAGGTTGCGTTGAGTGACAGGAGGGCCACCGGAAGGCCGGCCGCCTCGAGACGACCGACCTTCCGGCAGGAGGAAACTGACCATCATGATGTAACGAGAGCCGCGCGCGCGCGCAAGGATTCAGGAGCTGCGGCGCGACAGGAGTGCTTCTCCAGCGAGCGCGAACACGAGCAGCACCAGGAGTGCGGTCCATAGCGGACGGTCCGTCTTCTGGCTCGGGTCGTGGACAACCAGGGTGGCGCCCTGGGGCAGTGCGCCGGCCAGGTCCTCGTCGCGGATCAGCCTGGTGTCCGACTCCCGCGCGTCCACCTCGACCACGAAGCGCTCGGCCGGGAGGCTCCGCTCGGCATCGTCTCCGAGATCCGCACGCACACCGTAAAGGCCTCTCTGTTCGGTGGCCGTGAAGCTCAAAGCGGGGCCGCTAGCCTCGATCCGGCTGCGCGAACCGTCCGGCGCCACGACGATCAGGTTCTTCGCATCGCGCGGTGCACGCAGGGCGACCGCCTGCCCCACCAGGTGTCGTCGTTGTCTCGGCAACTCGAGGGCGTCGGCCAGGTAGAGCAGGGACTGCACGATCAAGGGCAGGAAGCCGGGGCGAATGGCGAGGTCACTCCAATCCCGGTCCACGGTGGTGCACAGCAGCAGCACGCCCCCGCTGCCGACGCGCCGCTCGGTGAGGGCTGGTGCGCCGTTACTGAAACGCAGCAGATCCGTGCGCGGTGCTCGGCTGTCGGGATCGAAGAGCATCAGGCCATGGGTGCGCACGCGGGTCAGGCCGGTGGTGCGGTCCTGCCCCAGCGAGGTGAAGATGGGGTGATCCGGGGTAGCGACTTCGAGCGCTAGCATCTCGTGGCTGGCTGGGTCGTCGAGGGGTGCCGTGTCCTTGGCACCGCGCAGCATGCCAGGGAGAAGCTCGCGCAGCGTGGAGTTGTAGGCCTCGGCATCCAGGTGGTCGCCGCTGGTGATGAGCAGCCCGCCCCCCGCCTGGACGCGTGCCACCAGCGCGCGGGCCACGTCGTCGCTCACGCTTTCGGTGTTGGCCAGGATCACGACATCCGCCGCAGCCACGTCGCCGGGGTGCATCCTCTCGGCGTGCACGAAGCGAGAGGTGAGGCGGCGGCCCTGGGCGTCGGGATCGGACAGGGCGCGTTCGAGGTAGAAGACCTCATCCCGGTGCCGTACGGTCTGCGGGTCGCCGTTGACCACCAGAACCTGGACTGGACGCGGGATCTCAAGGGGCAGCAGCACCTCGTCGTCAAAGGACAGGCTGTCCGGCTCCACGCTCACCCGGAGCACAACCTCGGAGCCAAGATCCGCCGGCAGTGGCACCTGCATGAAGCTCTTGCGTGCCCGCGCGCCGGGCTGCAGCAGCGCGGTGACCCGGGCCAGGGGTCTATCGCCCAGGGACAGGGTGGCGTTCACGGTCCGCGCTTCATCCCCCTCGTTTGCCGAGCGCTCGACGGAGACCTGGACATCGACCGCGCTGGCCCGCGTCTGGGTCGAGGCCACGGCGTCCAGGTCGCGCAGTGCCTGGTTGTCCAGCGGTGGAGCGGCAGGCGAGGGCAGGCGCAGGATCTCGACACGCATTCCCCGGGCCTGACCTCCACCCGAGGACCAGGCGTGGGCTGCACCGTCGGTCAGCACCACCACGCGCACGGCTCCTGCATCGTCTCCGGCAGGACGCGCCGATTGTGCGCGCTGCACGCACTGGCTCAGGTCACTCGTGCCGTTGCTCGGTTGCAGACCGTCGAGGGCGCGCAGCACCTGGCTGCGCTCGACGCTGGCAGGCTCGATCAGCGCCCGAACCTGAGGACCGGCAAGATACACGGCCAGGGGCAGCCCCACGTCCTGTTCGCGCACCAGCTGCCGGGCACGCTTCACCATCAGCTCGAACAGGGTGTCACCGCGCCCACCGGGACGGGCCTGCATCGAGGCAGAGACATCCAGGCACAGAGCCAAGGCAGCCGGAGCCTGCAGCGGGGTCGTAGACGGCGAGACCAGGCGCGGACTCGCGACTGCCAGCACGGCGGCACAGATGAGCAGGGTGCGCAGCAGCAGCAACAAGAGCTGGCGAAGCTGGATGCGACGTGCGCGGCGTCGCGTCGAGCGCAGCACGAATTCGAGGGCTGCGAAACGGATGTCGCGTGCCTTGCGCCGCGAGATCAGGTGAATCAGCAGCGGCAAGGCTGCCATGGCCAAGCCACCGAGGAGGGCCGGGTGCAAGAAATCCAGGTGCACCGTCACCTTCAGCGAGCGCCGTCGCGATCCGCAATGAAGCGGGCCAGGACGGAGGCCGGTGCATCGTCGGTGCGCACGCGCTGATAGGTCAAACCCGCTGCGTGAGCCGTGCGCTCGATGCGTGCGAGGTAGGCCTGCACCTCTTCTTTGTAGGTCTCCCGGATGGCATCGGCGTCGACCTGGATCTCCCGATCTCCCTCGAGGTCCTTGAAGCGCACGACACCCGCGAAGGGCAATTCGAGCTCGTCGCGGTCCATCACCTGGAGCACAGCCACGTCCGCGCCCCGGGCTCGCAGGGCTGCCAATCCACCGAGGACGAGGTCCAGGTCTCCGGCCTCGTCGACGACCCCCAGCAGGTCACTCAGGACGACCACCAAGCTGTGGCGCCGCACCTGGTCGCCGAGCTGGGCGAAGGCGCGCTGCGCATCGGTGCCGCCGCCGGGCTGGATGGCCTCAAGTGCTCGCGTGAGCGCGTGCGCTTGATCCCGGGCAGCGCCTGGTGGGACGATCAGCTGGCAGTCGCGACCGAAGTTCAATAGGCCCACGGCGTCGGATTGTCGCAACAGCAGCAGGGACAGCGAGGCGGCCAGGGTCGCGGAGTATTCGAACTTGGTGGGGCGTCCCTGTTCGGGGTAGGTCATGGAGCCGGAGCTGTCGACCACGAGGAAGGCGCGCAGGGAGGTCTCTTCCTCGAAGCGCTTCACGAAGTAGCGATCGGTCTTGGCGAAGGCCTTCCAGTCTATTCGCCGCACGTCGTCGCCCGGGGCATACAGCTTGTGCTCTGCGAACTCGGCGCTCTCCCCCAGACGTCGGGAGTGGTGCAGCCCTGCCAGCACACCGTCGGCCACGCACCGCGCGCGCAGGGTCAACCCCTGCAGGGCCATCACCTCGCTGGCGGGCATGTAATGAGGCGAGGCAGGCGAGCCGTGCTGGTGGTCCGTTGCCATCGCGCCTCAGGGGCGAACGCGCTGAAGGATGGCATCCACCAGGTCGCTCGAGCGGACACCTGCAGCCTGGCCATGGAAGTTGATCAGCACACGGTGCTGCAGCACGACCTGAGCGAGACTCCGCACGTCGTCGATCGAGGCCGCGGTGTCACCGCGCAATGCCGCCCTGGCCTTGGCGCCGAGTACCAGGTACTGCCCCGCGCGTGGACCGGCGCCATACGCCACGTGCTCGCGCACTGTGGCCAGATCAGATTCCTGCGGCCGGCTCGCGCGCGCCAGGGCCACCGCATGCTGCACGACGTGTGGGGTTGCCGGCACCCGGCGCACCAGCTCCTGGAACTGGGTGATGTGCTGGGCATCCATCACGGCCTCGACCTGCAAAGGACTCTCGCCTGTCGTCGTGGAGACGATGCGTTCCTCTTCTTCGCGACTGGGGTACGGGACGTCGATCATGAACATGAAGCGGTCGAGCTGGGCCTCGGGCAGGGGATAGGTCCCCTCCTGCTCGATGGGATTCTGAGTCGCGAAGACCATGAACGGAGGTTCGAGATCGTAGGTCCTTCCGGACGCGGTGATCTGGAGTTCCTGCATCGCCTGCAGCAGCGCAGCCTGGGTCTTGGGAGGCGTGCGGTTGATCTCGTCCGCGAGCACGATCTGGGCGAACAGAGGCCCGCGGATGAACCGCAAGTTGCGCTGGCCTGTGCTGCGGTCTTCCTCCAGCACGTCGGTGCCGGTGATGTCCGAGGGCATGAGATCCGGTGTGAACTGGATGCGACTGAACCGCAGCCCCAGCGAATCGGCCAGGGTATGGATCAGCAGCGTCTTGGCCAGGCCGGGGACGCCGACGAACAGGCCGTGGCCGCGCGCGAAGAGAGCCACCAGCAGGTGCTCGACCACCGAGTCCTGCCCGACGATGCGGAGGCGTATCTGCTGCTCGATGCGCTCGCGCGATTGTCTCAGCTCCTCGACCAGCTCGACGTCGCCGCCCCGCTGCAGTGGAACGGCCTGGCCTGTCATCATCGCGTACTCCGTTCGGCTTGCCCGGACCCACTCTGTGTAGCGCGGCTGGTCCTCCGACGCCAGCGCAAGCTGCGAACCCTGCAGGCAGGCCTGTTCTCGACGTCAAGCTCGAAGACGAGCTGGCGGCATATGCTGAATACGCTACACTGACGTGTTTGGTCGTCATTCTGGATCTCTGGAGGCACGATGACCCGGACATTTCACGCTGCGCTGGCGATTGTTCTGCTATCCCTGACCTCGCTGGCCTGCGACGAGCTGCTGCCCGCCAATCCCTACGACTGGCGTGCGCCAGTCAACGAGCAGGCCAGGGGTGGTGTTCGTGCGGTGCTGTTCCTGGATGTGCCCGTGTCGTCGACCATCGTGCACGACGAGCTGCGCGCACTGACCGTCCGGCTCCTGGACTCGGCGGGTCAGCAGCTGCTGGCGGTGACCTGTGGGAACGAGCCGACCGCTGCGGCGCGCATGGCCTGCGAGGACAGCCTGCGCACGGCAAGCGTCGCGTTCAACGAGCTGCCTGCCGGGGTCTATCGCGTCGTGGTGGACGGTCTGAATCCGGCCTATATCCCGGTCGCCATCCCACCCGTGACCCTGCTGCCGGGGGAGATCCAGGATCTGGGCACTCTTCGCTATGCGCCACTGTCGGTGGAGGTCACCGATCCTCAGTGGACCGGGCGGGTCCAGGTCGAGGTGCAGCTGGCCGCCGGCCAGGGTGGAGCGCGGAGGGTCCTGCTGTATCGCCAGGGACCGTTTGGTCTCGAAGCACAGGCCACGGCCCTGACCGATGCCGCGAATAGCGTGACCTTCGACAGGGTGCCGCCAGGCCGCTACGCCCTGGCTGCGGAACTCGAGGGCTTCACCCCCGACCACCGGGTTGGCTTCGACATCCAGGGTGCCGCGACCCCCACCGAGCAGAACACGCAGGATTTCACGGGTTCTGCGGGGCTGACGCTGTATCCGGTGTCAGCAGTTCTCATCCCGGCCTTGCAGCAGATCTTTGGCCAGTACTACACGAGCCAAGCCGCCGTTCCCGTGCACGTGCTGCAGTTCGGCGGCATGAATCAGATGAGGCTGTCGACGGACGCCAACTTTGCCAGCGGCACCACGACCTGGATGGACTACGTCGCGTCGACGGATGTGGACCTTCCGGCGGTCGAAGGCGCCATCCAGATCTCGGCGCAATTTCGCAATACCCAGGTCCATGGCTTCACCTTTCAGTCGCCTGTTTACCACACCCAGGTGGTGCGCGACGTGACGCCACCTCAGGTGGCAGGGACTCGTGTGCGGGGTCGGAGTGCCGGCGAGGACGGCAAGATCTGGTTCAACCAGGATGCCAGCGTGCTGAGCATCGAGGTGGACGGCCAGGACACGGTGAGCGCGGTGTACTCGTATGTGCTGCACCACGACGCCCAGAACAGCGCCGGAGACCCGCTGGCTCTGAGCTTCACGCTCACCGAGTCACCCGGTGGCCTGGTCCGTCTCGACGAGGAAATCGGTCTCACCGCGGGTGAAGGCGAAAAAAAGATCTTCGTGTACCTGCAAGATCGCGCCGGCAATCTGAGCCAGCCGTCCGAGCTGAGCGCATGGGTGGACATCACGGCACCGGTGGTGAGCGCCCTGGTGCTGCGAGGGGGCGCCGCGGTGACGGGAGAAGCTCTTCTTCCCGTGGCCTTGCAGGCCAGCGACCTCAATGCGGTGGTCTCCATGCAGGTCTGGGAAGAAGGTGCGACGATCCCGGCGCCTGTTCCCTTCGCCGAAAGCACCTCGGTGCAGCTGCGTACTCTGGACTACGCCAACACCTCGCGACAGGTAAACGCCGTCGTCCGCGACGTGGCGGGGAATAGCTCCCTGATGGCATCTCGGATGATCGTGTTCGACGACAGGGGCAGCCTGGGTGGAACCCTTGTCGTCGAGGATGCGGCGAATGGCAGCGAGGGGGACGGCGCAGGCGTCACGGCCCTGGTCGACGGACAGAGCTTTGCCCTGCAGCTCACCGCCACGGGTCAGCGCGGAGAGTTCACTTTTTCGGTGACCGGGGTGGCTGCCGGCGCCAACCGGCAACTGGTGCTGCAGAAGACCGACTACGCCGACGTGGCAGCGCGGGCGCCCATGACAGTGCTCCCGGGTTTGTCGACGGACGTGGGCACGCTCCGGCTGCAGCTCGCCCGGGGTTCCATCGAGGGCTACGTCCAGCTTGTCGGCGAGCTGGACCATTCGGGCATCGTGATCAGCATCCAGGGTCTCGCCCTGAACGGACTCACCGACGCCACGGGTCACTTTCGCATCGACGGGGTGACCTCGAAGCCAGGCTACACCCTGGTCCTGCGCCGCGACGACAACTGGAGCGTCGAGACGGTCAGTGGCGTGGATGTCCCGGCCTCCGCAGTCGTCACCGTGTCCACGGCGGGCGCCCCCATCACCCTGCGCCGGCTCGGGGGGACGTTCAGCTTCACCGAGGGAAGCTACAGCAGTTCCACCACCGTGCACCTGGACCTGTCCTACGACGGGGCCTTGGAATACCGGGCCAGCGAGGACGGGACCTTCGGTGGAGGAAGCCAGGCCTGGCTGGCCCTGGGCAATGCACCCTGTGCCCCGATCTCGGGCGGCGCCTACCAATGTCCCTTTCTTCTCGGGAGCGCTGAGGGGCAGCACAGGGTCTGGGTCCAGTTCCAGGACCCCTCGTCCACCGGCTTCATCAGTGAGGCGCGCTCCGATGTCATCGTTCTCGATACCTTGCCACCGCAGAACCTGAACATCCTGATTAACGGCGGCGCGAGCTACACCAGCCCCCTGGCCGTGACCCTGGATGTCAGCGGCACCGATGCCAGCCCCGTCGCGACCCTGGAGCTGGCCTATCGAGACACCACGGATGCCCAGGACCTGCACAGCGGAGACTGGGAAGCCAGGGCCTTCACCGGTCAACCCTTTGGCGTGGTGCTGCCCGGAGCGCAGGCCTTTCGCACGGCCCGGGTGTGGGCCCGGCTCACCGACGCCGCCGGCAACACCAGTGCTCCACAGCTTGCCAGCATCGTGGTCGATCCCTTCGCGCCCGTGGGTGGGGACCTCGTCATCAACGGTGATGATGCCCTCACTCGCTTCTTCACCGTGACCCTGAGCCTGGCCGCCAGCGACGACAGTCCCGTCGAGATGTTGCTGGGCAACGAAGCCGTGCCCGCCACGGGGTCCTGGCAGGCTTTCGCGACGAGTTCAACCTGGGTCTTGCCCCCCGCGACCCAGGGGATCAAGAACGTGTGCGTGGCGTTCCGAGACGCCGCAGGGAACCGCACCCAGGACTACTGCGACGCCATCGAGTACGACAGCGTGGCACCACCGGTGCCGGCGGTGACGACGACAACCGGGACCTACACCCGCAATCCAAGCCTCACCCTCGACCTCAACAACACCAGCGGTGTCGCCAGCATCGAAGTGGCAAGCAATGCCGCCTTTGCCGGCGCACGCAGTTACGGGGTGCAGGCGCAGGTGCAGTACGACCTCAGCGGGGAGGATGGCACCAAGTTCGTGTTCGTGCGCTACATCGACGCTGCGGGCAATGCCAGTGCTCCAGCAGTGCTGACCGTGATCCTGGACCGCGAGGCTCCGCTGGCCGCATCGCTGGCCTTCGTCGACGGTGCGGTCACCAGCAGTCTGCGCCCTTCGCTCATCCTGACGGCGCTCGGAGCCAGCGAGATGCGCATCTCGGCCACTGCCGATTGCTCGGGTGGGACCTGGGTACCCTTCTCTCCTCAAGGTGCGGTGGATCTCGCGCCTCCGGACGCCCTGAAGGATGTCAGCGTGCAGTTCCGGGACCAGGCCGGCAATGACACGGCCTGCCTGCACCAGCAGATCGAGCTGGACCGCGCGCCGCCATCGCTGGGAACGCCACCCATGACCCTGAGCGGGCTTCAGATCGTTCTCAACCCCGGGGAGAGCGCGGTCGAGGCCGCCTACGTTCGCATCGATTTTGATGTGACCGCCTGCAGCGAGATGAAGGTCTGGAACACCGGTGGTGAGTCCACCGCGGTGTGGCAGCCCTATGCCTCCATCGTGCCCAGCTGGAGATTGACGCCGAACGATGGCAGCAAGGTCGTGTACGCGCGCTTTCGCGATCGCGCCGGCAACCTGGCTCCCAGTCCAGACCCGGCCTCGGCCTCCATCACCCTCGACTCCACGGGTGACATCACCGGCGTGCTCAGCCTCGAGAGTTCCAGCGACTACTCGGGTGTCGGCTTCGAGCTCGGGGGGACCACCTTCGCGCACTCCATGACGGGCAACCGCTTCACCATCGCCAACCTGCTGACCAAGACCTACGTGCCGCTGCGCGTGCGCAAGCCGGGCTACGACGACGCGCTCCTGTCTAGCGGAGTCTCGGTGTCCGGTGGCGGCGTGATCGACGTGGGCACCATCACCCTGCGCAGGTCCCGCGGCGCCATCGAGGGCTACGTCAAGCTCGCCGATCGCAGCAGCCACGAGAACGTCCTGATCGAGCTTCTCAACACGGGCTACACCACCCAGAGCAACTCGGCCGGCTACTTCATCCTCGAGGACGTGCTGGCTGGAAGCTACGACCTGGTGGCCCGACGCGATGGCTACTCCACCATCACCCAGAGCGGCATCGTGGTGACCAGCAACACCATCAACCAGGTCTCGACCGCGCTGTCGCCGCTGACCCTGGCGCCGCAGCAGGGCGACTTCACCATCAACGGTGGAGGCTCGGGCTTCACCAGCGCCCGGGTCATCCTCCTCAATCTCAGCTACACCGGCGCGACCCGCTATCGCGCGAGTGAAGACGCCAGCTTCGGAGGCGGCCTCCAGGCCTACCTCGACTTCACGGCGTGCACCAACAGCGGCGGCGACCAGGACTGCAGCTTCAGTCTCGCCGACGCCGATGGGCCTCACAGGGTCTATGTGCAGTTCGAGTATGGGAGCCCCACCACCCAGGAGAGCGAAGTCTTCGACTCGGCCATCACCCTCGACCGCGTCGCCCCCACGCTCGGCTCCGTGCTCATCGAGTCTGGCGCGACGGCCACCAAGGAGCTCAGCGCCAGCGTCGCGGTCAGTTCATCAGACCTCAATGGCGTGGTGCAGATGCAGCGCAGCGTCAACGGCACGTCGTGGCTCCCCGCGGAGAGCTTCGTGACCCCCTTCGTGTGGAGCTACACGGACCCCACCACGGGCTCGCCCAACCCCGACGACAACCTGTGCATCAAGGTTCGCTTCATCGACCCGGCTGGCAACATGTCCTCGGCCACCGTGGCTGGCGCCGCCGGAGACTGCATCACCCTGGACCGCCAGGTGCCCCTGGCAGGAGCGCCCGCCCTCGACATTCAGGACGCCCAGGGCAACAGCCTCAGCGGTGGACAGACCACGCTGTCCTCGGTGTTCCTCGAGGTGGCCGCCAGCGGTGCCAGCGAGATGATGATCTCCAACAAGCAGAACTTCGCCGGCGCGGTCTGGCAGCCCTACGACGACACGCAGGTGCAGTTCTGGCCCCTGGCTCCCGGCGATGGCCTGCGGACCGTGTACATCGCGTACAAGGACCAGGCCGGCAACATTGCCGGCGCCGGAGGGACTCTCAACGCTGCGGTCACGGTGGATACGGTTCCGCCGTCTGCTCCAGCCTTCACCATCACCCAGGGGGCCTTCACCAACACCCAGACCCTCAACCTCAGCTTCAGCAACTGGACCTCGGGCGAGAGCGTGCTTTTCGAGAGCAATCGCGCCCTGGGCGCGGTGCAGACCAAGGCCGCGGCGGGGAGCCTGAGCTTCGTGCTCCCGGACGTCGACGGCCTGCACCTGCTCACTCTTCGCTATCGAGACAGCGCAGGCAATCTCAGCGCGGCCTCCACCGCCAGTATCACCCTGGACCGGGTGAGGCCGGACTTCCTGGACCTGGCCTGCCTGGACTGCAACATCGTGGGTTCCACCCAGTACATCACCAGCGCCTTTGCCCGGGTCAGCGTCAATGCCAGCGGCGCCACGCAGATGCGGATCACGGGGAACGTGCTGGCACCAGCCCCCGGGACCTGGATCCCGTACAGCCCCTTCGTCGACGTGACTCTGGATGTGGCAGCGGGCGAGGGCAACAAGGCGGTCACCGTGGCCTTGCAGGACGACGCCACCAACGCCTCAAATCCGACGACCCGGAGCCTGACCCTATACTATGACGGCACTCCTCCAAGCTGCACCCTCACGCTGTCCGGCTACAAGGCCGATGGTGTGACCGCGGCCCCTGCGGGGCGAACAGCGGTGACCCACGTCAAGGTCAGCCACAGCGGCTGCACGGGTTCGCCCACGGCCATGGCCCTGGTGCCCTCGACCCAGGGCCTGGCGTGCGCCAGCGCTTCCTACGTGCCCTACGCAGCCACCACCCACCTCGTGGTGGGCAGCGGCGACGGCAGCAAGAACGTACTGGCGTGCTACCGCGACGCCGCGGGCAATGTCACCACGACGCCGCTCTCGGCCGCTGCGAGCATCACCTTGGATCAGACCGCTCCCTCGCCGCCCACCCTGGTCGGCCTTCCCGCCGATGTCCGCACGACCTTCACGGTCACCTGGAGTTCCGGTGACCCCAGCACCGTGCGCTATCGCTTCGTGCTGCTGCGGGCAGGGAGCACCGGTGTGCTCGACGAGAGCACCACGGCTACCTCGCGCGTCCTCACCGCCGGTACGCACCTGAGCTCCTCGTCGGGAACCGAGTACATGATCAAGGTGTTTCCCTTTGACGACCTGGAGAACGGCGGAGCACCGGCGACAGGCAGTTTCCTCTACGACTCGATCCGGCCGTGCAACACCAGCGCCTCGCTCGCCGTCGCGGGAAATATGTACCGCAACGCCGACACTGCGAGCGTGACGGTCGCCTGCGTGGGCGACGTGCCGGACTTCATGCTAATCCAGTGCGACGGTACCATCACCGGCAGCGAGCCCGTGGTGCCCTATGCCTCGACCTTCACCTGCGCTCTGTCGTCGGGGGACGGGCTCAAGACCATGGACGTGCGCCTGCTGGACCGGGCGGGAAACGTCCGCGATACGAGCTCCGCGTACGTCTACAAGGACACCACGGTGCCGAGCACGCCATCGGTGAGCCCGGGCAACATCGCCGAGGCTAATTCCTCGTGTGCCCGCATCACCGTGCCCGTGGGCTCGACCCTGGACACCACCTTCGATCACTATGAGGTCCGCTCCAATGGTGGGCCCTGGGCCACAGGAACCCGGACCTCGGGCGGCTACATCCAGTTCGGGTTGCTGCAGGACACGGTCAACCTGCTCGAGGTGCGCGCTGTGGACCAGGCCGGCAATGTCAGCCAGCCCAACGTGGCCTATGTCAACGAGGTCTCGAGCACGCTCCTCCCCACCGGGCTCGAACTCAAGCAGGTGTGCGGTAACGGCGCCTACGCCATCCTGCGGGATACCACGCTGTTTCCCTCGGTGTGGGCCGGGCCGTGGGCGGAGGGTTCCACGGTCCACCTGTCCACGCCCGATATCGAGGTGCTCAACCTGTCGACCCTGGGCATGACTCGCATCAGCGGCGAGGGTGGGCTCGTGGCGAGCCTGGGCAACATGTACAACCTGCTCGCGAGCCCGCTGCGGACCTGGGAGAAGGTGGCCGACGCAGGCTGTGCCGCGGACGACGTGAGACTGCTGGTCAGCTTCGTGGACACGCGCACGGGCACCAGCAGCACGGACTCGACGGGCTACGAGTACCAGGTCATCGTGCGCAACCCCATCGGTACCGGGATCAACCCGACCGACCCCTTTGACGGCCCCTACGGCCCCTGGGAGCACCAGGCGGGCACCGGCCTCGGCGCATCCTCCATCGACGTGGTCGACTGGACGGGCACCGAGACCTACCAGGCCCTGATCACCTACTCGGTCTACATCCTTATTCCGGTCACCGGCGTGCGCATGATCCAGCGCACGAGCACGACCAACATCGTTCGCGACATCTACCAAAGCGTGATCGAGTTCACCCCACGTACCGCCTATGGCCTGGGATTTAACGGGTCCACGGCCATGTTCCTACTGCGCAACAGCGGCAGCTCGCGCTGGGAGCTGAAGCGAAGCACGGCCTACGGATCCAGCGGTTCGTTGATCCTGTCGTTTCCATACAGCTCTGGCTTCTCGAGTTCGCTCTCCCCCTGGGGCTACGCGGTGCAACAGGGCTTCTTCAACTTCTACACGACGACGCTGAACAACAACGTCCTGGTCGCGAACAGCAACGGCGACGTCGTGACCTATCGACCCAGCGATGGACTGACCCAGACCACGACGGGCGGCGCGCCGGCCTATGCACCCTTTGCCCAGCGCGGCAACGACGCGGTGGCCTGGGTCAACCAGGCCCAGACCAACCAGTTCATCTGGAACAACAGCTACGCATCGACGACGGTGCGCGAGTTCCGCTACGAGATCGACAGGACCCGGCCCATCCTGCCCACCATGAAGACAGGTGCGGGCGAGCCTGTCGTCCTGTACCACACCTCCGGCAGCTCCGGAGGGCCCGCCGGGGTGGTGGTCGGGTTCAGTGACAACTCGGCCTGCGCGCAGTAGCCAGACGGCGTGCACCGGGACGCACGGACAGCGAGGAGGTCGGGGGCGTCGCTCAAGGGCGGGGAACGGGTCGAGGCGGTGGCAGTGTAACGGCGATCCGGGTATTCAGAACTGAACCCTGTACAGCACGCCAACCTGGTTGTCCTCGCGATTGCCATCGCGAATGTTCGCGGCGTAGCCCGACAGCCGCCCGCCCCACATCTCGGTGCCGACGTCGAGCTCGGTGCGCGAGGCGCCCGTGGTCCAGTTGCGCACGTCGCTGGCGGTGAAGGTCAGCGCGCCCTTGCTGCCGGCGATACCCAGGGAACTCAGGTCGTGGTTGTTGACGAAGTCATGGGTGTAGGCGCCGTGCAGGGCCAGCTGGTCCAGGCCCAGGGGTGCGTCCTCGATGATGGCGCGGCCGCGCACCGTGGCTTCCTTGAGCCCGTCGCTGCCGCCAGTGACCGAGGCCATCAGGCTCAGGCGGTCGTCCCGGCTCCGAGTCTCCAGGGACACCGTGCCGTCGATCGAACTGAACTTCTTGCCCCAGTTGGCCTCGACCGTTGCGCGCAGCCTGTCGTCGAAGAACTTCTGCCTCAGCTTGGGCTTGACCCCGAGCTTGCGCAGCAGGTCGCTGCCCTGGGTGTAGGCCAGGGCGCCCACGCCCACTGCACCCAGGGTGGCCATGCTGTAAAAGGCTGCCTTGTGGTTGTCCCGGAAGTCGTCGAGCAGGGGCTTGAAGGTGGCGTCAAGCTGGTCCTTGGCCGAGTCGCCGAGGGCCCGGCTCAGCTCGCGGTAGGACATCCTGCTGGGATCGCCCTGCAGGTTCTGGGCGCCGGGCAGCTGGCTCACGGTCCTGGCCACCAGGTCGCCACCGGGAAGATCACACAGGGGCATGTCCCGGGCCAGGCGGGACACCAGGCGCTTCATCTCGTCGTCGGAGATCTTCTTGCTCAGCGGGTGGCCATCAAGTCGCTCGACGGTGGGATCGAACAGATCCCGCGCCGTCATCTGGGTGCCGGTCTCGACCTCGGTCATGAAGGTGCGCAGCACCTCCTCGCCCCGGGGCGACAGGCTCACGCGCTCGGCGCGGCCATCAAAGCCATCGGACTCGCGGCCGGCGGTGATGCCGGTCTGGGGTAGCGTGGTCGGCGCGACCTGGGGCGTGGTGCTCGGGGTCGTTTGCGGCGCTTGACCCGTGGTCCGCTCTAGGCCCGCCTGAACCTTGGGCTGGACGCCGCCTGCACCCTGATTCTTGCTGCTGATCACGGTCATGCGGAACCTCGTCGCACCTAGAAATGCTGGCAAGCTGCCAGCGTGCCCCGTGCTTCCATACTATCTGGGTGGAGGTCTTTTTGGCCCGGGCTTGCTCTGCTTGACGCGGCGGCGCAGGCGCTTGGCGACCTCGCGCAGCAGACCCTGGCGCTTCTTGTTGGGGCTTGCTGCGGCGATAACGTCAACGAAGTAGGCCACTTCTTCGCATTGAGGCAGCGAGATGTTGAGCGTCGCGCTCTCGATCTCCTCCTCGCGCTTGATCTTGAACAGCTGCAGGACCTTGCGCAGCTGGTGGGCAAAGGCCTCGTCGAACTGTCCAACGATCTTGATGGTTTGCTCGCACAGGGGGAGGTCGCCGACAGCGGCCCCGGCCTGAAAGCCGGCAATCGCAAGCGGCACATCCGTCGGACAGTGCTCGATGCTGGCCGCGATCAGGCGCAGCGCTCCGCGGGCGTCTCCCCTCGCCATGTAGGCGCGAGCCGCCAGCAGCCAGCCAAAGGAATATCCAGGGAAGGTCGACACCAGGGCGGTGAGCACCTCTCCCGCCTGGGTGTTGTCCCCGAGTTCGAGCTGAAGCTCCGCGATGCGCAGGTGGTAGGTCGGGTTGTCCGGATCCGCGCGCGCCGCGTGCTCCAGCTCACCCAGGGCCTCGTCGCGCTTGCCCGCGCGCACCAGGTGTCGCGCCAGGTTATAGCGAGCCGGAGCGAACAGTGGATCGACCCGGGTGGCCGCCCGGAGCAGGACCTCGGCGGTCTGCGCCTTGCCCATGAGTTCCAGCACCACGGCCTTGTAGGTGCGCGCGGGCGCATGATCCGGGTTTTTCTCGATGAGCGGATTGAGGATATCCAGTGCCTGGGCGTGCTGGCCGTCGAGGGTCAGCAGGCGCGCCTTGCCGACCAGAGCGTCGACGTCGGAGGGATTCTCGAGCAACAGCTTCTTGACCGCTCGCCGCGCACCTTCCAGGTCGCCCTGGTGAAAGTACTTGTCGAGGCGCGCGGAGGTGGACATGTCAGCTCGCCGAACCTGCCTCGGCAGGGGCCCACCAGGACGGATCCCTGGCAGGGCTGGACTTCTTCAGCGCCGGGCCTGAGCCTGGTTCGGCACCTCGATGACGAGATCCTGGCCCTTGGTCACGAAGCGGATCTGGGACGGAGATACCACACCGGTGAGATCGAAGACCAGCCGCACGCGGGTGCTGGTGCGGCCCACGCGCAGGTTGCCAAAGGGGCCCCGGGCCAGGTCCTGGTTGCTCAGCGACGGTGCGCTCCCCGGCGGCAGGTCCACCACGGCACGCGGGGGACCGCCCAGGGCAAAGCCCTTGCTCGTCGAGGCCGCGTTGCGCAGGGTCAGGTACCAGCCGTTGCTGGCTTGCGCCGCGCGAGCCATGACGACCTCGCCCGCCCGGGTCTTGGGCGCTGGCACGGCAGGGGGAGCTGCCTTGGTGTTCTTGGGCGTTGCCGTGGGCTTGGCCGCTGCCTCGGGCGTGGGGGCGGGGGCCTGGGCCTTGGCCCTGGTGATCTTGGCGGGCGTCGGGCTCGCGGTCCTGGTCTCGGGCTTGGCCACTTTCACGTCGGTGGCCGGAGTCGGTGCTGTCACAGCTTCCCCGGGCGACGGCTCGATGGCGACGAGTTCGGGCATCGGCGGCGGGGCGCTCTCCAGGGGCGGCGGCCTGGGGTGAGGGCGCCAGCAAACCGTACAGGGCTCCAGCGCCCACGCCCAGAACCAGCGAGGCGGCGGCCAGCCAGGGCGTGAGCGAGCCAGAACGCGACCGCCTCGAGTGGACCTCCGGTTCCGGCCTGTCGAGGCTGAGCTCACCCAGGTCGGGTTCGTAGCCGAGGGACATGACGTCGTCGTCGTCGTCCTCGGTGTCCGAGTCGTCCACATCCGTGTCGTGCCAGGCGATCGAGGGCTCGTGATCCAGGGGCAGCGCCTGCATCACGTCGTCGTCGTCCACCGGTGTCGGCGGCAACGAGGTCAGGGGCTGACCGGCGGAGCTGCGCAGGAAGCCGCGGATGAGCGAGCGATCTTCGCCACTGAGGTCCACGAAGCGCACACCCACGCCTGGCAAGCGTCCGTCGACGCTGACCGGGTCGAAGCGCTTGACCCAGGTGACTTCGCTGGCCACGGCCGCGACCTGCTCGTCACTCAGGGCCACGCGCATGAACACGCGGTCGCCGCGCCTGAGCTTGTGGCGGGTCTGGATGTAGGCTCCGCCCTCGCACAGATCGGTGACGAAGGCGTGCTCAGGCTGATGGGCTCCGCTGAGAAACAGGTCAGCGGGACAACACACGGCTGCTCGCTCGTAATTGCGCATCTCGCTGGCTTCCACGGTGAACCTCCTGCCTGTGCGCCCGCCGTCTGCAACCGGTGCCGTCCGGCGGTGCGTGGTGCCACCTGGCACCCTGTGGAGCCAGGGTCGCACCAGTCCGGCAGTGGGTCCAATTTTTGACCGGAGAAAGTGCCGCGCGCAGGCAGGAGATCCCAACAGCCGCCGAGCAACCGCAGGGTGTGAGGTGACCGAACGCGCCGTCAGAGAAAATCGCGTTGCTGCCAGGGGTGGATGCTGCCGGAATCACTCCGGCGGCAGAGGGGGCGTGCCGAACGCCCCGTCAGAGAAAATCGCGTTGCTGCCAGGGGTGAATGTCGCCGGATTCATTCCGGCGGCAGAGGGGGCGTGCCGAACGCCCCCTTGAGTAAGTTAGAACGGATTGCCGATGTTGAACTCGAACAGAAACAGCTCGTCGCCCTTGGGAAGGCCGCGGGTTCCCGGCGGGCGCCGGGTCAGGGGGAAGCCCCACTCGAAGCGCAGCGGGCCGATGGGGGAAAGCCAGCGGATGCCGAAGCCTGCCGAGGCGTACAGGCCGATGGGCAGGTCGCGCACGGGATCCCAGGCCTCGCCAGCCAGGTCCTGGCTCGGCGCCTGCCCGAGATAGAGGAAGTTCTCATTGGCGCCGTAGGCATTGGCCACGTCGACGAACAGCACGCCGCGGATACCGACTTGCTCGACGATGGGGAACTCGAGTTCGAGGTTGCCCAGCACGTCCTTGTCGCCACCGACGTTGAAGTAGGTGAGTCCGTTGGACGGATCCAGGGTGCCGACGCGCTCGAGAGGTCCGATGGATCGCGTGTAGAAGCCGCGAATCGATCCGTAGCCACCGGCGCGGTAGCTCTCGAAGATGGGGATACGGTCCGGAGAATAGATGTAACCGACGCGCAGGTTGGCCTTGAGCACCAGCCCCCACTGTATGGGCCAGTAGCCCCGGGCGATGGCCGTGAGGCGGGCGAAGTCGTTCTCGCTGAGCAAGAAGGGCGTGGCCCACTCGGCGCGCAGCATGGCGAAGTAGCCGTCGGTGGGGAACAGACGGTTGTCGCGCGAGTCGTAGCTGACCGTCCCTCGCAGCGACGAGGTCAGGCGCGGGCGGTTGGTCTCCAGGCCAGAGAGGATGACGTTGAAGGCTTCCTCGGGAATGGTCACGCGTTCACCGAAGTAGCCCAGGTAGACGTAGACCTTGTCCAGGTAGGGGATGCCGAAGTCCATGGGGTAGCCCCAGGTCAGCTCTCCACCCGTGGAGTCGCGCCGGAAATCGTAAAAATCGTTCTCGGTGTTGAACCCGTTGACCGAGAAGGTCCAGCGGGAGTCGAGGAAGTAAGGATCGGTGTACTGCAGGTCAAAGATGCGGCGCCGCGAGGACAGCTGACCCGTCAGGGACACGCGCGTGCCGTAGCCCAGGAAGTTGTCCTGGACGACCTGGGCCTGGCCCACGAACTGCTCGTAGGAGCTGAAGCCGAAGCTGATCTGGAAGGTGCCGGTGGACTTCTCCTTGATCGTGACCGTGACGACGATGCGATCCGGGGTGGACCCCCGACGCGTGCCCACGTCGACCTTCTCGAAATAACCCAGGGCGTTGACCCGGCGCTCGCTCTCGCGCAGGCCGGTGCCCGTGTACAGCTCGCCCTCGTAGATCCTCAGCTCGCGGCGGATGACCTTGTCCCGGGTCTTGTCGTTGCCCCGGATCTCGATGCGCTCGATGGTGACCAGGGGACCCTTCTCGATCTCCAGGTTGAGGCTGACAGTGCGCGCCTCGGCATCGACCGTGGTCAGTGGCGCGATGTTGACGTAAGCGTAGCCGACGTCCTTGTACGTACTGGTCAGGTTGTCGATGTCCTGGGCCACCTGGCTGCGCTTGAACACCGCGCCAGGTTCCAGGGTCACCAGCTTCATCAGCTCGGCCTTGTCCTGGATGAGGTCTCCGGTGATGTCCTTGCTGCCCAGGGTGAACTGTTCCCCCTCCTCGATGGGGATGGCGACGAACATCCTGCGCTTGTCCGGTGACAGCTGAACCCGGGGCTTGCCGACCTTGATGTTGACATAGCCATGGTCGTGGTACAGCGCCTCGATGCGCATGAGGTCCATCGAGAAGGCTTCTTCTTTGTAGGTGCCCCACTCGGTCAGGAAGGACACCAGGGTGCCTTCGCTGGTCTGCAGGTAGGGCTTGATGTCGGCGTCCTTGAGGGCGCGGTTTCCCACGAAGCGCAGCTTCTCGATCAGCACCTTGGCGTTCTCGATGATCACGAAGGCGATGTCGACTTGCTCGCTGTCGGGCAGGGCGCCCTCGGCCAGGGCAGGTCCCGCCTCGCCCTTGGCCTGAACCGGGCGGATCTCGTAGCGCACGTCGGCCAGGTAGTAGCCCTTCTCGACGTAGAGATTGAGAACCTTGTCGACGTTGCGCTTGAGCTTGGGGATGTCGAGGACCTGGAAGGGTTTGACGTCGACGACCTCCTCGATGTCCTCCTTGGATACCTTGTCGTTGCCCTCGTACAGCACCTCGCGTACCGCGGGCTTCTCTGCCACCTCGAAGGTCAGGGTCAGGGTGCCGTTGGGACGCTCCGCGGTGAGCAGCCTGACGTCGGAGAACAGGCCCATCTCGTAGATGCGGCGCATGTCCGCGCGCAGCAGGGTCGAGTCGGGGAGTTCGCCGATGCGGCTTCGCACATTGGCGCGGATGGCGTCGGGTTCGACCTTGCGCTGGCCGCGAACCTGGATCTCGGAGATGGCGCCGCGACGCAGGGCTCGGGGGCTTGGCGCCTCTTCTCCCGGGCTGTCCTCGTCGTCAAGCCCGGAGGGTTCGGAGGAGGCATCGTCCCCGGCATCGTCGTCCAGGGCCTCGGTCGCCGCCGAACCGGGATCATCGTCGAGAGCCGGTCGCAGCGGGGCCGCCAGCGCGACGGGTGCGCCGAGCACGACGAGTGCCAGGAGCAGCGGAAACTGTCTCATGCAGGCATGGCCTACTGTCCGAGCACGTACGCGAACACGAGGGGCGCCACAATGGAGGCATCGGACTCGATGATGAACTTCGGTCCCTTGGCCTCCAGCTTGCCCCAGGTGATCTTCTCGTTGGGCACTGCCCCCGAGTAGCTGCCGTACGATGTCGTGGAATCGCTGATCTGACAGAAATAAGCCCAGCGCCTGACCTTGCGATCGAGGTCCTGCACCAGCATGGGCACCACGCAGATCGGAAAGTCGCCAGCGATGCCGCCGCCGATCTGGAAGAAGCCAATGTCGTGCTTGAGCTGGGTCTCGGTATACCACTCGGCCAGGCGCTGCATGTACTCGAGGCCCACGCGCATGGCCGAGTATCCCTTGAGCACACCGGACATCACCGCGGCCACGAACATGTTGCCGTTGGTCGAGTCTTCCCAGCCCGGCACGATGATGGGCAGGTCCTTCTCGGCGGCGGCCAGCAACCAGCTGTGCTTGGGATCGATCTGGTACTCGGGCTCGAGCACCTTGGAGCGCAGCAGCTTGTAAAAATACTCGTGCGGGAAGTAGCGCTCACCGGCGGCCTCGGCATCGCCCCACAGCTTGTGCATGTGGTGCTCGATCTTGCGCAGGGCCTGCTCTTCGGGGATGCAGGTGTCGGTGACGCGGTTGAATCCGTCGTCGTACAGCGCCACCTCGTCGGTGGCCGACAGGTAGCGGTAGTTTGGCACGCGCTTGTAGTGCTCGTGTGCCACCAGGTTGTAGACGTCCTCCTCGAGGTTGGCGCCGGTGCAGGTGATGGCTGCGATCTTGTCCTGGCGAATCATCTCGGCCAGAGAGATGCCCAGCTCTGCCGTGGACATCGCGCCGGCCATGGTGAAGAACATCTTGCCGTCCTTGGCCAGCAAGTCCTTCCAGGCCTGCGCCGCATCCACCACCACGGCGGCGTTGAAGTGACGGTAGTGCAACGTGATGAAATCGCTGATGGTGCCCATGTTCTCCTCACAGTGAAGGGGTCTTATGGCACAGCGCTAGCGCCCACACAAGCTGCGGTGAGGGACCCAAAGCAGCGGTTCTAGGGGGCGGGTGGCGTCGGGGGAAGCGGCGCGCGGGAGCGGCGGGGCCACAGCAGCAGCGAGGGCAGCAGGAGCAGCACGGAGACCAGGGCGCTGGCGATGGTCACGATGGTCAGAGCCGCGAAATTGGCGCTGGTGCCGAGCTCGGCAAACAGTGCTGCGGTGAAGCCGAGGCCGAGCACCAGGCTGGCGAACAGGATTCCGCGCCCGGTGCCTGCCAGGGTCCTGGACAGGGCACGGCGGGCGTCCTGGACCTCGCGCAGCTCGCTGCGGAACCGTGTGAGAAAATGGATGGTGTTGTCCACCCCGAGACCGAAAGACACCGAGAAGATGATGGCCGTGGTGGGCTTGAGCGCGATGCCCCACAGCCCCATCCAGGCCAGCACTCCGACCAGCGGCACCAGGTTGGGCAGCAGCGCGATCAGCGCGTACGCCGGCGAGCGGAACAAGAAGCCAGTCATCAGCGTGATGATCGCGAAGGCCAGGGCAAAGCCGTAAAAGAGCTGGTTGACCATGTAGCGGTCGACCCATACAGCCGCCGGCGTGAAGCCCGTGAGCTGGACGCGCAGACCCGGGTGCGCGCGCGCCAGGGCTTCGAGGTCCTCGGCCAGGCGCCGCAGCATGGGCGCCATGGCGTGCGAACCGATGTCCGCGCCGCGAGCTGAGATGCGAAGACCTCGCCCCCCGGTGGCCACGAAGCGGTCGCGCACCGCGCTGTCTCCGCTCTCGACGAGGAGGGAGAGCTGGGCCAGGCCCTGGGGGCTGTCCGTGAGGCTGGTGTCGCCGGCCACCGTCTGGCTCAGGGATCGCACCAGGTCGGAGTAGCCCACCACTGCGCCCAGCGAGGGTTCCTGGCGCAGTCGTCCGGCCACGGCATGGGCCAGGGTGACGGCGTCCGGGTCCTCGCTCAGATCGTGGTCTCCCTCGATCAGGACCTCGACCGGAAGGATGCCGCCGAAGTGCTTCTCGATGAAGCGAGTTGCGGTGACCATGGGATGGCTGGCGTCCAGATCATCGACGAAGAAAGCATCGCGTCGCAGGCTGTGCAGGGACCAGGCCGCGAGGACCAGCACCACCGACAGGAAGATGCCGACAACGGCGCGACTGTGCTGGGCTGCCAGGTGGTAGTGCAGCGCGAGAAAGCGCCCCGTCCATTGCTTGGATGCCTGGCTGACGCTGAAGCCACCATCGAGGGGAAAGCTGGCCAGCAGGGGAGGCAGCACAACCACGGTGACGAGGTAGGCGACCATCACGCCCAGGGCCGCGATCCACCCGAAATCCGCCACCACACCGATGGCACTGACGCCGAGGGCAACGAAGCCGACCGCGGTGGTGGCGCTGGTGAGCAAGCACGCCACGGCGAGGTGGCGAAAGGTAGCGACCACGGCGTCGTCGACAGACAAGCCGCGCTCGCGCTCCTCCTGGAAGCGCGCGAGGAAGTGCACGCTGTCGGCAATGCCCAGGATCAGCACCACCGTCGGGATCAGGGTGCTCATGAGCGTGAAGCCGCGGTCGGTGAGCACCAGCATGGCCACGCTGAGCAGCGCGGAGAGCGTCACCGTGGCCATGGGCAGCACCACCCCGCGCCAGGAGCGGAACAGCGCGAACAGCACCGCGGCCAGGATGGCGCCGGCCAGGAGCACCAGACTCCAGGTCTCGTCCGCGAGCAGGGCCACGTAGCCAGCACGCACCGCGGGCACGCCGCCGAGGTACCAGCGGTAGCGTGTCGGGTCCAGCACGCGCGCGCTGACCTCGGTGATCCGGTCCAGCACCGGATCGCGATCGCCTGTGGGGGCCGTGCCTCCATCGCTGCCGGAACCCAGGCTCACCGCCACCAGGGTGGCCTTGAGATCCTCCGCGAGCAGCTGCTGGCGCACGAAGGGTGAGGCCCGGGCCAGCTCTCGCAGGGCTGCGAGCTCGTCGTCGGTCACCCCGTCCCGGGCGTCGTACAGGGGGCGCGCTTCCAGGGTGTCACGGTGGATGGCGGGAAGCCGCAGGGTCGGCAGGCCATCGACCCTGGTCACGCCGTCGATCTTCGCCAGTTGTGCGCACAGCGCCGCCACATCCGTCAGCGCGCGTGCCTCGACCACCTCACCCTGCAGCGTCTCGATGGCCACCAGGGCCACGCGGTCGTCGCGGCCAAAGCGTTCCATGAAATCGAAGTAGCGCGCGACCACGGGGTGATCGCGTGATGGAAAGAACTGGGTGAAGGAGAACTCGAAGCGCACCTGTAGCGCCACTGCGGCTGTGGCAGCGGTCAGGATGGCCGCTCCGATGAGAATCGGGACGCGCCAGGCAAGCAGCCATCGGCAAAAGCGCTCCATGATAGGGCGCGGACGCTAGCACGCTGGCGAAGGCCGTGTCATGCGCGCTCGCACCCTCGAGATCTCGCAGGTGGAATCCAACCCTGGGTCACCAGGTCTTGTTGGCTCCGTGATCCTCGCCGTGACAGTCGACATTGGAACAACGGCGGTTGCCCCCGCTCGTGATGCTGAACGAACCGCTCACCAGCTGGATGTTGGGCGTTCCGTTGACATGGAGGGCCGGGCTGGCGATGGCATTCGTGTTGTTGTGAGTGACCACGCCGCCGTGGCACTCCCAGCACTGGATGCCCAGGCCGGCATCAAGGTGCTTCTTGTGTTCGCCACTCATCCTGTTCTGCCAGTCATCGCCGCTCGACGTCATGAAGGGGTGGCAGGCCGTGCAGGTGCTGATGCTCGCCGTGAAGCTGGTCATGCTGCCGTTGTCGAGTCCCTCGTAGCCATGGCAGTACAGGTTGCTGCAGCTCGTGTTGGTGGCTCCCAGCGAGGCGCTGGCGGCGTCGCTGAGGGTGTTGCCGGCCCCCAAACTGTTGAACACGAGCTCGGCCTGGCCGGCGGTGCTGTCGAACATGTGATTCACAGACAGCACGTCGACGGGTGTGCGGTGGCACTCACTGCAGCTGTAGGCCATGTGGTTGGTCTCGGTCCCGTGCTCGGTGTGCGCCCCCACCGTGCGCAGCGTCGCGGTGGTGCGGTTGCGCAGGTCCTCGGGTGGAGCACCGCTCTGGTTGGTGCTTCCGCCGTGGCAGAAGGTGCAGTTGGTACGCCAGGCCGCATCGACGACGTCATGGCAGGAGTCGCAGCTCGGGATCTTGCCGGTGGCGCCACCACCCCGCAGGTCACTGCCGTGGCACACGCGGCAGTCCTCGGTCTGCAGGTTGGCTGCGAGACCGTGCACGGCCTCGCTGTCGTAGCCCACCGGGTGATAGGGCGTCAGGTCCACGTCTCCGTCGACGTGCTGGGCCGCCCCGGTGATCTGGCCGCTGCCGTTGACCACCGTCGCGTGGCAGCTTGAACAGTCCGTGCGCTGCGGGTGTGGCCAGGGATTGGGCAGGCCATGGCAGGTCGTGCACCCGAGGTCCGTGCCATTCTCGAAGGCAGGCGTGCTCCCCGTGGCCACGCCCGTGCCATGGCAGTAAGTGGCCGCGCAGGTGTGACTCCCGCTGCTGTAGGTGCCGCTGCTGATACCAGCCAGGGCCAGGTCGACCTCGGCGCGGTTGGGTGTGGCGTCGAACAGGTGTCCCGGGGCCAGCAAGGTGGCCGGCACCAGGTGGCACTCGCCGCAGGCCACAGCAGCATGGCCAGCGCCCTGCAGGTGCTCGGTATGGGCGCCGACGGTGCGCACGGTCACCGCGGTGGCGTCGTGCAGGTCGAGCGGTGGCGCGCCCGAGCTATTGTTGGTGCCGCCGTGGCAGAAGGTGCAGTCCGTGCGCCAGGCCGCGGTACCACCGGTGTGACAATCATCGCAGCTCACGCCCGCGGTGCCGCCGGTCAGGTCCGCACCGTGGCAACTGGTGCAATCCGTGCTGCCCTCCACCGTGGCCACGCCGTGCTGGCTCTCCTGGGCCCAGCCCGCCGGGTGTGCACCGCCCGTGGTCCAGTTCTTGGGATTGCCCGAGGTGTGGCAGGTCGTGGTGCAGTCGCCGCTCGCGCTGTCATGGGTGCCCGTGGCGAGGTGCACATCCTTGTTGCCGTCGACGTGCAAGGCATCACCCGTGATGGTGTTGCTGCCATCGATCACCGCGTCGTGGCAGTCCACACAGGACGCTCCGCGGGCCAGGTGGCTGGCGTGGCGACCGCTCATGCTCCCCGGGTTGCTGCCTCCGGGTCCGTTGTGGCAAGCCGAGCAGCCCAGGTCGGTGGAGGTGTCAAAGCTCGGCGCTGCGCCGGTGACCTGGCCGTTGCCATGGCAGTAGGTCGCGTTGCAGGCTGCGCTGGCATAGCTGCCGCCGCTGATGCCACCGCTGCCGAGGTCGACCTCGGCCACGCCCGGAGTTGCGTCGAGGATGTGCCCCGGCGTGAGCACGTTGGCGGGCACAGCGTGGCACTCGGTGCAGGCCACGGCCGCGTGATCCACGCCCTGCAAGTGCTCGCTGTGGGCGCCCACTGTGAGGGTGGTGACGTCGCTGCCCCCCGCCAGGTCGACGGGCGGAGCTCCGCTCCCGTTGTCGCTGCCGCCGTGGCAGAAGGTGCAGTCCGTGCGCCAGGCCGCGCCGCCGCTGTGGCAGCTGTCGCAGCTCACGCCACTCGTTCCGCCGGTCAGGTCCGCGCCATGGCAGCCCGTGCAGTCCAGGTTCGCGTCGAACAGGGCAGGCCCGTGGTTTGCCGGGTCTTGCCAACCCGCGGTGTGGAATCCACCGGCGGTCCAGTTCCGTGTGCCGGAGGTGTTGTGGCAAGAACTTGTGCAGTCGCCGGTCGAGCTCTGGTAACTGCCCGTCGTGACGTCGACGTCAGGGACGCCGTTGACGTGCAGGGTCGGTCCGACAAAGCTGCCGGATGGATCGAGGACCTGGGCGTGGCACTCCGCACAGACCGCGCCGCGCGCCAGGTGGCTGGCGTGATCGCCGCTCATGCCGCTCTGAGCGGTCGGTGTCGACGTGGTGGACGCGTGGCAGGCCGTGCAGGTGTCGATGAAGCTCGTGAAGTCGCCGATGGCGCCAGCGACCTGGCCGTTGCCGTGACAGTACACCGTGGTGCAGCCCGTGCCGTCGAAGTCGCCACCGTTGCCCAGACCCGCCAGGGCCACCTCGGCCTCACCCGGCGTGCTGTCGAACATGTGACCGGCACTGGTGACGTCGACGGGAACCAGGTGGCAGTCGGCGCAGGCCACAGCCTGGTGGGTGGCCTGTGCCAGGTGCTCGCTGTGCGCACCCACCCCGGGGTCACTGATCCGGATGTTGTGCGACAGGTCGTGGGGCGGGGCGCCGGTCTGGTTGTCGCTGCCACCGTGGCAGAACACACAGTTGGTTCGCCAGTCCGGGTCGATGAGGCTGTGGCAGCTGTCGCAGCTCGGCGCCGCGCCGCTGCCCGAGAGATCTGCGGCGTGACAGACCGTGCAGTCCAGCGTTCCCTGCAGCACGGCCGCACCGTGCTCCGAGGGCACGACCCAGGTGCCCGGGTGCTGGTAACCCGCGTCGGCCGCCGCGGCGTCCACGCTGGCGCCACTATCCACCGCAGGAGCGGCATCCGCGCCGGTGGCGGCGTCCGGCGAGGTCGAGGCGTCCGCGCTCGCAGTCGCGTCCGCAGGCACAGCTCCCTGATCCGTCGCGCTGCTGTCGCCTGGGTTCGTCGTGTCGGGGGTGGTCGCATCGTCCGCCCGGGCGTCCTGCCCGAGCGCGTCGACGATCCCGGTATCCACGGCCCCTGCATCGGTTCGTGGCCGGGTCACGGTGCCGGCGTCCCACCAGGATTCTGGCACGGCGGCCGGATGCGGGCAGGCTGTGGTGCCGAAACCGAGCACTGCGAGGCCCATGGCTGCGCACAAGGCACGACGCTGCGACGAATTCATTGCTCCTCCGCGACCGTTCTCGACCACCAATAATACCAGTCGCAAAGTCGGAGTTCCTGGAGATTTCACCCGCTCGCGCGAGGCACACTGACTGTGCAAAGCCTCAGGATGGAGTGTGTGATGGTGCTCCCCTGTGGCTGGCGCTGTCGAGCACGCCCCGAACCCATTGCCCGCCTGCGGGCTCCACCGAGATGGAGTAATATGTCGAGCGGGAGGCAGTCATGATCGAGCTGACGGAGCGAGCCAGGACCAAGCTGCAGGAGATGGTGCAACAGCAACCCGAGCAGATCTACCGCATCTTCATCGCGGGCTATGGCTGAGGCGGGCCCCGCCTGGGGCTAGCTCTGGACGAGCTGCGAGACGGAGACATCACACACGACATGAATGGCCTGCGCATGGTCATCGCCAGCAATGAGGAGCCCTACGTGCTCAGTCGTGGCGGTGTGCGCGTGGACCACGTCGACAGCGGCTGGGGTTCGGGTTTCTACGTCAGCCGCATCCATGGTGAGCCCGGTTGCGGTTGATCAGCGGCCGAACCAGCTCTTGATCCTGTTCCACAGTCCCGGCTTCACCCTGGCCACGGTGCCGGTGACACGCGGCCCCTTGCTGAGGCGCTTGGTCACGGCGACCGGTGTCCCCTTGGTTGCCATGGTCGCGTGCACCTCGGTTTTTCGCGATAGCTCACGCGCACCGACGCTGAGCACGCACTCTCCAGACAGCTTGAAGGACACTTCGACCTTGACCGTGCCCTTGGGTCCCTTGGGCAAGCCGTCGACCAGCAGCGTACCCAGGTGCTCGTTCTTGGCCGTCTCGGGGGACTCGCCCTGGTAGATCTGCACGTCGAGGCTGCGCTGGTTGCGCGCGCTGGTGGCGATGACGTAGGTCTTCTCGCAAGGCAGCGCTTGGTTGCGAGGCAACACACCATGAAATCGTCCGCTGGCCAGGCCCACGCCAATGGTCATGGGGTTGACGTCGACCAGTCGGATACCCGCGCTTTGTTCCAGCGCACGAGCCAGCAGGGCTGCGCCCACAGCCACTGCCTCGTCCGGGTGCACGCCCTTGTTGGGATCCTTGCCAAAGAAACGCTTGAGTCGTTCCTGCACCTGCAGCATGCGGGTCGAGCCGCCGACGAGGATGACGTCGTCGACCTGCTTGGGGCCAATACCCGCCTGTTCGAGCACGTTCTCGAAGATCTGGATGCAGCGCTCGACCAGGGGCGAGCACACCTCGTTGACCTGCTCGCGCGAGATGTCCGCGGTCAGGTCATAGGGCTTGTCGTCGATGGTGGTGAGGTGGGGCAGCTGCAGGTGGTACTTGGTGTATTCGCCCAGCGCCTGCTTGGCGGTCTCGGCAGCGTCACGGATGCGCTGCACGGCCACCCGGTCGCCCTTGAAGAACACGCCGTGCTGCTGCTTGAAGGCCTTGAGCAGCAGATCCACGATCTGGTGGTCGAAGTCGACGCCGCCCAGGAAGGTGTCGCCTCCCGTGGCCTGAACCTCGAAGCTGTCCCCGTCGACGGCGAGCACCGTGGCGTCGAAGGTGCCCCCTCCCAGGTCGAAGATGGCGACCCGGCGCTTGAGTCCCTTGCCGTAGCCGAAGGCCAGGGCCGCGGCCGTGGGCTCATTGAGCACGCGCTCGACGTGAAAGCCCGCCAGGTGCCCGGCGCGGCGCACGGCTGCTCGCTGGTGCTCGTTGTAAAAGGCGGGGCAGGTGATGACGGCCCTGTGTACCGAGCGATGGAGGTGCTCCTCGGCCAGCTCCCGGGCTTCGCGCAGGATCAGGGCGGCCACCTCCTCGAGGGTCAGGATCTCCTCGCCGAGCTTCACCGCGGCCTGGCCATCTGGCCCCGCGACCACGTTGTAGTGGGTACGCAGCTTCACCTCACCCACCAGGGGTGAGTCGAAGGGACGGCCCACCAGGCGCTTGCTGCCATACACGGTGTTGGTGGGGTTCAGGATCATGAGCTCGCGGGCAGGCTGGCCGACCAGCAGCTTGCCCTTGTCGCTCACCGCCACCACCGAGGGGATGGTCGAGGTACCCTGCCGCGACGAGATGACCATGGGCTTGTCGCCGCGCACGACCGAGACGCAGGAATTGGTGGTGCCCAGGTCAATGCCGACGATGGGGCCCTCGCGCTTGGGCTTGAACTCCGGGTCCAGGCCGGGCAAGCGCAGCTGGGCGCGCAGGTCGGTGTAGATGCTGTCGGTGGTGTCGGCAGGCATGGTGCACCCCTGGTTCAGCCTAAGCCCGGTGTTTTTTGTTGTCCAATTTTAGGTACATGCGGGATCGTGACCGCGTGCTCCCGGTCGTTTTATTAAAGAGGCCATGGTGCTACATCGCTCAACTCTCGACGTGGTGCTGGTGCCAGGCCTCGACGGCACCGGGACCCTGTTCGAGCCGGTGATCCAGGCCCTGGGACCGGGCTATGCACCCCACATCGTTCGCTACCGACCCGGCCTGCAGAGCTTCGAGGCCCACATCGAAGACGTGTTGACCGTGGTGGATGGCGTCGCGCGACCGCTCATCCTCGTGGGTGAGAGCTTCGGGGGGCCCGTCAGCGTGGCCGTGGCCAGGGCCAGACCTGATCTCGTGAAGGCGCTGTGTCTGGTCGCCACCTTCGTCACTCGCCCGTCGTGGAACACGGGCCTGATCCGGCCCCTGCACCGGGCCGTGACCTCCATCCCCTGGCCGCCCGCCCTGCTGCGCGTGGTGCTGGGCTACCTGCTTGCAGAGCGGGGCACGGATGCTCGGCTGATGCAGCAGCTCGTCGCCGTCAACGACCACCGGGCGTCTGCCGTGCTGGCGCATCGATTGGGCATCACGGCCCGCGTGGATCAGCGCGAGGCGCTGCGGGAACTCACGATTCCCGTCGGCTACCTCGGTGGTACCGCCGATCGCATCGTGCCCTGTGCTCGCCATGCCGAGCTGATCCGTCAGCTCCACCCTGCGACGCGCATCGAGATGCTGCCGGGCGCTCCCCACATGCTGCTGCAGTTGAGAGCGCAGGCGTGCACAGCGCTCATCGGGGAGCTGGTCGCAGCGGCGGACCTGGCCTAGCGAGCAGTCCGGCGCCGACGCAGCAGTCCGCCCACGACGATCAGGATCCCGAACAGCGACGGGGCCGGAGTGCTGGCGCGGCAGCCATCGCCGCCGCAGCCCGGCTTCTCCTCTTCGGCAGGGGGGCTGACACGAGCGTTGCCGCTGTCGCGTCCCGAACCCGCGTCGGTGCGCGTGGTGCGGTCGTAGCCGCCGAGGTCGGGGAGCTGCAGCTCCAGCCCCGCCACGTCCGGCAAGCCGGCGTCAGGCAGCGTGCCAGCGATCAGGGTCGGACTGTCCTGCACCGCGACGGTCTCGGTGATGTGGATGACTGCAGGTGGTGTCACGGTGGGTGTGTCGCTGACCGCGACGGTCTCGGTGATGGCGATGATCGCAGGTGGCGTCACGGTGGGTGTGTCGCTGACCGCGATGGACTCGACGATGGTCGGGATCACGACCTGGGCCGGGAAGCCGCTGCAGAATCCAGCCAGGCAGACGTCGCCGACGGTGGTGGCATTGCCGTCGTCGCAGCTCAGGATGTTGTCGACGAACTGGCAGCCGAGCACAGTGTCGCAGCTGTCGTCGGTGCAGAACTCGGCGTCGTCGCAGACCACGGGCACGTTGGCGCAGCCGGTGGCCACGTCGCAGCTGTCCATGGTGCAGGCGTCGCTGTCGTCGCAGTTCAGGGGCGTGTGCGTGCAGCCGCCCGAACCGTCACAGGCATCCACGGTGCAGGCGTCGCCGTCGTCGCAGTCCACGAAGCTGTGCAGGCAGCCTGAGCCCGGATCGCAGCTGTCCACGGTGCACGGGTCGCTGTCCGCACAGTCCCTGGCCGCCGAGGCGCAACCCGTTGCAGGGTCGCAGCTGTCGTCGGTGCAAGCGTCGGCATCGTCGCAGGTGATGGCCACGTTGACGCATCCTGTCCCGGGCGCACAGCGGTCCGTGGTGCAGGCGTCGCTGTCATTGCAGTCCAGCGCGACCGAGGTGCAGCCCGTGGCCGGATCGCATCCATCGAGGGTGCATGCATCGCCATCGTCGCAGGTCATGGCAACGTTGAGGCAGCCCTGCGAGGGCGCGCAGCGATCGGTCGTGCAGGCATCGCTGTCGTCGCAATCCACCGGTGCGAGCACGCAGCCTAGCTGGGGGTCACAGGCCGCTGTTGCACAGAGATCGCCGCCTCCACAAGTGGCCGGCGCCGCAGGACCAATGCCGCCGGGATCGCTCTCGGCCGAGAACTCGACACTGCGGCTGACATTGTTGCGCTGGTGCCCGACCATGAGCTCGCCACCGTCGCCGACGGCGATGTCCACCCAGTTGCCGGTCTCTCGCCGCACGTCCACGGCGCCCCAGCTCCAGTCACCACCCGTGCGTCGGCTGACCCGCACGATGTTGCCAAGGGCCGAAGCCAGGGCGGGCTCTCCGTCCGCGTCGAGCACCAGGTCCAGACCCAGGTAGCTGGTGCTGACATAGGCATCGTGCCCCAGGGCGGGTGCCACCGACGAGCTCCAGACGCCCGTCCTGCGCTCCATGTAACCGATGGCCGCGTCGTTGTTGGGCTGGCGCGCGGAGTAGACCACCGCGAGGTCGCCATTGGACCAGTGCGCCATGGCGACGGTGTTGTAGACCCCTGACGCCGAGGGGAAGTTGGCATCCAGGGCCACGGTGAGGGGCGTGAAGGTCCCCGTGGACCGGCTGGCGACGACGACTTCACCCGTACCGTTGCTGGGCGTCTTGGCGATGCGGGTGTACGCAACCTCGGGCTCGCCCGTGGCCGGGTTGAAGCTCAGATCTATTCCGCGCCCCAAAAAGTGCGTGCCGGTCAGGTTCTGCTCGACCGTGGCGGCTTGCCAGCTGCTGCCGTCGGCATAGTCCCAGTAGTAAACCCGGTAGACTCCGCCGCTGCCCTCGTACGAGAGGGCGACCGCCGGGTAGTGCAAGGTCGGGTGAAAGGCCAGGGTCACGCTTCCCGTGTAGGCGCTTGCAGCCAGGATGGTCGGCGCGGTGCAACCTCGCCAGCGGTTGCTGGTGCAGTCGCCCGTGGGGCAGCCAGGTCCCAGGAAGCGGGCGAAGCGCAGGTAGCGCGTGGTCCCGACCTGCTCTATCCACACCGCCGCCGGTCGCCCCGTGGCAGGATCGATGGCCAGGTCCGTCGGCTGCAGGGCCCAGTTGGTGTTGTTGTAGTCCTGCATCTGGGCGCCGCTCTTGACCGTCTCCTGGGTCCAGCTGCCGTCGTTGCGGCGCTCGGCGTAGACCAGGTCGCAGGCTCCTGCGCGGTTGTTGAAGTACAGCATGGCCGGGCCCTGCCCGGGCACCATGACGAGGGAGGGCGCGGCCGCCAGGGTCGGTGTCGTCGCCACCTGCTCGCGCACGGGCCAGTGGCCGGGATCCTCGACGTGGCTTCCGCTGTACTCGAGGGCGCCGATGTCGGGTACGCCCTGCCGCGCCACGCCCTCGAAGTCCACGGACTCTGTTGAAGACAACGCGGCGTTGACGGCCGGCGAACCGGCCTGCGGGTGCAGGTCCTCGCGGCTCACAAACAGCGGGTCGCCGGTCCGATCGCCCGTGCTGACGGCGGTGCCTGCATACGCTGCGCTGACCCAGCCGTGAACCAGGTTGTAGGCGCTCTCGGCGCCGGTGCCATTGGTGCTGATGCTGGTGTTGCCGCCCACCACAATGTTGTAGCGCGCGATGCAGGCGACGATGCCGTTGGGCGCGGCGCCGTAGGGGGCCGTGTTGTCGGCGAGGACCACGGTGTTGTGCTCGACGCGCGCGTTGTTGCAGGCGGTGTAGCTGGTGCCGCAGGTGATGCCGTTGCCGCCGAAGATGGCGGCGTTGAACACCACGTTGTTGCGCACCAGATGATCCGAGGTGAAGGCCGGGCAGATGATGCCGTGATTGCCCGTGTGCTCGACCCGGTTGAACTCGATGACCGCGTCGACACCTGCGGTGCCCACGTCGACGGCATCAATGCCCCGCCCGCCCACGTCGTGCACGTAACAGTTCCGAACCGCTGCGACGTAGCGGGAGGGGATCGAGGAGATCCCGTCCGCCAGGACGTTCCGGATCTCGAACCCGTCGATCACCCAGCCGTTGTAGCCGTAGAAGCCATAGCTGCGGAGCCCGTCACCGTCGATGACGCAGGGGGCGTTGATGGGGTCCTCGCACTCGAAGGTCAGATTGCTCTTGAGGTTGCCGGCCTGGTAGCTGACCGTCTCGTGGTACACGCCGCCGAGCACCAGGCAGGTCGAGCCGTCGGCGATGCTGTCCTCGCACGCGTCCGGCGACAGGTAGTCGCAGCTACCCTCGGGGCACACCGTCGAGCAGGTGGCGCCGCACTGGCCGGCGTGGGCTGAGCGCTCCGAGATGATGACTGCGGAGGCCATCAGGATCAGAAAAGCAGGACGCTTCATGTCAATGCTCGACGACCTGTCTGCGGTGCACCGCTCAACACATCACCCCAAAGAGGCAGCTCTGTGCTAGTTCGCGGGGAGAAAGGAGACCTCCACGCTGACCAGGATCTGTTGTCCGGTGATGAGGGAGATCTCCTGCCCTGCTGTTAGTGCATGCGCGGTGAAAGCCTTAGACTCCATCTGCACCACATTCCAGGCGGCGCAGCTTTCCGGAGAGTTGTTTCCGGGGCAGGCGGTGTACCCGAGGTCAACGCGGCCAACGACGCCGTCCCTCGATGCCACCTTGCTTCCGCTGAATCTCACACCAGATGTCGATGGAGTCAGGCTGAGGTTGAACGAGTACCTCGTGTCTTCCTGTGCCGGCGGTTGGGGTTCTCGGATGACGCAAGGTTCGGGATTAGTTGCCATGCAGGCACTGGCAGGATTTGCGCCGACTCCGTACAGCGAAATATGCCAGGCCCCTATGACATTCTGGCGCTGCATGAGTTCCTGCATCGAAAGGGCACCGACAAACGCATTGTCGAACTCCCGCCGCTGGGTGACGGTCCCATCCGGATTCCGGACCTCGATCTGCCAGTGTCCCTTGATGGCGATCGACTGCTTCATGGCGCCACTGTCGTCGGTCTTCGCAGGAGTGACAGGCTCGACCTGCACCACGGCGCCGGCGAGATTTCCGTCGTCACCGGCACTGGATCTGAGCACGACAAAGGTGGTGGCCGCGGCCACAGCCGCCGCGCCGAGCATGCCTGCGATGAGCTTCGTCAGCATCGAACAACCTCCGGACCCTGGTTTACCCTGGCGCAACGAGAGCTCGCTGCGCGCTGCCTGTCCGTCGTGATCTGAGGACGAGGAGTGAAATTCAGTTTAGCAGTTGATCATTCAGGCGCACGCACGATCTCGTCGTAAGTGTCCGTCAAACCCAACCATGACGACGTTGGGGATGAAGAGCTATACCGTCAGTGTTGAACGGTTCACGGTCCCTTGCTGGTCTCAGGAACCGCCACTGGCGCCTGCATGTAAGGCATGGCCGCAGGCCTGACTGCCTCGGGATAGGTCTTGTGCGCCTCGGCGATGGCCGCGGACAGACTGGCCGCCAGCCGTGCAGACAGTTCGCTGATCATCTGCTCGTCGTTGATGTTGCGCTCGACGTTGCTGAAGCTGTCGCGGCCAAAAGCCAGGATCTTGCCGTCGCGGGCGTCGACCAGCCGGACATGAATGGCAAACATGCCCATCGACATCAGATCCGGACTGTCGGGCATGTAGATCATCTCCATGGTGATGGTGCCCAGCAGCACCGCGTCGGCGCCGGCACTGGCCGCCACCATCTCGGGCATCATCTCGCTCTTGACGACGCCACTCTGCGCCAGTTCCTGCTCGTGCAGCACCGCGGCGATGCGGCAGCGCTCGACCACCTCGACCGCCCTGTCCTTGAGCAGCAGCTCCTCGAAGCGCTCGGCGATGAGTTCCTCGATGCCGTTGTGGGCAAAGAACACGCGGCCCGCCATCAGGCCGTCACCGCGGTAGACCTCCATGGGGCCCTCGGTGCCAAAGGCCAGGTTGCGAAAGGGCATCACCGCCACGCGCTTGACCGAGGCCAGCTGGCTCATGTCCAGCACCTCGAGCTGTGGAGGCCTGGCCTTGATCTCATCGGCCATGCGCCGGAACTCCTCGTTGACTAGGCCGGCCATGCACGCACTGCTGGTGAGCGCAAGCATCAGAATACTCGGGTACAAGATTCGAGACATCGCTTCTCCCTCCGTCGTCACTTCATACCCTGCAGGCGCTTGAGCGCCTCGCGCACCAGGTCCTCGAGCGGCGTGCCCGCCTTCACCTGGGCATCGAGGTTGCGAGCCACGTCCTCGGCGTGCAGGCGCTTGTAGCCCAGACTCTCGAGGGCGGCCACCAGGTGCAGGTCGATGGCCTCGGCCACGCTGGTCGCGGGCCCGGCGGGGATCTCCAGCTTGTCCTGCAGCTCCAGGCACAATCGCTCGGCAGTCTTCTTGCCTATGCCCGGGATCTTGCTCAGGCGCGTCGCATCCTTGGTCGCCACGGCGCGCCCCAGCTCGTCGAGGTCTATGCCCGAGAGCAGTGCCAGGGCCAGCTTGGGGCCCACACCGGTGACGTTGATCAGGCGTTCGAACACCTGCTTGTGGTGCCTGTCCCT
The DNA here is from genome assembly GCA_043821645.1 of Pseudomonadota bacterium. GTDB lineage: Bacteria > Myxococcota > JACRCW01 > JAFGSX01 > JAFGSX01 > JBDRCO01. The sequence continues at coordinate 138,951 of JBDRCO010000051.1, read as the reverse complement.
GAAGCCGAAGAGCTTGAGCGCGTCCTCGCGCACGTGGGTGTGCACGTGCACCGTGATCTTGTTGCCCACGGCGCCTAGGGCGGCCAGGTCGGGCAGGGGCATGAACAGCTCGTAGCCCACGCCCCCGGCGTCAACCACCGCGCTCTCCAGGCTCTTGTCGACGAGCACGCCGCTGAGCAGGGCGATCATGGTCGGGGGCGTCCGCGGCCGGGCAGCTTCGAGCGCAGCTCCTGGTTCCAGGCCTCGCGGGCACTTTGCTTGCGCACGCGGACTCGGGGCAGGGTGGCGCCTGGGCCGGGCAGGTGAAAGGCAACGCTGAGGGCGATGGCCAGGGCGTCCGAGGCGTCGACCGGGAGCTTGCCCTCGAGATGCAATATCTGACGCACGGCGCGCGCCACCTGGGTTTTGCCGGCGCGGCCGTGGCCCGCCACCAGGGACTTGACCCGGCTCGGTGCCACCTCGACCACGGGCACGCCCAGGCTGCCGACCGCCACCATCGCGGCACCCCGGGCCTGGCCCAGGACCAGGGCCGAGCGGGGCGAGCGGGCGGTGAAGATGTTCTCGATGGCCACCACGTCGGGCGCAGCCGCGCGGGCCACCTCGGCGAGCTGGCTGGCGATGAAGGTCAACCTGTCCACCAGCTCCAGACCGGCGGGGGGGGCAATCACCCCGGCATCAACAGGGACCACGCTGCCCTGGGCCACGTCGATGACGCCGTAGCCGGTGTGCAGGGAACCAGGATCGACGCCGAGGATGCGCACGCGGGATTACGAGGACAGCTGCTCGAGCAGGTCCGCATCGATGTCGAAGTTGGAGTACACGTGCTGCACGTCCTCGTTGTCCTCGAGGTTGCCGATGAGTTTGATCATGGTCTCGGCGTCCTTGCCCTCGAGCTTGACCGTGTTCGACGGGATCATGGTGATGTCGCCCTGCAGGTACTCCAGCTGCTTGGCCGTGAAGGCGTCCTTGAGGGCGTCGTAGGTCGAGGGCTCGCCGCGCACTTCCCAGGCGTCGCCAGCATCGATCACGTCCTCGGCGCCGGCCTCCAGGGCCACCTCCATCAGCACGTCCTCGCTGACCGCACTCTTTTCGAACAGGAACTGGGCCTTCTTCGAGAACAGGTAGGCCACGCACCCGTCCTTACCCAGCGAGCCGTTCAGCTTGGTGAGCGTCGAACGTATCGACGAGGTCGCGCGGTTGCGATTGTCCGTCAAGAACTCGACATAGATCGCTGCGCCGCCGGGGCCATAGCCCTCGAGCGTACCTTCCTCGTAGTTCACACCCTCGAGCTCACCCGTGCCCTTCTTGATGGCGCGCTCGACGTTGTCCTTGGGCATGTTGGCGGCCTTGGCATCATCCACCGCCTTGCGCAGACGCGGGTTGCCGTCAATGTCTCCGCCACCCATGCGGGCTGCGATGGTGATCTCCTTGATCACCTTGGTCCACACCGCGCCGCGCTTGGCATCGGTGGCGGCCTTCTTGTGCTTGATGGTGCTCCACTTGCTATGACCGGACATATTTGGCTCCAGCGACCGGCGGGGTCGAACAGGCGTCGCCCATCTAACATGACGGCGCCGCGGGCCGCAACGCCTTGACGTCGGGAAGGGCTCAGCCCATGCTGCCCGGCATCGACAGACCGGGAAGATGAGCCATGCGAACCCATCCACGCATCCTGTTGCTAGCCCTCTTTCTCCTCGTCGTGGCCTCGTGCCCGTCCCGCCAGAGGGTGCAGAGGGTCGAGCTGTCGCAGCCTGCCCCGGCAGAACTTTCTCCCGCAGAGCGCTGGCCCGAGCTCTCGGATCGTGCCCTGGGTACCCTGTGGGAGCTTTACCCGGGCCGCGCCTCGGCCCTGGGTATACACCGCTACGACCGGCAACTGCCCCGGCGAAGCGGCAAGATCCTCAAGGTCCAGGTCGATAACCTGACCCGGGCCGTGCAGAACCTCTATGCGATACCGGGGGACGCCCTCACCGCGGACGAGCAGATCGATCGCCAGGTACTCATCGCGTCGCTGCGCCTGGCCATTCACGAGATCGCCGTCGAGGGACGACCCCTGCTGGCCCCGACCGACGACGTCGACGAGCTGATGCGCTCGGTGTTGTCGCTGTGGCTCGACGGCAGCCGTCCCCTCGAGGTTCGCCTGGAAGCCCTGGCTGCACGTCTGCTCGAGGTGCCGCTGCTGCTGTCTGCAACCCGCGATAACCTGCACCTGCCGTCGCGCCGCCTGTGCCAGGCCGCCGCTGCCGACGCCGGAGCCCTGCGCCGTTTTCTGGACAATGACCTGCGCGCGGTCGCGGAGCGCAGCGAAGCGGGCTTGCGGGAACGTCTCGGCCTGGGCATCGACGAGGCCATGCTTGGACTCGAGCGATTCATTGCCGGGATCGATGGCCGCTGTGCCGATGGACCCGAGCTGACCCCGGTGGGTGCTGTCGCCTACGGCCACCGTCTCAGTCTCGAGTACGGTCTCAACATGGACGCTGCGGCGGTGCTGGACCTCGGACAACAGTGGTTGCAGACCGCACATCAGCAGCTGGATGGCTTGCCCGCCGTGACCGTGTCCAAGCTCAGCGCCCCGACCAGTTTCACCCGGCGAGCCCTGCTCGATACCGTGGCTACCCAGGCGCGGACCCTGCGTGGCCTGGTCGATGAGAACCACCTGATCAGTCCAGTGTCCTCCGGCGACACCCTGCGTGTCGTCGAGACTCCGCCCCTGTTGCGCGACCGCCTGTCCGCGCTATCGCTGGTTCCACCCCCGGCCTTCGGTCAGGCAGAACCCCTGCTGCTGGTGGGGTTGATGCCGCTGGGCGAGTGGACACCCGCCCAGCGCGACGCGCTGTTCACAGAACTCACCCGCAGTGACCTGCTCCTGGCCACCGCCCGGGAGACCTATCCCGGCCGCATGCTGCGCCACCAGCTCGCCCGCCGTCAGGCCTCGGTGGTGCGCCGCGCTCAGGACTCGGTGATCCTCGACGAAGGGTGGGCATTGTACGCCATGGGTATGGCCCTCGAGCACAACCTGGTGGTGGCCGACACGGTGGCCCAGCGGACACGCTGGCAGGCCATCCGTGAGGCGGCAGCGCGGGTCGTCGTCGACGTCAACCTGCACACCGGTGTGCTAAACTTCGAGCAGGCTGTGCGCGCCCTCGCCGAGGAGGACCTGGCGGGGCAGCAGCCTGAGGCGGCTCGCCGTGCCGTCCTGGAGCGGGAGGTCATCGACCTCCTCAAGCAGCCAGCGCACGGTGCAGCAGCCCTGATCGGGTTCGTCGCCATCGAGCGCATGCGAGAGCGCGCCGAGGCCTACAAGGGCCTGACCTTCGATCTGCGACGTTTCCACGACGCGTTGCTTGGCCAGGGTTCGATTCCCCCTGCCTACATCGCCCACGTGCTGTTCCGGGATCCTCTGCCCACCCTGGAGCCCTTCGTGCCACCGGGTCAGGTGACCGCCCTGCCCGACGACGCTCCCGCCATGCCCGCGGCGTCACCACCCAGGCCCTGACGCGCGGGGTGTTCCTGCCAGGAGCGATCGCACTCACGGGCGCGATGATCCCCTGCGTTCCGGGTCGCCGGGACTGCACCAGCGATCGATGAGTGCTCCCTTGTCATAGCGCTTTGCGACCTCGCCGGAGGCGAGCGGGGTGGCCGTGCGCAGCTCCTCGCCGCTGATCCTGTCGACGACCCGGTAGCCACAACCGCGGTGCAGCACCGGCGGCACGAAGTGGCCAGGACGCGGGTAGATCCTGCAGATCATGGGGCGCAATAGGTGCTCGCGGCAGCGCCGGTTCTCGTCGAGGTTGTCGCAGCTGTAGATGTGGGCCACCCCGCCGTCCGGCATCTCCACCTGGTTGGCGGTGGGACGAAAGCGGTGGATGCCCTGCAGCCAGAAACGAACCAGCCAGGAGAGCGGAGGGCTGGCCAGCCAGCGCTGCTCGACGACGAGGATGTGGTGGCAGCACACGCCGTTGTGCTGGCAGGTGCCCTCGACGCGGTAGCGCGGTCGGAGCGCGAGCCAGAGCAGATCTCGACAGCGCAGCTCGAACCAGGCCAGCGCGGCCAGGGGCGCTCGCACCATCACCGACAGCAGGGTCAGGGCCAGGGGTCGCCGGGCGCGTGCGGCCATCGGATCCGTGGCCTAGCGCGAGCGGCGCTTGCCGCCCTTGGGCTTGTTGGTGGCAATACGCTTCTTGGCATCGCTCACGAGCTTGGACCCGGGGTACTTGGCCACCAGGTCCTCATAGAACAGAGAGGCGTCTTCCTTGAGCCCCAGGGCCTCGAAGGAGCGGCCGATCTTGTACAGCGAGGCGTCGAGCTTGTCGCTCTTGGGGTACTTGTTGATGACTTCCTGGTAGGTCAGGATGGCCTTGTCGTAGGTCTTCTCTTGAAAGAAGGACTCGGCAGTCCAGAACAGGGCGTTGTCGGACAGGGTGGCGTCGTCAGGGTGGCGGCCCAGGAAGACCTTGAAGATCCGGCGCGCCTCGTTGTGGTGCCCTTCGTCAAAGCTCTTCTTGCCCAGGTCGTACAGCGCCTGTTTGTCGGCGGGCAGGGCGCTGGCGTCGGGGACCTCGGTCGGCGCTGTGATCGCCGTCCCGGGGTCCGCGGGGGTGGCAGGCTTGGAGCTGGCCACGGCGCCGTTCTCGATCTCACCCAGGCGGTGCTCGATTTCCTCGAGGCGGCCGTTCATGCGCTGCACCTGGGCCACCATCTCATCAAGCTTGAGAAAGAAATCCGCGTCGGCACGGCGCGCGTTCTGGTCCGCGCTCTCCATCGCGTTCTTCATCCGCTCGACCTGCAGCTCGGCCGCCTTGAGGCGGTCAGTGAGCTCGGCCTCGTGCTTCTTCTTCTCCAGGCGCTCCAGCGCCAGCTCCTGCTCGATGGCGCGCATGTCGCTCTCCATCTGCTGCCCTTCCTCGCGCGTCATCACGCACGAGCAGGTCAGGAGCGCGACGCCGGCGAGCGTCGACAAGATCCGGTACGGCATGGGTGGGATCCTCGGCAAGGCGCGAGCGTGCTCAGCGGGTCACGAACTCGGCGCGGCGATTCTGGGACCAGGCGGATTCGCTGCTTCCTGAATCCAGAGGCTTCTCCTCGCCGTAGGAGATGATCTTGACGCGCTTGGCGTCGACGCCGAGCTTCTGCAGGTACTTGCGGGTCGAGTCGGCACGCCGCTCGCCCAGGGCCAGGTTGAACTCCGCGGTGCCACGCTCGTCGCAATGGCCCTCGATGGTGATCTTCAGGTCCGGGCGCTCCTTCAGGCACGACGCGGTCTGATCGAGGGTAGCGCGCGCCTCGGTGGTGATGCTGGCCTGGTTGAAATCGAAGAAGATGCGCGGTTGCACCTCGCAGGGGCCGCCTGCACTGGCACCGTCGCTGCCGGCCTTCTTGCAGAAGCCTCGCACGCAGCCCTGACCCTCGGGGCAGTCCGCGTCCTCTGCGCACGACACGCCGGTCACGCACCGGTTCTTCTGACAGCTCCGGCCGGCGCCGCAGGCCGCGTCGTCGGTGCACTCGAGCTTGCACTTGCCGCCGCCGCAGACCTTGTTGCCGCCGCAGTCGGCGTCGCGCTCGCACTCCGGCTTGACCACGCAACGATAGGATCGGCACACCTTGCCGCCCTTGCAGTCCGTGTCCTTGGCGCACTCCTGGCACTGCCCGAACACGCAGATGAGATCCTGCCCGGAGGCGTTGCCGTCCTTGTCCGCCTTGCAGTGATCGTCATTCTCGCATTTTGGCCACTCTGGACCTGGGCACGCTGATAGTGCCAGCACGGTTAGTGTGACGATGGGCAGGACCAGCGACAGCAGCTTGCGGGTCATCAGACCTCCAGGCGCACGCGCGCGGGTTTTTGGTGGCACGTGCTGTCTGCAACTCCACGAACAGCACGAATGTTCCCCTGAGACGCGCGCAAGGTAATCAAAGCTCCCACCCCACGTCAAGTGACGCACCATGCACGTCAACGCTCCACGACGGAGAAAAGTTCAAAGTGCCCAGGGCACTGCCGCGTCCACAAGGTCAGATTCCGCGTGGAGCAGCATCAGGAGCCTCTCCAGGCCCAGGGCGATGCCGCAGCAGGGCTGGACCCGTACCAGGTCGCTCAGGAACGCATCGGGGAGCGGATAGGGATCGCGCGCGTCGAGCTGGCGTGCGCTGCGATCCTGGGTGAAACGCGCGGTTTGCTCGGCGGGGTCGGTAAGTTCGTCGAAGGCATTGGCGAGCTCGAGACCACCCGCATAGAGCTCGAAACGCAAGGCCACCCGGGGGTTGGACGGCTTGCGGCGAGACAGGGCGGCCAGGGGTGCGGGCCACTCGTACAGGATGGTGGGGCGTGCCCGGCCGAGTTCGGGCTCGACCGCGCTCAGGAAGATGCTGAAGAAGACAGCCTCGAAGTCCGGCGCCGCATCGTCGCGCAGCGCTGGAACCAGGCACACGCCTGCCTGCTGTGCGGCATCGCGCAAGCCTCGGCCATCGCCGTCGAGGTAAGGCACCAGGTCGAGGTGGGCGTGACGCGCAAAGGCCTCGCTCATGGTCAGACGCTCGCAGCCAGCGTCGAGGTCACAGGGCGCATGAAGACCCGGGACGCGAGGGCCCACACCCAGACTCCGGCAGCACTGTGCCAGCAGGGCATCGCAGTCCTCCATCAGGACGGTGTAGTCCTCGGCGGAGCGGTACCATTCGAGCAGGGTGAACTCGACGCGGTGCTGCGGCCCCTGCTCGTCATCGCGGAACACGCGGGCGATCTCGAAGCCGCGTTCGAGCCCCCGGCCCAGGAGCCTTTTAAGCGCGAGTTCGGGGGAGGTGCGCAGGTAACGCCGCTGCGTTGCCGGGCCACTGCGCACGTCCACCGCGAGGGCGTCTATGTGTGGTTCGGGCGCGTTGGCTTCGATGAGAAGTGCCGTCTCGACCTCCTCAAAGTCGCGGGCCTCGAAGAAGTCGCGCACGGTCCTCAGCAGCGCCATGCGGCGGCGAATGGCGTCGAGGCGATTCATGTGGGCACCATCACCGCACGTCGACGCGCGGTCAAGCCCGGTTCTGCGCGGTCGTTGTGATCGTCCCCGTCCTTTGCTAGGTAACGATCCCCTGGCACACTGTGCCTCCGGCCGGACGCCCCTGGGCGGACTGCCCCAGAAAGAGAGGACCACCATGGGCGTCGAACGCCGTGTCATGCCGCGCGCCTTCATCCGCACGGCGGTTCGCGTCGAGACCACGCGTGGCATCCAGCGCTACCAGAGCTTCAATCTGTCCGCCGGGGGTATCTACCTCGAGACCGACAAACCGCTTCCGGTGGGCAGCCAGATCGACCTCAAGTTCGACTTGCCCGGCGCCGGAGCCGTTCAGGCCAAGGGTGTGGTCAAGCACCACCAGACCCTGCTCATCGACGAGAAGGGCAGCGGACAATCCGAGCTGCATGGCATGGGCATCTCCTTCCTGCGCATCGAGGGCGACGGCGCCCAGGCCCTTGCCGAACAGGTCAAGCAGCTGACTCTGCACACGCGCTGAACCACACCGATTCCCTTCACACCGAGGAGGAGCCCTCATGGCGGAGAAGTTCATTCTTGCCATCGACCAGGGGACCACCACGACCACCTTGCTACTGGTGGACGCGCAGCTGCGTCTTCGCGCCAGGCAGGGCCGCGAGTTCAAGCAGATCTTCCCCAAACCCGGCTGGGTCGAGCACGACCTCGATGAGATCTGGGCCTGCGTCGAGCAACAGGTGCCAGCGCTGCTGTCCGCCGCCGGTGTCGACGCCACACAGATCGCGGGCATCGGCATCACCAACCAGCGCGAGACCACCGGCCTGTGGCGCCGCGACAACGGCGTACCCGTGCACAATGCCATCGTGTGGCAGTGCCGCCGGACCGCGGAGCTGTGCCACAGCCTCAAGGAACAGGGCCTCGAGTCCCTGTACCGGGAACGCACCGGTCTGGTCCTGGATCCCTACTTTTCCGGCACCAAGCTGCGCTGGCTCCTCGAGCACGTCGAGGGTGCGGCGACGGCCGCGCAGCGCGGCGACCTGTGTTTTGGCACCATCGACACCTGGTTGATCTACAAGCTCACCGGAGGCAAGGTCCACGTCACCGATGTCAGCAATGCCTCGCGCACCCTGCTCATGGACCTGCGCAGCTTGCAGTGGGACGACGCGCTGCTCGCTCCGCTCCGGGTGCCGCGCGCCTGCTTGCCCGAGATCCGGTCGTCGTCCGAGGTCTACGGCCACACCGCCGGCGTCAACAGCCTCCCCGATGGCATTCCCATCGCGGGCATCGCCGGCGACCAGCAGGCGGCCCTGTTCGGACAGGCCTGCTTCACACCCGGCAGCGCCAAGTGCACCTACGGCACCGGGGCGTTCGTGTTGCTCAACACTGGCGCGCGCGCTGTGCCCTCGGCCCGCGGCCTGCTCACCACCGTCGGCTGGAAGCTCGGTGACGAGGTGGTCTACGCCCTCGAAGGCTCGGCCTTCATTGCCGGCGCCGCGGTGCAGTGGTTGCGCGATGGCCTGGGCTTGATCCAGAACGCGGCCGAGGTCGAGGCGCTGGCGCGCAGCGTCGACGACTGTGGAGAGGTCTGCTTCGTGCCCGCTCTCGCCGGTCTGGGGGCTCCGCACTGGCGTCCCGAGGCACGCGGCCTGCTGTCGGGGGTGTCGCGCGACACCACGCGTGGCCACATCGCCCGCGCCGTGCTCGAGGGCGTGGCGCTGCAGATTCACGACATGCTCGACGCCATGCAGCTCGACAGCGGGCAGACCCTGACCGAGCTGCGTGTCGACGGTGGCGCCAGCCAGAACAACCTGCTCATGCAGTTTCAGGCCGATGTCCTGGGTGTGACCTGCATTCGCCCGGCCGACGTCGAGACCACGGCGCTGGGTGCGGCCTGCCTCGCGGGTCTGGCCACCGGTGTGTTTGCGGATCTCGACGCCGTGACCCGGGCCTGGCGCGAGGACAGGCGCTTTGTTCCGGCCATGGACGCCGGGCAGCGCGAGCGCAAGCTGGCCATCTGGCAACGGGCGGTCGAGCGCGCGTGAACACCACCCTTGCCACGACGTCCCATCTCGTGAGGTTCCCCATGTCCCGTCGACCGCGCGCCTGGCTCGCGCTGATCTTCGTGCCCTGCTTGATCGCTGCCGAGCCCGCACCGGCCACCCGCAGCGAGCGCTTCACCCTGTACATCGCGGGTGAGCGTGTGGGCCGGCTTGTCGCCATCGACCGCGTGTTGCCAGACGGGACCCACGAGCTGGTCCGCGAAAGCCAGCTGGCCCTGCGCCGAGGGAGCACCGAGGTGCGCATGAGCTCGCAGGCGGTCACCTTGCTGGACTCCGCCCTGAAGCCACTACGTTACCGCTACCTACGGGACGAGGGAGGGGGTGCCGTGCGGGCACGCGGTGAGGTGAAAGGCCGCCAGGTCCTCGTTACCACCGAGGCGGGTGGTGCCACCACCACACGCACCATCGATATGGATGAGGGTGTGACCTTTGCCGCGGCCCTGGAGCTGCAGCAGCGAAGGAGGCTCAAGGACGGCGATACTTTTTCTGGAAAGGTGTTGCTGGAGGAGCTGGGTGCTGTGGTCGACGCCAGCTACCGCAGCCGCGCCACCGCCGAGGGCTTCGTGGTCGAGAGCTCCATCGCCGGCGTGCAGCAGGTCGAGCACCTGGACCGCGCGGGCAAGACCCTGCGCGTCGAGATCCCGGCCCTGGGCGCATACGCGGTCCCCGAGGGTGCTGCGCCACCGCCTCTGACCACCTCCCTCGATGTGCTCGCGCGCACGGTATGGGATGCGCCTGAAGACTTCCCCCCGCGCGGTCAGCTCGCGCGCGCTCTGTTCCGGGTCGATGGCACCCTCAACGCCCCGGTCCCCGAGGATCGTTTCCAGCGGGTGCTCAAGCGCGAGGGCGGCCACCTCGTGGTCGAGGTGAAGCGCCAGGCCCAGGGTCCGGTCGAGAAGCTCAGCGCGGCGGACCGCAAGCAGTACCTGGCCGAGACACCCTATGAGGCGATCCACGATCCGCGCATCGTGCAGGTGGTCAAGGAGCTCACGCATCGCACGCGCTCACCCCAGGAGACCGTCGAGCGCCTGACCCGCTTCGTGTTCGACCGCGTGGAGCAGAAGGATCTGTCGCGCGCCTACGCGCCGGCCACCGAGACCCTGGAAACCCGGATCGGCGATTGTACCGAGCACAGCGTGCTGTTCTCGGCCCTGGCCAAGGCCGCCGGCATCCCCACCCGCCTTGCCGACGGCGTGGTGGTGGCGGACGGCCGCGTCGGCTACCACGAGTGGGTCGAGGTCTACCTTGACGGCGAGGGCTGGCGACCCGTGGACCCGACCTTTGGCGAGCCCCACGCGGGCCCCAATCGCCTCAAGCTGGCCCAGGGCACCAGCCAGCCCGAGGAACTGCTGCGCATGGGGCTCAGCGCGGCCTCGGCCTTGACCGGGCTCAAGATCTCGGTGATTGCTCACGACAGGATCACCCCCTCGCGCTGACCGCGTCTCTTATCTCTCTCACCCTTGTTGGCCGGTCTCGCAAGCCCCCGTGACGACGGAGGTGGGTGTTCGTATCTTATGCCGCGCTGGCAGCACGCGATAACTGTCGACGTCACCAGCGCTGAGTGCCGTCCGATAACGGGACAGTGGGGCGCCGCGGCACCTCGCACCACGACGACAAAGGAGGTTGCACGTGAACGTGCGAAGCCTGCACGATGTGTCCCTGTGCGTGCTGCTGGTGCTGGTGGCGGCTGCAGCCACCTGCTGGGGCACGCCACCGCCCAACAACAAGGCGCTCGAGCAGCAGCGCGCCTGCGTTGAGCTCCTCACGCAACGCGCTCTCGACGTGGCGCAGCCGCATTGCGAGCTGTGCCTGGAGTTCGATCCCTTCAATCCCGAGTGCCACAATGCCCTGGGCCTGATGGCTTATCTGCGCGGTGACGACGACACCGCGCGCAAGCGCTACCTCGAGGCCTTGCGCCTGAACCCCGAGTTCGCCGAAGCACGCAACAACCTGGGCGCGCTCGAGATGTCCCGGGGTGATCTGGAGCGAGCGGCCATGCGCTTTCGCTCGGCCCTGGCCATTGCGCCCGACTACGTGGACGCGCGTTACAACCTGGCGCTGACCCAGCTCAAGCTCGGCCAGCGCGAGCACGCGCGGAGTGCCGGCGACGGCGCCGGGGCACGTCAGCGCGAAATGGACTTCTACGCGTCGAGCGAGGCGGAGTATCTGCGGTTGCTGGCCCTGCGCCCACACCACGTCGAGGCCCAGCACGACCTGTGCGCCCTGCACGGATCCCGAGCGGCCCTGAGCACCACCGTGCAGAAGCAGAACGAGGAGTTGGTGGCTGCCGAGGCGTGCTGTGCGCTTTGCCTGCAGCTCTCGCCCACCCACACGCGCTGCCTGGCCGGTCTGGCCCACCTGTACCGCGCGACAGGACGGTGCGCCGAGGCGACTGCCGCCGCCCAGCGCTGCGTCGAACTCGACCCTGGCGACGAGAGCTGTCGCTCCCTGCTGCTGGAGTCCTTGGCTTGCGCTGGCGCCCAGCACGCCGTGCCGCAGCACGTGCCGGCCCAATGAGACGGCACCGCGCCTCGGACCGGGTTTGCCATCCAGTTGGACCGGGTTTTTTGGGCGGCTGGAACGATGCCCGCTGGGGTCTGCTGCTGAGGCCTGCACACCTCGGCGCGTCTCAAGGTGTCGGGTTGTACCGACAGCTCTCCATATAACTCCTTGAAATGACGTGACCGGGCCCTGGTACGAGGCTTGCGTCCTACACCTCCACACCTGGACCCACCGCGTCGCGGAAAGACCCCAGGGACACGGTGGTCGTTAGCACAGGACCAAGGAGGCTCTCATGTCGAACCTGCAGCGCATTGCCATTGCCAGCGCCATCGTGCTGAGCAGCTCGCTGTTTGTGGTCGACGGCGCCCTGGCCCGCGACCGCACACCCAGGTTACAGGGCGAGGGTCAGCCCGACGAACTCAAGGTGGCGCAGCGCCGGAGCAAGCGCAAGGGCAAGGCCGGTCGATCCGCGCGCAGTGGCGAGGTGAGCCGCAGCAAACGCGGTGGCAGCAAGGCGCGCAAGGCCAGCGCCCGACCGCCAGCGCCGCCCCAGACACAGGCCGATGACGAGTCCGAGGCCGACCGCGCTCCCATCGTGGCCACTCGCACCGGCCCAGCGCGCGTGGACTTTGACGAGCGCCTGGTGCAGGGCCAGTCGAACAAGTCCGGCGCCATCTACATCTTCGAGCGCAAGGGCGCGGAGCTGCGCACCATGGTGCGGCGGCGCCAGAGCTTCCGCGAGGAGATCCTGCGCACGGTCGACTAGGGATAACCCCCGCTCATCTGGTCTTAGCCGCGATCGAGGATCTTCTCGATACGCTCCACGGCCTCGTCGATGACCTTGGCCACGGCCTGCAGCTCGCTCTTGCCCAGCTGACCCCGACGCACGGCTCCCTTGAGCGATTGCATCAGCCGTCGCAGGCGCGAGCCCATGCCCTGGAAGTCGAAGTCCGAGAACCAGTCGGTGCCGCCGCCCAGGCGCTGGTAGGCGTCGTCCACCTCGTCCTGGTGCTCGGCCAGCTCGGCCAGCCCGGCCTCGGTGATGGCGTACACGGTCTTGTCACCCTGGCGCTGCGCCGCGACCTGGCCCATTTCCTCGAGCATCTGCAGGGTGGGGTAGATGGTGCCGGGGCTCGGTCGGTAGCTGCCCCCGGATCGCTGCTCGATGGTCTGGATCACCTCGTAGCCATGGCGCGGCTGATCCTTGAGCGCGTCCAGGATGAGGTAGCGCACCTCCCCGCGTTCGGCGCGTGGCGGTGGCCCCATGAAGTGCATGAACCAGGGCGGGGGACCGTGGTGGTGGCGACCTCGAGGACCCATGCAATCGAACTCCCAGGGGTGGTGACCATGCGCTCTAGCGTGCATCGTTTCCTCCTTCAAGACATATCATTTCGATATGTCCTATAGATATATCGGAAAGATATATCCCGAATTCGAAGTGACAAGGATCAATTCCTGAAAAATTAGTAACATCATGAAAGTAAACAAAATTAAGCGATCATGGATCCAGAGTTTGGGACCGCAGCCCGGGTCGGGATCGACCCAGGAGCGCTCCCGATAGTGGTGAGCAGGTGCGGGCGTGCATACATTCGGGGCCGCAGCACAGGAGATCACCATGCGCCGTATCGAACTCGTCGAGTTCAGTCTCAAACCGTTTCAGATCCTGGACCTGGACTGGGCTCTGCTGGTGGGTGGTACCGAGCACCCCAATCCCATGACCGTGTCCTGGGGCGGCTTTGGCACGCTGTGGAACAGGCCCGTGGTCACGGTCTACGTCAGGCCGACCCGTCACACCTTCTCGCTGCTCAACGAGACCGCGGCCTTCACCCTGAACTTCTTGCCCGAGCGCTGGCGCTCCGCCATGGACCTGTGTGGCAGCAAGAGCGGTCGTGACGTCGACAAGTGGCAGGCAACAGGTCTTCACGCGCAGGCCTCGGAGCACATCGAAGTGCCACGGGTGGCCGAGGCTTCGCTGGTCCTCGAATGTCGCACGGTGGCGCGCTTTGACCTGGCGCCCGAGCACTTTCTCGACGCCACCCTGCACAAGAACTACCCGCAGCACGACTATCACCGCGCCTTCGTGGGTCAGGTGCTGGGGGCGTGGCGGGACGAGGGCTGAGCACGGTCCTCAGGTCGAGGGGATTGCGCTCCCGGCCTGGCTCGATGACGGGAGCCACGGCGTGGCCGCCAGGTAGGGGGGGACGAAGGCCAGCACGTAGAGCACCAGGGCCACGTCGTCGCGCCCGTGCATCACGAGCAGCACGATGAAGAACAACGCGGCAGGGATGCGCAGCATCAGCTCACGCCGTGGCATGCGTCGCCAGGTTCGGCGAAGCAGCACGCGCACGAGCACGGCAGCCGACACCAGCCAGGCCAGAGCCGCCGCTGTCCAGCCTGCGATGGGGGCCTCGACCCAGCGCAGCAGGGACCACCAGCACAGCAGCAGCAGCAGGTGGGTCAGAGCCGGCGCCAGCAACAGCGTCACAGCGTCGATCAGCGGACGCTGGCGCGCGAGGAGCCACGCGGCGCTTCCTGCAAACAGCGCCCAGCCCAGCACCCCGATGACCGGCACCTCGAACACCCCGGGATGCGTCCACGCCCACAGGTCTGCGCGCACGGCCACGGGCTCGATCAGGGCCGCGTCCGTGAACACCAGTGCGGCGGTGGTCAGAGCGCGCAGCGTGGTGCGTTGCGAGGACAGGGCCCCGGCCAGGGTCCAGGCCGAGTGGATGACCACGGGCCAGATGAGGGCGATGAGCAGCGGCACCTGGTCGACGAAGAGGTGCCAGCGCGGGCTGTAGGCATAAAAACCGTACAGGTGGATGCAGGTGTCCTCGGCCAGCCACGAGGCGGTGCTGAGCACCAGGACCTGGCGCGCCAGCAGGCTGCGATCGCGACTGAGCGCGAAGGTCAGGCCGTAGTACAGCACCAGCAGGACCGCACAACTCAGCTCTATGGTCAGCACTCAGGCTCCCGCGCCCGGCAGGCCGAGCAGGATCCACAGGTGGTAGCCCGCCAGCAGGCCAGCGCCCAACCAGGTCAGGTGGATGCAGTCGCGAGCCGTGATGCCCCGGCGCAGCCAGCGCTTGTACAGCACGAACTGGAGCAGGGGTGCGGCGCCCATGATGGTCAGGCGCCAGGGCACCAGGCCAAGCCCGTAGCCGATGATCAGCGGCAGCAGCGACACCGCGATGAGCCCGTCGACGATCCCCGTCGTGATGCGCTCTCCGTGCACCACCGCGAAGCTTTGCACGCCCGCGGCGCGATCGCCTTCGGCGTCGCGCAGATCGTACAGGACCTCGTAGCTGAGTTCGAAGGGCACGAAGAACAGGGCCGCCAGCAGGACGCCTCGCAGGTCGATGTCGGCCACCAGGGGCAAGCTGCCGTCGGTCACCAGCGCCAGCGGATAGAGAAAGACCGTGAGCACGAAGCCTGCGGCCGAGGCCAGGTTCTTGGCCAGGTAGAGCTGCTTGAGGCGCCGGCGGCCAGGGAGCAGCGGCCAGTTGTAGCACAGACCCAGGGCCTGGTAGGCGAGGCGCAGGCCAGTGATCTGCGGGATCGCGAGCTGGGTGACGACGAGAGATGCGGCCAGCGTACCAAAACCCACCCCGAGTACGGCACGGCGATGTCGTTCGACGAAGCCGACGCCGGTGATGCGGTTGATGCGATCCTCGGGCAGGTCGACCACGCGGTTGAGCAGGTTGACCACGAACCAGTCCAGGGCACAGACGGCGGCCAGACCCCACAGGTAGTGCCCCGTGAACAGCCAGCCAAAGGTCAGGGTTCCGAGGCTGGCGATGGCCACGATGTGCAGCCGGCCAACGCTGGCCGCCACGCTCAGGGCGCGCAGGGGTCCCTCGTCGACAAGGGGCGTGGCGTGGGCGTTCATGGGAGTGTGGCTATCACGGCCGCGGTATCTCTCACAAGCCGTGGTCGAGGGGTATCGGGTTCAGCGCGCCTTGAGCCGGGACACGACCTCGCGCACGTCCTTGGCGAAGGGTCCGCTGGGTGCGAGGGTCAGGTAGCGATCGTAGGCCTGGATCGCTTCTGCGTTGCGGCCTAGAGACTGGTACACCGTACCGAGCAGCACGTAGGCCGGGGCGTAGCGATCGTTGATGGTCACGGCCTTCTTGAGGTTGCGTTCGGCATTGCTCAGCTCGTCGAGCTCGTAGTAGGCGTTGGCCAGGGCGGTGTAGGCCTCGGGACTGCGGCTGTTGATCTCCAGAGCCTTGCGGTAGGCCGCCACTGCCGGACGCAGCTTGCCGCGATCGGCCAGGGCCCGGCCCTTCTTGATGTAGTCTTCGAAGGTTTCCTGGGGGGCTGCGGGTTTGGGTTCGACTGCCGCTCGGTGGCCCGCGTCGGGGCGGCGAGGGGTCACTGCGGGTGTCGGCGTTGCGGTCCCCGCGTCGACGGGCGGTGTTGAGGCATCGGGCGTCGTCGCCACGGCAACGCTTGCCGCATCGGAACCGGCTGCTGCTGGAGTTGCTGCATCGGTGGCGGCGGGCGGCAGGACCACCGCGGGGGCCGCGTCTGGCGCTGCCATGGCAGCGTCGACGACCGTGGCAACGGGTTGGCTTGCAGAACCCGTCAGACGGTCGCGCAGCTCCTGAAAAGAGAAGCCTCCGACGATCAACACGCCGGCGGTGCCGCCGAACAGGAACAGTCCCAGCGCGGCCACCAACAGGATGCCCAATCGACCCCGGCCGCCTCGGCCATCACTGCCCGGCGGCGCGGCCGGCATCAGCGGTGGCATCTCGTCCCGGCTGAAGGACGGGGTCGACAGGGATCGCGAACCCGCGAGCGAAGACTCCCTGGCGACCTGGTCGTCGCCAAAGAAGCTCTCCTCGGCATTGGTTGGGCGACTGCTGCCACCGGCCACGGCAGGTGCAGCGGGTGTGGGCGGGACCACGGTCTCGACCACGTCACTTTCCTGGACCACCGCGGGTCTGGACGGCGGGAGATCCTCCACCTGGCTCGTCGCGGCGAGGACTGCGGACGGTGCTGGCGCCGCGAACGGAGGCTGGGTGACCGGCGTTGCAGCCGCTACCGCGGGCGAATCCTGAGTTTCAGCGGGCACGCCGCCTGCGGCTCCGCCACGCGGAAGCGTGAACAGGGGCTCGGTCTTCGTCTTCTTGGGGGTGGTCAGCTCGATGGGAGAGCTCTGCGACGGCGGAGGCTCGACGTCATCGTCGCCATCCATGTCGTCGAGCGCCTGGGCGATGAGCTGTTCGGCGAGGGCGTCTTCGAGCGAGCCACCGCTGTCCCGGTCGGCGATCTCGACGGACCTGTCCTCGGGCAGTTCCAGCACATTCGCCTGTGGTCCGGGGGGAGCGCCGACCTCGATGGAGAGCTGCGTGCTCAGGGCGTCTTCGAGCGAGCGATCCAGGTCCTTGCCCGGACCTGACTCCTCGGCCTGGGGGCTCTGCAGAGCCGCAGCCAGCTCACTCTCGCTCACCGGCGCCACCACGTCGTCCCAGTCGTCCTCCTGGTCGGTCGCCGCGTCCTCCGGGCGGGCTGCCGCCGGGGATGCCACCGGCTCTTCGAGCCAGCTCGCCACGCGCTCGGCGGCCTCGGCTGCCAGCGCCACCGGGGCCTCCTTGTCGATCAGTGGAGAGCTGGACGCGGGTGCCAGCGTCGAGACAGGCAACTGGTCCTCGGTGACCGCGGCGGGAGGTAGGGAGGGCTCCAGGGCAGGCGACGAAGCCGGTGCTGCGGCCGTGGGAGGATCCTCGGTGGGTGTTGCATCCTCTCTGGCAGGCTCATCCAGCCACGAGCTCACCCGGGCCGCTGCGGTGCCGTCATCGGCGCTGTTTCGCGTGGTGACGTCGTGAATCAGGCCCTCGAAGTAGAGCTTGGAGATGATGTTGAGCGCCTCGAGGTCGCCGAAATCGCTCAGGTCCACGATCTCCATCAGGGTCTGCTCGCCGTCGAACAGGCGGAGGATGGAGTTGACCTCGTCGGGAATCTCGGCCAGGCGACTGGCGAACTCGCGGTAGTCGATATCGAAGCGGTTGTCGAGGGGCGGGAGCTGCTCGAGCATGCGTCCCCACTCGTCGACGCGGCGCATGCCCTCCATCAGCAGTCCCTGGGTCGACAGCTCGATGTTGTCGTTTCGCTCGTGGGCGACGAAATCCAGGCTGAACACACCATCGTTCCAGACCAGGAATCGATACACCGCCTTGTCGCCGCGGAGCCGCCCCACCTCCGCATCCACCACCTTGCCATTGCGAAAGAAGACCTCGCCGGACTGCGGTGGATTCTCGAGGTGCAGGATGCCTGTCTTGCGGCCGATCTCGATGGTCTGCAGCAGGTCGACCACACCCATGTCGCCGAGAAAGCCGCTGAAGCCAGAGCGATCGCGGCGTTCCAGGGATTCCTTTTCCCGCTTCTCGAGCAGGATGCGGACGCGGGTGACGACCTCCTTCATGTAGATGGGCTTGGTCAAGTAGTCGTCGACGCCGAGCTCGAGCCCCTTGATCTTGTGCTCGATGGCCTTCTGCGCGGTCAGGAAGATGAACGGGATACTTTCGGTCTTGGACTCGGATTTGAGTCGGCGACAGAAGTCAAAGCCGTCTCCCTCGGGGAGCTTGGTGTCGGAGATGATGAGATCGGGCATCGCGATGGCGACCTTCTCCATGGCGTCGTTGCCATGGACTGCGGTGGTCACCGAGAAGCCCGCCTTGCGCAGGCTGACCTCGAGCAAGCGCTGGCTACGAGCGTCACCATCGACAAGGAGGAGGTTCTTCTTGGCCACGTCTGCCCTCGACGGCCGGCTGCGGTCCCATCCGTTTGAGCCCGGCTGCCCCCGACGGCCTGATTGTTCGAGCAGGCCGACCTGAAGTCAAGAACAGCAGTGTCCTGGTCCGAGGATCAAGGTGTGCGTTCCGCGGCTCCGGCGTCCGGCTCCCGGACCTGTTGCCAGCGTGCTGCAGTCTCGCGCTTGGCCCGCAGTTCCTCGATAGCGCGAATGCGCTGGTCCACCCAGGCCAGGTTGGGGTGCTGGCGCCGCAGCGTCTGGTAGTGCTCGAGGGCGCGATCCAGGCGGCCCAGCTTCTGCTCGGTATCGGCCACCGCCTGCAGGTAGCTTGCCGAGGCCGTGGACAGCGCAAGGGCGGTCTCGAATTCGCGCAGCGCTCGTGCTGGCAGATCCTGGGCCAGGTACAGGCGGCCCGCGAGGTGGTGGTGCTGGGCCGCGGTGCCGGGACTCGGGCTTCCATGCCGTCGCAACCTGTCGAGGCACTCGCGGGCCTCGACGAAGCGCCGATCGCGCAGCGCACGCTCGAACAGTGCGTGCAGCAGGGGAGCGGGTTCATCCACCTGGTCGAGCGCCTGCTCCCAGGTCGCGATGGCCTCGGCGGCCTGGCCCTGCCGCAGCAGGATCTGTCCGCGATACAGAGGTCCGCGTGCATCGCGTGGCGCGGAGTCGAGCAGGCGTTGCACGAGCCCATCACCCCGCGGCGTGTCCCCCTCCGCCACCGCCCAGCCGGTGCCAACCGCAAGGGCATCGGCGTCCTGGGGGTTCCGCTCCAGGTGATCGAGCAGGCAGGCCCAGGCCTCGTCGCGGCGCTGCCGGGCGCGCAGGCCCGTGCACAGCGCCATGGCGTCCACGGCCGGGAGCCCGCTTGCCAGTTCGGGGTACTGCGCATCCAGCTTGAGCAGCTCGCCGAGGATGGCATTCTTCTGCGCAGGTTGCAGCGCGACGGCGCGGCGCCAGCTCTCGAGGGCCTGCAAGCGCACGCCCTGGACCCACAGCGTGCGCGCGATCAAGCGGTGGGTCAGTCCGTGGGTTGGGTTCAGACGCAGCGAGCGGTTGAGCCAGCGCAGGCCGCGCTCCCTGTCCTCGGGCCCGCCGGCGAGGTGCGCCCGGGCCATGGTCAGGGCATACAGGTAGTCCGTGGGATGCTGGCGCAACCCCCGGGCGGCGAGCGCCCCGAGCCTGGCTGGATCCCTGGTGGCGGCGATCTGTCCATCGAGGACACGCCCGTCGTTGAGGTGTCCGTGGCGCAGGCTCATCGTGGCCAGAGCGATCAGGACGAGACCCGTGCCCAGGGCGAGGGGCACCGGCACGCCCAGCCGAATCGGACGCGGCGCTGCGGCCTCGTCGCGACGCCTGTCGCTGAGCATCACCGCCACCAGTAGCAAGGGGATGGCCACGCCGGGGATCTCAAGGTTGAAATCCACGAGGTTGTGCACCAGCGCGAAGAACAGGGCCGCCAGCGCTGCCGCTCGTCGACGCTGCCAGGCCCGGCGCACGGCCAGCGCAAAGGCGAGGGCCACGGCCAGCAGCAGCGCGCCACCGGCGACCATTCCGAAATCGGCCAGCCACTGGATCGGTGCACTCTCGGCGAACTCGAACGAGGCTGTGTAGGCGTTGGATTTGAAGGCCGGGAAGACCCGGGCAAAAGCCCCGCGACCGGTGCCGGTGCCGGCGAAGGACGGCACCATGGCCAGGGCCTCGCGCCACAGGAAGCGCTTGTCGCCCTGAAGGTCGCCGGGGTCGAGGGTGGCGAGTTCGGCAGCGATGGGCTGGTAGGCGAGGTAGGCGGCCACCGCGATGGCCAGACCCACACCCAGGTGGACCCACCACAGGGTTGCACGCTCACTGCGCGTCCGCGCATACACCAGCCAGGCTCCGAACAGCAACGTCGCCACCAGCGCCAGGATGCCACCGCGGGAGAGGGTCAGGGGCACGGCCGCGGCGAGCAGGATCGCCGCCAGACTCCACAGTCCGGTGCGCGCACGATCGCGTTGCGACAGCGCGAGGCCCGCCGCTGCAAAGGTGGCGATGCCAAAGAATCCCGCGGCGTGATTGGGATTGACGAAGGGCGTGGTCAAGAAGCTGTTGCTGGGGCCGCCAAACATCCCGTAGGGCCGCGACATGTTGCCCAGCGTGTGCACCGCCGCCAGCATCAGGGTCGCCACCCCGCTCCAGGCCACCGCAGCCAGAAGCATGCGTCCACCGTGGGGCTCGCGCCCGCGCACGCAGGCGGCCACCACGAGCAACAGGTAGAGCAGGGCCTTGCCGAGCTCAAGGGCCGTGGCTGGTGGATCCAGGGATACGCTATGCCAGCCCAGGGCGCCCAGAGGCGTCAGCGTGGTGTCCAGCATCTCGTAGCCGGTCGGTGACAGGACTCGCAGCATCGCCGGTGGCAGCGGCAGCAGTTGCAGCGCGCACAGCACCACGAAGCTCGCCGGCAGAGCCGCCAGCAGAGGCACGCTGATACGATGGCCGCGTCGCCTCTGGTTGAGCATGCTGGCCACGAGGGCCACGCCGACCAGCATCAACAGCAGTTCCTGCGACCACAGGTAGACTCCACCGACGGCGAGCGGTGCACACACACACGCGGCAAACAGGGCCCCGTCGGCCAGCGGATTCAGCCAGGCCCCGCGTGGGCGTTCGCTCGGCATGGGTACAGTCCTCATCCCATCGGTGGCTTGCCAGGCTTGACAGACCTCGCCCGTCGCACGGGTTGTGGCTCCATTTCACGCGATGTTACGGTGAAGATCAAACGGTGCCAGTTCGCGCGAGGACAACCCGTGACGCGCGGAGGAGAGTATGTCGATCAGCGTGTTCGTGCACGAGACAGCCGTGGTGGACCATGGTGCCGACGTTGGCGCAGGCACCAAGGTGTGGCACTTCTCCCACGTGGCGTCGGGCGCGCGCATCGGCATGCACTGCACGCTGGGGCAAAATGTCTACGTCGCGCCCCATGTGCGGCTCGGCGACGGTGTCACCGTCTGCAACAACGTCTCGCTCTATGACGGCGTGGATCTCGACGACAGGGTGTTCGTGGGCCCCTCGGCGGTCTTCACCAACGTCGAGGTACCACGCGCCAACCCCGGTCGCCGCGCTTCTGCTGCGGCCATCACCGTCGGACAGGGTGCCACCATCGGTGCCAATGCGACGCTGCTGGCCGGTGTGCAGGTGGGCGCCTGGGCCTTCGTCGGCGCCGGCGCCGTGGTGACGCGCAGCGTGTCCGCCCACGCACTGGTGGTCGGGACTCCCGCGCGTCGCATCGCCTGGGTCTGCGAGTGTGGTCGCCGCCTGGATGACGATCTGATCTGCGGCCCCTGTGCCATCCACTACAGACTCGACGGCGAGAATCTGCAGCACGCACCTTGATCCGGCGTCACACCTGGGAGCGGAAGTAGTCGACGGTGCGAGGCAGGCCCTCTTCGAGCTGCACCTCGGGCGTCCAGCGCAGGAACTTCTGGGCCAGGCTGATGTCGGGCTTGCGGCGCACGGGATCGTCCGCGGGCAGAGGCAAGAACCGGATGTCCGCGCTGGTGCCGGTCAGCTCGATGACCTTGTGTGCCAGGTCCAGGACCCGAAGCTCGGCGGGGTTGCCCAGGTTGACCGGTCCCACCACCTGATCCTGCTCCATCATCCGCACCAGGCCGTCGACCAGGTCGTCGACGAAGCAGAAACTGCGCGTCTGGCTGCCGTCACCAAAGATGGTCAGATCCTCACCGCGCAGGGCCTGCACGATGAAGTTGCTGACCACCCGCCCGTCGTCGGGCAACATCCGTGGACCGTAGGTGTTGAAGATGCGGACCACCCGGATGTCGACACCGCTCTGGCGGTGGTAGTCGAACATGAGTGTCTCGGCGACACGCTTGCCTTCGTCGTAACACGAGCGCACACCGACGGGGTTGACGTGGCCCCAGTAGTCCTCGCGCTGGGGATGCACCTGTGGGTCGCCATAAACCTCGCTGGTCGAGGCCTGCAGCACACGCGCCCGCACACGCTTGGCCAGCCCCAGCATATGCAGTGCTCCCAAGACGTTGGTCTTGATGGTCTTGACTGGGTTGAGTTGGTAGTGCACCGGCGAGGCCGGGCAGGCCAGGTTGTAGATTGCATCAACCTCGACCAGCAAGGGCTGGGTGACGTCGTGACGGAGCAACTCGAAGCGCGCGTTCGTGAGCAGCGGCGCCACGTTCTGGCGGCGTCCGGTGAAGAAGTTGTCGCAGCACAGGACCTCGTGACCGTCGCGGAGCAGGCGCTCGCAGAGGTGAGATCCGATGAACCCGGCGCCGCCGGTGACCAGGATGCGCATGGCAGATGCCTCCAGGCAGGGGACTGTACCGGTGCATGGTCCGCGGCTCAAGGATCCGCTATGCTGCAAGAATGCATGGGGTCAGGCAATGAGGGAGGGTCATGCCGGCTGAGTGGCTGCCTGTGATCAAGCTGGTCGGTGCGTCCTGTGCAGCGGCGGTGCTTGGCTACCTGCTGGGGAAGTGGCGAGGAGCGAGCAAGGCCAGCCGGGGAGTCCGTCGCGAGACCAGCCAGGAACTCGACGACGCTCGGCAGCGGGCCCAGCGATTACACCGGGATCTCTCAGATTCGGAGAAGAAGCATCACCGGATGCTCGAGCTCCTGCTCAACCTGCCCGAGACCGTGAACAAGATCGGGGCTGCACGCTCGAACACCGAGCTGTGTCGCACCACCGCGCGCGCGCTCATGGAATACTGCGGCGCGTCCCGTATCGGTCTGTTCGTGCCCGAGCGCAGCAGTGGGCGCTTCGTGCTCGAGGTCTATGGTGGCGGGGTGCGGCCGACGCAGGATGTGGCCTTTGTGCCAGGGGAGGGTCGGCTCGGATCCCTGTCGAAGTGGATAGGCGTGCGTTCCGCGCGAGATCTCGACCCCGGGACCTTGCCGGTGGGTTTTGCTGATGAGCTTTTCCGGGCGGATCTCACCGTGGCCATGCGGCGCCACGAGGATACCTATGCCTTCGCCGTGCTCGATGACACGAAGCAGGATGACCAGCTGATCCGGCGCGTGGTGCAGATGATCGCCGACGTGCACGCCGTCAGCGCCGAAGGTGTACGCGCCCTCGATGACGAGCGCCTCAAGGCGGACCTCGACCAGCTCACCGGGCTGTACAACCGCCGGCACCTGGATAGACGGCTCCCCGACGAGCTGGCGCGCGCCCAGTCCTACGGAATGGCGGTGAGCGTCTTCCTTTTCGACGTCGACAACTTCAAGCATTACAACGACACCAACGGGCACCAGCCTGGTGATGGTTGCTTGCAGGCTGTAGCCCATCTGGCCCGCCAGGTGACCCGAGGCTCCGACGTGGTCTGTCGCTATGGCGGTGAGGAGTTCCTGGTCATCCTGCTGGGCGCCGACGGGCAGCAGGCCTTCTTTCATGCGGACCGCATCCGCCAGGCCATCGCCGCTGCGCCCATTGCCCACGCCGCACAGCAACCTCTGGGGTGCGTATCCGTGTCAGGAGGTGTGGCGAGCTTTCCGGCCGACGCTGGCGACGCCGCGAGCCTGATCAAGCTGGCGGACGCTGCCCTCTACCGCGCCAAGGAGACCGGCCGAAATCGCGTGTTGCGGGTCGATCCGGCACTGGATCAGGTGCGCCCCACGCCGTAGATCGTGAAGCCTTGCCTGCGCAGCCGTGCCAGATCGTAGATGTTGCGTCCGTCGAAGATCGTGGGTTCCCGCATCACGGATCGCAGGCGCTCGAAATCCGGCTGGCGGAAGGTCGACCACTCGGTACACAGGCACAGCGCGTCCGCGCCCTCGGCGGCCTCGAGGGCCGTGCTGGCATAGTGCACCGGCCTGTCCCCCAACGCGGCGCGAGCGGTCTGCATGGCCGCCGGGTCGTAGGCCCGGATGGTGGCGCCCTGGGCGAGCAGGCCCTGGATCAAGGTGAGAGCAGGAGCCTCGCGCACATCGTCCGTGCGCGGCTTGAAGGCCAGACCCCAGATGGCGATGGTCTTACCTTCGGGGCGGCCGCCGAAGTGCTTCACGATCTTCTCCAGCAGCAGTCCGCGCTGGCGCTGGTTGACCGCCTCGACCGCCTCGGCGATGGCGAAGCGATACCCGTGCGCGCGGGCCGTGGCGACGATGGCCTTGACGTCCTTGGGGAAACACGAGCCGCCGTAGCCAATTCCAGGATAGATGAAGGCGGGACCGATTCGCGGATCCGCGCCCACCGCTCGACGCACGGCCTCGACGTCGGCGCCGACCATCTCGCACAGGGTTGCGATCTCATTGATGAAGGAGATCTTGGTCGCTAGCAGCGCGTTGGCTGCGTACTTGGTCAGTTCGGCCGAGGCGATGTCCATGAAGGCGACCTTGTGCTCGCGGATGATGTAGGGCGAGTACAGCTCCTCGAGCCGTTCGCGCGCCTGCGGGTCGTCGGTGCCGATGACGATGCGCGCCGGCTTCAGGAAATCGTTGACCGCATCACCCTCCTTGAGGAACTCGGGATTGCTGGCCACGGCAAAGGGCTGGGTCGTGATCTCGGTGATGGCCTGGCGCACCTGGACCGCCGTTCCCACCGGGACCGTGCTCTTGGTGACGACGACGACGAAGCCCGTGAGCGCTCGTCCGACGTCGCGGGCGGCCTCGAGCACGTGGCTCACATCCGCAGAGCCGTCCTCGTTGGGAGGGGTTCCCACCGCCAGGAACACGATCTGCGCATCCCGCATGCCCTCGGCGATCGAGGTGGTGAAACGCAGGTGGCCCTCGCGACGCACGCCCGCCACCAGCTCGGCCAGACCAGGCTCGTAAAAGGGGATCTCGCCGCGCTCGAGGGTCGCGACCTTGTCCGGGTCCTTGTCGATGCAGACGACGTCGTTGCCCGAGTGGGCCAGCCCGGCACCTGTCACCAAGCCCACGTAACCCGATCCGATGACTGCAACACGCATGGCTCACCTCGACGGAGAAAGCGCAATGGACATGGCGGCGGACCATAGCGCGGGGTCCCGGCGTGGACAAGGGACAGGGGCGTTGTGCCGCCGGACCAAGGTGCTATCCTTCGTGGTCGTCGGGGGACTCCACCACGACCGCAGTGAGATCCGTGCATGAGGAGCAAGTCATGAGCATGACGACGCGATCCGCGATCCCGGTGACCCTGGGCTGGATTTTGCTGCTCACGGCCTGCCCGTTCAACAATCCCTACGAGTACTACGGCCAGAGCTGCAGCTCGGACGAACAGTGCGATGCCCCGGGGCTCGAATGCGTCGACGGCACCTGCCAGGGCAGCGGATGCACGACCTCGGATGATTGTGCGGCTCCGTTCGACCTCTGCGTCGCGGGTCGCTGCCAGCTCAAGGGCGCCTCGGATGCTGCGACCACGGACCTGACTTCCGTCGACACCGGCGGTCGCGATGCTGGGGTGAACGATCTGGCCAGCGTGGACAGGGCCGGCACCGACGCCATGAGCCGGGATCTGGTGAACACAGATACAACAGGCACGGACACCTCGGGCACGGACGTCCTGGTTGTCACCGACTCGGGTAGCCTGGACAGGACATCTCAGGACACGGTTTCGTCGACGGATGGTGCAGTCTCCGACAGTGCGGGTGGCTGGGATTCCGCCGGCGCCACGAGCTGCGGTTCGGGTCAAGATTGCCCGGCGGGGTTTCGCTGCATCACGGATTTCTGTCGACCCGTGCTCTGTGACCAGAACACGGACTGCGTGTCCCCCGACTTCGTGTGCGTCAAGGCCAATCCTTCGAGCACCTGGTCTGGGCTCTGCGCACCGGAGAGCTGCACATCGGACGCCACCTGCGAGCATGCCCTGCTGACCTGCGACACGAGCACCTTCAACTGTGTTCACCGCCGCGGTGGCCCCTACAGCACCTGCGTGCCCGAGCCTGGAGGTCAGAGCTGGTGCGGTGATGGCCTCGAGTGCTTCGTTCCCTTCGAGGGCGCCACGGGTTGGTGTCTGCAAGGCTGCGGACCGAATGTTCCCTGTGCGTCAGATTTCCTCTGCCTTGGCATGGGCTTCGATGGCAGCTTGAGCAGCAGCAACCAGGGCATCTGCGTGGCCCGCTGCGGTGCCGGGTTGACCCTCCCCGCGGACCCCCTGCCAGGAGAAGTGGGGCCTGTGTGCAGCCACCCCGACCCTGCCGTGTCCGGAGTGCTCACCTTCATCCCCTCCGCGTTTGTTGGGATCAGTTGCACAGGTCCGCAGGACTGTGGTGGCCCGCTGGTCTGCACGAGGTTTTACGACGACAGCCAGTTCTGTCTGCTCGCGCCTGAGGCCCTGATGTGGCAGGCGCTTGGCGAGGCCAGCATCGTCACGGCAATAGATGGCGGCTCGACGGTCTGCGGCGGTGGGCTGTATCCGGTGACAGGTCCGGGCGGCCCGACGCTGTGCTTGCCGCGCTGTCAGTCCGAGAACGACTGCAGGTTTGCCATTCCACCAGGAGCCAACCCCGCCTGCGACTTCCCGGTCGGGCACCCGGCTGAGCCTGGTTTCTGTTCGGTCTCCGGACCCTACAGCACAAGCCAGGGAACAAGTTGCTTCAGGCCCGACCTCGATCCCAACAACAACTGCCTGATCCGCACCGGCATTAACGATGGCGACGGGGACGGCTATTTTTCGGGCGTGGACCAGTGCCCGACAGTTCCGGGGCCGATGGGCGGCTGCCCGGACTGGCCCTGTCGCACCAGCCTGGAGTGCCCATCCACGCACTACTGCGTGGGCGGGACCTGTGGCAGCCCCAACCAGTTCTGCGCAACGTCCTGTCCGAGCAATACCCAGGTCGTCAGCTCGCCCATCTGTACCGGGGGGACTCTGCTCTGCGTGCCCAGCAAGGGCAGGGACATCCCGTCACCGTTCTGCGTCGACGATGGTGAGTGCACCACGGCGAATTGCAGCGGCCCGAACGGCTGCGTCTGCGTTGCCAACGCCTGCGTGCCCAAGCACACCGCCGGCACCTGTTCTTTACCCCCCTACCACGGAGCCTGCCTGGGCCCCGAGGCCGTGATGAATCTGTCCATCTCCTGCCAGGACAACGCCGACTGCCCGCAAGGCGCCAGCTGCGACAGTGGTGACAAGCGCTGCTTCGTGCGGGGAGGGGGGCCGCCGCTGTGCATGACCGACGACGATTGTCAGCCCTCGGCGCACTGTGTGGCGGGACTGTGCGCGGAGAGCGGGACCGAGCTGGGCTGTCCCGACAGGTTCCTCGGTGATGCTTGTCTCGAGTGCGATCTGGTCAACGGGGTGGACGCGGTGTGGACTCTGCGCGAGTCCGCCACTGCAAGTCGATGTCCCTGTGGCATGTGGCAGGAGAACGCGCACTGCTATGGCAAGCGGGTGCTGTGCCCCTCGCAGCAGGACAGCGAGTGCCGCTCTGGCTTCGTGTGTCGCGCGGGCCGCTGTGTCGAGAGCGAGGACGTGCAGGGCAACTGTCCGCCCTGGCATGCTTCAGTGCTCGGCGCCTGCGCCAGCTGCCTGGACACGACGGGTGAGCCCCCATCCTGGGACCTGCCCTGCTATGCATCCAATGACCCCGCGTGCCCCTGCGGGTTGCTGTGCCTGCCCGACAGCGCGGGCAACGGAAGCTGCACGGCACAGTCGGACGCGATCGAGTGCATGTTCGGGCTCAGTGATGGCGAGGCCTGTCAGGGCGATGGCGTGTGGCTCGAAGGCCGCTGCTGGCGCCTAAACAGGTGTATCCAGAATCAGGACTGCGAGCAGGGGTCTTTTTGCATCCAGTCGGGAACCGTTGAGGGTTTCTGCGCGCCCCAGTCCTCGGTCACCTGCAGCACCCCGGGGCTGACCTGCGGCACGAACTGGGCTGGCATCTGCGTCCAGCAGACTGGACTCACTTTCTGCACGCCGAGAGCTTTGGTGCCCGTCGGAAAACCCGTGGCGACCTGCAATGGCATGCTTGGTTTCTGCGGCCCGACCTGTGTGTGCATGGGGTCTGCAGCTCCCTTCAACCCCACGGCACTGATCCCTCGCGACTGCGAGAGCGGCCTCTTCGGCCTGGGAGAGTTCTGCGGGTCACGCACCTCCTTGCCCACGGACGCGAGCCTGGTGACGGGGCAGCGGTGCAGTGCCGGGTTGTGGCCAGGCATTGCGGACACCAACCATAGCTGCGTACCCACGGGGCAGGGCCTGTCGCCGGGCTGCGGACCATCGCTGACCTGCGCCACCGACAGCCGCTGCCAGGTGGGGGGCTGCTTGCCGACCTGCAACACCGACACCGAGTGCCACCCGGTCACGGCCAACTCCAGCTGTCTCCCTTTCACCGTCGGCACGGTGACCTCCAAGACCTGCCGCCTGAAACCCGTGACGCCGTCCTCGGGCGGTTGCAGTCGTAGCAGTCCCTACTGCGCCTACTTCGGTGTCCCCGAGGGTGGACTCTGCATCGAGGATGGCGGCGGCAACGGTCTGTGCTATCCGCGCGTGGGCTGTGACCTGACCCAGCCCGGTGAGATCTGCCTCGACGGCGCGCCCGTGCCCCTGGCTGGACTGACGGGCGAGCCCGGGTGCGTGCCCTGGCGCCTCGAACGCTGCTCCCTCTCGGGCGCGGATTGTGCGGGTGGACGCTGCCACATCTCCGACGTGGAGGGCTCCGTCTGTGGTCTGGGGCGCGGCTGCACGAGCTGGCTCGAGTGTCCAGCCGGTCAGCTCTGTCAGGCCAATTCCTGCGCGCCCTATCTCGCGGATGCCGCAAACCGCGCCACCGGCGCGCCCTGCGATGGCAGGCCATATGGGCGAGGTGTCA
Organism: Pseudomonadota bacterium; assembly: GCA_043821645.1. GTDB lineage: Bacteria > Myxococcota > JACRCW01 > JAFGSX01 > JAFGSX01 > JBDRCO01. The sequence goes on along the minus strand of JBDRCO010000051.1, from coordinate 109,937 downwards.
CGGATGGCGTGCTGTGGGAGCCTCTCCAGGGGCCGGCGCTGTGCCTGCTCAAGGGCGACCCGCGCTGTGGTGGTCGTGCCGTGGGTCAGACCTGCGATGCGATCTACCGCGACGATGATCGTGGCTACAACGAGGTGGCGGTCTGTAGCAGCCAGGGTGCGTGCATGAGCACCGATCAGCTCGAGGGATGTGACCCTTCCGTTGGGGCCTGCACGACGGGCGCAGGGATCGCGGGAAATTGCAGGGGCACCCCGAGGGGACCGCGCTGCGTGCCTTGATGGGGTCCAGGGCCTGGTGCGGCCCCAGATGGCTCCAGCTGATACAATGGTATCCGAACGTCCCCGGGCAACCGCGAGGTGACAGATGGTGACGACGACGCTCTTGACCTCGGCTCTGATCCTGGCGGCTGCTGCGGCCGAGCCGGCATCGGCCAAGCCTGACAAGATCAAGGTCGCGGTCATGAAGTTCACCGCGCCCAACTTCAAGGATGACGCCGTCGAGAACCTGTACGGCCTGTTTGTCTCCGAGTTCGATAGCTTTTCGAACCTGCAGGTGGTGTCTCGCGACGAGATCGAGGCCATGCTGGGCTTCGAGGCTCAGAAGTCCAAGCTCGGCTGCGACGACACCTCGTGCCTGGCCGAGATCGCCGGGGCCTTGGGCGTGCACAAGATCATCTCGGGCAAGATCGGCAAGGTGGGCAGCACCTTCGTGCTCAACATGACCATGATCGATCACGCCACGGCGCGCGTCGAGAAGCGCTGGAGCAAGACTGTCAAGGGCGAGGACGACGTGCTCATCGAGGCCATCCGCCAGGCTGCCCGCGAGATGGCCGTCTATGCCGCGGGGGGTACCGCCAGTGAGGCCCTCGCCGCCGGCACCCCCGAACCCGCATCGGTCGCGACCTCGACCACGGCGACGACGTCGCCCGGGACCGCAGCCTCGCCAGCCGCCGACACATCCTCGCCGGAGGGGGAGCTGCCCATCCTGCCCATCGCCATGCTGGGCGTGGGGGGCGCGGGAGTGCTCGTGGCTGCTGCCCTCGGAGCCGTCTCCGGGATGCAGTACAGCGCCTATGGACAGGCCGACAGTGGCCAGGAAGCTCGCGACTTGCACGGTCAGGTGCTGGGCCTCGGCGTGGGTGCCGGGGTCGTGGCGGGCCTCGGTGTCCTCGTCGCGGCGGCCGGGGGCGCCTTGCTGGCGCTCTGAGAGTGATCCCCCCACGGTGACGGTTGATGATGCGTGACCTGGCTCGCCTTCTTGCATGCCTGTTGCCGAGCCTCGCGGTCTCCACACTCCATGCCGACGACGCGCACTACCAGAACTTCGTGGCTGGTGCCCGGGGGACGACACTGGGAGGCGCCTTCACTGCCATTGCCGACGACTCGTCCGGGCTCTACTTCAATCCCGCCGGTATCGTCGACGTGCGCCGCGCCAACCTCTCCATCTCGAGCAGTCTGTATGGCTTCGAGCGCCAGCTCAGCTTCGCCGGGGAGCTCGACGGCCAGCGCTGGATCGACGAGTTCACGCGACGTCCCATCACCGGCGCCGAAGTCAACATCATCCCGGCGGCTACCGGCGTGGCCTGGGCCTTTGGCCGTCAGCTCCCCGACGGAAGCTTCCCCCACGGTGTGGCCCTGGGGGCGATAGTGCCCTCCTACCGTGGGAGCGTGCATCAGAGCCACGATCTGCAACACAGCCTTGACCTGTCCACATCGAGCCGGATCTCTGATCGCACCATCCTGGCCTCGGCCGGCTATGCGTACAGGGTGGGGCCTTGGCTTCGCCTGGGCGCTGCCCTGCAGACCAGCCTGCGGCTCATCGACATGGTCGAGGAATTCACCCTGCTCGACATCAGCACGCTCGACACGGCGCCGGCCTACCTGACCAGCACCTCGGATCTGAGCCTCACCAATGCCTCGCTGGCCGTGATCCTCGGCGCCAAGTTTCATCCCAGCCGCCGCTGGCTCATCGGTCTGGCGCTCACCTCTCCCTCGCTGTCGGTCTTCCAGCGCGGAAGCTTCGGCGTGCGCAGCGCCCGGGCCAACTACGTGTCGACGACGGGTGGTGTTCCCGAAACCAATCTCGGCGCGGTGCAGTCGCGGGTGCGCTACGAGGGGTCGCTGATGCCGCTCACGGCGCGGCTCGGCCTGGCCTACGTCAAGGCCAACGACTTCACCCTGACCCTGGACCTCAGCCTGTACGCGCCCACCCGCTATGAACTCGTCGGGGATGCCTGCAACGTGGATATCGTCGGTGAGTTCACGCCGCTGTGCCAGGTGGCCCTGCTGGGCCAGGACACCTTCACGCCGCTGCCTGCAAACATCCGGCGCCAGAGCCCCATCCCGGTCGAGGTCGATCGCCAGTGGACAGGCAACGTCAACCTGGGCGTCGAGAAACTCCTGCGAGGGGATATTTCCCTGGGGGTGGGACTGTTCACCGATCTCTCGAGTGCCCCGGACTACGCCGTCGACGACAAGGGTTACCTCACGAATGCGTCGACCAGGGTCTCCAACGTGGACCATGTGGGGGCCACGTTGACGGCTGGCTACTTCGGAGAGAACTCACTGTCGCGTCTGGGCCTTTGCACCGTTTTTGGGTGGGGCCAGAAAGCGCGCGTGGTCAGCCCAGGTGCGCGTTTCTTCGAGTCCACCGACCCTGCGGTGCGCCCCGTCGACACGCAGGAATTCCTCATCTACGTGTTCTGGTCCTCGACCTTCAGATACGGCGAGGGCCGAACGCGTCTCTCCGAGAGCGAGCAATGACCCTGAGCTGATGTCCAGGATTCAGCCGATCCGGGCCGCAGCCGCGACGTTGATGATGACCAGCTCGAAGTTACCCGGACCCTGGGGTACCAGCGTGAACATGGGCTGCCCGGGCTGAAAATCCCAGGACACGCCCTGGATGCGTCGGCGGTCCTTGAACTCGACCGTCAGGCGGCGCGCCGCAGCCCCGGGCGTTGGAGGATTCTTGCTGCGCATGATGAAGAGCGCCTTGATGCTGCCGAAATCGATCTCTTCACCCTTGCCGCGCTCGGGCTGGAACACGAAGACCGGCGCACCGCGCAGGATCTTGGCGACACTGCCGCGCTTTACCTCGCCACTGAGCATGTGCAGGGCGACCTTGCGCTTGCCCGGAACCAGGGCGTTGGGATCCTCGAGCTCGGGCTCCTCGTCGTCCTCCGGCCGGGGCAGCACGCCCTTCTCGTACAGCACCATGAAATCGTCCAGGAACACCCCGCCCGGAACGGCGGTGATGCTGGCTGCACCTTCACCCGGTGTGCCGGTATCGGAGATCAGACCCGCCCGGCGCAGCTCGATCTCCCGCGGATCGATGGTCTCCGCCTCGACCTCCGCCTCGTTGTCGACCAGGCCATAGCCCTCGTCGAAGTACTCGTAATAGTACTCGGCCTGCAGCTCATCGAAGGAGGTGGAATACAGGGATTGGCTGTGGACTTGCTCGAGTTGCTGCTGCAGCTCGTCGATGGTGCGAGGTCGGGGCTTGTGCTTGGGTGGCTGCTTGAAGCGCGGGTCGTTGTCAATGTCAATTTCGGGGGCGAACGAGACACCCGTTTCGTTCTCGAGCACCACATGCTCCAGCGGTCCACTGTCCGGGCTGACCGTGGGCTCGTACTCCATCACCTCGTCGGGGACCGCGACCTGGAACAGCGCCTGTGCGCGTTTCTGGCGTTCGGCGTCCTCCTCCTGCTGTTTTTGCCACAGGGGTTTGGACGGCGCTGCCGGTGCGGGTTTGGGCGCGGCTGCGACTGCTGGCTTTGGCGCTGCCGGGACCGCTGGCTTTGGCGCAGCAGGGACCGTTGGCTTTGGCGCAGCAGGGGCAGCGGAGGTGGTGGCCGCGGTGGGCGCTGGCTTGGCCGCGGCAGCGGTGCCACCCTCCTTGCGCGACGCCATGGCACCCTGCAGGTAGGCTGCCACCTCCCGCAGCCTGTCCTCGTCCCCCTGGGACAGCTTGCCAGCCTGCTGCATCGCCTTCAGGTTCTTGTACTCGCGCATCAGCTCCATGACATTGGCCACGAGATACTCCCTGATCGTGCGAGGAACGGATGCCCGCAATCCGTAGCAGTTTAACCTGACCGGGCAGGCTGGGCGAGCCCCGGATCAGTCCTTGGGCTGGCAGCCCGAGCCCTCGTCGGTGGGCCGAGCGCGTCCATCGATGGGCAGGTCCGCGGTCTTGCCGTCCCGCGTGAGTTGCCGCAGGTGCCGGGCCACAGGTTCCCGCCAGTGCAATGCGGTCTCCTCGGGATGCGGATCGAACTCGCGAATGCGATAGCGGTCGCCGCCCCGGTAGATGAACTCGTTGACCACCACTCGGTAGGGCTTGTCGTCGTCCAGGAGCTTGTTGTTCAGGTCCCGGACCTCGATCACCTGGCGCGTTCCGTCCCCGTTGCACCGGTACCGGAAGCGCACACCCCCGGCGATGGTCTGGGGGTGGGCGAGGATTTTCTTGAGCTGTGCACCGGTCAGCTCGACGAGGAGCAGGTAGTTGTCGAAGGGGAGCACACCCACCAGGGTGCGCATGCTGATGTCTCCGACATCGATGTCCTGCCGCAGCCCGCCGGCGTTGGTGATCGCCACCTGAGCCTGGGGCAGGGCCTCCAGCCAGGCATCCACGACCAGGTGCCCAAGCCGTTGATCCGGGTCCCCGCGGCTGAGTCCCTGCGCGGTGCTTGCCAGCACCTCGGCACCAGCAGAGGACGCCGAGTCTCGCGCGTGCTGGACGATGGCCAGGGCAGCCTCGTCCGGCGGATAGGTTGGGGCGTCGATCCGACCGCGCACCTGCACGATGTCCTCGTCATGTCCCATCAGCCGGGGTGGTTGGCCGGCAAAGCGCAAGGTCACGTGGCAGAAGGCACGCGCATAGGGACCTGGATTACACACCACGACGTCATCGGCCGTCGTGGGATCGCTCCCGGGATCCACCGTCAGTCCCCGGTGGTGCGAGTGACCGGAGCCGACGAAGGAGATGCCCAGTTCCCGAAACACTGGGACCAGGGGCAGCAGTTCCTCGACTGGCTCGTGGATCACGGCAACTACCACGTCGACGGCGGTGGCGCGGAGCGCGGCGACCTCCCGTCGCAGCGCACCCTCGAGCGGGCTGAAGGCCAGCCCCGCAACATTGCGCGGGTGCGTCACCACCGGCGTGTCGAGGTTGGCCAGGCCCACGATCCCGATGCGCCGGCCGTTGACGTGGCTCACTGCTTGACCCACGGCGTAGGGCGGTCGCACCGTCGAACTCACCCGGTGCAGGTTGGCCGCCAGCAGCGGATAGTGTGCCTCGCGGGCGCGGGTCAGCAGCACGTCGGCGCCGAAGTCGAAGTCGTGGTTACCTATGATCTGTGCGTCGTAGCCCGCCAGGTTCATGAAGGCGACCACCGGAGCCCCATGCAGGACTGTGGATTCATAGGGGCCGGTCCAGGCATCGCCCCCGGAGAGCACCAGGAAGCGTTCTGGCTTGTAGTCGAAGGCACCTTTCCAGTGGCCCAGCAGGTAGGCCATGCCGCCCTCGTAGGCGCGCCCTTCATCCGACAGGTGGGGCTCTAGCCAGCCATGCTCATCCGAGGTGAAGAGGATGGGCAGTTCGAAGGGTTCTGCGCTTGCTTGAACGACCTGTGCGGGGGCGGATGTGGGCGACGTGGACCCGGAGGGCGTGGTGCGACACGAGGATGCGCCCACCAGGATCATCGCGGTCAGGACAGCTGAAATGCGCGTTTGTGCGCTCATCTCGCCTCGTCGATCGGCCACCCCTTGTCCCGCCATACATACACCGCCCTCGTGGCCAGCGCACGTTTCTGGACGTGATCGGGGTGTCAGGACGCTGTCCCCTCTGGCCAGGGGCCCGGCTTTTCACTAAACACTCGAAGCCATGGAGCTGTTCGCCATCGCAGATCTGCACCTGTCTCATGGGAGCAACAAGCCCATGGACGTCTTTGGTGCAGCCTGGCAGGACCACGTGGCACGGATGGCCGAGGCCTGGGATCGGTGCGTGGGAGACGACGATCTGGTGCTCTGCCCCGGAGATCTGTCCTGGGCCCTGCGGCTGGACGAGGCCGCAGCGGACCTCGAATGGATCGCCGCCCGTCCGGGTACAAAGATCCTCGGACGTGGCAATCACGACTACTGGTGGAGTTCGATCGGCAAGGTTCGTGCGGCGCTGCCCGAGCGCTGTCTGGCCCTGCAGAATGACGCCATCGTCGTTGGCGAGTGGGTCATCGCCGGATCCCGCCTGTGGTCCCAGCCGGGGACCTCGGAGTTCGGGCCCGACGACGACAAGATCCTGCGCCGGGAGGTACAGCGCCTGGAGATGTCGTTGCAGGTGGGGCGCCAGCTCGCTGGTGCCAGCGGCTCCCTCATCGCGGCCGTGCACTACCCTCCCTTTGCTCCCGACGGAAGCTGCAGCGCTTTTACCGAACTCCTCGAGCGCTACAGCGTGGCCCTGTGCGTCTATGGACACCTCCACGGTCCAGCGGCGCACCGCACTGCCGTCGAGGGCAGCCGGCAGGGCGTGCACTACAGGCTGGTCGCCAGTGACCACCTGGAATTCACGCCGCTGAAGATCACGACACTGGCTGCCGGGATTCCCGCATGAGTCTGTGGCTGGTGGGGCTCGGTCCTTCGCCCGAGCTGGATGATCTGACACCGCGCGCGGAGCGCGTGTTGCGGTGCTGCGAGGAGGTGTGGCTCGACCTGGTCACCGCCGGGGGAGGCGAGCGCCGGAAGCGAGCCCTCGAGGCACTGCTCGGGCGATCGCTGCGGCTGGCCACCACCCTGGACCAGCAGGAGCGAAACGTGCTGGCTCTCGCAGCCCAGGTGCACGAGGTCGCTCTCGCGGTGGCCGGGGACCCACTGGTGGCCACACCCCATGGTTTCTTCCTTCGCGAGCTGCGCGCCCGGGGGACCGCGGTACAGGTTGTGCCCGGGCTGCCGGCCTGGACCTCGGTCGCCAGCCTCGACGGTCTCGATGCCGCGCACGTCCAGGTGGTGGTTGTGTCCGACCCTGCAGCGCCGACAGCTCCAGAACTCCAGGCCATCGAGCAGGCACTGGGCAAGGGGAAAGCTGTCACCGTGCTGGCAGCGGGGCGAGAGCCCGAGGTTCCGGCCGAGGACTGGCGACAGCTTGCCGATCGCTGGCCCGGGATGGCCCAGGCGATCAGCCTGGAGGGGGGCGGCGTCACGCTGCTGATCCGGCGGTGACGGTCTACTTGCTGAAGAGCTTGCCCAGGGCGCTGGGCTTCTTCGCCAGCTCGGCTTCTCTTTTCTGAACCAGGCGCAGCTCGCGCTCGACGTTGGGACTCTTTCCTTCTTCGCGCGCCGCCTTTTGCAGGTACTTCTTGGCCCGGGGGATGTCATCCACGATGCGGCACATGACGCCACAGAACTCCAGGCCGCGCTCGACCGTGGCGCCTGAGAGGATCTCCTCGATGCGCTTCACATTGGCGGGCACGTCGTCGGGGGGGTTGCCGCGCGCACGCCAGTTACAGTACACGTGCCACACCTCGATCATGGGGCTCTGGTACTTGGCAATGGCCTCGTCGAGGTAACGCGCGGCCGAGGTGAAGTCGCCGCGGTCCGACACGATGCGAGCCTTGTCCATCAGGCTCTCGGCTTCGAAGATGGCTCCGACGTCCATGGTCGTGCCGTCGGCAGTCAGATCCAGCTTGGCGTTGTATTCCGTGCGCTTGCTCTCGTTTCCCAGGACGTCGTAGGCCTCGGAGATCTTGGCAAAGATCGCCTCGAGCTTGCCCTGGGCGCTGCCGATCTTCATGCTGCTGTAGCTGTCGGTGTGGAACTCGCGAGCGAGCTGGAAGTAGGCCTTCTTGGCTGCGGTGACGTCGAACTTGTCGCGTGGCAGGCCCAGCAGCTCGTAAAAGTCCTGGTGCCGGACCTCCGCGAACTTGGCCAGGATCTTCTCCCGTGCTTCCTGCTCCTCCGCCGTGAACTCGATCGCACTATCGACCTGCGCATCGACATCGTCGTTGGTAACGAAGGCCTCGGCCGTGGCAGTCGAGACCACCGACGAGGCGGTGGGTGCCTGGAACCTGGACTCGTCGATCTCCACCTCGGGCACGGCGCCCAGCTCGATGGGCGCTTCCTGCACCAGCGAGGGCTCCACCTCGACGATCTCCTCGCTCATCAGTACCGCGTCCGAGGCGAGCAGCATAAAGAGTTGAGCCAGCCGCGATCGCTTTTTATCGGAGTCCGGTGCGGAACCGTAGATCTGGCCGATGCGCGCGCGTCCGTTGACCGAGCGCAGCACCTCATCACTGCGCAAACCCTCGCTCAGGTGCTTCTTGCCCGCCTGCCACTTGGGCCCCTTGTTCAGCCTCAGGTGCTTGCGAGGCTCCATGTGCGCCTCGAGCAGGCTCATCGGAGCCTCCAGGACCCCGAGGTAGAGCGCCGGGAGGATGGGGCACGAGGTGGTGGGGATCAGGCGCATGAAGGCCTCGCCGGCGATCCACCTGAAGTTGCCTGTCATGGCCACGCAGTCCGCGACGATCTGCGGGATGACCTTCTTGTAGGCCTCCTTGATGGCGGGCTCCTGAACCGACTTGAAGTCCTTGAGCGCCTGGTGGAGCCCAACCTGGTTGCTCTCCACGTGCTCGAGCAGAGCCTTGTAGTCAAAAGCCGACATCTGTCCCTGCCGCAGCAGCGTCATGCCGACGTTCAACTGCGGATTGCGTGTCTGCGCCATGACCGCGGTACCACGGTAGAAGAACAGGCGTGCCCGCTGGCTCTCGCCAAAGAGATCCAGGATGCCACTGTGCTTGTCGTCCACGACACGAAGCAGCAGCGACGCCACCGAGGTGTCGACCAACCGTCCGGCCTCGGGAAGGGGTTCCGCGGCCACCAGGGGTTGAGCCGCCGCGGCCGCCTCACCCAGGCCTTTGGCCAGGGCGGCCAGGAGCACATCGACGTCGAAGGGCTTGAGCAGGTATTCGACGCACTGGAATCGATCGAAGCCCTCGGACATGGTCTTGGCGTTCTTGTACACGCCGCTGACAAAGACGATCGGGATCTTGGCGCCAAGCGGGGTCTCGCGCAGCGCCTGGGCGCAGTCAAAACCACCCATCTTGGGCATCATCATGTCGAGCAGCACCAGATCGGGCTCGACGTTGTTGAAGGTCTGGATGGCCACCATGCCGTTCTCGGCGATGGCCGCCTCGTGACCTTCGTCGGCCAGCAGGGCCTGCACCGTTTCTCTGAAGTTGGCGTCGTCGTCGACGATGAGAATCTTGGCCATCGAAATTCTGCCTTCCCTCGAGGTGTACCACGCGTGCGAGGGTTGGAACAAGATGACCGCCACGCGCCCGGTGCAGAACGTGGGGCGCGGACGTCATACCCGTGTCAGCGGAGCTGCAGGGTGTAGGGCATCAGCGCGAGGGGTCGTCCATCCCCGGCCAGGACCAGGGGCAGGGCGGCCTGTCCGAGCTGCGATGCCAGCTGCTCCACGGCGAGGGGTGGCGCCACGACCTGTCGCACCAGTGCCCGCGTCCCTTCCACCGCCGAGCTCCAGCGCGTGAGGGGGTCCTGTCCACTTTCGAACACGGTGATCTCGACGTCGGTGCTTTCGCCGATGCCCGCCAGGGACCGGGCCTCGGCGACGGCCTCGTAGAGACCTCCCATCTTGTCCACCAGCTTGTGGGCCAGGGCATCACGGCCCGTCCAGACCCGGCCGCGGGCCACCTCCTCGACTTGGGTTTCGCTCAGTTGCCGTCCGGCCGCCACGCGCGACTTGAACAGGGCATAGGTGCCGTCGACCGAACGCTGCACCGCGGCGAGTTCCTCGTCCGTGGGCTCGCGCATCGGCGAGAGGGAGCCAGCCAGGGCACTGCGCCGCTCTTCATGGATGCCCACCTCCAGGTCGGTCAGAAGCTCCCCGGCGGTGAAGAACAGCGCGAACACACCGATCGAGCCGGTGATGGTGGTGGGTTCGGCCAGGATCGTCGACGCGCCACAGGCCACGTAGTAACCACCGCTCGCGGCCACGTCACCCATGCTCGCCACCACGGGCTTCTTGCTGCGGGCGTGCTCCACCGCTCTCCAGATCAGGTCCGAGGCCAGGGCGTCGCCGCCCGGGCTGTTCACCCGCAGCACGATCGCCTTGACGTCGTCGTCGTCCAGCGCGGCCTCGATGGCAGCCACCACATCGTCGGCGCCGCTGTTGCCAGACATGCCGAGGAAACCGCGCGAGCTGCGGCCCATGGTGATGGACTCAACGATGGGCACCACCGCGATGGTCGGACGTCGCGCCCAGTACCTGCGGTGTACCAGCGGCCGCAGGTAGTCGTCGTCGACCAAGGGGCGGCTCCCCAGCACTTCTTCGAGAATGGACTTCATCTCATCGGCATAAGCGATGCGGTCGATGAGGCCCTTGTCTCGCGCCTCCGCGGGACTGAGACTGCCCAGGTCCAGCAGCGCTCGAACTGCGCTCTCGTCGAGGCCGCGCCCCTGGGCCACCGAACTCACCAGGACCTCGCTCACCACGTCCAGCAATCGCCCCTCGGACTCGAGGGCAGCCGGACTCGGTTCGGTGCGGGTGAAGGTTTCCGGTGCGCTCTTGTACTCTCCTGCGGACACTGCATGGGCACGAAGACCCAGGCGCTCGAGAGTCGCGGCGAGGTAAATCATCGAGGTCCCGACTCCGTCTGCCGCCACCGTCCCCGAGGGGGGCATGATCACGACATCGGCGGCCGAGGCCAGTAACAGTTCGAGATTGCCCATGCGCTCGAGGTAGACAAAGACCTTCTTGCCGGCGGCACGCAGGGCCTGCAGGCGACGTCGCATGGCCTCCACCGAGGCTGCGCCAGCGCTGAGCGGTCGGATCTCGAGCCACACGGCCTCGACGGCGTCATCCCGGCTGGCACGCTCCAGACCCAGGGCGATCTCCCCCGGGATCTCCTCGGCGTAGGTCGCGGCCTCCCAGGGATCCTCCGGCGGCAGGGGGCGCAGGTCGTCGGCGAGGACCAGCTTGACCACCCGGCCCATGCGCGGGAACAGCGAGGGGTAGGCGGCCACCGAGGCACGGGCGTAGACGGTGACCCCGGACAGGTTGAGGGACGGCGAGCTTGCCACCGAGGTGCCGACGCCGAACAGCGCGTGGTTGATCTCGAGACCCAGCCCTATGCTGCTGTCACCGAAGCCGCGTCCCAGGTCGCGGGTGGCGAGCTGCACGCTTCCGATGATGCCGGGCAAGGCCTCTATCCTCAGCAGCAGGGCGGGATCCACGCGCCAGGCTTCGTCGATGCGTGCCTCGAGGCCCAGGGTTGCCCACTCTGCGCCCGGGCGCAGCCCCACGCCGAGGCGGTAGGCCCGCGGTGTCAAGGGACCACTGCCGATCTCGGGCGGGATGACGTTCTCGACCACGGCTCCCGCCGACAGGAAGCGAAAGGGCCGCACCTGGAAGCCCAGGTTCCACATCTGCACCGCGGACAAGCCCGGGGCCTGGGCGCTCAGGACATGGTAGCTGCCACCGACGCTGAATCCGTCGTCCAGGCGCAGCGCATAGGACAGGCTGGCGCGCACGAAATCCTGGCCCCGCGTCGCGCTCGTGCTGCCCACGGGTCGGGCCAGCTCGAAGCCGGCACCGACGCCCAGGGTGTCAAGGAGGGTGACCGCCGCGTACAGGCTATCGACGTCGCTGCGGGTACTGCCGAAGCTGGAGCTGTGCAGGAACATCAGCTCGGGTCCGGTGACGAAGCCCACCCCTGCCGGATTGACCAGGACGGCGCTGGCCTCGTCGACGGTGGCGACGGAGGTGGGCGGAGCCAGGCCAAGGGCCACCGGGTCGGCCAGGCCCTGCGCAGCGGCGGGTGCTGCGGACAGGGTCCAGGTCCCGAGCACAGCGACGGAGAACAGCAAGCAGGTGTGACGCGTCATGCGCGGATGTTGCGCGAGGCCGCGCCACCTGTCAAATGAGCCTGAGCGCCGCGAGCGTGCGAGGTGCGTGGTGGATACCCAGCGTGCTGTGCCCGATGGCGAGACCATGCAGGCCCTGGCGGCCCTGCTCACGGACGAGCGGAGGCGACGCATCGAGCAGGTATTGCAGTCGCGGCTGGGCTCCCTGGTCGTGGTGCTCGAGGACTTCTGCGACGCTCACAACGTCGCGGCCGTGTTGCGCAGCGCCGAGGCCGTCGGCGTCCAGGATGTCCACCTGATCCAGCGTGGATCGAGGCAGCGTCCCGGGCACAAGGCTGCTGCCGGCGCCGAGCGCTGGCTCACCCTGCATGTCGAGGACAGGCTGGCGCGTTGCCTGGGGACGCTGCAGGCCCGGGGCTTCGAGGCCTGGGGTGCGGACCTGGGCGCCGGTGCCGTGCCCATCGCCGAGGTACCTGTGGATCGCCCGCTGGTGGTCGTGCTCGGAAGCGAGCGCCGGGGCCTGAGTCCGGTGGCACGGCGCCACCTCGACGGGCGCTTCGTGATTCCCATGCACGGCTTCACGGGATCCTTCAACGTGTCGGTGGCCGCCGCCCTGTCGCTGTCCACGCTGGCCCAGGGGCGGCGCCGTTGCCTGGGCGGCGATGGCGACCTGGATCCCGCGCGGCGCGAACGGCTGCGAGCGCGCTGGACCCAGATCAGCGTCAGGCGCTCGGCGCTGGTGACCAGGCAGCTGGTGGCGCGGGGCCTGCGTGACGAGGAGGTGTCGCATGGCTGAGGCGACGGGACGGCTGCTGCAGATCTGCACCTCCACCTCCAAGGGCGTGGTCAAGCTCGCCGTGGGCCAGGCTGAACTGCGGGCGGACCATGGCCTGCTCGGCGACGCGCATGCCGGAGCCGGTCATCGCCAGGTCAGCCTGCTCGACGAGCTGGACATCGAGTCCATGCGGGCCAAGGGGCTGACCCTGGAGCCCGGCGCTTTTGGCGAGAATCTCGTCGTGACGGGGATCGCCCTGGCCGATCTGGCCCCCGGGAGCCAGCTGCGGGTGGGCGGAGCCGAGCTCGAGATCACGCAGGTTGGCAAGGTGTGCCACCACCGCTGCGCCATCTACAAGACCACTGGCGACTGCATCATGCCCCGGCGAGGTCTGTTTGCCCGGGTGCAACGAGGCGCGCCGATCCAGACCGGGGACAGCGTCGAGGTCCTGCACCGGGTGCCGGCAGGCGTGCTGCAGGTGGCCGTGGTCACGGTGTCCGATCGCTGCCATCGAGGCGAGACCGTGGACCTGGCCGGGCCTGCGGTGGCCCGGTGGCTGGAACAGAATCTCTCGGCGCGGGTGGCCTGGACAGCGCTTGTCGCCGACGAAGCGCCAGCGATCCAGGCTGTGCTTAGGGACTACAGCGGTCGTGGCATGGACCTCGTGTGCACCAGCGGCGGCACTGGCTGCGCAGCGCGAGATGTCACCCCCGAGGCCACCCGGGCGGTCCTCGAGCGCGAGGTTCCGGGCCTGGCCGAGGCGATGCGCGCGGCCTCCCTGCGCATCACGCCCCACGCCATGCTGCAGCGAGGCGTGTGCGGCATCCGCGGACACAGCCTGATCCTGAATCTGCCCGGAAGCCCCAAGGCGGCAATCGAGAATCTCGACGCTGTGCGCGAGGCGCTGCCGCACGCTGTCCAGTTGCTTCGTGGCGAGACCGCGCATGCCGAACTGGACCGCGGGCGTCTTGCCCCCGCCTGAGTGCCTTCCAGCGCAGTCCAGGCGGAACCGTCAGTGCGTGGTCTTGACGCTGGTCGAGGGTGCCACGGCCTTGACCAGGGGGCGCAGCGGTGGTTTGGCCGGAGGCAGTGCGCCCTCGGGAGTCTCGATCTCTCCCTCGATGGTCAGGCTGGCCACGGGCTGCTTGGGATCGTTGGAGTGCACGCGCACCGTCTTGCCGATCCGGCCGAGTCGACCCGAGGTGATCACGGTGACGTCGATCTTGGCCTCACCGCCGGGGGGCACGTTCCGCTCTGACACGAGAGCGGCGGTGCAACCTCAGGAGCCCTGCACTTTTTCGATGTTCAGCTCACCCAGGCCCTTGTTCTTGACGATGAAGGTGTGCCGGATCGGCTCTCCCTGCTTGACCTTGCCGCCGTCGAATCGGTTCTCGGGCAGGAACAGCTCGGGTGTCGGACCCGCGGGCTGGGCAAGCGGCTGCACCTGTGGGGCCTCACTGGGTGTGGGTGACGCCGGAGCGGCGGGCGGGTCCGGATCGACCCGCGGCCGGCAGGCCACGAGGAGCAGGATAGAGGACGCACAGACAGCAAGGTGACGAACGCGCATGCAGACTCCCTGGGTGCAGACCACGTGGGGGCACATCATACTCGGGGCCCGTGCTTGGTGCAGACAAAAGCCGGGTTCGCGCGAGCCGGTTCCTGGGCGGCTGCAAGGCATGGATAATGTCTAGACATATCGGGGCGCTGTGGTATGCTGCCGCCACCTCTGGGGTTTTTTACCACGGACGCCGCACTGGACAAGGGTGAGAAAGCGGCTGCCAGGCCCCCTCGGGAAATGGTCACAACCAGGCAACATTATTTACCTTTTGCGCGGTGTGGGCGCGGTGACCAGAATTGATATTGCGGTGAGTCGGGGAGAACCATGAGGCAGAGAAAATTGATTGGCACCGCCACTGAAACGCGGACGATCGAGATTGATCGCAGTGATATCAGGAACTTCGCGCTTGCGATCGGTGCTAAAAACCCCGTGCATCATGACGAGGCGGCGGCCAGCAAGGCGGGCTATCCCGGGCTGGTGGCGCCCTCCAGCATGGCGGCAAGCCTGGGCCAGCACGACGTTCTGATCAGCTTGCTGGAGGTGCACGCCAAGAACGTGCTGCACAGCGAGCAAACCATCGAGCAGCGGCGCCCCCTGCTGGCGGGGGATGCCATCAAGGTGTTCTCCATCATCACCGACGTGCAGGAACGCCCCATCGGGAGTGCCACCACGGGCTTCGTCACCATCGAGGACCGTGGCGTTGACACCAAGGGCAAGCCCCTGTTCACGGCGCGGCGTGTGCTCGCGATCCGCGGTGGTTTTCCGAGGCGCTGATCTCACCTTTTTGCACGGGGCCCACAGGACATGGCAAAGCTGTACTGGAACGACGTCGAGATCGGGGATCCCATCCCACCCCAGTCCAAGGCCGCGCTCACCCGAGCGTCCATCGTGGTGTTCTCGGTCCGCGCCAACGAGACAGGGCCGCTGCACATCGACGAGGATTTCGCGCGGCAGGCCGGTTTCGGAAGCATCTCGGCCCCGGGCTTGCTCGGCATGGCCGCGGCCACCGAGATGCTCGAAAACTGGCTCGACAATGGCCAGATTCTGTCGGTGGCCACGCGCTTTCAGAAGTTGCTGTGGCCAGGCGATACCCTCACGGCCAAGGGCGTGGTGGTGCGCAAGTACGAGCAGGACAAGCAGCACAGGATGGATTGCGACGTCTGGGTGCAGAACCAGGCCAACGACATCGTGGTCAAGGGCACTGCAGTGTGCAGCCTGTTCCTGGATCCCGCCGAGGAGCGCAAGAACAAGGGTCGCCACGACGAGTCTGCCGTGAACCTGGGGCCAGTGCCCAAACCTGTGCAGATCGCCACTGAGGCGATGCGCGCGGCCCATGCAGCCAGCGAGGCGCGTGCTCGCCGACCCATCCCGGCAGGGGCGACCCCGTCGTCCATGCGACCGATGGCGGCCGGGGCTCCCTCGCAGGCCGTCGCCAAGGGGGCTTTGCCCGCCAAGAAAGCGATGCCCGTCAAGGTTGCAGCACCTGCCAAGAAGGCTGCACCTGCCAAGGCGGCTGCGCCTGCCAAGAAGGCTGCACCAGCCAAGAAGGCTGCGCCTGCCAAGAAGGCTGCGCCTGCCAAGAAGGCTGCACCTGCCAAGAAGGCTGCACCTGCCAAGAAGGCTGCACCTGCCAAGAAGGCTGCGCCTGCCAAGAAGGCTGCGCCTGCCAAGAAGGCTGCACCTGCCAAGAAGCCTGCACCTGCCAAGAAGCCTGCACCTGCCAAGAAGCCTGCACCTGCCAAGAAGCCTGCACCCGCCAAGAAGCCTGCCAAGAAGCGCTAGCTGTCGTGCTGAGCTGGGAACGCATCGCCGAGGTCGCCGGCCAGGGGAAGCCCGCGGTCCTGGTGACCGTCGTCCACAGCCAGGGTTCGACCCCGGGCAAGTGCGGTACGCGCATGCTGGTTCACCTCGATGGCCGCAGCGAGGGGACCGTGGGCGGTGGGACGCTGGAACTGCGTGCCACGGAGCTCGCGCGTGCGCGCATGGACGAGGCCGAGCCCACCTTGATCGAACTCGATCTCGGCGCCGACCTGGGCATGAGCTGTGGCGGCCGCGTGGCCCTGTTTGTGGAGCCACTGGCGAGAGCACCGCTTGTGCTCCTGTTCGGCGCCGGTCACATCGGTGAGGTCACGGCCCGAATCGCGCACGACATGGGCTTCGCCGTGATCGTCATCGACGACAGGCCTGATTTCGTCACCGCCGCACGCTTTCCGATGGCGCGCCAGCTCGTCTCCAGTTTCTCGCCCGACGCCATTGCCAGCTTGCCCTTCGGCCCGCACAGCTACGTGGTGATCACAACCTATCGCCACGCCCAGGATGAGCACTGCGTGCGCCAGGTTCTGCGGCGCTCTGCGCGCTTCCTCGGGGTGATGGGGAGTCGGCGCAAGGGCGCGACACTTCGTCGCAACCTGCTCGAGTCTGGCTTCTCGGAGGCCGAGGTGGCACGCCTGCAGGTTCCCGTGGGCCTGGCCATCGGCGCCGAGACCCCGCAGGAGATCGCCCTCAGCATTGTCGGGGAGCTGGTCCGGGTCCGTCATGAGGCCGCGGAGCACAGGATTGCCGCTGCGCTGGTGGCTGCGGCAGGTGACTCGCGGCGCATGGGGCAACCCAAGGCCTTGCTGATGCTCGATGGCGAGACCCTGGTGCACAGGCTGGCGCGGATCTCTCTCGAGGCTGGCGCACGTCCTTGCCTGGTGACCGTCCCTTCCGACGCCACCGGCGCAGCCATTCGTGCGGCGGTTGCGGATCTCGACGTGGTTCCGGTCGAGAACCGGCGGCCGCAGCAGGGTCTGATCGGCTCGATCCGGACTGCGCTCGACCTGGTGGGGGACGCCGCCGGTGCCCTGGCGGTGGCGCCGGTGGACTGCCCGTTTTTCGACGCCGAGCTGCTCAGGACCTTGATCCAGGAAGCCTCGACCAGCCACGTGGCCGTTCCCGAGCACGACGGCAGGACAGGGCATCCGGCGGTCTTTGGCCGCGGGCTCTTTGCCTCGCTTCGCGATGCCACGGCGGACGCTGGCGCGGCCGCGGTTGTCGAGCACGAGGGTGCCCGCGTCCAGCGTGTGGCCGTCGCGGACCCCCGGGTGCTGTGCGACCTCGACACACCGGACGAAGCGCAGCGCTACGGCATCGTGCTAGCAGGGCGGGACGGGGCCTGATCAGGGCGTCTTGCGAGCCTGGCTCATCGACTGCTCGGCGATGCGCAGACCACGGCGCGCCACGTCGTTGGAGGGATCGCGCGCCAGTACCAGCTTGAATTCTTCGCGGGCTTCCTCCGCCCTCCCCAGCTTGAGCAAGGAGCCCGCCATCCAGGCTCGGGTCTGCATGTCGTTGGGGTTGGTCTCGAGGGCCTTGCTGTAGTGCACCAGCGCTCCAGCCTCGTCGTCCTGCTTGTGCAGACAGTAGCCGAGATAGGCCTGCGCCCAGGCGTGTTTGGGCTCCACCTCGACCGCCTTCTCGAGGTTGAACTTGGCCTCATCGTAGCGCTCCATGGACAGGAAGGTCCCGGCCAGTCGGCGTCGCGCGGCGGCACTGTCCGGGTCGCGCAGCACGGCCTGCCTGTAGATCATGTTGGCGCCCTTGAGGTCCTTGCCTCCGTACGCCGGATCCAGCTTCTCGCCCTTGGCCAGGAGTTCGACGATGTTGACCGCGTTGGTGTCGCCGCCGCGCGCGGCCACCGCGCTCGAGGTGACCAGCATCGAGAGGTGGTTGATGAGCGAGTCCTTCAAGCGGGTGGCGAGCTTCTCGTACAGCGTGAAGATGTCCGTGTACTTGCCGTGAATGGACTCGGCGATGACCAGCTTGCTGGTCTCCACCTCGAGCAGGCGCGAGTTGATGGCCACCTGGTAGCCAAAAAGTTGCACGGTACCGACAATGACGTAGCGCGCGTTGACCATGCGCCCCAGCTCCAGGGCATTTTTCTCCTCGAAGAAGCCGGTCTGTCCCTTGGCCAAGCGCTTGATTGCTTTGTCCAGCTGCGCTTCTTCGACGATCTCGACGGCGCCGCTCTGCACCAGGTGGGTGATGATGTGCTCCGAGGCACCCTCCCCGAGGTGGGCAGCGCGAGGATCCTTGTTCAGGACCTTGAACGGAAAAACCGCCACGGGTTGCCGCTGGCTCGCTGCCGCGGACGCGTCTGAACTCCAGGCCAGCCCGAGAATCAAGCCCAGCCCCAGAAACCCTTGTGTCTTCATGCCATCCTCCGACTTTCGCCGGTCACCGCGACAGCGTATCATCCGCCATCATGCGTCGCAAACCCACGCCTCAGGCTCTCGCCATGCCCCTGCTGGTCCTGTGGACGAGCAGCTGTGCTCATACGGCCCTCATCGAGTCCGACCCTCCAGGTGCCGAGCTCTACGTCAACGGGACGCAGGTCGGTGTCACTCCATTCACCTTACAAGACACACCAGGCGGCGGAGATCGATACGAAATCGTGCTGCAGAAGCCTGGTTACCAGATCGTCCAGGCCACCCTGCAGCAGGATCAGTTCTCCTGGCCGCGCGGTCTTGCGTCCATGGCCTGTGGCACCTGCACCCTGGGGCTCGGTTGCCTGGGACTGCTGTGGTCCTGGCAGCTTGAGGACCACTACAGCTACGTGCTCGAGACGGCCACCAAGGCTCCGGATTCGGCTCCTTCCGGGATGGTGGATTCGCCGCCACCTGGCGAGGCCCCTCCCGGCCCCGGCCCGACCTCCGCGCCCTCACCCGTGCTTCCCTTCTGAACTCCAGCTGCACGCTGTGCGCCGCGCCAGAGTGCTTCGTGTTCCCGGGCGGTGAGTTCGCGAAGCGCCGTTTTTTTGAACCAGCGCCGTGGTAGAATAGAGTCTGAACCATGGCAACTCTGCACCTCCGGGGGGCGTTGCAGGACACCGGCGCGCAGCTCGGCGAGCGCGTGCTCGTGGGATCTGACCCGGGTTGCCACCTGATCGTGGCGGATGCGAGTGCCTCCAGCGTTCACTGCGAGTTGCTGCGGCAGCGCGATGGCCAGTACCAGTTGACCCACCTGGCGACCGGCGCGGTCACCTTGCTGAACGGCGCACCTGCCGAATGCGCACCGCTCAAGGACGGTGACGTGCTGACCGTGGGGCGCACCGAGCTGCTGTTTGCGCAAGCGCAGGGCGAGGTGCTGAGCGATCGCGACATCGATTTTGACGACGTGAGCGCCCGCATCAGCGTCCGTCAGGATGCGGCACGTCCTGCCTTCGACAGCGCGCACGGCGCCGGGGATGGCACCGAGGGCGATCTCGCCAAGCTCAAGGCGGCCTATGGGCTGGCGCGGACCATGGGCTTGCACCCCAGCCTCGACGGCACCCTGCAGCGCGTGCTGGATACGGTGTTCGAGGTGTTTCACGCCGACCGCGGGGCCATCTTCTTGCTCGAGCCAGGCAGCGAGAAGATCGCCGAGCAGCGCGCCCGCACCCGCATGGTCGAGGGCGAGCGGGTCAAGGTCTCGCGCAGTGTGCTGCGCAAGGCTCTCGACAGCCGCGAGGCCATCCTGTCGCTCGATGCGGCCAGTGACGCGCGCTTCAGCACCTCGCACAGTGTTCGCCTGTCGGAGGTGCGTTCGATCATGTGCGCGCCGATGATCTTTCAGGACGAGATCGTCGGGCTCATCTACCTCGACTCGATGATGAGCAGCGGGCTGTTCAGCGAGCGCGACCTCGACGTGCTCACCACCTTTGCACAGCAGGCCGCCATGGCGGTCAAGAACGCCCACCTGCTGAGCGAGCTCAAGAAGGCCAACCGTGATCTGCGTGGCGCCAAGGACGCGGCCGAGAGTGCCAACGACGCCCTGCGCCACAAGAACGATGAACTCGAGAAGCTCGTCGTGCGGGACCCCCTGACCAGTCTCTACAACCACGCCTACCTGCAGGAGCAGGCAGAGCTGGAGATCCGGCGCTCGCGCCGTCACAACTTGAGCTTCGGACTGCTCCTGCTCAACATCGACGGCTTCCGCGCCATCAACGACGCGCATGGCCACACGGCGGGGAACAGCGTGCTGTGCCTGCTCGCCGACCTGCTCCGCGGCGCGGGCCGGGGCACCGACATGGGGGCGCGCATCTCCGAGCGCGGCACGGTCACGCGCTACGACGGCGACACCTTCGCGGTGCTGCTGCCCGAGACCCACAAGCGTGGTGCCTCGGTGGCGGCCGAGCGCGTGCGCACGGCTGTCAACGCACACGATTTTGCGGCCGCTGGCTTGCCGCGGGTGAGCGTGTCCATCGGCGTGGCGGGCTTCCCCGAGGACGGGACGGCGCGTGCCGGGCTGATCCACGCCGCCGAGACCGCGCTGTTCACGGCCAAGCACCTCGGTGGCGACCAGACCATCGCCTACTCGCCGTCGCTGCAGGCCATGGCCGAGCCCCGGAGTTCCAGTGAACTGGGACGCATCGTGGCCCTCGACCGGCTGATCCGGGAGCGCCTGATGCGCTACGTGTACCAGCCCATCGTCGACGCGCGGGCCATGCGGATCCTGGGCTACGAGGCCCTGTGTCGCCCGGATGACGGCGTATTCGGCAATCCCCTGGAACTGCTCGAGGTGGCCGAGCGTCGCGGCCGCATCGGTGACCTGGGCCCGGTGATGCGTGCGCTCGCCATGGTCCCCCTGGACCGTCTGCCAGCGCCGCGCCTGTTGTTCGTCAACCTGCACCCGCTCGAACTGTCGGACGAGCTGGTGACCTGGGCTCACACCTGTCCGCAGCGCGAGCGCATCGTCCTGGAGATTACCGAGAGCGCGGAGATCAAGGAGTACGACCGCGTGCGGGATCTGATCCAGCGCTTGCGCCACCTCGGCTTCTACATTGCCCTCGACGACCTGGGCGCGGGCTACTCGGGGCTCAACTCCCTGGCTCTGCTCGAGCCCGACTTCGTCAAGATCGACATGAGGCTGGTGCGCGACATCGACAGCAACAGCCGCTCGGCTCGACTGATCAAGCACATCATCGACTACGCCCGCGGCGAGGGCATGCGCGTCGTCGCCGAGGGGATCGAGACCGTCCACGAGCGGGACGTGGTTCTGGCGCTCGGCTGCGACCTGATCCAGGGCTACCTGTTCGCGCGTCCAGCCCCCCCCTTCTGCGAGCTGGAAGTCGCGACCTAGGCTCGCTGCCTTCCGGGCCAGGAATTTTGGTCGATCCTCATGAAATCGCCCTGCTAGGCTAACCGCCCTCTGCGCGACCGGGCCGGCGCCGGTGGCAGGGAGCGCCTGCATGGTCGCAGCTGGGACGGAGAGCAAGCATGAACCTGTGTGCATTGATCATGGCGGGCGGCCACGGCACCCGCTTCTGGCCCTGGAGCAACGAGCTGCTGCCCAAGCAGTTCCTGCCTCTGGCGCACCCCGAGCAGACCCTGCTGCAGCAGACCTTTGCCCGCATCTCCGCGCTCACCGGCGCCGATCGTGTGATGGTGCTGACCAACCACGAGTACATGGCGGTCGTGCGAACCCAGCTGCCCGAGCTGCCGGCGGACGCGGTGGTGGGCGAACCGCTGCTGCGCGACACGGCAGCGGCCATTGCCCTGGGAGCCAGTCTGGCCGCCGAGCGCTGGCCAGGTGCCGTGCAGATCGTGTTGCCTGCGGACCACGAGATTGCGCCGGACGGGCGCTTCCGCGAGGTCGTTGCCTACGCCGCCGAGGCCGCCGCCGAGGATGGAATGCTGTACACCATCGGCCTCAAGCCGTCGCGGCCGACCACGGTGTACGGCTACCTGCAGCGAGGCTCCATCCTCGAGTCGGATCCCGGCTTCGTGCGCTCGGGTGTCGCCGCCTTCGTCGAGAAGCCCGATGCGGTCACGGCCAAAAAATACGTCGACAGCGGGCAGTATTACTGGAACGGCGGCATGTTCATCTGGCGCCCCGACGCCATCGCCAGCGCGGTGTCCAGGCACCTGCCACAGCATGCCGGGCTCTTGCCTCCCGTCGTTGCCAGCCGAGGCACGCCTGGCTTCGACGACAGGCTGCGCGAGGTCTTTCTCAAGCTGCCCAAGATCTCGATCGACTACGGTGTGATGCAGGCCGAGGGCGAACTCGGGCGGGTACGGGTGGTCGAGGGAGATTTCTACTGGAGTGACCTGGGTGGCTGGACCGCCTTCGGCGAGAAGCTGGATCCCGACGACAGTGGCAACCGTGTGTTCGGACATGCCCACAACTGGCACGACGAGGCCTGGCAGGATCGCTGGCAACCACGAGAGCCGCGCCAGGGTGACAAGGACGAGGACCTGGCCCTGGGCGAGGTCTTCACCTACAAGGCCCACGACAACCTGGTGTTCAACAACCGGCGCGGTCACCGGGTCACGCTCTTTGGCGTCAATGACCTGGCGATCATCCATACCCACACGGACACCCTGGTGGCGCCGCGCTCGCTGGTCGAGTCCCTGAAGGACCTGGTGTCCCGCATGCCGGAGCCCGAGCGCCAGGGCGGCATGGTCACACCGCAGAAGGTGATGAAGCCCTGGGGCTGGGAGCTGTGGTGGGGCTGGACCAAGGACTTTGCCGGCAAGACGCTGTTTCTCGAGAAGGGCAAGCGCCTCAGTCTGCAGTACCACGTGGTCAAGGAAGAGGTGATCTACCTGCACCAGGGCACGGTCATCCTCGAGACCGCGCCCCGGGGCGAGGCCCTGACCTCGGTCACCATGGAAGCGGGCCAGGCCATCCACGTCGAACCCGGGCGATTACACCGGCTGCAGGCACTCGAGGACAGTCTGCTGTTCGAGAGCTCATTGCCCTTTTTGTGGGACGTGGTGCGCGTGGCCGACGACTTCGGGCGCGAGGGCACCCGGGCGGCCGAGGCGGTCGAGCGAAAGGGTTCAACAGCTTGATACGGATAAGTATTTTCGCGATCGCGCAAGTCCGGCTCCAAGATCCTGCCCTCGGAGATAATGAGTCCAGTACTCCACCCTCCCCCCCTCGTTTTGACTGACCAGGAGGTCCTCATGCCGCGCATCTCCAAGACGGACGTCAACACCGCGTTGCAGCGCGCAGCCCAGAACATTCTCGATGCCTCGAAACCCGACGGCATTGCCAGCCGCGCCGACATCGAGAAGAAGCTCGGTCAGCTCGAGGGCACCGAAAAGCAGCTCACGGACATCTTCTTTCGCTTCATCGACCACCGCGACCACGTGCCCGGCGCGCGTGTCACCAAGAACGATATCGACAAGGCCCTGGCCTACGCCAAGGACAAGCTCATCGGCAAGTACGACCTGAACAACAACGGCCTGTCCAAGGCCGAGATCGCCAAGATGTCGACCACCGGCAAGCTGGCGGTCGAGCTGGCGAAGGAGCTCGCGAAGGCAGCACCCGTCGACGGTGGTGCCGGGGCCGCAACCGACCCCGAGGCTCTGGCCTTCGTCAAGGCCAACGCCGGTGACGACGGGCTCTTTCACGACGTCGAGGGCGGCAATGTCGGCCTGCATGCCTACGCCCTGAGCGCCGAGGACGGAGGCACGCTGATCCAGGCCCTGCGCGCCTTTGACTACAACCCCAGCCTGCCCGAGATCCAGGACCTGAACAGCTTTGCCTTCGATCCGGACAAGCACGCGGTCTACGGCGTGCTGGAGACCGAGGATGAGCCGCAGCTGAGCGTGGTCGTGGTCGACAGGCAGAGTGGCGAGACCCGCCGGCTGGGCCTGAGCATGAACTTCGTCGACGCCAATGATGCCGTCGCGGCACTGTTCCCCGGAGCCAGCAGCGACGGGGAGTTCGACAGCTTCAAGGGGATCGCCGAGGCGCTCAGGAACGGCAAGGATCTGCTCGCTGGTAGCGACCCGGACTGGAGCATCGCGGACTTCGGCTAGCCACCGCTCGTCAGCAAGGTCTTGATCGCCCCGTAGTCGGCCTCGTGCACCGAGCCCACGCGCAGGCATCTCAGCTGGTTCTGGTCGTCGACGAACAGATGCACCGGCAATGCCGCGCCCTGGCCAGCTTGCACGGCCTCGAGCACCTTCGACAGAGCCTCGTTGCCTCCCAGCCAGTGCTGCTCGCCAGGGAGCTTGCGTTCGCGCAGGGCCTGGGCAAGCGCCTCCTGGTCGTCGTCGGCGCTCCACAGCTCGATCTTCACCGCCACGCCGTCGCGGGTCAGGCTGTCCAGCCAGCGCTGCAGCAGCGGCATCTCCTCGACGCAGGGCGTGCACCAGGTGGCCCACAGGTTGATCCAGCGCCAGCCCCGGGCTGTGGCCACGGCGGGCCTGGCCACGGGCAAGGCCTTCTCGGGCAGCTCGGGCAGACGCAGGCTGCCGGCACCCTTCGCGGCAAAGGACTTCTCGCAGAAGGCGCGGATGGCGCGGGCGTTCTGATCGCTATTCACACCGGCAAAGCGCGAGGGAGCACTGCCCGGCGCTTCCTTGTCGTCGGGGCAGGCGGTGAGAGTCAGGCTCGCGAGAACCAGGACTCGCACCACACCATGAAGGGCATGACGGTTGTCGTGCCTCATATCGCGCAATCTATCCACGCCACGAAGGCGCTGCGGTTGATGTCGTTGGAGCTGCACTCACCTTCACGGCTGCGTTGCCAGGTGCAGAACTCCTTGCCGAGCTGTGCAAACTCCTCGCCCAGCCACAGCAGGCCCACCTCGCGTCGCAGCTCCGGGTCCTTGAAGGTCCTGTCCAGGTGATCGAACACCGCCTGGGCGCGCTGGGCCGAGAGCTGCTGGTTGTACTCGGTATCGCCGTCCGGACTGGCCCGGGACACCACGAAGAAGAAGCTGGCGCCGCGCTGGTCGCTCCAGACTTGATCGACCACTGTCCGCGCGCCCTCGTCGAGCTCCACGGCGTCCACGTCGAACTGGAGGATGCGTGCGCGGTCGCTCAGGGGCTTGAACAGCGCATTGAAATCGCCGCCTGACAGCGCGGCCACCATCTTGGCGTCTGTGGGCTTGCAGCCGCGGGCACCGCTCTCCACCAGACCGCAGGCCGAGGCCACGCGGCGCAGCACGGCCTTGAGCGCCGGGCTGCAGTACTCGACGTCGCTGGCGGTGGCGATGGCGACCTCGGAGGCAGCCTCGGGGGCAGCCCGGAGGCTGGCCGAGGCCTTGTTCAGCCACACCACCTCGAACAGGGCCGGGATGCCCAGGGCAACACCGAGCAGCAGCAGGGTGCGAGTGCTCGTCGGCATGCTCATCGTCGGCTCCTTGTGGCGGCCGGCTGCTCGAGCAGCGCCGCCACGGTGAACTCCAGTCCCAGGTCCGTGTCCTCGTCGCAGACCCGGGTGTCACCGACAAAGAGCTGCGGGGTGAGCACGGGCAGGGCATTGGCCACGGTCCAGCGCAGGCTCTTGTTGAGCTTGTTCTTGATCGCGGGGGTGCCCAGGCAGCCCTTGACGTGGGGGAACCGGTTCTCGAGCTGGGTGCGCAGGGCCTTCTCGTCCTTGCGCGCCAGGGCAATCAGGTCCGCCTGCTGCTCGAAGGCATAGCTGAGCACCTCTTCGGCGCGCTCGGCGTCGCACAGCATGGCCTCGGACACGGCGCAGGCGCCCGGGTGCACGCTCTGCTTGACCATCCAGTTGCAGCTCGAGTCCAGGGGCATGAGCACGGTACGCAGGTTCAGACGATCGCGCAGCCCGCTCTGGGCCAGGCGCCCGTCAAAGCCCTTGCAGGCCGCGCACAGCGGATCCATCACGGCCACGCTGTCCACGCCCTGGTGGCGACCGCCAAGGTGGAGCAGCACCCGGGCGGGATCGTCCTTCTTGACCAGGGTGCCGCAACCCTTGAGGCTGCGCTCGCTGGTGGGGGCCAGGGCCAGATGCAGGCCGCCGAGCACGCACACGAAGAGCACGCCCTCGCCGAACCACCGTAAAAAAGGCTTCTGTCCCTGCCCGTCCAGGGGCGCCGCCGAGGCCTGACGGTGTGCGAACACCGCCGCGGCCAGGGCCAGGGCCGAGCTGAGGTACATGCCCAGGCATACCGAGCACAGGGCGCCGACCCGGGTTGCCGAGATGGTGCCGTAGATGGCGCTCATGGCGACGGGCAGCCCGGTCGCAGCTATCAGGAACATGGTCTCGCGCCTGGTGATCTGTGGCCGCAGCGAGAAGTCCACGGCGCGGTACACCAGGTAGGCGAACACGGCCAGGGCCAGCAGAGCGATGGGCAGACCGCCCCACAGGGTCGTGCGCAGCACCGACGAGTAGGGGCTCATCAGCGCGGCCTTGCAGCCGCTGTCGGCGAAGCTCTGGCCCGCGCCCGGGATGATGGAGCAGTGGATGCTGTGCACCTGCCTGTCGAGGTGCTGCACGAAGTCCGCCGTCGACACCGCGGAAAGCGTGGCACCGAACAGGGCAGCGGCAGCCAGCACCCACAGGGCCTGGCGCAGGCGCGGCGAGCCGCTCCGGGGTCGGCTCTTCCACGCCACCAGGTCATCGTCGTCGTCGTCGCCGGATCCGAGGGATTCCGGAGGCGGGATGATGCCGTACATGGAGACCGGGAGCGGATCGTGCTCGATGGTCGCCGCAGTCGGCGCAGCCGGGGGCGCCGGGATGCCATAAGCCGTCGTCATGTCGTCGCTCGGTGGTCGGAACAGCTCCACGGCGGGCGCAGGCGCCGGAGGCGCAGCGGCCGGTGGCACGATGTCCACGCTGGCGGTTGCCGTGGGCTCCGGGGGCGAGGCGGGCACAGCCGCACTGGAGAGAGCGGCGCGCGAGGACTTCTCGTCGTCGGGGACGCTGAGATCGTCAGGAATCATCGGCTCTTTTGGCATGCACAACCTCGCGGGGAGAATCCGCGTGTGTGGTGAGCAGGCAGGATCGCCCAGCGCTGGATTCTCCGAAACAAGAAACTAGAACGCCACCGACACGCTGCCCACCGAGCGGATGATGTTGCGCAGGTGGTAGTCCAGCTCGGGCTTGCTGGTGGTGACATTCTTGTCGAGGTACTCGATGCGGTAGGCGAAGTTGAGGCCCTCGAACACGTAGTACAGCTGCACCCAGGCCTTGTTCTTGAACGTCGTGTAGTCGGCGTAGTCGGCCACGCCGGCAATGACGTCGCCCGAGCGCCTGTCCTCGAGCCAGAAGTCGAGCTGGTAGCCCAGGGCCAGGGCCAGGTGCTCGGTGAGGCCGCCCTTGACCTGCAGCTGCGCGCTCATCAGGTGGCCGGTGTAGTCGTCGGCCGAGGGATCCGGTGCCAGGTCCTGGTCGCGCTGATCGTTGTCCCAGATGTACTTGCCCTTGAGCCCGAACTCCACGCCCTCGAGCAGGTTCAGGGAATAGGCCGCGCGCGCCATGCTGATCACGGTGCGACGCGCCTGATTGCGGTGATACACGCTGCGCGGGTCGCGTCCGCGGTCGTTGGTGTTGGCGTAGGTGTAGTGGTCCACGTCGGTCATGCCGTCGGTGAACAGGAAGTCCGGATACACGGTGTCGACGTCGCGGTTCTGGGCATCGGTGTTGTACTCGATGAAGGTGCCCTCGAGCCCGGTCTTGAGATCGTCCCAGGACCACTCGAGCAGGGCGGTGGCACCGTGCCAGCCGATCACCGTCTCGTAGTAGGGGTCGGTGAAGTCCATGAACTCGTTGGCCACGTTGAGGGTGACCAGCTGTCCGTCGACGAAGCCGTCGGTGAGCAGCACGTCGGTTTCACGCCGCGCGCCAAAGGTCGCCACCCAGTCGGCACCGATGTTGAAGTACTCGAGCTTGAGGTCGAGGCCGATGTCCAGGGGATCATACAGCTCGGTGCGTGCGGTGATGGCGTAACCCCACAGCTCCTTCATGGGCACCGGCGCGATGCCCTGGTTGCCGCTCACCGCATTGAAGGTGGTGCGGCTGTCGGGCCGCGAGTAGCTGACGCCGGCCAGGGCCTTCACGTTCCACCAGCGCAAAGGATACGCCTCGGCCTCGACGGTGCTGTTGGCATTGAGGTAGCGAAAGTTGGTCTGCACCACGCCGTCCCGGGGGTCGATGGGGTTGGTCGAGCCCAGGGCATCCGGGTCGTCGGTGTCGGCCTCCTCGTCGAGGAGCACGCTGGTGATGCTCTTGAGATCCACCACGTCGAAGGGCGAGCCTGTGAGCTTGAAGGCGTAGGCCGCATCGCGGGTCCAGAAGGGGTTCTCGACCAGGGGGTCGTCGATGCCCGTGTTGTAGTTGGCCGAGGCAAAGAGCTTGGGCAAGGCGATGCGCGCCAGCTCGTAGCCCGCCACGCCCCACAGGTCGCCGTTGACAAATACGCCGTTGGCGTTGAAGCGATCGATGTAGCGGATCTTGCCTATGGTGAAGGCGTTGAACTGCGACAGGTCCGACGAGCCCAGGTGGATGTAGCGCAGCGTCGGGATGGGCGGGCTCAGGCGCACGTACACACCGCGCAGCTGCAGGTAGGCGCCGTGGTTCTGGCCCAGGCTCTCGCCGGTGGTGTCCAGGCGGATGCGGCGGTCGCCGTTCTCGTAGAAGTCCGCCCACTCCTGGCCGTAGCGGGTCTGTAGCCGGGCCTGCACCTCGACCAGCTGGCTGACGTGGCCGATGACCGTGAGCCCCAGCTCGGAGCACATGCCGTTCTCGCCCGAGAAGTTGTCGCCCAGCGGGTGCGGGTTGCCCCAGGTCACGCAGCCATTGCTCTGGTTGTTGCGAAACATGAGCTTGGTGTAGGTGTCGCCCCGGATCTCGAGCTTCATCTCCGGGATCTGGGGGGCGGGCAGGGCGCGCAGGCGCTCGTCGACGATGGCCTCGATGGCGGCGCGCTGGGCCTCGGTCAGCGCCGGCAGCTCCGCGGCCATTTCTCCCGCGCTGGGGACCTTGTCCTCGGGCGAGTTCTCGTCGTCACGTCCGGTGGTCTCGGGCTCGGCTCGACGATCACTGGCCTCGTCCTCGGCACTGGGGGGCGGCTGCTGGGCGAGGCTCAGCGCGGGCGCGACCAGCAGGGCCGCGACCAGCGCAATGCGCAGGTGCTGCACGTCATTTCCCGTAGATCATGGGCACCACGGCGCGCTTCTCGGCCGCGGGCTTGTCGCTGCAGCTGTGGGCCTTGAGGGCGCTGTACTGGGCCTCGATCTCGGCCTTGTCGCCCTTGGCCGAGCCCGCCAGGCAGTCCACGAAGTGGGGGTCGCCATCGAAGTCGCAGCCGCCGCCGAAGCGGTGCGGGCCCTCGAACTCGTTGACCTTGCGCGACAGCAGGTCGGTGGCCGCGGGGTAGCCCTCGTTGGAGCCGACCAGGGCCTGCACGCCCCACTTGGCGTCTGGGCTGCCCAGCTCCTTGGCATCCACCACCGCGATGATGCTCTTGCCGCGCACGGTGACCTTGCGCGGGATGACCACGCCCTTCTTGAACGACGCTGCCTTCTGATCGACCTCCTGGCTCACCCGGCTGCTGGGCTGGGGGCTGATGATCACGACCTTGTCCCAGGCCTGGTCGGCGGCGAACTTCGCGTTCATGCCGGGCAGGCTGTCGGTGAAGCCAGACCCCGCCTTGTGGTCGGTGTCGATGTAGACCTGCACCATCTGCACGCTGAAGCCGTTGCCCGCGGGCTGCCACTTGGCCGAGTCCCAGGGGTCGCTGACCTTCTTGGCGAACTCGACCGTGATCTCGACGTCCTTGCCCTTGGCGTCGATGGCCACCAGGGTCAGGTCGAAGCAGCCCTTCTCGTAGGCCGCGTCGGTCGGGTAGGTGTAGGTTCCGGGCCCCTTGTCGTCGCCCGTGGGGTCCTTGAACTCGAGGCCCTTGGCCAGCAGCAGGCAGGGTAGCAGGGCGCTCGCTGCCACGATTCCGATTGACCTGGCGCTCATGAGACTCTCCTGTTGTGAAGGGCTGGCTGTTTCTAGGTGGCCGCACTGGCCGTGTCAACGCTTGCCAGCAAAAACGTGACTCAATTCTGAGAGCCGACGCGGAAGCCCTGAAAATATTCAAATTTATTGTTCAGGTCGGGATCATCACCGGCTCAAGCGACGCTTCCGCCCCCGAAACAGGCTGCAAACAATCAGCAAGGGCCAGGGATCCATATCGCTCCTTGCGCGGGCGCCGGCGGTGCGCTCCAATGCCGCACCAAGAACACAAGGGGAGTCTCCATGCGCCGACATTTCCTCGTCGCTCTCGTCGCAGGCACTGTGTTTTTTGCCCAGGGCTCTCTCTCACATGCCAGGGCTCCCCTGCTGGCAAACACCGTCAAGCCTGCAATGCCGGTCCCGGCGGACAACCCGCAGACCGACGCCAAGATCCGTCTCGGCGGGCAGCTGTACTTCGACAAGAGGCTGTCCATCGACGACACCATCAGCTGCGCCTCGTGCCACGGGCCGGCGACCGGCTGGGCCAACCCGCACGCCACCGACACCGGGGTCAAGGGCCAGGTCGGCGGGCGCAACTCGGGCACGGTCATCGACTCGGGCTACATGCGCTTTCAGTTCTGGGATGGCCGCGTCGGCTCCCTCGAGGAGCAGGCCCTGGGACCCATCGCCAACCCCATCGAGATGGGCGAGACCCTGGACGCCGTGATCGCCAAGCTCGAGGCCATCCCCGGCTACCAGGAGCAGTTCCAGACCGTGTATGGAACCGGCGTCACCGCCCCCGGCATCGCCAAGGCCATCGCCGCCTTCGAGCGCAGCATCGTGTCCGGGCCCAGCCCCTTCGATCGGTACCTGACCGGCGAGCGGGATGCGCTGAGCCCGGCCGCCCGGCGTGGCCTCGAGCTCTTCAATGGCAAGGCACACTGCACGCCCTGTCACAGCGGCCCCATGTTCTCGGACCAGGGCTTTCACAACCTGGGCGTTGGCCAGGATGGCGCCGAGCCCGACATCGGGCGCGAGGAGGTGACCAAGGACCCGGCCGACCGCGGCAAGTTCAAGACACCGCACCTGCGCAACATCGCACAGACAGCGCCCTACCTGCACACCGGGCAGGAGAAGACGCTGCTCGACGTCGTCGAGTTCTACGATCGCGGCGGCATCGCCAACGACAACCTGGACCCGCTCATGCTGCCGCTCGCCCTGACCCAGGGCGAGAAGGAGGACCTGGTCGCGTTTCTCGAGGCGCTGACCGGACCCGTGCCCGAGACGCCGTTCCCGGCCCTGCCGCCCAACGCCGACGGCTCGCCGGCACCGGATCCTGCCAGCGTCGATGTGCCGTTCGGGGTGCCCGGCATTCACGACGTGGTGGCACCCACCGCCGCGGCCACGGCCGACCAGATGGGAGGTGCCCAGTGAAGCGCATCATCGTCGTCGCTGGTGGCGTGCTCCTGGTCAGTCTGCTTGCCCCGGCCCCGGCCAGCGCGGTGCCCGTCTTTGCGCGCAAGTACGGCGTCAACTGCACCATGTGCCACTCCAACTATCCGCGCCTCAACGACTTCGGGCAGCGGTACCGCGCCAATGGCTACCAGCTACCGGGCCGCGAGCAGGACGAGCGCAACGTGCTCGAGAGCCCACCACCCTTTGCGGCGCGTACCAGCGCAGGTCTCAACGTCGACCAGCTGACTTTTCCGGACGTGCAGCCCGAGGTGGCGCAGTTCCAGGTGAATGGCCTCGACCTGCTGTCCGCGGGGCTGCTCGCGCGCAACATCGGCTACATGATGATCTTCGTGCCCAGCGTCGAGTTCACCGAGGGCGTGCCGCAGGTCGGCGGCACCATCGAAATGGCCAGCGTGGTGTTCTCGAACCTGTTCACGCCCTGGCTCAACGTGCGCGTGGGTCGCTTCGAGCCCGCCTACGTCGCCTTCAGCGCCAAGCGGCAGCTCAGCGCGGTCCCCTATGACAGCTACGAGTTCGTGTTCCCGGGGGGCGCGCCGCTCAGCGCCACCCAGACCGGCGTCGAGGTCAGCGGCCACGGCGCCTGGGGGTTGAGCTACGCCGCGGGCTGGGTCAACGGCTCGTCGTCCAACCTGCTGCGCGACCCGCCCCTGGACTTCTACCTGCGCGTCGCCGAGACCATCGGTCCTGGCGAGGGGCAGACCGCAGGGCAGCGCATCGGCCTCGTCGGCTACTTCGGCAACGCGCGCTCACAGGATGCGTCCATGACCCGCCGCGCCGGCTATGCGCGCGGTGGCGCCGACCTCAGCCTCAACCTCTGGCACCTCAACCTGGCGCTGCAGTATCTGATCGGCTGGGACCACAGCGATCTGTGGCGCGATCCCAATGTGCTGTATGTCCGCGCGCCTGACGACGTGCTGAGCCACAGCGGCTTTGCCGAGCTGTCCTATCTGCCGCGCACCGACCTGGTCGCTTTCGCCCGCATCGACGGCGTCTACGCACCAGGGCAGCAGATGCAGGGCGATCTGGCGCGAGGCACCCTGGGCGCGCGCTACTACGTGCTGGATCAACTGTGCGTGCACGCCGAGTACTCGCACGCGTATCAGTTTGCGCGCGGCGTTCAGACCGACGACCTCTCGGTCGGCACGGGAACGCTGCGTCTCGACTTCGCCTTCTGAACGACCCCGGCACCCGGCCATCCACCCGTGCGCCCGGCACTCCCGCAGGACCGCGTTCTTGGGCGCCGGGGGCCGCGGGTGGAGCTCCGCCGAGAGCTCCGTTTGCCTCCCGGCCATCGGGCGACACCGCGAGCGGGACTCGAACTCGAACAGGTGGCCGGGCGGCCGTCGCTGGAACGGGCTGCGGCGGGGCCAGGAGCGCAGAGCGGTGGTGGGAGCCCGGGGGGCGCAGGGCTGGGGCGGCTAGAGGCGTGGTCCGTCAACCACGGGTTGGCTGGCCGGCGCCGAGCTGGCCGCGCCGTCGCTGGCGCCCAGGCCGTCAAGGGTGCGGTCGATGCGGTCAAAGCGGTCGTCGACCTTGTGCTCGAGGTGGTCCACCTTGGCGTCGATGGTGTCGAGCTTGCGGTTCATGATGCGCAGCAGGTCGCCGTGGTAGCCGATGCTGATGCCGACCTGCAGCACATCGCTGCGCATGTACTGGTTGAAGCTGTTGCCGGTGAAGCTCGCCGTGGTGTTGATCTCGACCAGGGGCATGACGAAGAAGCTGTCGCCCCTGAGCTCGATGCCGCTGCCGACGCCGCCGCCCACCGAGTTCATCATGGCGTCGGAGCCCGTGCCGATGACCGCCAGCGTGCCGGCCTTGAGGTAGCCGTAGCCGGTGAAGGACACCATGTCGTTGAGTTCGTAGGTCGCGATGAAGGGCAGGGTGCCGGACGCGCCCCAGGCCATCACCAGGCCTTGCAGGTCGACGCCGGGCTGCACCGCCAGCAGCAGGTGGTTGTCGAGCAGCCGCGCCACCCGCACCTTGGTGTCCAGGCCCAGGCTCAGGGTCAGGGGCGAGATGTTGGCGCCCATTTCGACGCCGTCGATGACGCCCATGTGATAGCTGAGCACCGGCACCACGCCCGGCAGCACCAAGGAGGAGGTGGTGCTGAGCGTGCCGTTGCTGGCCGGCGAGGCAATGCGGGTGAAGCCGACGTTGGCGGTCGCGCTCAGCTCCGACTGACCCGGATCGAGGGTCCGCGCCGTGCGGTGGATGGCGGCCGAGGGGCACGCGCTGGTCAGCAGCCCCAGCAGCATCGCGATGAGGGCCATGGTCTGGGTCGCGGTCGGTTTCATGTGGCACCCCTTTGTGACTCGGCCCGTGCTCGGGTGTGTGGGACGAGAGCTGGAAATGCAGCTGGCGTGCCGGATGTAACTATGCGGAATCAAACGAGATGCTCATTGATCACGGTGTAAAGAACGTGCACGAGTGTGCACGGCGC
The DNA here is from genome assembly GCA_043821645.1 of Pseudomonadota bacterium. GTDB lineage: Bacteria > Myxococcota > JACRCW01 > JAFGSX01 > JAFGSX01 > JBDRCO01. The sequence continues at coordinate 76,152 of JBDRCO010000051.1, read as the reverse complement.
CGGGGGCCCGCTTCACATCTGCGATGGGGATCACAGGTCGGCCGCAGCCTGGCCAGGTCGTGCCGAGGGAGGGGTCGAGGGAGCGTCGAGGACGCCGTGGACTAGTCGTGCAGGTAGTCGCCCAGGGTGTTGTCGTCGAAGCTGTTGCTGGACTCGATGTCGCTGTTGGCCACGGCGCTGCCGCACAGCCACACGCCGTAGGCCGCGTTGTGGCGGATGGTGCTGTTGGTGAGCGAGATGTGGATGGGGCGGCTGTCCGAGGTCAGGAAGACCGCGCCCGGGTACTGCACCGGCGCCGAGCCCGCGTACTCGACGGTGACGTGGTCGAGCACATTGCTTTGCCCCTCGGTGGTGTCGAAGGTCAGGCCCTGCCACGCGCCCGGGGTCGCGTCCTCGGCGGTGAAGACGATGGGCTTCTCGGCGGTGCCCTCGGCGTGCAGGGACGCGCTGGCTCCGTTGACCTCGATGCGGCCGGTCACGGCCTGCATGATCAGCGTGACGCCGGGATCCAGGATCCAGGGCACACTGATCGAGAGCACACCGTCCAGGGCATAGGGCACGCCGAGATCTAGCCAGGTCGAGCCCGACGCCACGTAGTCGGTGTGCACCTGCACGCGATCGACGTCGTTGCCAGTGTAGGTCGACGCCGGCAGCAGCTGCTGCACCGCCGTGCTTCCGGACTTGACGGGTCCGAGCGCGTTCTCGGTGAGCACGTTGTCCTCGAAGCCTGGCAGCACCGCGCTGCCCGTCAGGTACAGGCCCCAGCCCTGGCTCTGCCGCACCGTGGTGTGGGAGATGGCCACCTGCACACCCCGGCTATCGGCCATCAGCTTCACCGCGGCCGAGTCCGCGTCCGAGTCGGTGTTGCCGGCCCACTCGACAATCACGTGGGACAGCGCGTTGCGGGTGTTGTTGGAGCCGTCGAAGACGAGGCCCTCCCAGGCACCGCGTGTGGCCGTCTCGCCTGTGAACAGGATGGGCGCCTCGGCCGTGCCGATGGCGATCAGGGCGGCCGCATTGGAATCGATGTTGAGTGCGGTGCCACTCCCCATGATCAGGGTGACGCCCGGGGCGATGGTCCAGTCGACGGTCTCGACGCGCAGCGAGGTCTCCAGGAAGTAGGGCACGCCCAGGTCCGCCCAGGTGGCCGCGGTCGACAGGCGATAGGCGCGTACCCGCAGCTGGTCCACATCATTGCCGGTGTAGCTGCTTGCTGTGTCCAGATCGCCCACCACCTCGCCGTCCACGCTGGCCGGGCCCAGGGCATTGCCGGTCAAGGTGTTGGCAGCGAAGCCATCGATGACGGCGCTGCCGGTGAGGAACAGACCCCAGCCCTGGCTCTGCGCGACGGTGGTGTGGGTCATGGTCAGGCGCACGCCTCGGCTGTCGGCTGTGGCCTTGATGCCCGCGGCGTCGGCGTCGGACTGGGTGTCGCCACCGTACTCCACGGTGACGTGATCGAGCTGGCTAGGGCTGCTGGTGCCGTCGAAGCGCAGGCCGTCCCAGGCGCCGCGGGTCGAGGCCTGACCGGACAGGCAGATGGGTTCGTCGACGCTGCCAGCGGCGATGAGGACCTGGTCCGCCGAGATATCCAGGCCCGTGCCACTGGCGAACAGGATGGTGACACCAGGCGCCAGGGTCAGGGTCACCCCGTTGCCGAGCCGGGGCGTCTGCGTTGCGACATAGCAGCCCTTGTCGACGGTGCTCGAGGCGTCAAAGCGCGTGGGCAGCGTGCCCTCGCAGGCCGGACGCTCGGCCTGGGCCACGCCGCACCACCCCGTGTCGTTCTGGGGTGGGGGATCCTCGGGGCAGCCCAGGAGCGCGGGCGCAAGAATGCACGGGAGCCACAGATACGTCGCACGCATGTCATCTCCTTTGTGTATTGCCGTCGACGGGGTCTCCCCAGGATCGACGTCGAGCGCGGGACGGTGTGTGACGCACGGCTGTGCGTGGCGCTCGTTTGCAGCGCTAGCAAGCACTGGCGCGAGGCGATTGGCAAGGATCTGCAAAGGCGCATGCAGCGCGACTTGGCCCGCTGGTCGGCACTCTTCCCGGTCCCCAGGCCGCTCCCGCACACCCGCAAAGCCACCGGAAAAAGCGGCAGAACTCAACAGTCGCGAATGGTTACAAAGCGTAACGCAAGTCAGAGCGACGTTGCCTGTTGACGGACGCCGCAAAACACGCGAGGGACACATGATGGGTGGGTCCAGGCCGGGTCTGGGCCGCCCGTAGATCACCATGAGGATGGCATGACTCGACATGGCCTCCCCTCCCGCCTGGGCCTGCTCCTTGGCCTGGCCAGCCTGGCTGGCTGTGGCCTCGAGACCCTGTGCACAACCACGGGCTTCAACCCCACACCCAAGCCTCGCGCCGTGATCAAGGGCAAGGTGGCGGACCTGCCGGCAGCCCTCGAGGCACGCGTTCAGGGGCTGGACCTGGTGCTGCGCGTGCTCTCGGTGGACGGCGTGGAGCTGGCCAGCGGCGACGCCAGGTTCAACGAGGACTTCTCCATCGAGCTGCCCGAGGCCCAGGACCATTTCAATGTTCGCGTCGTGGTGCAGGGCGGCACCCTGCTGCTCAAGACCCTGGTGCCCGAGGCCAGAGCAGGCACCGAGATCCACGTGGGCACGGTCGGAGCCTCGGTCACGGCCCACGCGGTGCTGGCCGAGCGCTCCGCTCAGCTCGAGCGTGGCGTGCTGGCCTCGATGCCTCCGCAGGTGCTGGGGCAGGTCCTGGGCAACGCCGCCGGCTCCAGCGATGCCGACGTGCAGGCCTTTCGCGCCATGGTGCGCAAGATTCTCGACGTCACCAGCCCCCTGGGTGAGGTGCTGCCCGCCCTGTCGCCGGCCGGTTCCGACGGCACCCAGGTCGTGCTCGAGGCCGCGGGGGTCAGCGTCGAGGCCTTCAACGCCCTGCGCGACCGCGCGGCGCGCGCCATCGCCGTGCCCGTGGTGTGCGACCCGTCGCGACTGCGCGTGCTGTTTGCCTGCGACATCTCGGGTCAGGCCCTCGACGGCAACGGCGTCGTGCAGTCCATTCGCCAGCCGCCGCGGGCGGGCAAGGTCTTCCTGGGCATCACGCTGGATCCCTCGTCACCGGTGGCCGATGTCGAGGGTGCGCTGCGGCGTCGCCTGACACCCAACGACGCGCAGACCGAGATGTTCGACGACGGCAGCCACGGCGACGAGCTGGCGGGTGACAAGGTGTACTCGCTGACCCTGGACCTGCCTCGGGGCATGCGTGTCATCTACAAGTACACCGACGGCTCGACCGGCGAGGGCTTCACTGGCACCGAGGAATGGCCTGGCAATGCGCGCATCCTGCAGGTCGAAGACCTGCTCACCGGCGTCGAGGCCGGCACCCCGGACTGCATCCTGGTCCGCCGCGACAGCTTTGGCGACGAGAGCAGCAACAAGAACTTCGTCAACCTCAACGCCCGGCTCGGCGGCGCTGCCCTGGGCTACGGCGACGATCTGGGTGGCATCGAGGTGACTCCTGTCGAGGGTGACACGCCCCTGTCCATCGGCGGCCTGGCCCTGGGAGACATCCACCTGCGACCGCCCCTGACCCCGGCCGGCATCCCCGAGGCGCGGGAGAACGGCGTCTGTGGTCCCTGTCCAGCGCCGCTCACCGTGGCCACCGACGACCGCGAGCCACCGCGCCTGGTCGCGTCTGCCTTCATCGCCAGCGATCGGGTGCGCGCCAGCTTCAGCGAGGATCTCGACCTGGCCACGGCGTCAGACCGCGCCAACTACCGCATGCTCGATGGCGACGATCGCGTGATCGCGATCAACGCGGTGAGGGTGCGCGGGGCCAGCGTGACCCTGGAGATCGAAAGCGTGGATCCCAACCGCGCCTACATCCTGCACGTTGCGGGTGTGGCCGACGCCAGCGCCGACAAGAACGTGATCGCCGACGGTGCCCACGTGGCCATAGGCCCGGACCAGACTCCGCCCACCCTGGACAGCGTTCGCACCAGCACCATCACCGAGGTCAATCCCGCGGCCAGACCCGAGGACCCCTCGACCGGTCAGGTGGTGGTGCTCGGCTTCAGCGAGACCCTCGACCGCATCAGCGCTGAGAACGTGGGCAACTACCGCATCCTGTCGGCGGGCGGAGTGCCCCTGGATATCTACGCTGCCTTTCAGCGCGGGCGCGAGCTACTGCTGGTCACGGCCACCCAGAGCCGCGGCGGGGACTACCAGGTGCAGGTGTCCGGGCCCTTCGACCAGGCGGGCAACATGATGGCCGACGCCAGCCTGCCCTTCACAGGCCTGGCCCTGTACCGGGTCAGCTTCGGCGCGGTGGTGGACTATGCCTTCCTCAGCGAGGACGGACGTGAACGTGGCCTGCCCGCGGGCGAGCAGCTCTACCTCACCGGCACCGTGATGCTGGAGGCCCGGGCCACCGACGGGCGGGACCTGAGGATGAGCGGCCGCACCGACGTGGCAGGGATCGCCGGCTACGCCTTTGCGCCCACGGCCGACCTGGTTGCCGGAAAGCCCGTGCACCGGCTGTCACTGTTCTTGCCCCCCGGCGTCTACGCCTGGAAGGTGGGCCACGGCACGCCGGCCATGGCCGCGGATCCGCCGGCCACCCTCGAGACTGTCACCAAGAACCTGTGCACCACCAACGACAACACCGGCGTCACCGTGGACCCCGTGACCCTGCTCGGTCGCGACGGCATCAGCTACCAGGGTGCGCGGCTATCGCTCACCGGCAACGACACGCCCGGCCCTGCGGTGCTGTTCAAGCGCGAGAATCCAGACCAGCGCCTGCTGGTGGGGGCCCAGAACATGGAGCTGCCGGTGTTCGTCATCGGCGCCTGGCGCGACGTGCCCTTCGGGTCCGGTGCGGACTACGACGACGGGCGGGTCGAGCTGGCCCAGGTGGAGCCTGGAGCCGTCGACGACCAGGGCCCCCGTCTGCTCGACGCCAGCGCGCCCTGCTCGGCGGGTGTGCTGCTCAGCTTCGACGAGAAGATCCTGTCCTCGGCGGCCGAGGTCCAGGTCCAGATCCAGGACGCCGATGGCGTCGAGCTCAATGCCCGGGTGCAGCATGTGGGCCTGCCGGTCAAGCCGACCCAGGTCTTCGTGCAGACCGCGGAGCAGTTCCCGGGTGCCGCCTATTCTCTCGGCGTCAGCGGGCTGCGGGACGCGGCGGGTAACCTGGCCGAGCTGCAAAGCGGAGCCTTCGTGGCGCCGGGCGCGGCCTCCGAGTGCCGCATCGTCGACGAGGATCCCCCCGAGGTGGTGGCGGTGCTGGCGGAGAGGCCGGACCGCATCCGGGTACGCTTCAGCGAGCAGATCCACTCGGCGAGCGCCGGGCTCGCGAGCTTTGGCCTGGTGCATCGCCAGGGTGGCAACGCACCCACCATCCAGCAGGCCCTGCTGTCGGGTGGAGGCACCGAAGTGGTGCTGGTGACCTCGGCCCAGGAGATACAGGCGCCTTACACCCTGACCGTGCACAACATCCAGGACATCGCCCAGCCGGCCAATGTGCTCGTCGAGCAAAGCGTGGACTTCGCCGGCTTCGGCGAGCATGAGCCCCCCACCTTCTCGGCACGGGCCGTGACACCGGGCCTGGTGTGGCTGCGCTTCAACGAACCTGTCACCGAGGCCACGGCGAGCGCGGCCGCCAGCTACAGCATCCCCGGCCTGACCATCCAGCGGGTCGAGTTCTCGGCTGCGGCCAGCCTGCGCGCCTCGTCGACGGCGCCCGCCTACGCCCCCATCGCCGAGGACCAGGTGCTGCTCAGCACGTCGCCCATGAGCGCGGGGCAGAGCTACACGGTGACGGTCAACGGTGTGCACGACCTGTCTGGCAATGTCGCAGCATCGAGTGCGAGCTTCGATGGTCTCGCCGCGGCCCCCACCGTCGACCTGGTGATCGAGGTGCTGGTGTCGCGCACGGCCACCGTGTTTGGCGCCGGGCCTGGAGGATCCTCGGGTGTGCCGGGGCGCGCGCTGTCCCCCGAGACCCTGGCCCGGGAGCGCGAGGGCATCTTCATGCGTGGCGAGGGCCTGGAGGCCGATGGCGCCACCACCATCCCGAGCCACCCGGCGACCCTGGCGCTGCAGGGTTTCCCGGCGCGTGGCGCGGCGGGGCTGGCCCAGTTCGACGGACCCGATCCGCAGCTCCGCGACGACGCCACGGGGGGGGATCGCGTGGCCGGGGACAACATCTACACCCTGGTGATCCCCGGCGTGCCGCTGGGTTCTGTCGTCGCGTACAAGACCTTTGCCTCCTTCTCCACGGCCTTCCGCGACAGCTCGGGCGATCCCCGGGCGCTGGTGGCCGACGCCACGCCGGGGCCCAGCCAGTATGACGACGGCGAGGAATACCCGGGCAATGACAACGGTGCGCGCATCCTGGGCGACAGCGATGGCGATGGCCAGGTCGTGCTGCGCCATCTGTTCGGGGATGAGGTGACCTACAAGCGCCGCGAGGACAGCCCCGTCTTCGCGTGGGTGGACGATGGCTTCGAACGCATTCCGTGACGCGCTCGGCGCGGCAGCCCTGATCGCTCTGCTGACGGCCTGCCCGCCGCCGCCCGATGACAAGGTGGAGCCCCTTGGTGACGGATTCTCCTCGGTGCTGGCCATCGACAGCCACACCGTGATCCTGTCCTTGCGACGCACCTTGACCCGGGAGTCCGTGCAGGTCGGAGCCTTCACCATCGCCGACTACACCATGATCCCCCCCGAGCCCCTCACCGTGCAGCGCGCCGAGGCCTCGGGTGACGCCGAGGTCACCCTGGTCACGGCGACCCAGGTGCGTGGGGTGACCTACACCCTGCGCGTCAATGGTCTCCAGGACAGCGACGGCTTCGATATCAGCGGCACCGTCAACTTCGTCGGTGCCGGCGCGGCCGAGCTGGCGCAGGTCACCCTGGTGGTCGACGACACCGCCCTGGCTGCTGCGCACGGTTCGCTCAGCGCACGCATCAGCGTCGATGACAGTGGACGCTTTGACGCCGATGGACACCGCGACCTGGGCCTGGATCCCGGGAGCTGGAGCACCACGGTGCAGATCGCGGCCGATCGCAACCGGACCGTGGACCGCGGCGACGACGGGGACACCGCCATCGATCGCCGGGCCTACAGCGTGCGCCTGCTCGATGGCGAGGGACAGCCAGCCTCGCCACTGACGCTCTTTGCGGTACCGGCGGCGGCCGATCTGACCGTGGTCATCCCGCTGTGGCCACCGCGCACCCGCTGCCCCGGTGCACCGGTGCCAGACCTGGAGCCACCGCCGGCTCCTGTCGACAGTGCACCGGCCGATGGCGTGGCACAGATCCGGATCTTCGTCGACGACCGCCAGGCACAGGAACTCCGCCAGCCTCAGCTCAGCGTCACCGCGGATATCGCCGGCGTCTTCTCGCTCGACGAGCGCGTTGTGGATCTGAGCGACGCCGACGGTGACCGCGTGTACGAGGCGGTGCTGGGTCTGGCCGTGGATCCGCAGCGCACCAACACCGACATCGAGACCGCACCCCTCGAGGAGCTCCCGTACATCGCCTTCCTGGTGCAAGACGGGGTCAAGCTCAGCGATTTCTTCATCTTCGTCACCGCGGTGGACGAGACACCGCGCAGCATGGCCATGCCTCTGGGAGAGGCCGGCAAGGTGCCGGTGACCCTGCGCGTCGACGTGGGCTCGGCTTTTTTGAGCGCGGACGGTTCTCTGCGCGGGCGCCACGCCGACGAGGCCATCTTCGTGACTGGCAACTTCGTCAACATCGTGGATGCCTTTCGCCAGAACTGCGCCGACACCTGGAGTGGCGGCGAGAACATGAACCTGCGCATGCGCGAGCGCGCGGACCTTCCCGGGGTGTGGGAGAAGACCCTGTGGATGCCGCCTGGCCGCACCCAGACCTTCAAGGTGGTGCGCTGCCCGGCGACCTCGGGTTGTGGCGGCCTCAACCAGCGCGTGACGTCGACAGGCAATGCTTTCGTCACCGTGGCCAAGAACCTGGCCACCGAGAACCGCGACGCCAGTGAGGCCGCCGAGGTGACGATCGTGGATCCTGGTCACCTGTCGAGCGTGTCGGTGGGCGGCCAGATCCTGGACTACTCGAGCGCCGAGATCTATGTGGGCACGGGTACGGGCCGGGAGGACGACCCCGCGAACACACCGAACACCAGTGTGCTGTTCAAGCAGGAACTGCCCAACCTCGTCGTCAATCTGCTCCATACCGGCGACTGTCCCGCGCAGACACCGGTGTACGTCATCGGCACCTGGCGCGACGTCAACCTGCCCATGACCCCGGCCCAGATCCTGGCCACCGTGGATCCAGGCGGCACGCCTTTTGACCTGATCCCCTACGACTACGACGACGGCATGATTGGCGCACCGCCGCCGCTGAGGGTGTTGCCATGACCCGCGCCCTGGCTCTCATCGCTGGACTGCTGGTCGGCACCACGGGGCTGGCGCAGTACAGCCAGCCGATCACCTTCACCATCAACAAGAGCGAGACCAAGCACCGCAACCGCGACGTGCAGAAGCTGTACATCCTGCTCGATGCCGAGGGTGGCCGGAACCCCGTGTACCGGGCCAAGGAGATGCAAGCCAACGGCGACCGCACGGTGTTTACCTACTCGACGGATCTCGTCGAGGGGAACTTTTTTTACGTGTTCGTGCCCGACCTGCACCTCGTCTACCAGGGTCGTAGCCTGAGCGACCCCACCCTCAATCCCGACGAGGTGCCCGAGGACGACTACTTTCGGGATCCCCACCCCCGGGCCCCTGGCACCTGCGGGCCCTACTCGACAGATTCGTGCCTCATCATCGTCAACCCGGCACGACCCGGCGTTGACCGGGCGAGCTTCGCCCCGAACTCCGCCACCATCGTCACCGGCGGCAGCGTCACCGTCTCGGCCGAGCTTCAGCTCGGCAATAGCCCCACGCCCTTCAATGCCAGCAGCGGCGTCATCGAGGTCGAGCTCGACGAGCCCGCTGGCGTGTTTTACACCGACACCATCCAGGCGCCGAGCCTGGGCTGGCGCAGCCTGACCCCGGTGACCTTCGCCGACCTGGGTGGCGGTCGCGCGCGCATCAGCGCCAGCTGGTCCGATCCGGTCGAGGGTCTGCACCGGGTCCGGCTGTCCCTCGCCAACCAGGACGGTCTGGGCAATGCACCCTTCGCGTCCTACGTGTTCGTCAACCGCCAGAACCAGGCGCCGCTGGCCAGCGCCGGCCCGCTCAAGTTCGGTGTGGTCAACCAGCCCGTCTTGATCGACGGCGGCGACTCCTACGACCCGGACATGGTGGGGATCCAGGACTACACCTGGCGCGTGATCAGCGCGCCCTCGGGGGCGAGCACGAGCTTCCAGCTCATCAACGAGGAAGGATGGGAGGCCGATTCGACCTGTTCCGGTGCCGCGGTGGTGCCTCTGAGTTCGAGCCTGACACCGCGGTTCACGGGCAACCGCTCCGGCACCTATCGCCTGGGCCTGGTCCTGCACGACACCGCCGGCGCGGCCAGTGTCGAGAGCGAGGTCGAGGTTCGCCTGGTCGACAGCTTTGACCCGGCGGTGCGCACGCGCCTGGTGGTCGACGAGGAGGGAGGACAGCTGGTGATCGACGCCTCGCTGTCCACGGGCGCCGCCAGCGCCGAGTTCATACCCGATGCCAGCAACCCCGCGACCCTGACCCTGAACACCAGCAGCCTCGTCGCCACCGGGTCCATCCCCGCCGCGGGCGTGTACCTGGTACACGTGCGCGTGGGCAACGGCGTGCCGCACACGGCCATGATCCACGTCGCGGGCGGCCACGCCTCAGGTATAGACCTGGCCAAGCCCCCCGAGCGCTTCTGGGAGGACCAGGCGGTTATCTACCTGGCCTACATTCGCGAGTTCGTGGACAGCAATGGCGACGGCGAGGGCGACTTCGCGGGCTTCCTGCAAAAGATCGATCACCTGGTGGACCTGGGCGTCAACGCGCTGTGGCTGATGCCGCCCTTCCCGGGACCCACCCCGCACGGCTACGGCATGACCGGGCACTTCGCCACCCACCCCGACTACGGCACCCTGCAGCAGTACGAGCAGATCGCCGCCGCGGCGCACGCGCGCGGAATCCAGATGATCTTCGACTTCGTGGGCAACCACACCATCACCGACCATCCACTGTTCGTGATGGCCGACCAGAACGCGGCGTCACCGCTGCGCGAGTACTACAGCTACCAGGCCAACGGCGAGTTCCACCACCTGGGCGAGTACCTGAGCTTTCCCGACGTCAACTCGAACAGCGGCCTGGTGCGCAAGCTGTTCACGGATCAGGTCCGGTTCTGGCACGCCCGGGGCGTCGATGCCTTTCGCTACGACCTGGCCAACTGCCAGCCGTCGAGCCTGTGGCAGCTCATGCGACGCAAGATCAAGGCGGTGTCCCCCAATGCGGTGATCCTGCCCGAGTCGCACCCGCCCAAGCCGCGCATGTTCGATAACGCCTGTGACATGGCCTACGACAGCGAGGGCTACGAGGGCTTCTTGCACAGCCTGGCCATCCAGGACTGGGGCCTGGGCGCCTTTGACGAGTACCTGCGCCGCGACGGACATCACTACGTGTCGCGCGACGGCTGGCTCAAGCAGTTCATGGACGACGGCGACGTGTTCTTCATGCGCTACTTCGGCAACCAGGACAAGCACCGCTTCCTCAAGAACGCCAACTACGACGCGGGTCGGCTCAAGGTGGCGGCCTCGCTGTTGCTGACGCTACCCGGCACGCCGCTGCTGTACTACGGCGACGAGACCGGCGTGGTGGTCAAGCGCGGCCGCATGAAGTTCGACGGCCTGAGTGCCAGCGAGCAGGAGGTCTACGACCTGCACCGGCGCCTAGTACACCTGCGCCAGCACAACGCCGGGCTGCGCACGCCGGACTACGCACCCTACGGCGAGGCCCACAACAGCTACCTGCGGCTCAACGCGGACTGGGACGCGGGCGGCGATCACGGCTTCGCCTTTGCCCGCTATGGCGCGGCCCAGCGCTTTCTGGTGGTGGCCTACCGTCGCAACGCCGGCCCCCTGGGTGCGGACGTGAAGTTCTGGCCCCCCGCCGAGACCCTGGGCAACTTCCCCGACGGCAACCTGGTGCTGGTGGACCACCTGAGCCCGGCCACGCCGCAGACCGTGGCCAAGAGCACCTTGCTGGCGACGGCAGGCTTCACCCAGCGCCTCAAGAGCTACCAGGTCAAGGTGCTGCAGGTGACCCGTAAAGGCATTCCCGACGCTGACGGCGACGGCATTTTGGACAGCTATGACAACTGCCCGGGTCTGGCCAACCCCGACCAGCGCGACGGTGATCGCGACGACGTGGGCAACGCCTGTGACCTGTGTGCGGCCAGCAGCAACGGCCAGCGCGTCGACGTCAGCGGCTGCGCGGCGAGCTCCGGCGATGCCACCGCGCGCTTCGTCCTCGACGGCGCGATCGACGATACTGCCTACCTGCTCGACGACAACGCGGGTCTACCCCTCTACGCCAGCTTCAACGGTCGCCAGCTCTACGTCGCCACGGACGCCGCGCTCCGGGGAGAGGACCGCTGCATCGTGGTCACCGACGCCACCGGCAACCTGAAGAGCGCCCCCTATGGCAAGGCTGGCCAGGTGGCCTTCGGGGGCATTGCCCTGTGCGACGAGGGCGAGGACGATCAAGCCGTGTGGGTGGGGAGTACGGGCGAGTCCCTGGCCGCCACGCCGCGGCGACCCGGACGCGGAGCCCTCGAGGGTACCCTCAACCTCGTCGAGGAGTTCGGGCAGGTGCCCGGGCGCGTGTACCTGGCGGTGCTTCGCTACGGCACCGCGGCCAACGGCGCCCTGCAGGGCCAGACCCCGGCCGCCACCACGGCCGACACCACGGTGAGCGCAGACGAGATGTACGTGCTGGACCTGGTGGTCACGCGCCCCGATGCGGGGGTGCCGGACAGCGCGCAGCCTGACGCGGCCACAAGCCACGACGCGGCCACCACGCCGGATGCGGGCATCCCCGATGCGGCACGTCCGGACACCTCGACCACCGTCGACGCGAGCGCACCGCGGGATGCAAGCGCTGGCCAGGATGCCCTGCGTCGCGACGCCAACGTGTCGCCGCATCAGGACGCGGACGCTGATGGCATCGAGAACATCCAGGACAACTGCGCCTTCGTGTACAACCCCGGCCAGGAAGACTACGACCTGGACGGCGTGGGCGACCTGTGCGACCAGTGCCCCGTGTCTCTGCCTGCGGCGGCGGTCAAGGAGGACGGGTGCGCGGACGAGGGAAGTGGCACGTCGGGTGGACCAGGCACCCGGCCGGATCCCCGGCGCGTGGACGAGGGCCCGCCGCCCGTGCCCCCGCAGGAAGAAGGTTGCCTGTGCCACGGCGTGGGCGCGCGCCCGGAGCCGGCGGTCTGTATCCTCGGTGCGGTGCTGCTGCTCGCCCATCGTCGCCGGCCAAGGAGGACTGCGTGAAGCTCTGGACCCCGGCCGTCGTTGTGGTGCTCCTGCTGCTCGGTGTCGTCGCCTGTGACGCGCTGACCGGTGCCGGTCAAAGGCCCGCAGGCACTCGCCTGATCCAGCTCGATCTGCCCGCGGAGCTGGCGGCCTCGCTCGGCAACCAGGTCACGGGTCTGCAACTGGCGGCGGTGGTGGTGCCCCGCGAGCAGTTCGCCTTTCATACCTCGTCCACCATCGATCCCTCGGTGCAGCTCCACCTGCAGGCATACCTGCCCGTGGGGGAATCGCCGGTGCTAGCGGTGCAGACCCCCGGTGCTGGCGGCGCGGGATCGCCAGGGCGGCTGGTGGCACGGCTGACCTTCGACGATGGGCTGGGTGGGCTCAGCTCGCGCTTGCCCGTGAACGTCGCCGATCTGGATCTCGGCACCCCTGGGTACCCGGGCTCGGCCCGGCTGGTCCTGGATGACGCGCACAATCCGTTTGCGCTCAATGACCGCGATGGCGACGGCGCACCGGACCTCACGGATGGCGATGACGACGGGGATGGCAGTCCGGATGCCGAGGACGGCGATGCGGATGGTGACGGGGTGGACGATGCGCTGCAGGGCTGGGAGGCCCTGTCCGACGACGATCTGGACGGCACCCCCGATCTGTTCGAGTAGCCCAGCGTGAGAACGAGGCCTGACCTGCAAGCAGTGGAGTTCGGGTGGGGGTAGAGAAACCAGATAACGCAATGCGTTATTCGGTTTTGTTGATCGACCCCAGCTGTGCTAGGGTGCCACCGCAGATCAGGGCCCGGGGCAGCAGGATCGGCCAAAAGAGCAGCGCAGCCTGTATTGGAGGTGAGCGCTGAGACGACATCGGAACCCCACGGGGCCTCCGGTGGTCTGAGCCTCGACCGAACGGAGGTCATGGTGCGTTTCACCTGCGAACACTGCAACACGCGCTATGCCATTCCGGATCAACGGATAGCTGGCCGTGTGCTCAAGATTCGCTGCAAGCGCTGCAGGTCTGTGGTCGAGGTGATGGGGCCTCCGCCGGCCGGCGCTCCGGGAGCCTTTGAAGCCATGGCCCAGGTTGCTTCGGTCAACACCCGGGTGGAGCGCGTGGATGTCTCCGCGGTCCGTCCCGAACTCGAGCACCGCCTCAACGGTGTGCACCTTCCCTCGCAGATCTCCGACGTCAAGCAGGCCATCCCGCGCCATGCGCCGCGGCGCGAGCCCGCCGAGCAGGAATGGTGGATAGGCCTTCGCGGTAAGCCCACCGGGCCCCTGGGGCGCGACGAGCTGCTGGTCTACGCCCAGCGCGGCGCGCTGACCCTGCGTACGTATGCCTGGCGGACCGGCCAGGGGAGCTGGCAGCGTATCGACAAGGCACCGGGGCTGGCCTTCCTGCGGGACGCCATCCAGCGTCGTCAACGCGCCGCCGAGCAGCCTCGTCGCATGACAGGTATGGAGAGCGGCGTGTTCGCGGCCTCCGGGCTCTTCGACGCCTCGGCCCTGGCTGCGGTCCTGCAACAGCAGGTGAGGCCGGTCGAGACCGACAAGGCGCGCGAACCCAGTGGGCTGACACGATCGCTGGCCAACGAGGTCACGCCGGTTGAGAAGCCGCGGATGCTCAACCGGGCCGTGGTGCCCGAGGACGAGCCAAACTTCGACACCACCCAGACCATCCGCCTCGGTGACAGCGGCTGGTTCGTCATCGACGAGCGGCTACAACAGTCCTTGTGGCAACGCGATCTTCCTCCGGACCTGCCGGGGACGACGGCCATGATCACGGGTGTGCACCTGCTGCCGCAGCGCCGCCGCTTCAAGGCGGTGGCCGCCGTGGCGGTCATCGGCGCGCTGTTCCTGGCGAGTGCCGTGCTGGTGGCCTGGCTCACCCGCGACAGTCTGGTGCTGGCCCTGGCGCCGCCAGTGGACGCCCAGGGTCACGTGGCCGCCAGCTACAGTCCCGGGCGCGCCCTGGTGGACAAAGTCCGCCGCGCTCTCGATCCCCGTCGGGGCCAGGGCGTGCGGCTCCCCACTTTTGCGCCAGCCAGCATCGGCGAGGCAACGCTTCCCCTGCGTCCGGTCGCGCCGCGCGTGCCGCGCGTCGTGGCAGCGCCCGGGGCCACCGTGGACCTGTCCTCGGCGGTCCAGACCTCGCACGTTGTCGACCCTGTGCTTGATCGCAAGACCGGCGCCACCGGCCAAGCGGTGAGCCCGGGTGCGGACTGGTCAGCCCTGCAGGCTCCCGCGCCGTCGCTCGATCTCGGCGCTCCGGTGATGGCGGACAGCCCCGAGGTCATGCTGCCTGGTGAGCTCACCGCTGAGCACGTGGCCCGCGTGGTCCAGACGCGCTTGCCGCAGCTCGAGTCCGCCTACACCGCCGCCCTCAAGCGCAACCCCTCGCTAGCTGGAGTGGTGGATACGTCCATCGTGATTGGCCGGGATGGACGGGTGAAGCAGGTCAGCGTGCAGGCACCGGGCGAAGAGGGTGGCTACCTGGCCAGCCTGCTCACGCAGCGCATGCGTCGCTGGACCTTCCCGCGGCCGTCGAGCGAGCTCGAGGTCGTGTTGCCCCTGCGCTTCAAGTCCGTCTACTAGCGTCCCTCATCCGATCTCGTGCCGACGACGGGCGAGTTCTGTCAGCGCGTGCCCGTCTTCGAGATCGGGCGCACCGTGTAAAATAGCGTGATGGTCAGGCAGTGGTACTCCCTGTCGCTGGACTGGGTCACCACCTTGTCGACGACCTCGAGCTCCGGGTGCTGCTGCATCCAGGCCGTGGCAACCTCGCCCAGTTCCTCGCGCTCCTTGGCCTTGGTCGCGGTGAAGACCTTGATGCCATCGAACATGCGTACTCTCCCGCCGGGCTGTCAGCCGCGATGTCGTCGTCAGGTTCCCATGCCCCCGGTCCCGTCGTCAACGTGGGGTGTCCGGCGTCGCCGCGTTGACCCCCTCGAGGGGCGCTGGTACAGCTACGGCACATGAAGAGGGCGCGTTGACATCGATGTGGGGCACGCTGCTGGTGGAGACGGCTGGCGGACCACCGGTCCGTTACAGGCTGGACGCGCCCAGCATCAGCATAGGCCGTGGTCCCGAGAACGACGTCGTGCTGCTCGACCTCAAGGTGTCGCGGCGCCACGCCCTGGTGCGTTGCGAGACCTCGGGTGTCGTGATCGAGGACCTGGGCAGCCAGAATGGCTTCAAGCACAACCGCCGCCGCGTGCGCCAGGCCACCCTGCAGGGCGGCGATATCCTGACCATAGGCGGCACCCGGCTGCGCTACTTTGCCGCCGACCACGACGTGCAACAGGAGAACACCGCGGTCACGGCCATGGGCGAGCCCCTGGATCAGACTCTCACCGATCACAGCGTGGCGCGGCTAGTGATCTCGCTCCATGGCGCCACCCGGGCCCTGCCCCTGCGTGGTGTCCGCGCCACCATAGGCCGCAGCTCCAAGGCCGACGTGGTTCTCGAGGACACCAACGTGTCGCGCATTCACGCCATCCTGGAGCGGGAGGGCGAGGCCTGGGTGCTGGTCGACCAGGGCTCCAGCAACGGCACCTTCGTCGACGGCAGGGCGGTGCAGCGCTGCGAGCTGCAATCCGGCATGAGCGTGACCATAGGCGACGCCACCCTGGTGCTGCAGCCTCCCTTCGACGACGACGACCTGTCCGTGGTCGCGACGGTCATTGGTGCCCGGGCTTCCACCGCCAGCGAGCGGCCCGGGTCCGGGGTCGTGGCCTCGCTGGAGCGGCCCTCGATCGAGCGTGTGGTCGAGCGCAGTGGTGACGTCGCTCCCCAGGCCGTGCCACGCCGCGCACCCCTGCGCGAGCTGGCCAGGGGCCGGCAGCCGGTGGTGGTGGTGCCTGGCTTCATGGGCTCGACGCTCTACGACGGCGACGTTCTGGTGTGGCCTGATGTGAAGCGTTTTCTCAAGAAGCCCGAGTTCCTGAAGCTGCCCGAGTCCCTGGGGCTAGAGCCCCGGGGGCTGGTCAGCGAGGTCATCGTGGTGCCGGGTCTGGTCAAGCTCGACGCCTACAATCGTCTGGTCGAGTACCTGCGGGATGCGCTGCTGTACGAGGAAGGTATCAACCTTTTCTCCTTTGCCTACGACTGGCGCCGCGACCTTCGGCATGCTGCCAGGCAGCTTGGCGAGTGCATCGCCCAGTGGCAGGAACACGCTGATCTGAGCCACGGCAAGTTCGTGCTGGTCGCCCACAGCGCCGGTGGCCTGGTGGCGCGCTACTACATCGAGCGCATGGGCGGCCGTCATCATGTCGATCGCTTGATCCTCATGGGCAGCCCCAACCGCGGCACGCTCAAGACCCTGGCGGCCATGCTCACGGGCCTGGGCCTGATGAGTTTCGGCGCGCGCAAGGAGCGTCTGCGCGACGTCATGGGGACCTTCCCTGCGGCGTACCAGTTGCTGCCCACCGAACCCCAGGTGTTCGAGGCGGACGGCCGGCCCATCGACCTGTTCGCGGACCGGCGCTGGGTCCCGGACGAGGTGTTGCCGCTGCTCGACGACGCACGGGCATTTCTGTCGGAGGTGGGTGCGCGCAGCCGCGTGCCCGTGGTGTCCATCTTCGGCTACGGCCACAAGACCATCACCCGCATCACGGTGCAGCGCGATCGGGACGGCCGCTTCATCTCGCCCAGGTTCGACGAGTCCGAGCACGGCGACGGCACGGTGACCCAGACCAGCGCCGTGCTCGAGGGATCCGAGATTCACCCGGTGCATCAGCACCACGGCGCCCTGTACACCGACGGCGATGTCAAGATGCGCCTGCGTCTGGAGCTGCTCGGGCAACCCTGATCTCAGATCGTATGGATGCGTTCTGTCTTGGGGCCCGGGCGACACTCCCTACCGATCTCACGAGGGCAAGAAGCGTCGCCGGTGGAGGCGGGCCCACCAACGGTTCGAACCAACACGATTTTGCATGCGATGGAACTCCCACGCTGGACGCTCCGCGATTTCGACACACCGAGATCGCGCTTGGATCCGTCCCTGGCCAGCTACTCGATGACCACGAGTCCCGGACGCGTCGTGGTGATGCGCCAGGGCTCGCTGGCAGGCGCCACATGCAGCACCGGGAGCGCCAGGTGGCCCGGGCACAGTGCCAGCAACTCGAGCATCGCTGCCGTTCGCTCGCCCACAGCCAGTACCGCGCTCGCGATTCCGTCGCTGCGCGGGACGATGTGGCGGCGTGAGGTCCGCACGGCCGCCGCCAGGCAGGGGCTGGACTGCACCTCGATCCGCACCAGGGGGTCGTCGACGCTCCAGGTGATCGGGATGCGGTGAAGCTCTCCCACCTGCAGGGTGAGCAGCGCCGGGATGTCGACGTCGACCGCCGGGCCCGCGGTGAAGGGCAGCGAAGGTTCGCCTTCCAGCCACAGTTGCACCAGCACGGGGCCGGCACCTGTGACAAGCTGACCATCGACGGGTCCGAGTTCCACCGCGAGGGAGGCCGGCTGTGTCGGGCTGACGGTGACGTCGCTGGTGCCCACGATGAGGCGTGCGCTCGGCACGCTGCCGTGTGCCCGGGGCAACGACGCCAGTGCCTGCAGCAGCTCGGCCTGCTGCGCGACAGGAACGCGCAGGCCGTCTGCTGCCACCGCGCGCAGGGTCACCTGCAGGGCCTGGCGGGCCAGGTCGTCCCACACGCCAAGCTCGCGCAGCGCGAGCAATCCCTGGGCGTTGGCCAGGATCTGAGCCTGTGCGCCATCGTCGATCTCGCCGGCGAACACGGGCAGGGACGTTTCGGGATCGCTTTGTGTGGCCTCGCGGAGCTGCTCCAGCAAGATGTCGCGTGTATTGGTATCGGTGCCCACCGCCTGCAGGGCGCGCAGCATGAGGGCCGTGGTCCTGGCGTCGTGCACAGGGCCAAGCTGCGACAACAGGTAACGGGCGCCGCGCTCGACCAGGGCATCGGCGGCGCGGGACCGTGCCAGGGCTCGAACCAGCCGGGCTGTACTGCGCAGTCTCTCGCGGTCGCGGACCTGGGCATCCGCGGCCAGCAGCTCAGGTGTGAGCGCCCCCCGGGCATCGACCTCGGAATCGATGAAGCGCAGGGCCGCTTCGAGGGCCGGCTGGGGCAGGTTCCAGCTCGCCTCGAGCTGACACAGCGCCTCGATCGCCACCAGCGTCGCACGCACCGAGCTGCGCAGCTCGCGATCGCTCGAGAAGCCTCCGTCCGAGCGCTGGTGCGCCAGCATCGTGGCCAGGGCCCACTGCACATGCTGCCGTGACGTCGTCGCCGCGAGGGGCAGGCTCAGGATGGTTGCGGCGTCGTCGAGGCTCTCGGGCTCGGGGAGCTGTTCGTGCAGGGCCAGGGCCAGAGCCAGGCCATCTTCGAAGGCTCGCGCGAAGAGAACGCGTTGCCGTCGTCCCGGGCTCGACGCGGGCGTCAGCAACCAGCTGGTGTCGTCTTCGATCCATAAGGTCTGGCTGGCCAGGACGCCGCGCTCCTGGTCCTGGTCCCGGCTCACGATGCCGATCGCGCGGTCGCGGCGAGCGTCGTCGTCCCGCGCCACGACGTGAAGAGTGGTCGAGCGGTCCGTGAGAGCGCGCAGAGAGATCCGCCAGCGCTGCCAGCCGGTCGTGCTGCCGAGCAACGCGGGATCCTCCTCGAGGAGCAGGTGCGTCGGGTCCTCGACCCACGCCTCGACCCCGGCCGTGCAGGGACCAGCGCACCGCACCAGGGTCTCGAGCTGGAGCCGGTCGCCGCGCCGTAGGCGTAGCGAGACGGGAGCCAGGAGTTCGAGGGCAGGTGCTGCGGAGGCGCGGGTCGTGTACGCGCGTCCGCCAGAGGTCAGGGCGACGATCTCGAGCGGCTGGCCGTCGTGCCAGGGTGTGATGGGCTCGTTGTCCGAGACCACGTGCGTTGGCCAGGGGCGAATGGCGCGAGCCCACGGGGCCTCGACAGCGGCAGGGGTCTCCACGACGGGCGCGGTCTCCAGCAGGCTGTGCAGGTAGCGCCCGCTCCGCCGATCGTCGGGTGTTCCGGCGAGCTCGTCAAAGCCTGTGCTCTCCAGCCAGAGTTGTCCGTCTGCGAGCCAGAGGGCGTATGGCTGACCCCAGGGGTCGTAGTAGACACGCGCACGCCGGCCGACCCAGTCGTTGAGGTCTGCCGCCACCAGCTCACCAAGTGACAGTTGCTGGCCGAGATCTCGTGCGATGGCCTCGAGATCGGTGACGACCTTGGCGAGGGCGACCGCCAGGTCCTCGGGGCCCGGTGCGGATGGCGACAGGTTCCCGCTGAGCGAGGAGACCGGCAGCAGTGACGCGGCGAGGCAGTCCTGAGCCGAGGACTCAGGGTGCTCGAGGGCCAGGGCGCGCGCCCGGGTCTCGTCTATCCACAAACCCGCGTTCAGATCCGGGGATCCTGCACGCGTCACCCAGGCCGGTGCGCTTGCTGCCGGATCACGCTGGCGCAAGCGCGGCAGCACGCGGCCCTGGGCGTCGAGGTCGAGCTGTAGGCGGCGTCCGTCGTCGGCGGGTAACAGCCTCCGCTCGCGTCGCAGCAGCAGGCCATCACCTGCGCTGGCGAAGCTGGCCAGGGTGAGCACCTGCTCGGCGTCGGAGGTGGCCACGCGCAGGTTCGCCGAGGGCTCCCTCGCCAGATCCACGACGCGCCCCGAGGCCAGGAACCAGGATTCGAGGAGCCGCGCGTCTCCCCGCGCGCTCAGGGCTATTGGCAGGTTGGCGTCGTCCGGGACCACCAGCGGCAGGTGAAGCGTCATCCCTGCGGCATCCGCGGGGGAGATCTGGAGCGTGCCCTGCCACTCCCCACTCCGCCCCTCGACATCCACGACCTGGACACGGGCCAGGCTGTCGCCCGCGGGGACCTCCAGTCCGCAGAGCAGAGCCGTGCCGTCCGCGCCCGCGGAGAAGCTGCGGTGGTGCTCGCCCAGGTCCAGGACGCCACTGCTCGGCACCGGCTGACCGTCGAGGGTGGCGGTGGTGACCAGGGCACAGAAGGGCTGCCCCGCCCACAGCTCGGCCGTGTGCAGGGCCACAGCAAGGTCTCCGGGCGCTGCCATAAGGCTGCGCGCGCTCGCCGTGCGCCGACCCAGCGGATCCTCAGCCCCCAGCAGCAGGCTCCAGCGCGACGCGGCATGCACGGCCGCCGCCGGGACCGGAAGCACCAGCTCATCGAGGTTGCCGTCGAGGGGCAGGTCGAGTTCGGCGATCAGGGGGCCGGATGCCTGCTCCAGGTGCAGCTCGGCGTGAAGCCGGTGGCCAGGCAGGGTCGAGGCCAGCAGCACCGGCACACGGAGGTCCCCGGAAGCCGTGCGCCCGGGTGTCTGCAACGTGGGAAGCGGCAGCTCCAGCGACGGCAAGGCGCTGACGGCAAGGGTGCCTTGCGCGGCGGCGCCGGCGATTTCGAGGTCGAGGACCACGTCCAGGCCTGCCAGCGCCGGAGCGACCTCGATCCTGTCCTGCACCAGGCCCCGGGCGTCGGTACGAACGGGCCAGCACAGGGACTCCTGCTGCGGTGCGATGCTCAGGCACAGCATGCCCGGCGCGGCTGTTCGGGGACGGCCATCGCGCTCGCGCACCCAGGCCACCACCTCGACCTCGTCGCCAGGGGCTGCGCTGTGGCCCCCGACGAACAGATCGATGAGCGGCCGTGACGACGCGACCGAGGACGTCGGCATGGCCATGCGCAGATCCTCCGCCACCAGATCAGCATTCAGGCGCAGGGGCGCGGGCTCGTCTCCGGGGGCGCGCAGGGTACCGCTGGCGATGCCCTGCTCGTCAAATCGGACGAAGCCCAGGGTCTGCGCCTGGTCATCTCCGCGCAGGGCATGGATACCGAGCAGCAGCGGTTGTGCCTGGTCGGGTGCGCTGGCCAGAACCGGAAAAGCATGCCCGGGCAGGGGCATGGCAGGCAGCACCACTTCGGCGGTGATCTGCCGGCTCGCCTGGTACAGGCTGCGCCTGAAGCGCAAGGTCTGCCCGAGACCCTGTATCGTGCCGTGCACGACATACCGTGCCAGCGTCCCCGGGCGAACGCTGTCGAGGCCAGGCCGCATCCAGACCTCGAAGTTCGCCCCGCGGGCGCTCGGCTGGAGCTCCGTCGTGCCCTCGGCCGCGGGATGTTCGTCGAGATCGCGCAGCGACAGATGCACTCGACCGCCGAGGGAGAGCGGCAGGTCCGAGGTGATCTCGCCGCGCACCCGGATCCAGTCGCCTGTCACCAGCGCTTGCAGGTCCGTCTCGTCGAGGTGCAGCGGGCCGCTGTGGAGGATCTCGTCGCCACTGAGAACCAGGGGTGGGGGCGTGGGCTGACACAGGGCACCGGACAGGCCCAGGCACAAGGCAAGCAGGCAGCCATGAACAGCGCGACCCATCGGGGGGATGTTACGGAGTGGAGCGGGGAGACTCAACGCCTGCGCGGGGGGGAGATGGAGGCTCTGTCCAGCTCCTGCTCGCCACCCGGGCGTGGGGCCTGTGGTGCAGGCGTGGGTGCCAGGATCCCCGACACTGGCGCGGGCACCTCGGCGGCGGGCGATCTGGCTGCAGGGGAGGGTGGTGTCGACGGAGCCGGCGAAAGCACAGAGCCCATGATCTGGGTCGCCGGGGATCGCGCGGGTGGCACGGCGGCCGCGGATGGAGCCGTGGCATGCTCGTCCCAGGGCCAGTCCGCGGTACCTCCGCGCTGTGCCTGGGGTGGTGGCACCCTCGGGACAGGTGCGGCGACCACGGCACCGGGGGATGGCGGGATCAGGACGGGCACGAGCGGTTCGGGAGTGACGGCGCCGGGTGTGAGTGGCGGGCCGCTCACCAGTTCACCGGTGACCGCGGGGATGTCGTCGGCAAGCAGGCTCTGCCCATCGGCGCCTACCACGGGCGATAGAGCCACAGGCTGTGAGGGTGGCGCCGGTGGAGCTGGTGTCGCGGTCTCGACGGCAGGGGGCCCGAGCGGCTCCCAGTCGTCCTCGTCGCACGGGACCTGGAGCGACCGCGCGTGGCTGCGCACGAACAGCCCGCACAGCCCAAAAGCGACGAGCACAAAAGTGGCCTCGACAGGGGCCAGCAGCACGCTGAACCCCAGCCGGCCCACCAGGCCGAACATTCCGACCAGGGCTCCGAGGGCGAGGCGGATCCCGAGGCTCGATAGCACCAGGATGGCGAGGAAACCGTAGCCACGTGGGTCGGCGCTCACCAGTCCTATCGCAGCCGGGAGCGCAAGCATGCCGGCAGCACTGCTGGAGCGCAGAAACAGCAACAGAGCCATCGGCGCATAGGCAAAGAACAGCACGGCCACTGCGATGGCCACGGGTATCGACACGGCCACGCCGGCGAAGGCCAGCTGCAACAGGACCAGCGGAGCCACGACGAAGCTCACCGTGAACACGGCGACGCCGAACATGACGCTCCCATTGAACAGGTCCTGGGCGCTCAGTTCGGGAAACTCGATGCTGTTGCCCTGCATGTTCATGGAGCGCCAGGCCAGGCGCACGGCCCCGGCGTAGAGCAACAGCGCTGCCAGGTACGGCCGGCCTATCATGGTGGCCAGGCCCACGAACACGGCATAGAGCACCAGGAACATGATGCCCTTGGTGGAACGGATCGCATCGATCAGGGCGCGCCAGTGCGTCGACGGGGCCGGACTGCGCCTGCGGCGGCGGTGCAGGACCGCGCCACATTGCAGGCAGGTCTCACCTCGCTGAGGAGGCCTCGCGCGCTGTTCCCACAGCTGGCAGCGCCGGCAGTAGACGTCCACGGCTCCCCCGGGCCGAGGTCAGGGCGAATTTTTTCGATAGCGGATCCCCGAGGCCGTGGTCAGCGGGGGCACCGCGTGCAGCACATCGGCGTCGATGATCTTGCCGATGAACAGCGTGTGACCACCCACCTTGTGCGTCTGCAGGATCTCGCAGTCGAAGTAGGCGACGGCCTCGGTCAGGATGGCCGCCCCGCTCTCCGCCTCACGGGTCTCGACCTTGTCCAGCTTGTCTTGCTCCGTGGTGCTGGGGCGCGCGAAGTGCGCCGCGACCGCCGTCTGGCCTTCCGCCAGCAGATTGACCGTGAAGTTGCGGGTGCTCTCCAGGAACTCGACACTGTAGTGCAGGCTGTCGACGGCGATCATCAGGCACGGGGGGTCAAACGAGACCTGGCTCATCCAGGACACGGTGAGCGCATTTTCGACGCCACCGCGACCGACCGTCACCACGCTGACACCGTAGGGGATGCTTTCGAGCGCCTTGTGAATGCTGCTCTTGTTCATGCGGGCTCCACTGTGCCCTCGACCCGGGGACACCACCACGGGTGAGGCGGCTCAAAGATGGCCCACCTTGCCGCTTTTCCCGTCGCTCAGCAAGCCCCGCGCGGACGCTGCGATGCCATCAGGGGCGAGCCGTGGCTCTCGTCAAGGAGCTGCCCATGCGGGCGTGATGGCGGCATCGCGCTGGACGAGGCGACGGGGCCAGCCGCGTGACGACGAGACCTGAATAGGTGTCTGCGTGAACAGCGAGATACGAGGCCAGATCCGTCTCGACCACCTGTCCCGCGAAGTGGTCGCCCACGATCCATTGGCCGTGCCCGCTATAGATCCCCGTGTGCCACACCCAGACCGGACCGTCGTCGAACGCTCCGATGGCAGGTTCGGCGGGATTTCGAGCAGGACCCACCAGCCACAGCACGTCCCCGGGGCGCAGGTCAGCGATCGGCAGGCGGCTGCTGCGCACGGGACTCAGCCCAGGGACCGCGTCGCCGAGCTCCCCCGCGGGGATTGCCTGGCTGGGGTAAACCGAGTAGGAGCGCCACCCACAGGCTCCCACGTGCTCGGCCGCGTAGAACAGCACGCCCTGGCAGTCGATGCCATCCGTGGCGTGGCGCAGGCGCCCGCCGAAGCGATAGGGCGTCGTGAGCAGTGAGCGGGCAGCCCCTACCAGCCGCTGCGCCGCGTCAGGAACCTGGGCCTGTGCCGCCGGGGTCAGCGCGCACGCCAGCCATGGCACCAGGTGCAGAAAGGCCCGTCCGGCGCGGGGGGGGCGAATCAGATGTGTGAAGCGAGCCATGCGTTGTTCAACGCACGGCCAGCCGCCGGGTTCTGCCTGGAGTTTCTTGTGATCGGTCGTTTCGTTGACTCGGCGCATTGGCACGTTTACCCTTTCAGATGGTACCCGGCGCCACACGAAGGGTAGATCCTGGCGCTTCGGTGTTCGTTGTGACGGGGAGAACCTCGGCGGGACGTGGCAGGCATGAAATTCTACTGCGACCAGTGCAATGCCCAGTACATGATCGCCGACGAGAAGGTCGGCGACCGGGGCGTCAAGGTCCGCTGCAAGCGCTGCGAGAACGTCATCGTCATTCGTCCCACGGCTGAGGTCGGTTCCGACGAGGAAACGGTGTATCCGCCCCCGCCCGGGAACGAGGAGGAGACGAACTATCCAACCTCGGATGGCGACCTCGCCTCCGCCAGTGGCGATCAGGACGAGGATCTGTCCCTGGACGACGATGACGGCATCGACGGATTGGGCGAAGCCTTGACCGGGGATACCGCCATCGCAGCCTCGCCCTACGGCAGCGATCCCCTGATCGACGAGGACGTCGGCTCGGGCGGCAACGGTCGCAGGGACGAGGAGTTTGACGACGCGTCCGGGCTGGCTGTGACCTCGGGGGATGTGGCCCAGCAGGCCTCGGCCATGCTGGCGGCCGAGGGCGATGTCCTCGACAACGAGCTGGCCGGCGCCTTCGACACGGTTTTTGGCGAGACCAGCGACCCATTCGCTGCGGTGCCGTCCGTCGAAAGTACAGATCACAGCCGGCGCGAGACCCGGTTCTACAGCAACAACGAGCTCGTGCGGGTCGAGGAAGAACGTGCAGCGGCGGTTCAGATGCCACCCCTGGACGACGACATCTCGCTCCCCGGTCCTGCGCACCTGGAGATGCCAGGCGGTGGCAACGGCTCCGGCCGGACGCCCTTCTCCAGCCTCACCGATCAGCTGCACGCGGACCACGACGAGGAACCAGGCCCCGACGAGCCTGCCGGCTTCGATACCGTGAAGCTCTGGTACGTGGCGATCGATGACGATCAGGCGGGACCCGTTTCGGTTGCTGATCTGGCGGAGTACTGGGATCAGGGTCAGGTCGATGGTGATTCCTTGGTCTGGCAGAGCGGGTTGCCGGACTGGATGCCGGTGCGTGACGTGCTCGACCTGCGCGACCTGGTCCAGGCCAAGACGGCGGCAGCGCCACCTCGCACGGCCATCGAGCAACCCCGGGGGCTCGCCGGGCTTGCAGATTTTGATGAGGGTATCGGGGCCGGTCCCGCCGAGGATGGCGGTCTGCCCTTCGAGGCCTCCGACGATCCCTTTGCGCTCGCCGGCGGCGAAGACATGCCGCCCCCCGACATGGCGGGCTCGGGCACCTGGCGTCCCCGGGGCATGACCGAGATTTACCAGGCGGCCTCGCTGGCCGAGTCCTCGGCCATGCAGCCCATCCCCGAGGATGCGCCCGAGGAGGAGGACGAGGAGGTCAACTGGCAGCCCGGAGCGGCCGCTGCCCTGGCCTCACTGGTGGAGCAGGAGATCGATGTCATCAAGCAGGCGCCGAGCTATGGCGACAGCATGCCCATCGCCGAGGACAGCGATGTCAGTGGCAAGCCCTTGCCTCCCATCGACGAATTGCTGAGCACGCGGCCCATCCGGCTTCAAGAGCCAGTTTCGCCCTACGCAGAAGATCCCTTCTCGCAACAGATCTCTTCGCACTCCACCGACGACATCAACATCGAGCAGATCGCCGGTCAGTCCTCGATGGTGCTCAAGCGCCCCTCCTACATCTCCGCACCCAAGCGCGAGATGAACTGGCCTCTCATCCTGGGGGCCGGCGGTGGTGGTCTGGCGCTCATCGGCCTGTTCGTCGTCGTCCTGGTGCTGCTGCTGCGCGAGCCCGCGCCGGCGGTGGTGGTGCAAGCGCCGACCAACCCGGTTACCGGGACACCCACCACAGGCGGCCCCTCGACCGGCTCGCCGCAGAACCCGACCAACCCTGCTGGTGTGACGCCGGGCACAGGCACCGGGACCACGACCGGGGCTGCCGCCACGGACCCCGCCGCGGCTGGCGGCACGGACGTCACGAAGCCAGATCCGGGGGCCAGCGCGGACCCCCGTCCCGGGAACAACCCTGCGGAGACTGGCGACGACGGGCGCAAGGGTCCGTCTACGCGCAAGCCCAGTGGCAACTCGAGTTCGACCAAGGGTCCGCGCAAGGTCGAGCCCAGGACGGATCCCAAGCCTGACCCCAAGCCCGATCCGCAGTCGGACCCGGAACCTGTGCGCACCCCCACCAAGCGCAGCGGCTCCTGCGACCCCATCCTTTACCCGGACGGCAATTGCCCGACAGGAGATGCGGCGCTGCCCCCTTCGCGCTCGAACGGCAAGAAGGCCACGCTGTCCAAGACCGATATCCTGATGACGGTGAAGAAGAACCTCGGCGACGTGAAGCAGTGCTCGGCGGAGCAAGCCAAGCGTAATCCGCGGCTGGCCACCGGAACCCTCAAGATGCAGTGGTACATCCGCCCCGACGGGCGAACCAAGAACGTGTCGGTGCTCGATTCGAAATTCAAGGGCACCTACGTCGGCGGCTGTGTGCAGGATGCCATCGCCAAGTGGAAGTTCCCGACCTTCGATGGCGATGACGTCGGCCCGATCAAGTTCCCCTTCCCGCTGTAGATTTTCCCATCTCATTGTCCCCCACGCGGGGCACTGGCCACGGGCTGGAAGCTCTGGCATAAGGCCGCATCGGGGTACCTGGTCGGCGGGTCCGGGGATCCACCGTCCTTCGGGGACGGACCGACAAGTGGTGGGGCGAGCATGTCGAATCGGCCACGCGAACCATTTGGGGAGCTCGAGCGCGGGCGCTCGGTGGCCGCCTATGCCGCCCTGCGCTACGAGGCGCTGTCGCTGGGTGAGCTGGAACAGGTACGCCTCGTGCTGCGCGGTGGTTCGGCCATCGACTGGTACAGGCTCAACTTCGAGCGCGAGGACGAGGTCGAGGCCTTTGCCCGGCTGCAAGGCTTCGACGTCGAGGATGCCCGGGACCGGGAGTACCTCGAGCAGCTGCGCACAAGCGCTGTCGACTACTTGACGCGGGTGCACGGCTACAAGATTCCCGACGAGATACAGCACTGCGAGCTGTTCGATCTGCCGCTGTACGCCTCCGAGGCCATGGGCACGCGCCGGCACCGCATGTACTCCTGCATCCTGCTCAAGGTCATGCACATCACCCATCACGTCAATGCCCGGGAGTTGCGCTTCCGGCTGCCCATCTCCGACGCCACGGTCAATGGCATGCTGGTGCAACGGGTCGAGGCGACGGCGGATGCGATGCGCCGGCTCGGCTTTCCTGTGCTCGATTTCACGGGTGGGCAGAAGCGGAGGGACTCCCTGATCGCCAAGCTCCTGGTCAAGCGCGACAACTTGGCGGTGGAGATCTACGACCGGGTTCGCTTTCGCTTCGTCGTGGCCGAGCAGGGCGATCTGGTGCCCACCATCCGCTACCTGTGTCAGCACCTGGTGCCCTTCAACTACCTGGTCCCCAACCAGACCCAGAATGATCTCATCGACTTCACGTCGCTGTTGCGCAGCCATCCGCTGTATCGAGCCTACGAATCGAGGCTGCAGATCGACGTCAACTTCGAGGAGCGCCGTCGTGCCGAGGGGCCGCGCAACGAGTTCTCGGGCAGCCTGTACCGGGTCATCAACTTCGTGGCCGACGTGCCCCTGGTGGTTCCGGACGCGCTGCTGGCCCAGCTCGGTGACGGCGAGAATCTGGGTCGATCGGTGTTCGCCCTCGCCGAGTTCCAGGTGATCGACGCCGAGACGGCGCGCCAGAACGACAGGGGAGACGCGGCGCACCATCGCTACAAGTCTCGCCAGCGCGCCCGTGAGCGCGAGCGGCTCGAGCGCGGCATGCGTGGGCGGCTGGAGTTTCCCAGGCTGTAGTGCCTGTCCTTGTCTCAGGGAATACCCGGGATCGGTTCCGCCGTGGGGCTC
The DNA here is from genome assembly GCA_043821645.1 of Pseudomonadota bacterium. Lineage (GTDB taxonomy): Bacteria > Myxococcota > JACRCW01 > JAFGSX01 > JAFGSX01 > JBDRCO01. Next base: position 47,735 of record JBDRCO010000051.1, on the reverse strand, counting down.
GGGTGTGCGGCCTCGAGCAGATCCCGGCGAAATCGGATCGCGAACAGCACCTCGCTCTCACCCAGCCGGTGCTCGAAGGCCCTGCCAAAACGGGTGCTCTCTGAGCTGCAGTCCACGTCGCCGGTACCCGACCCAGCGCGGGTCTGAGCCGTGCGGCCATCGCCGCTGACGGGGCGCTGGGGCTCGTCGCCCGCGGGCGGGTTCGCAGGCGGGGCGCAATCGACGGCGGAGCGCAGATCTTCGAGCAGGGCACGCACGGCGTCCTCGCCCGTCTCCGCCACCACGCGATCGAAGCCCCAGTGCGCAGCGCCGTAGGCCAGAGGCTGATCGATCCGCGTCAAGGTTTCGCCGTCGAGGAGGGGATCGATCGCGCCGTCGAGGGCAGCCAGACGCTGTCCGAGCGACGCGAGGTTGCCCCGGCGGTACCCTTGCTTGGAGGTCCACGAGGCCATGCCCTCGCGAAACCAGAAGGGCACCCATACCTGGCTCCAGGTTTCCGGCGTACCGATGTGCTGGTACATCCACACGTGGGTCAGCTCGTGGGCCAGCAGCTCGCGTAGGGCCGGCCGCGGGTCGCGGTAGCCAAAGGTGGCCGGCGACTGCAGGTCGATGCGACTGTACTGTGCCCAGGCGCGCAGCCACGGCAAGCCGTGACGGCCGATCGCACGTTCCAGGGCCTCGTGATCCGGATGTAGCACGATGCGCACAGGGACCTCGAGACGCCCCCACGTCGCCACGTCGCGCAGGGCTGCGGCCGCCATGTCCTCGACCAGGTGCTGCATGGCGGAGTCTGCCGCCGGTCCCTCGACGGTGAACCACGCAGCGCGGGGGGCCGCTTGGGTCGGCCGCGGGGAACGCGCTATGCTGGGGCACCCGCTCAGTGCCAGGCCGAGCACCAGCAGGAGCAGGCCCGCGAGCCAAGGAGGACGGACATGATGCGTGTGCTGTGTGCGCCGGTGGTCGCCCTTGTGCTGTTGCTGGGCGCCTGCGCCACCGAGAAGACCCAGGTGCAGACGGCCTCGCCGAATGCCACTGCCGATGGCACCTACCAGCAACCGCCCGCTCCGCCTGCGGGGGCACCCACGGTCCTGCTCACCGACCTCGAGGGGCCGGACGCCGAGGCCATGGCCGCGCACACCCTGTTCGTGCAGCGCGGCATGCGCGAGGTTGGCCGCGCCAAAATCGTGCTCAAGCGTGAACAGGACGAGCTGCTGGCGGCCTGCGACAGCGATGCCTGCCTGGAGCGGGTTCGCCAGGAGCTGGGCGAGGTTCGCTACCTTGCGTCGGGCGGCGTCGGAAACCTGGGCACCACCACCATGGTGCGGCTGCGTCTGATCGAGCCTGCCACGGGCTCGGTGGTGGCGCGCGTGCTCAAGCAGGGGCAGGGCCCCCTGGAGACCCTGCTGGTCGAGGGTGGGCGCGAGCTGGGACAGGCCGTTCCGGCCTCGGGCGGCGACGCAGCTACACATTGAAGCGGAAGTGCAGGATGTCGCCCTCCTGCACGATGTACTCCTTGCCCTCGACGCGCATCTTGCCGGCCTTTCGACAGGCGGCCTCGCTCCTGAGTTCCATGAAGTCGGCGTAGGGGATGACCTCGACGCGGATGAAGCCGCGGGCGATGTCGGAGTGGATGCGTCGAGCCGCCTCGGGCGCCACGGCACCGCGCTCCACGCTCCAGGCCCGGCACTCGTCCTCGCCCATGGTCAAGAATGTCATCAGGTCGAGCAGCTCGTAGGCGGCGCGCAGGAAGCGCGCGCGGGCGCTTTCCTTGAGGCCGGCTTCCTCGAGAAAGCCCACCTGCTCACTCTCGTCGAGACGCGCGATTTCGGCCTCGAGAGAGATGCACAGACTGAGGCACTGGCCGCCCAGGGCCCGCACGGCGTCGATCACGGCCGCGGAGGCCGGAGCCGTGGCTCGATCCTCGTCGACGTTGACCGCGACCAGCAGCGGCTTGTCACTGAGGAAGGCATAGCCGGACATGGCACCGCGCTGGGCGGCATCGAGGCCGAGCAGGCGCAGTGGCTGTCCGGTCTCCAGGTGGGCGAGGACGCGCTCGAGCAGCTCGCGCTCCGGACTCTTCTGGTTGGCCTTGACGATGCGCTCGAGGCGCTTTTCGACCACCATCTGATCACGCAGCACGAACTCGCTGGCCAGGTCCGCGATGTCGCGCAGAGGATCGGGATCCCCGCCGCTGGCCGCGCTGGCGCTGGCCACCTGGATGATGGCCTCGCAAGACGCCGCCGCATTGAGGGACTCTCCCAGGGTGCCAAGGCTGTCGATACTGACGTCGACAAAAGTCGCCTCGACGTAGATCTTCTTCTTGGGGTTCCAGATCTCGGCCAGGGCGTCGACCCGGGCGTCCGGCACCTTGACCGCCGCCGGGCGCGCGCCCTTGTGCTCGCTGGCCTCCCTCCCGGTGATGGCGGCGAACAGCTCCGGTGTACCCGCGCCCGCCTTGCCAAACAGAGCGATCTTCACGAGGACCTCCGACGGTCGCCGCATGCAGACGACCGGAGGCACTGCATAGGACAGATGCGCGGGCTTGTCGATACAGCGAGGGGTAGGAGACCCTGGCTCGGTGACGTCTCGCCTCGCCGGAACAACCCTTTCGGGGAAGTGCCCCATTCGAGGGTGTACGGTCTTCCAGGGCTTCGCAGCAGCGGTCAGACGCCCTGACCCCCTAAGCAACCTTTGCCCTGACCACTCCGGACCGCCTACCATGTAGGTGCGGGCGCTGCGCGTCCGGTTCGGAGGGTGGGTGGCGACTCGCATTCCACCAGGTCACGCCAAGCACACGGGCGGCGCCTCGCCCGGGCGCGGTGCCGAGCACGCGAATTCGCAGGGGCACGGCCCATCGCAGGCGAACTCTCCAGGGCGCGGTCCCGAGCACGCACAGTCACCTGGACGTGTGGACGGTGTGCCGCACGACCTTGGGCAGGGCCTCAACCAGTCGGGTCTGGTGCGCCCTGGCGAGTCGCCCGCACCCGCCATGCGCCAGCTGACCAGCGATCTTCACACGCAGCTCGGCACCCAGGTCCCGCCCGGCCTGGAGGCGGGCACTGCCAGCTTGCCCGAGCTGAGCGCCAACCTTCGTCAGGCCATCACGTCGCTGCAGGAGCGCACGGGCTTGCCACAGACAGGCAACCTGGATCGCGACACCCTGGGCGAGCTGGCCAGGCGCGGACTGGTCAACGCCGAGCGCGTGCCTGCGACGTCGACCGAGAACGCGCAGAAGGCGCCGCCCCCGGTGCGCACGGCCAAGGATGTCTATGACCGCCAGCCCGAGCAGGACGCGGCTGCCCGCGGCCGGCGCGAGCCCACCAACGTCGAGGGCTTGCGGTCGCGCGAGCCTCGACCGGCGCGTGAGGTCAAGGTGGCCAGGGCGGGGCTCGACGCGGCCACCGCGCGCGAAGCCCAGCAGACCCAGCAGACGCGCCAGGCCCAGCAGGCGCAGCAAGCCCAGCACACGCAGCAGGCGCAGCAGGACAAGGACGTGAAGCTGTCGCTGGCGGCAGGTTTGTTGCGAAGGGAACTCGGTGCGGGCTCCCTGACCGGTGGCGGATCGTCGGGCGCGGCGCCGGGAGAGGCCGAGCACGCGGCCGAGGCGGCAGCCCGCAGCAGTGTGGCCGGTTCGAGCAGCCAGGGCGCGCCGGCTGATCCGGCGACGCGACGCGCGCCACCACCGCGCGAGATCGTGCCCGAGCAAGCCCCACCGCGCACCGAGACCACTCGCCTTGAGCGGGTGGTCCCCAGGCGCGGCCTGGACAACACGAGTGCCTCGACGGCGCACAGCGAGCGCCGGTCCCCCGTCGAATCCACCCCGCGCGCCGACGTCCAGGCTCGGCCCGCACCGTCGGCACCCGCCACGCGGGCACCGCTGAACACGGCGGCTCCCATGGCTGCGTCCACCACCGCGGCCAGCACCGAGCAGGCGCGCAGCGCCGCAACTCTGGGTACGCAGGACCCGAGTGGCCGCGGCATCGCGGATCCTCGCGCTTCCTCGCCGGCCGCCCAGGGCGTGGGCGAGACGCCCGGCGAGGGCGCGGGTCGCACCGATCAACTTGGCCTGGCCCTGGCCAGCACGGTGCGCGAGAGCAGCGGGAGCGATGGCGCGGGGGCCCACGAGGAACCCGACGCCACCGAGCGCGACACGGGCAACTCGAAGTCCGGTGACGAGCGCTTTGGCGACGAGGAGCGAGGCCACGCCTCGGGAGACGACGGCACAGAGGAGGGTCCGGGCTACTACCGCATCGCCGACCTGTCGGAGCAGATCGACGAGGCGCTGTACACCATCGTGCGCGAGCCCGGCCAGGCCAACCAGGCCACCAGCTACTGCTGGGATGTGACGCTGTTTCGGCCCGGCGTGTACGGGCCAGGACAGCCCGCGCCGGTGATCTTTCACCTGGTGGTCGATACCGCCGATGCCTTTGACCCGGTGTGGCAGCGCGCGCGCGCCGAGCTGGCGCGGCACCTGGAACGCCTGCAGCCTGACCACGAGCCGCCCAGCGAGGAGGACTTCATGAACGCCCTGCGCCGAGCCCGGGTCGCGGATGCGGCCGAGCTCGAGGAGAGGCGCTCGGCCTTCGATGGTAGCCCCACCGAGCCCATTCCGATCACGGACAAGATTCAGCGCTGATCGAACGACGCGGCACGGCCAGGGACGCGCCTAGCCCAGGTAGATCTTCCAGTTTCGCAACGAATACACGGGAACAAGTGGCAGCAACACGGGCACGGTCTTCGTGTAGGCCCGGTAGCTCTCGTCGTCACCGTAGCGCTCGTCCTGCTTGAGCTCGAGGCGACGCGTCGAGCCCAGCATGACGAGGACGATGCAGACCAGGCCTGCCAGGCTCGCCAGCCAGTGCAGCCACAACACGTAGACCGCTATTCCGGCGATCCAGTGACCGATCCAGAACACGATCTCGCCAAGGTAGTTGGGGCAGCGCACCAGGCGGAACAGACCCACGTCGCAGAAGCGGTCCGGGTGCTGCTGCTTGAATCGAGACTTCTGGCGATCCGAGAGGGACTCCAGTGCCAGGCCCGCGACCAGGATGGCGATGCCCGACCACTGCCAGGCGCTGGTCGTCGTGCCGGGATTGTCTCGCGTCGCGGCGAGCACGAACAAGGTTGGCGTGAACATCAGGGGGTAGAGCAGCGCGACTCCGACCCACACCACGAGCCGCAGCAGGCCACGCACGTGCTGGCCTCGTTGCTGGATGTCGACGAGCTCGCGCTTGTAGGCCGGGCTGCGTTCCCGGACGAGCAAGAACAGGCCCAGGCGCAGGCCGTAGAACAGGACTGCCGCAGCCTGCACCAGGCCCGCGAGGTCGAGGCTGGATCGGTAGAGCCAGAGGCTGATCGGCACCATGGCGGCGATGGAGAAGGCGTAGCCGACACTCACGAAGTACACGACCCGGACAAAGCCACTGGTCGAGATCAGCAGTGCGACCAGGAACAGCAGGCCGAAAACGCCAGGTGTGGTGTCGAGGAGATCGACCATGGATTCTCTCTACACAGCCCGGGCCCCGATGGCCAGGCCCATGCCGTGCGCCGGCGCAGAAATCCTGGGTCGCTGGGAGGCATGAGCGACTCGCGCTACAATGCGACGGGCTGCGATGGTCGCGGCCCGCCGGATCCGGATGCCGCCGGGCGGTGCGGGGAGTCGAGAACAAGGAGGGCGGGATGACAACACGGGTGTGCTTCCTTCGTTGGCTCGTTCTGGGGGCAGCCTGCGTGCTCATGCTGGGGTGTCCTGATAAGGATCCCGCCTCCGATGTCAGCGGCAATTACGACGTGACCTTCGACAACATCCTGGAGCTGACGCTCAAGATCGGTGCGGCTGTGCACACCACGACGGTGTCCGGCCCGGGCGGTGTGGCTACCTGGCAGGGAGCCGGGGCCGGCGGGCAGCCCATCACCCTCGACCTCGGTGATTTCTGCGGGCGCGAGGAGGTGCAGTGCCCGTCGGAGACCATGTGGAACAAGGTCTCGATCCACCAACCGAGCATCGAGGCCAAGGTCCCCAACTCCCACGTCGTCAACGTCGTCGACAACCGGCTACACGAGCTCCCCGCGGGGCAGAAGGCCGGCGTGGTGGCCGGGCTGGTCAATGCCCGCGATGAGTTCGGGCTGGTCCTCGGTGCCGGTGCGCGCGGCGCCGGGCAGAGTGGCGTGGGGGGGTGTGCGCTGCTCGCGCTCTCCGTGGCGGGTGGCCGCTTCAGCCATGAGGGCGAGACCATCGTCGAGCCAGTGGTCGAGGACGCTGGCATGCTGTCGCCCGAGGCCGGGGTGCCGGTGGCCCGGGTGACCTGGCCCGAGGGTGCAGCCGTCGACGGCATCCAGGATGGCAAGGTCAAGCTGGGTTTCCTGGGGGGCTGCGCCTTTGGCCCCATCCTGGTCGGTGCCTCGCTGGAGATCGTCACCGGCTACACGGCGGTTCGCACCGGAGCGTTTGACCCACCGCCCTTCGTGCCCCTGGATCCCGAGGATGTGGACGAGGGTATCGTCGACGGCGGTGGCTTTGATTTCGGCATGCTCGACGTCGCCAGCGATGATCTCTAGCGCGCCCGCGGCCTGGGAGCGCAGAGCGAGGCGGTGCCCTCAGTTGCTGCGCGAAGCCAGGGCTACCCGCGCCAGGTGCAGCTGGATGCGCTGTTGCAGGTGCTCGTCGAGCTCGCGCTGGGCGGCCTCGTAGTTGCCGATGCGGGGATCGGTGTAATGGCCCGTCGTGGTGGCCTGAGCCTTGGGTGTGAGTCCTATGCCCAGCAGACCTGCGGTGAGTCCCAGGCACAGTCCACAGACGATCAGGGCGGCGAGCTTGCTGGTGCGCGTTCGGGTCGTCATGTCGGGCCTCCGGTGTGGCGCGCGGTCCGGGCGAGTGGCGGATGGAACCGGTGGGCTCCGTCCGTCGTCAGCGTGCGCCATCTGGCGCCACATGGATCCACCCTAAGACCAGCGGCTCCACCGGTCAAAAAAACGACCAATAAAAAAAGGCAGAGGGCGTCCCGTCGCCAGCACAGGCCTGCATTGACCCCGGGCACGCTGCTTTCTACAGTCTCGCGCATGCGAACCCTGAACAGCCTCTTCTTGGTGACAGCCCTGATGGCCTGTCGCACCCCGGACCCCGCGCCTGTCACCACGCCCGCTCCGGCCAGCCTTCCCGCGGTCGAGCTCGGCCTTGAACCTGGTCCCACCGGTCTGCCCAGCGAGCAGATCGTGTACGACCATCGCGGAGCATATGGCCCACTGCGGCTGGAACAGGTGGCCGTCGACCTCGAGGCGGGGTTGATGACCTGTCGCCGTCTTCCGGCGCGGGGCACCCTGCAGGAGGTCCAGGTGATGCTGCAGCCCGAGCAGGTGGAGACTCTGCGCACGCACCTTGCGGCCATCCTGGCCTCCCCACCTGTGGATGCACGGCGGCATGCCCTCGTGCATGACCTGGGCGTCGTGACCCTGACGCTGCGCCAGGGTGACCTGCAACAATCCCTGGTGGTCGATGGAGCCAAGACCCTGGAGCCCTATCCCGATGACCTGATGCAGCGGCTGGTGGAGTTCAAGCAGGCCTGCCGTCCCCAGCCCTCCACCGTGCCCGCGGGCGCGGACAGCACGCCCTGAGCCGGTCATGAACCTTACACCTGTGTTCGCCTTGGCCTTGTTTCTGTCGACGCCACCGCGCAACGATGTGCAGGACCTGTACATCGCGCGCCACGGTCAGACCGAGTGGAACCGGATCGGCCGCTGGCAGGGGGATCCAGACCTGGACCCCCGAGGCTACGAGGACAGGGTGGCGCTGTTTCTGCTCCTTCGCGACGTGCCCGTGGAGCGCGTGTTCACCAGCACGCGCCAGCGCACGATGCGCACCGCCGAACCCATTGCCGAGCAGCGTAAGCTCAAGGCCGTGCCGGATGCGGATCTCGACGAGCTGGACGGCGGACTGCTGGTTGGCCTGTGCTACAGCCTTCTCGACGACAAGGAGGCCGATCCGGCCGCTGCGGCCTGCCGCGACGCTCAGACCAGCCCACCGGACCCGCGCGTGCTCGAGTTCGCCCGTGCCCAGCACGCTGCCAGGAAGGCCGACAAGGCGCGGTATCGGCCGCCCGGAGGCGAGAGCTACCTGGATGCTGTGCCGCGCATCCAGCGCTTCCTCTCCCGTCACCGCGCAGACCTGTCGCGGCGCACCGTGCTCGTCGTGGGTCACGGCGGTACCAACCGCATCCTGCTGGCCGAGCTCATGGGCTGGCCGCTCGAGGCCATGGTGCACAACCCGCAGGAGAACTCCTGGGTGTACAGGGTGCACCGTCATGACGACGGCACGCCGCGCCTGAGTCTGTTTCGCGAAGGTGCCTGGCGCCCCTGTGAGGGGCCACCCGATCCCGTGCACGGTCTGGCCTGCGCCCGCTAAGGCTGCGACCGGAAGAGGACCTCGCCATGTCCGAGTCGACCTGCGTGGTGATCCTGGCCGCCGGCAAGGGCACGCGCATGAAGTCGGAGCTGCCCAAGGTCCTGCACACCGTGCAGGCCCGGCCCATGATTGCCTGGGCACTGGATGCGGCGCGGGCGGTGCAGCCCGAACGCATCGTGGTCGTGGTGGGGCATGGCGCCGAGCAGGTGCGCGGTGTGCTCGGACCGGATGTACAATCCGTGGTGCAGCAACCGCAGCTTGGCACCGGTCATGCCATGCAGGTGGCCTTGCCCGCGCTCGCGGATCGCACCGGGGACGTGCTGGTGAGCTACGGCGACATGCCCCTGTTGACCGGGGCGACGCTGGCGAGCATCCGCGACGGCCGACGCCAGAGGGGCGCGGCGGCATCGGTCCTCACAGCGATCATGGACCCGCCACCGGCCTACGGGCGCATCGTGCGCGATGCCGCGGGCCACTTCGAAGGCATCGTCGAGGATCGCGACTGCAGCCCCGCGCAGAAGCTCCTCACCGAGGTCAACATCGCCGTCTACTGCTTCGCTCTAGGCCCCCTGCGCGAGGCCCTGGCGCGCCTGCGCCCCGACAATGCCCAGGGGGAGTACTATCTGACCGATGTCCTCGCCCACCTGCGCCAGGCGGGCCACGATGTGGTCACGGTGGCGTCGAAGGATCGCGAGGAGCTTCTGGGTGTCAACGACCTCGAAGGTCTGCGCCAGGTGGAGCAGATCCTCGCGCAGCGAGGGGGCGGTCTCAAGGCTTGAGCTGGCCTCGCCGGGCTGGCGCACCGCGGACGAGAAATCCCTCAGCGTAGCTCGGTGTCGGCCAGGGCCATCTCGAGCACGGCTGCTTCCACGGCATCCAAGGACGTTCCCCGCCCATTGCGGATCTCACCGTCACCGATGGCGTGCTGTCCACCTTCCTCGACGCGCGCGGCGGCCAGCTGCAGGCGTCGTGCAGCGTCGGGATCGGGCAGGCTGGCAGGGAGGTCCACGGGGTTGGCCTTGATGTACGCATCCAGGCCAGCACGCCAGCCCGCAAACTGTGCCAGGCGCTTCTTGGGATCTCCGCGGGCGGGCTGTTGCAGGTTGCGCAGCAGTTCCACCGCTGAGAGCAGCAACTGGGCCGAGATCCAGTGCACGCGCTGAGCGTCTTGCCCGCGCAGGCGGTCGCGGCGTTCGGCGAGGTCCGCCGTCACCGCTTGCCACAGCAGAGCTGCCAGGTTGCGGTCGCTGCGCTCCAGATCCTGCCAGGTGCGATCGAACACGGCGTGCAGGTCCGCGGCGTGTTGCATGCCGTCGTCCATGTACTGGAGGCCACGGTAGTAGGTCGAGACCGCACGCAGTGCCGGCTCGAACGCGGCCAGCGCAGCCAAGTAGCCGTCCTGGGACACTCGCAGCTCGAGCGATGCCGGCTGCTCGCGAGCGTCCTCGGTAGCACGGCGGCAGGTTTCGATCTCCACCGCCAGCTCGGGGGGAACCGAGATCTGCTTGCCGTCGCCGAGCTTGCTGCGGTCCACCGAGGTCCGGTAGCGATCCATGGCCACGCGGAGCGCCGAGGAGACTGTGAGCCGGCAGCGCAGCAGGGCGTGCTGCACAGCGGGTGCGGCCCGTACCTCCATGGGTGGACGAGGACGGGCCTCCACGGCGGGGGTTACCTGCGGCGTGGTGTCCGATCCCGCCTCGAGTTCCACGTCGTCGAAGGCGCCACCCAGGCGCTCGACCAGATCGCTGCACGCTCCGTTGCACGCGGTGGCGCAGCACAACAAGAAGCCCGGCACGGGACGCAGCATCCGCAGACGCCTGCGGTGCGCCGATGGTGATCGTGGGGCGGAGGCCGTCACGTGATAGGTTCCCCGGTGCGTCGACGGGCCTTGCCGTGCCGACGGATGCCTCGCTTCATCACCGCCGGAATCAGGCCAAGGCCCATCTCCCGGCGCCAGGTGGTGGCATCCATCACAGCCAGGGCGCCGGCATACGCCTCGTCGTCGAAGCGATCGGTTTGCAGCGCCTTGCCCAGGTGTGAAGACAGCACGGAGCCCAGCGCATGGATGGCTTCGTGACGGTCCACGCCTTGCTTCTGCAACCGTCGCAGCGCCTGCTGGGCCTCCGGGGGTTGGCCCTCTGCGACCTGGGTCTCGATCGCCATGTGCAGCACGGCATGCGAGCGCAGGGCCTCGCTGCGTCGTCGCAGGTGCTGGCGCAGGTGGAAGTACTCCACCGCCGCGATCATGTCGGCCTGGTTCAGGGCGAGCCACAAGCCGACGTCGGGACCACGGTCCGCGTCATAGGCCTTCGCCAGGGCGGGCTCGATGTCGTCGAGATCGTCGGCGAAGGGGGCGTCGTGCTCCAGCCAGTCCTCGTGTGCAGCCGCAGCGAGAGCCTGGCTGGTATGTTCCAGGTCGAAGCCCTGGGGATTGAAGTCGGCACCCAGCACGGCCTGTGCCTTGTGGTGCTCGCGGTGGCTGGGGTGGGCCAGGGCCTCGAGCAGGTGCCTGTAGGTGGCGGGACCTCCTGCGTCATCGGGTGGGCAGGCGCCCTGGCCGTTCACGCAGCAGGGGCTGTCGCCCTCGCGCTCCACCACCTCGACCAGCTCGATCTCGTGGTCCCACAGCACCTCGAGGTCGTGAATGTAATGCAGCGGTTGCCCACTGCGGCTGAGCAGATCGGCGAGGGTAGCGTCGAGGCGCTCACCCACCTGCCACAGGTTGTCGGGATTGACCGTGGCCTGTCGCCGCATGCCAATCTCGAAGGCAAAGTCCGTTGCGGAACGCCAGCCCATGGCGGTGAAGATCACTTCGTGGACGCCGAGCAAGGTCAGGTGCGCCGGGAGTTCGAGCTCACGCCACACCGCTGGCTCTGTGCCAAGCAATCGCACCTGCACTCGGAAGTGCCGGGACATCGCAGCCTCCACCGAATCGGCGACGGTTGTCACGGGGCTGCCGCCGCCTGTCGTCCTCATGGATATCGCATATGGCGATGTACTGGCCAGTCACTGCGTGGCGGACCTGCTAAGAAGAACGCATGAGCAGGCCCCGAACCTTTGAGGCCCAGACAGGCTCTCACAACGAGAACGCACAGGAACGCGCACGCATGTGGATCGTCACCCTCACTGTTCTCGTCGCCGCCGTGGTGGCGAGTGCCCTGCTTGGCCTGCGTTCGGGGAAGCACCCGGGCAAGGGCCACTGTGGCCCCATGTGCCAGCTCGAGAGCCAGCAGACCGCCCCCGCCGCACGCCTGCAAAGTCCAGCCGACGATGCCGTGCAGCATTCCAAGGCCGGCCGCACGGCGCACTGAATCCCACCCCGCAGTCCGTGTTGTTCCTAGCTGTCTTCACGTCGAACGGTCGTCGGCCCCCACAACCGGACGAATCAACCCGATTCCCTGCCACCTCCGGTACAATACGACCTCCGCGCAGGAGGATTGCCATGTACCCTGCTGTCTGCTGCCCTCGCCATCTACTACAAGCCCTCGCCATGGGCTGGCTGTTCGTCGTCACTCCACATCTCCTGGCTGCGGCACCGGCTGGCCAGGCTGCGGTGCGAGAGCGCGAGGCCTCGGCGAGGGCCTTGGGTGAAACCCTGACCACCGTCACCACCGTGGCCTTCGCCAACCACGGCGGGCTCGACGTGCTATCGAGTGCGGATCTGCGTGCCGTCATTGCCCTCGAGGCGGAGAAGCAGATGGTCGGTTGTGACGAGGCGGACAGCGCGTGCCTGGCCGAGATCGCGGGAGCCCTGGGGGCGCGCTTCATCGTCATCAGCCAGATCGGAGCCCTGGAGCGCTCGCTGGTGCTCGGGCTGACCCTGTACGACGCCCAGGCGGGGCGCGCGGCTGGCCGTGAGCTGGTGCGTGCTGCGAGTCTCGAAGGCCTGGTCGAGCAGGTGCCACCCACCGTGCAGCGTCTGGTGTCGCGCATCCCCTCGTCGAACAACGGTGCGGCTGCGAAGGTCCGCGTCCTGGTGCTCGATGCGCGCGTGCCCGAGGGTTTTCGCTTGCCCTCGCGCACAGCGCTGGAGACCCCAGGCTCGGCAACACCCACGCCCATCCCCATCAGCCCGACGCCCAGCGTGCCCGTGCTGCCCGTGGCCACGCCGCCCGCGAAGCGCGAGGTGCTGCCGCTGGGGGGGACAGGCGTGGCCATTGCCTGCTTGCAGCGCGCCGTGCCGCGCGCCCTGCAAAGCCAGGATCGCTACGCCGCCTGGGTCGACATGGAGGCAGGTCCCAGCTGTCAGGAGCGCTATGTCAGCTACGGGCTCTATGCACCCTACGACGACGCTCGCGAGTCCTGTGCCGAGGCGGTGGCGGCGACCCGCGAGGACACCGACGTGCACGGGGCGGTGCGAGCGCTGGCGCAGGTCGTCGACGATCTGTGGCCCGTGCTCAAGGAAGCCAGTGCCTATTACTCGGGCGAGGATTACCTCGACGACGGCTGCGCTCGAGGCAAGGCCCTGCACCCGCGCCTGGTGCAGGGATTCGTCGCCTTGCACAAAGCCACGGAAGGCCTCATCAGCACGCTCGACGCCCAGGCCCTGCGCGCGCTCAGCGCCGCACCAGGTGACGACAGTCGCCACCGGCGTGCCCTCATCGACCTCGAGGCGGCCCTGCTGCGTTTTGCCCAGCAGGCGCCCCTGTGGAGGGACCCGGGCTGGTTGCCGACGCCCGAGTTGCAGGCGGCTCACGAGCAGGTGCAGCTTCAGTGGAAGGCGATGCAGGCGGTGCCTGCGCCCTCGGACCCCGTGCAGTCCAGTCTGTGGAAAGCCGCGCTGGCGATGTCGGAGGCCAGGCTCGACGCCTTCAAGCGGCAGATGCGCGGCTACCGGGACCTCGAGGCCTTCAAGAAACAGCGCACTGGTAAAAAGCAGCGCAGCTTCGATCCCGAGGAGATCCGCGAGGGCGTGTACGAGCACCTGCTCCAGGTGCAGGACTTGAGCTACCTCGAGTGAGCCTGTGGAACTCGCCAGTCCGCCTTGCTCAGCGACGGAAAAAGCCACAAAGCTCGTTGACTTGCGCGGCGAGCGATCCCTAAGATGCGCTCTGTTTTCCGACGCCAGGGACCGGGATGATGCCCCGCTCGCAGTTGCCCACGCTCTCCATCATCGTGCCGGCCTTCAACGAGGCCGAGCGGCTGGGCCCCAGCCTGCTTCGCATCATCGAGTTCGTGCATCAGCGCTCTCTCGAGAATGCTGTCGAGTGCATCGTGGTCGACGATGGCAGCACGGATGCCACGGCCGCGGTGGCAGCGCGCCATGCGCTCGAGCATGACTGGATACGGTGCCTCAGCTACAAGCCCAACCGAGGCAAGGGCTACGCCGTGCGCATGGGCATGCTGGCCGCCCTTGGCGAGCGGCGACTGTTCAGTGACGCCGACCTTTCCACCCCCATCGAGGATCTGGACGTCCTCACGGCACGGCTCGATGCCGGTGCCGACGTTGCCATCGGCTCCCGGGCCCTGCCGGACTCCATGCTGGGCCGGCGCCAGCCCTGGCACCGTGAAATGATGGGACGCACCTTCAACCTGATCATCCGGGCCGCGGGCCTGGCGCGCATTCGCGACACCCAGTGCGGCTTCAAGCTGTTCACCGCTCAAGCCGCGCAGGAGCTGTTCGCGAGCGCCACCGTGGATGGCTTCGCCTTCGATGTCGAGATCTTGCTGCTGGCCGAGGGCTGCTTTCGTGTCGACGAGGTTCCCGTGCACTGGGAGCATCGGGACGCATCGCGCGTGTCGCTGGGGCTGGACTCGGCGCGCATGCTGCTCGAGGTGCTGACGGTACGGGCGCGCCGCAGCCTGCGACGGACCCGCCGCAGTGGTCCCCGGGCCTGAGCGGCACCGGCGATGTGGCAGCCTCCCGGTACCCTCCTGCTTGGACGCGGCCTGCGCGCGATGCGGGACCGCCCGTCGCTGCGGACATGGGTGGCCTACTTCCTGGTCGCCCTGGTCTATACCAGCCCTCTGTACGTGCACCCGACCTACGCCGGCGGCCACCTGGACTGGCGCTTCTTTCACTACCTGCACGAGGTCTCGCGCACGACCGTGCTGCAGTACCACGAGCTGCCGCTATGGAACCCCTGGGGATGTGGTGGCACGCCGCACCTTGCCAATGCCCAGACCCAGTTCTTGTCGCCCTACTTCGTGCTCTTTCTCGGCCTCGGCGTGGCCATCGCGCAGAAGCTGTTCATCCTGATTCATTTCTGGCTCGGTCTCGTCGGCATGCATCTGCTGGTGGTGCGCGAGGGGCGACCGACTGTGGCGGCGGTGGCCTCGGCGCTGGTGTTCGCCCTGTGCGGGTTCCACGCCATGCGCGCGGGTGGCGGCCACGCTGCGTTCTTGCCCTTCCTGTACCTGCCCTGGCTCCTGCTCGCCTACGGTGCGGCGCGCGACAACCTGCGTCACGCCATTCTGCTCGGCTTGATCGTGGCCGAGACCGTGCTCGAAGGCGGCATCTACCCCACGGCCTTGTTCCTGCTGCTGCTGGTGTTCGAGGGCGTCTACGACCTGGTGACGGCGCCGGTCGCGCGGTGGCGGCCAGTGGCCATAGGTGGGATTGCCGGCCTGGTCTTCGTGGCTGTCTCCGCGGCCAAGCTGGGACCCGTGCTGCAGTTCCTGTGGGAACAGCCTCGGCTCATCCCTCTCGATGACAAGCTCGACCTCACGCTGTACCTCAAGGCTTTCCTGTCGCGCTCGCTGGAGCGCAACCTGCCCGGCCACGAGTATGTGTGGCACGAGTACATCAATTACGTGGGCCCGCTGCCGTTGCTGGCCTTCGTGGTGCTGTGGGGCCGTCGCGACGAGGAGCCCCTGCGACGCTGGGTCTGGGCCGTTGTGCTGTTCTCGTTGCTCATGCTGGGCGACCACGGCTGGCTGGCGCCCTATTCCCTGCTCCACCAGGTCCCGGTGTACAAGTCGCTGCGCGTGCCGTCGCGCTACGGCATTCTCGTGGTTCTGCACCTGGCGCTGCTGTTCGGCGTGTTCATCAACTGGCTCGATTTTCGATGTGAAGACTGGGCCCGGCGGGTGCGCCGGCGCTGGCTGGCCTGGCCCGTGCGTCGAGGAGCCTACCTGTTGCTGCTGGGCACTGCGCTGGACATGGGCGTGACGAGTGGCCGGCTGTGGTGGCCTGGCTTCCGCGTCAAGCCGGTTCCGGGGATTACCCAGGAGCTGTTCCAGGGGAATGGCAGCGGCAATGACATGTGGTGGCGCGTGCGCCAGAACGAGGGCACGCCGAATTGCTACGAGGTGAATCCGCTGCCCACCGCCCGAGGGATCTGGCGTGGCAAGGGGCCCCAGGCGCGGCTCGAGCCCAACACGGCAGGTCAGATCAACGCGATTGCCATCACACCCAACACCTGGCGGGTGCAAGCTCACCTTGAGCAACCGGCGAGGCTGCTCATCAACCAGAACTACCATCGTTTCTGGCGGCTGAAGCGGGGCCAGGGACAGGTGGTGAGCGCCGACGGCATGCTGGCACTGGACCTGAGCGCGGGAGACCAGGACCTGACCTTGAGCTACCGCCCGGCCTATCTCAACGGGTTCCTGCTGTCGTCGGTGCTGGCACTGCCCGCCGTGCTGGTTCTCTGGTGGTTGCTGGGGAGGAGGCGACGGACGTGAAGCGCTTGGCCGAAGGAGTCGGCGTGCTGCTCCCGGGTACGCTGCTCGCCATCGTGCTGCTCGTGGCAGGCGATCTGCAACGCTTGGTTCCGGCCTCGGCGCGCTTCATGAGCGGCGCCACCGACGTGCTGGCTGTGGCCCTCACCCTGTGTGGGCTGTACGCGCTGAGCTTGGGTATCGTGCTGGCGGTGCTCGCAGGGTTGCTGGCGCTGCTCGGTCCAGCAGAACTGCATCTGTTCCCCTCCAACCTGCGCGAAGGCCTGCGCGATCGTCTGCTGGGACGCCACGGTGAGCCCGGGCGAGGAGCGCGCGAGCTGTCTGCGCTGGCCAGCCTCGGTGTCTTCCTGGTCACGGGAGTGCGGCTCAGCCAGTACTTCGTCGAATCGTTCAACACTCCGCGCCTGGTCGCAGCGTCGGTGACCCTCAGCCTTCTCGTGCTGGCGGTGCTCTGTGTCGTGCTGGGTGCCGTGCTGGCCTCGCTCCTGACCAGACTGGCACGCTGGCCAGCGCTGGCGGTCGTGATGCATGCGCGGACGAGCGTGGTGCTGGTGCTGCTCGGCGGCGTGCTGCTGGCCGTGTTTGCCGTGGTCGAGGAGCGGACGCTGTTCAAGGAGATCGACGGCTGGCGCCTGTACTTGCCGGTGGCTGCCCTCGGCGTCCTGGCGACCTGCACGGCCTTGATGCCGGCACGGCTGGCTCGACGGCTGACCCCACGTCTCACGGGGACCTGGCTGCTCGCTGCAGGAGCCCTGGCGGCCCTGCTGGTCGTCGGCCTGGCCGTGGCGCCCTTTGATGTCCGCGCGCGCGCGCTGCTATCCACTTCGGGGCGCACCGCGTCCCAGCTGCTGAGTTTCTGGTCCGACCGCTTCGACCTCGACGGTGATGGTGTGCCGTGGCTCCTGGGTGGAGGCGATTGCGACGCCTGGGATCCCTTCGTGTACCCGGGTGCTGTCGACATTCCGGACAACGGCATCGACGAGGACTGCTTTGACGGGGACCTGCAGGCTCCCCCTCCTCTGGCCGCAGCGGCACCGGCCGAGCCCGTGCCTTTGACGGTGTCGCGGCCTGACATCATCCTGTTCAGCATCGACGGTTGTCGCCGCGACGCACTTGGCGTGTACGGTGCCGGGCAGGAACGGACGCCCAACCTCGACGCCTTTGCCCGACAAGCGGTGGTCCTGGACGACGCCGTGTCCCCGTCGAGCTGGACCATGCCCTCCTTCGTCAGCATGTTCAGCTCTCGCTTCACCAGCGAGCTCCCGCGCTTCTTCTCGGCGGTCCGCGCGACGCAGGTGCCTGCGGATCTCCCGCTCCTGCAAACGCCCTTTGCTTCGGCTGGATACCGCACCGTGGCGATCACCGCGGGGCTGCAGCTCGACAAGCTGGGGCTGGATCGCGACTTCGGTGAGTGGCGTGCGCTGACGCGCGACCCCAAGGGTAGCTTTGCCCAGGCCGTGAGCGAGGCGGGGAGCGAGGTGCTGCGGGCGGCACCCCTCACCCAGCCGCTCCTGCTGTGGATGCACGTTGTCGATGCGCACTTTCCCTACGAGGCACCTGCAGCACACCGCCTCTTCGGGACCGATCGCCGGAGCCAGTACGCCGCCGAGCTGCACTACGTCGATGCCGCCTTCACCACCGTGTTGCAGGCCATCGCAGACTCCGGCCGTGACCAGCGCGCCATCGTGATGGTGTTCGCCGACCACGGGGAGTCCTTTGGCGAACACGGCATCGAGTTTCACGGGCACACGACCTATGCCGAGGAGACCCGGGTGCCCTGGATGGTCCGCATCCCTGGCGTGACGCCTCGACGCGTCCCCGACCTGGTCGGGCTGATCGATCTCGCGCCGACCCTGTGGCAACTCGCTGGCCTCGACGTCAGGACCCCTGTTCGGGGCCGCAGTCTGGCTCCGCTGCTGGTCCAGGGGACCCCGCTTGCCGAGCGCTCCCTGCTGCTCGAGCAGACGCGCTACACCCGGGACTTCTCGCTGCTGACCTCGCCCTATCAGCTCCACTACGACCAGACGCGCAATTACATCGAGCTGTTCGATCGCACAGCGGATCCTGCCCAGACCACCAACCTGGCCGAGCAGTTGCCGCACCGGGTCATCGAGCTGCGGCGTGAGCTGAACCGGCGCATGGCACCCATCGCCTACATCGCAGGAAAGCAGCTGGGGAGCGTGCTGCTGCGCACGGTCCCCGCGACCTACCAGAAAGTGTCGACCAGCTTCGAGGGGGGCCCCCGCATCGAGGCGGTGCATCTCAATCCGCTCTCTCCGCGGCGTGTCGACGTGGATGTCGTGCTGACGTCGGACGGCCCATTCGAGGGCGGCAAGTTCGAGATCGAGGTGGCTATTCAGAACAAGGACAGCAAGCGACTCGGAGCGAACCGCAAGGAGACCACGGACGGCGTGTATCTCCCCGCCCGCTGGCGGCCAGGCGACCACGTGCAGCACCATTCCAGTCTCAACCTGTCGCAGGATCTGCCCACGGACGGCCAGGTGTGCATTGCTTTCCTCATCGACAAGGTTCCCCGCTCCGCGGCCGAAGGTGCGGCCCAGCTCTGCCTGCCTGTGGCCTCGGACACCACCGCAGCGTCGAAGGATGCTTCTCCGTGAACGCGCCTCAGGAGGGCGCAGACAGTCGGGCGCGGCGCCAGGGTCGCCTGATTCTCTTGTTGCTGGCCCTGTTCCCGCTCGGCGTCCTGGTGCAGCAGCTCAGCCTGGCCTTCCAGGTCCTCCTTGGCAGCCCTCTCAACAGCGACCTGCCCGGCTTCGTGGCGGGCGCCCGTGACATGCGCTTCTTCTATGACTCGGGCTTGCGCGAACCCTTGCAGGTGTTCTTCATCAAGCTCGGGCTGTGGCTCAGCGACGACGTGGAGCGCGTGCTTCGCCTGCTCACGGTGCTGCAGACCCTTGTTGCCGCTGTGCTGGTCCTGGTGGCGGGCAGGCGCTTGCTGGGGCTTGCGGTCGGTCTGCTCGCCCTCGCCAGCTTCTGCGTCAACCCGGTGGTGGTCTTCTACGGTGTGTCGGGGATGCGGGCCCCCCTCTTCACCGCGCTGCTGCTTGGCTTCGTCACTGTGCTGTTCACAGTACACACACCACGTCGACCCTGGGTTGCTGACGGTGCCTGTGGTGTCCTCGCGGCCTTGCTGGTCCTCACCCGCGTGCATGCCTGGATCGTCGTCGTGGGGGGCCTGGCCTTGCTGCTCTTGCAGCGAAAGGTGTGGCTGCGGGAGTTTCGATGGCCCACCCTGCGTCGCGCGGCCTGGACCCTGGTCCTGGCGACCGTGCTCTACGTGCCCTATCCGCTGCTCAACGATGATCGCGCCTTCACCCACCCGGTCAACTTCTGGCGCAACATCGAACGCTATGGGGAGCCACGGCAGTTTCTCGACGAGCCTCCCCTATCGACCCTGAGTTATGTGTTCGAGAACCGGACCGTCGTCGACGTCGGCCGCCGTGTTGTGGAGAACCTCTGGCTGTACCAGACGCACTATCTCCCGCATTACCTGCGCGGCGTGCCTGGCCTGGCCTGGCTCCTGCTACCCGGCATCCTGGTCTGCATCCTGTCTCGCCGCCTTCACGTCGTGGGGGTGCTGTTGCTGAGCCTGGTGCAGGTGGTGTTCATCCTCAATCTGAACCCTGTGGCCGGACACCGCGGCGTCGAGATGCGCTTCGTGTACCAGAGCTTTCCTGTCGCTCTCCTCGTGCTGTGGCATGCCCTGGCCTGGCCCCTGGGGCAAGGCCTCCTGCTGCTTGGACAGCGACGGCCCGCGCTCGAACGCTGGATCGCTCCCGTCGCACGCGTGCTGCTCCCACCCGGCGGACGCTGAACGCGAAGCGTGTCTGTCCTGCCCTGCGCGCGGAGGGTGATTGTCTGCTGCGTTGGAGCTATGAAGGGTTCGAGCGACCACTTCGCATCAAGAGGTTGAGATGAAAACAGGCTACACCCTGATCGCGCTGGGACTGGCGGCGGTGAGCTTCGGCGCCAAGAGCACTCCGGCTCCGGACAGCGGGACGCTCCCGGACCTCAAGGAACTCAAGCTCAGGCAAGCGCAGTTCGCACCGGTGGATCTCAAGGTCGACATCTCGGCCTTGCCGGCGAGCGAGCGTGAGTGCCTGAAGAAGATCCTGCTGGCGTCGCGGGTCATGAATGCCCTGTTCCTGCGCCAGCTGTGGTCGGGCAACGAGGCGACCCTGCTCGATCTGCAGCGCGATCCGTCCCCGCTCGGGCAAGCCCGGCGCGACATGTTCATGCTCCACATGGGACCCTGGGACCGGGTCAATGGCGATCAGGCTTTCGTGCCGGGAGTCGGTCCCAAGCCCGAGGTCGGCAGCTTCTACCCTGGTGGCAGCACCAAGGCCGAGCTCGAGGCTTACTTCGCGAGGCTGAGTGCCGGTGAGCGCAGCCGAGCCCAGAGCTTCTTCACCACGTTGCGCCGCGGTCCCGGCAAGAAGTTCATCATCGTGCCCTACAGCATCGAGTTCGAAGGCGAGCTGACCATCGCCGCCCGCTACCTCGACGAGGCGTCCGCGTTGACACAGCAGCCGTCGCTGCGCGAGTTCCTCGAGAAGCGTGCCCGCGCCTTTCGCAGCAATGACTACTACGAGAGCGACGTGGCCTGGCTCGAGATCGATGCCAGCATCGAGCCCACCATCGGTCCCTACGAGGTGTACGAGGATGGCTGGTTCAATCAGAAGGCCGCCTTCGAGGCGGTGATCGGACTGCGCGATGAGGCCGAGTCTGCCAAGCTCGTCGCCCTCGGGGCGACCTTGCAGGAACTCGAGAACAATCTTCCCATCGACAAGGACTGGAAGAATCCGCACCTCGGGAGCCTGGCGCCCATTCGCGTGGTCAACCAGCTCTACGCCGCTGGCGACGCCGACTGGGGCGTCAAGAGCGCCGCCTACAACCTGCCCAACGACGAGCAGATCACCTCGGAGAAGGGCTCGAAGCGCGTGCTGCTGCGCAACGTGCAGCAGGCCAAGTTCGACAAGGTTCTGGTTCCCATTTCGAAGAAGCTGTTGAGCAAGGACGATCAGAAGAACGTCAGCTTCGATTCCTTCTTCACCCACATCCTGACTCACGAGCTGGCGCACGGCCTCGGTCCCGAAGAGACCAAGGGCGATGACCACCTGCGCATCCGTGACGCGCTCAAGGATTCCTACAGCATCCTCGAGGAGGCTAAAGCCGACGTGCTGGGTCTGTGGGCCATGGCCTACCTGGTGCGCACAGAGCGGCTTCCCGCCACGCTCAAGAAGACGGTGTACGCGACCTACCTGGCGTCGATGTTCCGCTCGATTCGCTTCGGCATCGGCGCGGCGCATGCCCGGGGCACGGCCCTGCAGCTCAACTACTTCCTCGACAAGGGCGCCGTGGTGGTGCACGAGGATGGAACCTTCGGCTTCAAGAGCGAGAGTCTGCAAGAGGCCGTGACCGAGCTGCTGCGCGAGCTGGTGACCCTGCAGGCGACGGGAGACTACGCCGCGGCCCAGAAGCGCCTCGCAGAGCAGGCCGTGATCCGCCCCGAGGTGCACAAGGCGCTGGACCGGCTGAAGGGCATCCCCGTGGACATCGCTCCGCGCTACGTCACGGCCGAGGAGCTGCTCCGCTAGACCCCGCCCCGAAGGGCATGCTCAACGGGAGTCGCCGAAGCCCTTGTTGAGTGCCCGAGCCAGTGCGGCGTCGTTGCACCCCGGACACTGCGCGCCCAGCTCCTGCACCAGGGCAGCCCACACCTGCTTCCAGGCCTTGTCTTTCAGCTCGGGATAGCAGCCATCGCGGTAGCGGTCGGCGATATCGCAGGCCGCGCGCTCCAGGTGGACGGGATCGGCGCTGATCCGCGTCACGGCATCACCACGGGCAACAACAGGCTGCCATCCTGCGCGATCTCGACGCCACTGGCCTTGAAGTCCTCGCGGCTGAGGCGTCGCACCAGGTCTACGCCTCGGGCGTCGGCATCGCGCACCGGCACGCCCTTGCCATCCTGGCGGGTGGGGAGCAGGTGGCCAGCCACGATGCGCCCCTCGCCGTCCAGTTCCACCTCGAGGACAGCACTGACGCCCAGGTAGCCGGACAGGTTGAACCGACCGTAAGTGGCGAAGTTGCCCAGGGAGTAAGCGATGAGCCTGCCCCGGTAGAGCTCCAGGCCGCGCAGCACGTGGGGACCATGGCCCAGTACCAGGTCGGCGCCAGCGTCGATGACCAGGCGCGCGAATTCGCGCAGGCTGCCCCTGTTCTCGCCCAGGTACTCCTCGGGACCCTCGGGCACGTGGATCTGCTTCGCGCCCTCGGCACCCCCGTGAAAGGACACGATGACGATGTCGTGATCGGCGGCCAGGCCGCGCACCAGGGTCTGGGCCGTGGCGTGGTCGTTGAGGTAGTGGCCCGTTCGAGAGCTATGAAAACCGATGAGCGCGACGCGCAGACCCTGCACGTTCAGGGACGCGACTGTGCCCGGCCGGCCGCTGTAGGCGATGCCCAGGGCCTGCAGGGTTTTCTCGGTGGTGATGCGACATTCGACCCCGAAGTCCTCGGCGTGGTTGTTGGCCGTGGACACCACATCGATGCCCGCGTCCTTGAGGTAGCGTCCGTAGCGGGTGGGCGAGCGAAAGGCATAACAGTTCTCGCCCGGCCCGCACTTGTCGGTGCTGCCATCGTCACATAGCGGGCCCTCGAGGTTGGCAAAGGTCAGGTCCGCATCGCGCAGCAGCGGCGCCACGTCGTCGAGGAGGTGGGCACCGTCGTCCGGGGGCAGGTAACCTTCGGGGAAACTGGTGCCCAGCATCACATCGCCCACGGCACGCAGACGCAGGCGCGTTTCCGTGGCAGGCCGGGAGGTGCTGGCCGGGGCAGAGCTGGCCGCCCGGGCTGCTCGTTGTTCGGCGTCGAGGAGGGCCTCGGCACCGGGCAGGTGTCTGTCCACCTCGGGGTGCCGCGGGTCCAGGCGCTTGACCTCGCGCCACTGCTCCACCACCTGTGGCCAGCGGGCTTTCAGGTAATAGGCCCAGCCCAGCTCCCAGCGGCAGTCCACGCATCGTGGATCCGCGTCCACCGCGGCCTGGAGCAGGTGAATCGCCTCGTCGGCCTTGCGGTCTTTCAGGGCCTTGACGCCTTGCTGGTAGAGCGCGTCATCGCCGGTGGTCGTGGCGAGGGTGAGCAGGACCAGGACCAGGACCAGGAGGGGAGGTCGCATGCGCGGACTGTAGCACCCGGGATCGCGGGTTCCAGTCCGACATGCAGGGGCTCGGGCCGACGATCTTCTCCCGAGGAACGGCTAGCGACGCTTGTGACGACGGCGCCAGAGCCAGGGCTCCAGCCTGTCGGACTCACCCAGGGACCACAGCCCCCGACGCGCCTCCCGCGCCTCGGCCTCGACGTCGAGAAGGCTGCGGTCGCGCAGGTAGTCGCGGTACACCCAGGCATGGCCCTCGCTCACCATCTCGCGGTTGATGTCGCGTTTGCCCAGGCGCACGCGGCCGACGGAGCGGCCGTAGCGATCCACGTCCAGCACCTCGACGACGACCTGCTGATCGAACACCTTGTGCGACAGTGCCTGCTTGGCGCGCTTGCCCCAGGGCTGGCGCGACTCCGGCGTGTCGATCTCGGCCAGGCGCACCCGCACGGGACGCCGACCCTCGGCCAGCACGGTGATGGTGTCGCCGTCGGAGACGCCTACAACGCGCCCGCTGAGCGGCGCGCTGGCGCAGGCGAGGGCGACGAAGCAGGTCAGGATCATGCTGGGGATCGTGCCACGAACGCTCGCAGCTTGCGAGGTCGCGTCGCCCGGTTCAGGTGCCGCTGTCGAAGCGTTCGGGAAAGCGCGGGGTCTTGTCACGATAGAAGGCCCGGATCGCTTTCATGTCCGCCTCGACGTCACCGGTGGGGGTGAACAGGGGTCCCGTGCCCACCACCTTGCGCCCGTAGTCGAGGTAGAACAGCAGGATGGGGACCTTCGCCGCCTGGGCGACGTGATAGAAGCCGGACTTCCAGCGCTCGACGCGCTCGCGGGTACCCTCAGGCGAGAGACCCAGAAAGAACTTCGGCTGGGCCTTCATGTGCTCGGCGATCTGCTGGACCTGACCGGCGGTGGTGCTGCGCATGACGGGCACACCGCCGAGCCAGCGCATGACCACACCCAGGGGCCAGCGGAACAGGCTGTGCTTGCCTATCCACGAGACGCGCAGGCCCCGGGCGAAGATGAAACCCAGGGCCACCAGGAAATCCAGGTTCGAGGTGTGGGGTGCTGCCACCGCGACGAGCCGAGGGATGTCCGGGATGTCGCCGTCGGTGCGCCAGCCCAGAAGAAACAGGATCGCGCGGCCGATGGCGCGACTGAGAATATTGCCGCGCCGGGGCACGGCAGCACCGAGCGGCTGCATGATCCAGGTGCTCCCTTGGCGCATCGAGTATGGCAGCTCAGCCCGGCTGCGGGATAGCTCGGGGCTTCCTGACTCTCTGGGAAGCAATGGTGGATGTGGGCCGCGGGGCCTGGCGCCGTTCGATCCGCTACGGGCTCACAGGAGCCTGTGCGCCGTGGAGCGCTCTCCAGATATCTGACCGCACCAGTGCGAACACTCGAACCCCGGGACGGAGCAAGAAGCCCCGTATGGTGTAGTGGGTCACCGTGGCGGAGCGAACCCTGTCCAGGTCGCGCTCTGTCGTGATGATCAGCGCTACTGGCGGGATCTTCTCAGGCACCGTTTCCAGACGCTGTCGGCCCGAGAAGTGTCGAAGGTAGAACGGGAGCGGATACACATGCTGGTCCGCCGCGAACACCGTGACCATGGGGATGGCCAGGCCGTCGGTCATGTTCTCTGCCAGGTCCCGGCAGAGCTGGACCAGCTGCAGCACTTCGCGATGGGTGTGCGCATGGTTGTAGGGGTTGGCGGTTCGCTCATTCCAGACGGCGCCGAGCAGGTAGGACTGGTACGCGAGGAGGAGCACGCAGGCGAACGTCACCACCAGAACGGTACCTCGCGACAACGTTCCGCGTCCGAGCTGCAGCAGCCTGTTCGTCCCTACTGCAGCCAGAAGGCACAGTGCGTAAACCGAGCCCAGGACGTTCCAGGGCGTCTTGTATGGGATGATCGAGTAGACGAGCAGCATGCTGAAGGCATAGGCCTGCAGAAGGTGCAGGGTCGGGGTCTTCTTGTCGAGGCCGTGTGCTCCTAGCCACAGGCTGACCGCGCCGAGCAGCAGCAGCGGGAGCAAGCTGAACAGGGTCCCGCTTGCCGCGGGATCGCGGTACCAGAACAGATGCTGCAGGTAGTACCACCACGGCTGAGCATTGACGCCGAGCTGGCCGCTGGCGCCTACGTGCACCCAGCCGGCGAAGGCGCGCACCAAGGCGACGACTCCGTGGGGATTGGTGAACCCCTGGCTCCCTATCAGCACCGCCGCTGCAACACAGCTCACGGCAGTGATTCCGAGTTCCCACGCTGCAGATCTCGTCCGGCGGTGAAGGGATGTGCTGGGCCCCTGTGCTCGCCGGTACACCAGCACGCCCAGGACGACGGCCGGGGCCATCAACAACCAGGTTTCCTTGGTGGTGACCAGCAGCCCCAGCAGCAGACCGAGCAGCACCGCCCGCGATCTCGAGGGGGTCTCGAGATAGCGCAGGAGGGCGAGGAGGAATGCGCCACCGAGCAGGACGAAAAGGGACTCGTGGAGGTAGAACCGACTGAGGTAGACCGAGGACGGTTCGACGGTCACGAGCATTGCGCCCAGCAGGGACGCCCTTCTGCCCAGCCAGGGAGCGAAGAGCAGGGTCAAGCCCACCAGAAGCGTTCCACAGATCGCACTGACCATTCGGTAGGGTGTGACATCGGCATTTGCGCTCAGGGGGCTGGTCAGGATCACGATGGGGACGCTGAGCAAGGGCAGGGTGGGCCCATGCAGGATGCGCGCGAGATCGCGATCATGACCCAGCGCTCTCAGGTCCTCGACACGTTGCGCATTGAGCGCCTCGTCGCCATGCAGCACGCGCTCGTCGAGCCCATGAAGGCGCAGGGTCAGGGCGACCACCATCAGCGACAGACCCGCGATCCAGAAGCGCGTGGTCCGGGCAGTATGCCCTGTCACCGTGAAAGCCTCCCGGCACACCCGTTGCGAGTCCGTCGCGATGCCGCTGACCCGCGCGGGTGCCAGTCCCTCTCCAACGCGCCGCGGTGCAGGCCGTCGCAACGCGCTGTGCTACGGTATCACCGGCCCCCGCACACAGCGAACATGCAGACTGCTGCCCAGGGTTGAGGCTGCGAACTGGGTGTTCGCATAGGAGACGAACCACGCGCCATACCCGTAGCCCCTCAGTTGCGGAGTGGAACTCCAGTACACGTGGTCGCCCAGAGTCAGCTCCGGTCGCAGGTCCAGCGCCAGGCCTGTGTCCTCGCCGCGCTGGAACAGGGTCTCCAGTTCCTTGATGCTGGGCAGGCGCCAGTCGAGGAGCCCCCCGTCGCTCGAGTCCTCGCAGTACTGCAGCCCAAGCTCCCAGTTCATGGTGCCGCTGCTGGCACGCTGCCACTGCAAACCGCTCTGGTCGTCGGTCCACAGCCCACTGCTATAGCGCGGTCGCGGCAGGTCCAGATCTGGTCCACTGGCGCACCAGGCACCCCGTTCATTGCCGGACAGGGAGGTGTCGACGCGCGCCTCGCCGCCCTGCAGGTCCACGTACCACGGAAGATCGAAGGACCGGTCAGCGCTCCAGAAAGTGTCGATGCTCGGAGTCGGGAAACAGCGGGCCGTGTCGATGAGCACGTCGCGGTCACGGGACGAGCGCTTGCCGTAGTCGAGCATGGATACCAGCTCGCGCACCGAGGGCAGGCGCCAGTCCCGACCGTCGGTGGTGAGACTCGCACAGGTCGCGGTCGCCTGATTCCACGACCTCTCGGTCGAGTCGAGATCGCGCTGCCAGTACAGCCCAGTGACCAGGTCGCGCACGCTGTTGCCCTGCTCCTCGCAGGCCGGGGGATCGAGGAGGTAGTTGCCGTCCTGGCCGTGCAAGGCACGACCCTCTGCCGGGCAGTCCACGATGGCGGAGCTGGTGTTGATGCAGGTCTGTGTGGGCGAGTCGGGCATGACGCCGCAGCGCTCGACCTCGCAGGGGTGTTGCGGTGGTGGTGGAGGTGGGGGCGCGAAGGGGTTCCAGCCATGGCCCTCGCAGATGCCATCGGTGTTGCAGGTGAAGCCAGAGGGGCAAAAGGCGTCGCTGCGATCGCAGTAGATGGTGCCCAACCCGAAGAGCTCGCATGCCGGCGCGAGCAATGGCAGGACCGCGATCCAGGGGGCACGTCGACGCAGCACCGTCACCTCACTCGAGCAAGGCCATCACACCCAGCATGGCGCCTGCGCCCAGCAGCAGGCAGCTCCCGCAACCGCCTCCGATGACGACGAGGGGGCCAGCGATCAGGATCTTGTCCTTGGTGTCGCGCGGTGTGGTGGCGCTGGCCACGCTCTCGCGCAAGGCCAGGCTCACCAGCAGGGTGGTGGAGGCCACGGCCAGGGCCACGGCGCCGCTGCCCAGGCCCCCGATGGCGTACCACGAGGGCCAGGCTGCTGCGGCGGGATCCTCGACGGTGGGTGCCGTGCGAGGGACCGTCGCCAGCTGCGCCACGGGCGCCCCCGTCTGCCCATCGGGGTGTGCCAGGGGATCGGGTCGGGACAGCTGCGCCACTGCTGGCCGTAGCCGTGACGGCAGTTCCTCCACCGAGCGCACCTCGATGCGAAAGGTCTTGCGCAGGTGCATGGTGCTGACCACGAGCCATCCCAGCTCCAGCCGGAAGCCTGCGCCGCTGGCGCTGAGCATGGACATGACCACGTGATCCACACCCATGGCGCCGGCGATCTCGAGCAGGCAGTCCTTGTCGGTGCAGCCTTCGTCGGCCGCGGCGCGGGCGATGTCGCTGGCTTCGCTGGCGGCAAGCACATCATACCGCGGGTCGTCGGCCAGGACCTGGGTCAGCAGCTCCCCCACCACGGTCAGGGTGTCGGGAGCGATGTCTCCGGCGCTGCGTGGTTGCGACACCAGCACGCGTTCGCGCGTCGCGGCGGTGGCTTGCTCGCCAAGCAGGAGGACGGCGGCGACGAGGATCACCACGCCACAGCCTGGGCAAAAAGCCCGCGCATTGCTCACCGCCTGGCGTTCCTGGCTCAGGGGCCACGCACGCAGCGCACATAGTGCGACGAGGAACGGTAGCGGGACAGATGGCGTCCGTTGTCGAAGGAGACCGTGTAGAAACCGTACAGTGGCGGCGTGGCCGGCGTCGAGGTCCAGTACTCGTTGGCGATGGTGCTGTCGACGATACCCGCAAAAGTCTGCGGGCTGGACTGGTGTGCATCGGTGCGGTCGACCAGGGTCTCCATCTCCTTGAGCGAGGGCAGCCGCCAGTCGTCATGACTGGCCAGACTCAATCCCTCGCACAGGGCCAGGGCCTGCTGAAGGCTCTGATCCGCGGTGTGCTGTGACTGCCACTGCAGACCGCTGCGCCTGTCCACGTATGTGCCTGCGGTGAAGCGCAGATTGCCCTGCCAGCCGACCTCTCCCCGCGCGCAGCGCGACTCGTAGCTGTAACTCCCCGAGTCCATCTGGATGACGGGATCGCCTCGGTGCTGGCTCACGGTCCAGTGGAAACCATTGTATCCGTCGGTGGTCCACACCCCGGTGGTCGACGGGGCCGGGAAGAAGGTCGGGTCCAGCGCCACGGCGTCGGAGCTTGTCCCGAAGTCGAGCAGGCCGACCACCTCGGCGGTGGTGGGAAGGCGCCAGTCGTCGTGGCTCGCCAGACTCAGGTTCTCGCAGCGCGTCTGGGCCGCGGCATAGGTGCCCGCTGCTCCCGGCGGTACCTGCTCCCATTGCACGCCGGTGACCAGGTCCTCGATCGCGCCATTGCCGAGGTCACGGTACGACGGACGCGGAAAATCGTAGGTGCCGTCCTGGCCGTACATCTCGGTTCCGACCGCGGGGCAGGAGTCCGGTCCATCGGTGTCGCCGAGGCGGCAGAACAGGGTTCGCGAATCCGGCATGGGGATACACGGCGCCATCTCGCACGCCCACCCTGTCCCGGCATCATTCCCGCTCGCTGCGTCCTGGCCTGCTCCCTGATCTGCCGCGCTGGCATCGCTGCTCGCTGCGTCACCCGCGGCATCCGCTGCTGCAACATCGCGGCTCCCTGCGTCCGACGCTGCACCGTCGAGACAGACCTTCTGCGTGCTGCAGTGCTGTCCTTCGGGGCAGTTGTCGTCGGTCTCGCAGGGGACCGCACCCAGACCGAGGAGTTCGCAGCTCGCCAGCAACAGCAGACTGGGAACGATCGCCAGGCGCATGGGGTCTCCTCGCATCGGCACGGTCACGGCCCGCGCACGCAACGCACGCGCTTGGTCGAGCTGCGGTAGCGGTTGGTGTACTGGGCGCTCTGGAACAGCACCGCGTAGAAGCCGTAGTCGGACAGATGCGGTGTCGCGGTCCAGAACTCAGCGCTGGCCGTGTCGTTGACCATGGCCGGGTAGGCAAAGGGATCGCTGCCCGGGTCTCGGCTGCGGTCGACCAGGGTGTCCATCTCCTTGAGCGTGGGCAAACGCCAGTCGTCGTGGCTGGCCAGGCTCAAGGTCTCGCAGTCCGCGGCGGCCTGCTGCCAGGTGCGATCCACCCCGGGCTGCGCCTGCCACTGCATGCCCGTTCGTTTGTCAATGTACGTCCCCGCGGTGAAGCGGACGTCGCCCCCGACGTGAGCCGCGCCACGCACGCAGCGCACCTGGTTGCCCGAGCCGTAGCCCAGGCTGTCGATATCGATGTGCGGCGTGCCGGAATAGAAGTCCAGGGTCCAGTGGTAGCCGTTGTAGCCGCTGGCGCTCCAGAAGGGCAGGTTGTCCGGCGCCGGGAACATGAGCGTGTCCAGCATGGCAGCCGGGTAGGTCTTGCCCAGGTCGAGCAGGGTCATCAGCTCGGTGAAGCTGGGCAGGCGCCAGTCGTCCTGGCTGCCCAGGCTCAGGCCCGCGCAGTAGGTGATGGCATCCGAGACGTTGCGCAGGGACGCGGAGCCCAGTGCCTGCTCCCACTGCAGACCGCTGATCCTGTCATCGATCACGCCATTGGTGAGGTCCAGGTAACTCGGTGCCGGCCACAGCAGGTTGCCGTCCTGTCCGTCCATGTCGCTCGCCAGCGTCGAGCAACTGGCCAGGGTGGTGTCGCTGTCGCGGCACACCAGGGTCGGGGAGTCAGGCATGAGCACGCAGGGCGGGTTCTCGCAGCGCGAGCCTGCATCTGCTCCAGCGTCACCGCTGGCGGTGGCGTCGGCGGACATGGCATCCGGGCCGTGCGCGTCCACCGAACCCGCGTCTGCCGCGGCGTCGCTGGCCACCGCGGTATCGGCGGTCGCAGTATCAAGCGGCCCGGCGTCCGGGGTGGTGCTGGCGTCACTGGCCGCGCCGTCGGTGGTGGCGCCGTCCACCTGCGCGGCGTCGACGGCGGCGTCGCCGGTCACCTGGGCATCGCGCGCACCCCCGACACAGGTCTTGTCGGCGCCGCAGATTTGGCCGGAGGGGCAGTTGGTGTCGGTCTCGCAGGGCGTGGCACCGATGCCGAGCAGCGGGCAGCCAGCGAACAGCAGGACGGGCACGAGCATCAGGGGGTGTCGTCTGGTCATGGAACCTCCGCCTCAGGGATGCGCTCAGTCGAGCAGACCGAGGCCGGTGAGCAGCGCGCCCGTGGCCAGCAAGGCCACTGAGGACAGGCCGCCTCCGAGGAGCACGGCGGTGCCCGAAGCCTGGGCCTCGGTCTTCCCGGTGCCCGCAGGGTCGGCCACGATGCTGTTGAAGTAGATGGCCCCGCCCGTCGTCGCCACCGCAGCCACCGCCCCCAGGCCCAGGGCCCCGAGGCCTGCGATCAGCAGCACAGGCGCGCCACCGTCCTGTTCTGGATTCACACCGGGCTCCGCGGCGTCCTGCTCGGCGCGTCGGGACACCAGGGCGCGGTGCTCGCCGGGGTCCAGGATGGGTGCCACCAGCTGGTCCAGGCTGGCGGGCAGGTTGTGGGTCAGCTCCTCGACCGAGCGACTCTCGACGGTGACGCGCTCGATGAACTGCGCCGTCCTGGCGTCGAACAGACGCAGCTGCACGATGTACAGCTCGCCCAGGGTACTCGCGCGCCCGAACACCACGAAACGTGCGCCCAGGGCCTCGGCGACCTCGGCCAGACACGAATTCTCGGCGCAGCCCAGCTTCTGCTTCTCGCTCTCGAGCACTGCGACCTGGGTGATTTCGCTTCCTGAAATCACGTAGAAGGTGCCCATGTCCGACAGCTTGATGGTGACCAGCTCGGTCAAGGTGTGGGCCAGGTCGGCCTTCACGTCGCCGCCGTACTGCAGCTCCATGACCAGCAGTCGCTTGTCCTGCGCAGCTTGTGTGGCCGGGCTCGAGGCGACGCTGTGTAGGGGCAGCAGCATCGTCAGAGTACAGAGCAGAAAGCGCGGAATCGGGATGGCTGTCCGCATGATGTCCTTTCTCGTACGCCTCGCTGGCGCTGATCGCGTCATGAAGCCTGCCTATACTACCTGACGCCGCGGCGAATGGATGGTCGCGGCATCCGCGCAAGTGTGAGCGCGCGCACGCTGCCCCGTGCTGATGCAGGCTGTTCCAGGATGACGCAGGGCCGGTGAAGCACGAAGGTCTGCTCCCTTCTTCTCGACGGCATCGCGCTGCAGTTTTTCAGGCCCCGGGTCCTTGGCACAGCCCTTGAAGCCCCTCCTGCTGTGTGCCGCCACAGGGCACCCAGGAGGAACCATGTCGCTCAACGCAGCCCGCAGGAAAAGCAATGCGACCCTGACCGTGGTCGAGGACGAGAATGTCGACCGCTATGAGGGAGGGTGGCGGGCTGGCAAGCCTGTCGAGGATCCCGAAAAGCTCAAGCGCTGGGGCTTCGTCACGGCCAAACCCAGCGAGTACCTCATCTGCATCAAGCGCGGCAAGATCCACCGCCGGTCGTCGGGCCAGGGTGCCCGCGTGTTCAAGTGGCCCTGGGAGTCCGTGTCCATCGTGCCCACGACCCTGCAGCGGGTGGAGTTCGTGGCCGATCAGATCACGCGCGAGCGCGTGGGGGTCCAGGTCACTGGCATCGCGGTGTACCGCATCACCGATCCCGAGATCGCGTTCAAGGTGCTCAACTTCAGCTTCGGCGAGCGCGCTGGTGAGAAGTTGCGGGAGACCCTGCGCGAGATGTTCATCGGAGCCGCGCGCCGCCTGGTGGCCAACCTCGCCCTCGACGACTGCCTGATGAAGCGCAAGGAAGCCATCGCGACCTTCCTGATGCAGGAGATCGCACCTGTGGTCAGCGGCCGAGGATCACCGGAGGACACCACGGATAGAGGCTGGGGTGTGGTCATCGACACCATCGAGATCCAGGACGTCAAGGTTAAGAGCGAGCAGGTCTTCAACAACATGCAGGCGGCCTATCGCGCGGAACTGTCAGCCCGCGCCGCGAGGGCCGAGCTGGATCGTGAGCGCGAGCTGGCCGAGAGGCAGGCCGACAACCAGCGCCGCATCGCCGAGGCCGAGATCGAGAGCGCACGCCAGACGCGACTGCTGCGCGCCCACGCCGAGGCAGAGGCCGCCCTCGCCGAGAGCACGGAGCAGATGCGCGCCGAGCACGCTCGGGCCCAGGTGGTCGCTGCCGAGATGGAGCGGCGCGAGGCCCACGAGCGTCGGCGCATCGAGGTCGACGAGGCCCTGGCCCTGCGCCACGCCGAGCGCAACGAGGCAGTGCAGCGCCTGGCCCAGGAGCAGGAGCGACAGCGCGAACTCGCGCACATCGCCGCGGACGAGGAAAAGCGGCGTCGGGCGGCGGACGCCGAGCTGCGCGCCCTGGCGGCAGAAAGCCAGCTTGCCGAGCAGGCGCACATCGCGACGGTGCAGAGGCTGGAGCAGGAGCGCCAGCGCGAACGCTTCACGCTCGAGAGTCAACTGGCGGCCCGGGACGCCGAGGCTCGCGTGGATGCAACCCTGCGAAGGCAGGAGGCAGCGACCTGTCGCATCGAGCACAGCGTCGACGTCGAGCACGCCCGGGGACGCGCAGAGGTCGAGCGCCTGCTGGCCGACGACCGCGTGCTGTCCGAGCTGGCAGGCAAGGGCTTGCCCGCCATCGCCGAGGCCTTTGCCCAGAGCATAGGGACCGTTCATTACACCCACCTCGGCGGGGGAGACGATGCCGGGCCGTCGATGATGATCGGCAGCGCCATTGCCCAGGTCCTTGCGGTGGCCCGTAGTTTCGGGCTGGACCCCGAGCGCCTGAGCCGGCGGGAAAGCCCACGCTCCAGTCCCGAGCCCGTGATCACGGGCACGCCCGTCGACAAGACCCCGGACTGAGGCGGTCCTTTTCTCTCGTACATTCCTCGTCGCCAGCACCTGCGCTATGGTGAGACTTCACGGGACCTTCCCGGGAGAAGATCCAGACCACCCACGACCGGAGCGCCGCATGGAGACCACGCGCAACGCGCGCAAGAAGATCGAGGAGCTACGAGGATTGCTTGAGCGTGCGCGGCAAGGGGATCGCGACGACGCGCAGGTGCTCGGGGCCTTCCGGGATCGCTACCAGGCCCTGTCTCCCGACGAGAAGCTGCAACTCTTCGAGGCCTTGCTGGAACGTCTCGAGGTGCGCCGCACCGATGTGGCGCAGGCCCTCGAGGCCCTGCGGGTGGCCGACGACGAGGGCGATCCCGCGTCCTGGAGTCGACGCGTCAGCGCCCTGCGGCGCCAGCTCGAGTCCCCGCGGTTGCGCGTGTTCCGGCGCTTCCTGGCCATCTCCGGCGGCATGCGGTTTCTGCTGGACCTGCGGGCCGACATCCTGACCGCCCAGCGACGCAGTGAAGCGGCCATCGATGCTCTCGACGAGGAGATCGCCCATCTGTTCAACTCGTGGTTCCAGCAAGGCTTCCTCTTCCTGGGTGAGGTCACCGTGGACTCGCCCTATCGGGTGATCCATTTCCTGCTGCAGCACGAGCTGGTGCATCCCATGACCCGCATCGAGGAGATGGCCGAGCGCATGGGCGGCGATCGACGTTGTTTCGCGCTGTACCACCGGGCGATGCCCGAGGAACCAGTGGTGTTCATCGAGGTCGCTCTGACCCGGGGCCTTGCGCGTTCCATCCATTCGGTTCTCGACGACAGGCAGTCCGATCAAACGGCGCGCAACGCCCCCGACACCGCCATCTTCTACTCGATCAACAACGCCCAGAACGGGCTCTCGGGTCTGGGTCTGGGGTCCATCCTCATCTTCCAGGTCGTCGAGGCGCTCAAGAAGAGTGTGCCTGGGATCAAGACCTTCGCGACCCTGAGCCCGATCCCCGGACTGTGGAAGAGCTACCTGCGCCCCATCCTCGAGGGGCGCGACGAGGCCTTCGCGCTGAAGAAGAGCGACCTTGCACACCTCATCGGCGACAAGACGCAGCTCGCGCTGGCCGAGCGCTGCCAGACCGTGCACGGCACGCGCCCGGCAGATGCCCCCGCCACCCTGCTCCAGGTGCTGTCGGACCCTGGTTGGATCCACGACGAGACCTTTGCCCGCCTGCTGCGCCAGCCCCTGTGCGAGATCACCTACCGCTACCTGGCCCTGGAGAAGGACGCCCGCGGCAAACCCGTCAATCCCGTCGCCAACTTTCATCTGGGCAACGGAGCCTCGGTCCAGCTTTCGGACGTCAACTTTGCCGGCAACACCTCGGCGCGCGGCATCGAGACCGCGTGCAGCATGATGGTCAACTACGTGTATTCGAGCCACTGGATGGCGCAGATCGGACGCACCGTGCAGAGCCTGTTGCCGGCTCTGTCCTGAGTCCTCGAGACCGTTGAACTCCGCTCAGGGGGCGGCGGTGGAGAAAGTCTGCACCGGGGCCAGGGCGCCGACGCCGTCCGTGTCCTCGAAAGCCATGCTGAAGTCATGCTGCCGGGTGTCGAGGATGATCGCGCTGCGGCTCGCACCGGGATAGCCCTGCAGGGTCTGAGAGGTCTGATCGAAGTACCAGATCTCTTGCCCGTTGCCTCGCAGCACGTAGAGCGTGTTGCTGCCGGTCTCGTGAACGAGCCGGTTGCCCTGGAAGGTGTTGGATCGCGCGGACTGGTCCGCGAGGTGTGTGAAGCTGCCTGAGGCCGGCAGGCCAGCGCTGAAGTCGTAGCGATACAGAGCGGTCGGGTTGTTGTTGCCTGTGCCCACGACCAGACTCAGGTTTCCGGTCCTGGCCACGCTGCCTCCTTGGAGCACCGGAAGGTCGACGCCGCTCGGATGATGCATCCATGCGTTGTAGGTCGGGGTGGCAACGCTGATGCCGGCCAGGCTGGTGGCGATGAGGTTGCGCTGGTTGCCGCCGCGCACCACGAACAGGCTGTTCGAGGTCGCAGCCAGGCCACAGCCGACACCAAGGGCCCAGGGCAGGGTGATGCCTGTGCAGTCGCGCGCCCCCGACGTCACGTTGTAGACCCACAGCGCGGTGCCCGTGCCAGGGTAGATGAACAGGTGGACGGCGCCCGCGACATCGGCGACGGCCATGGCGGCCGAGCCGTTGATGGCGCCGCACGGGCCGGTCAGGGCGGTCCAGGCTCCACCACCGACGATGAGCCTGTACACCGCGCTGCTGGTCCCGCCGGGCATGGCGTACAGGGTGTTGTTGACGCTGTGGTACACGACGGCTGCGCCGGCTCCCGACGCCACGGGGAGTGCCGGCAGCGCCAGCGCTGCGGGATCCCATTGGTTGGATGCGAGGTCCAGACGATGCACGGCGGTGGACCCGCCCTCGAGCGCGACGAGGTCGCCGCCGACGCTGGCACTGGCAGCGGAGACACCGGTGGCAAAGGAGAAGGGCAGGGGCTGGATCAGGTAGGGCAGCACCAGGTCGGGAACCTTGCTGCCCGCGGCCAGGGCCGGCGCCAGGTCCTGCCAGGCGTCGTACACCAGGACCGCGCCGCTGCCGCGCACGCGCAGGCGCACCCGGGTGGCGGTCGTGGGTGAGGCCTGATCCTGGTGCCGCGCCGAGAAGTGAGGGGTCAAGACGTTGATGGGACTGTCGCTGACGGCGGCATTCTGGGCGCTGGCGGTGTTGGTGACGACGAGATCCACCGGGGCCAGTGGCGCAGCCGACACGGTGGTGATGGAGGCGGAGGCGTTGCCCACGGTCAGTGCCGCAGGTGTATCACTGTTGATGCCATGCACCTGGTAGCAGTAGGTCGTCCCTGGCTGCACCGCGGTGTCGAGGTGAGCGAGACCCGCACCCTCGAAGATCTGCGCCGGCGAGGCACAGCTGCCGACGCCACGGAGCAGGCGGTACCTGGACGCCGCGCTGGCAGGCCAGCTCAAGCTGACCTGTATCTGAGTCGGACTGGCATTGAGCGAGGCCGGGGGTGTGGCCGCGCTGACGCGCAGGCTTGGCGATCCATCCTGATCTGGATCCAGAGCCGTGTTGCGCGCTCGTAGCCACACCTCGTACGGGGTATTGGGCAACAATCCAGTGAGGGTGACGCTGCCCCACTCGCTGCGCAGGCGGTACTCTGGCTGCGCCGTCAAGGACTCGACACTGCCCACCTGGCGCAC
Organism: Pseudomonadota bacterium; assembly: GCA_043821645.1. Classification (GTDB taxonomy): domain Bacteria; phylum Myxococcota; class JACRCW01; order JAFGSX01; family JAFGSX01; genus JBDRCO01. The sequence goes on along the minus strand of JBDRCO010000051.1, from coordinate 11,151 downwards.
ACCCTGTGTGGTACCGCCCGTCGTCACCAGGATGCCATAGCGCACGCTGGCGTCGTTGTCGTCCAGCGGTAGACCCAGGTCCAGGCTGGTGGCGTCCCCGCTGCCGGGGATTGTCACCACCGGGATGTCGGGGGCGATGGCCCAGGTGGTGTCACTGCGCGCCGTGGAGGCAGCACTGGCCTGGCCATGCATCTGGGCCATGACCTGGTAGGTGTAGGTGACGCCTGGCGAGAGTTCCGTGGCCAGCCCGTCGACCCAGGTCAGTGCCGTGGTGTCGGCGACGCGCGCGAAGTTGCCACTGCCGCTGTGACTCTCGATCAGGTAGTGCGTGCCGGCCGGGTTTCCCGCGGCGAGCCAGGTGAGGGCGAGGTGGCGCGCGGGATCCGTGCCCGTGGTCACAGCCAGGCTGGTCGGCGTGTATGGCTGGGTCGCCTCGGAACGGGGCGAACTCTGCACCAGGATGCCGTCGACACCGCGCACCACGCTGCGCAGATCATAAAGGGTGGCTCCGCTGAGCCCGCTGGCTGTGATCGGTGCCAGGCTGCTGCGCGGCACAAAGGCTTGGTTGTCAGGAGTCGTGCCCTGGAGCGATCCGTCGGGCCGCAGGTACCGGCCGTCGACGGTCAGGGCGTACTCGACCGCGGCCGGGTTGGTGTCGGCGCTCAGGTCGTGCTGGATTTGCAGTGTCGTGGTGGTGCGCGCCAGCACCTGTGGCACGGCGGGAGCCGCCGGGGCGAGGACCACTTCCACCGGTCCGACCCAAGCCGAGAACTGGACGCCATCGCCTCCCACGGCGCGCACCCGGTAGCTGTAGCGCTCGCTTGGGCTCAGCGCCGTGACCGGGATGGTTGTGTTCGCGCTCTGGCCCAGGTTCGCCGCGCCGGGCAGCACCTGCTCGACCTGGTACTCGGTACTGACCGGATTGCGGCCGCGGTTGAACTGGAGTTGCAGCGAACCCACACCCGTGGCCTGCGCCGTCAGGTTCTCGGGTACGGCTGGCGCCGTTCGCGCCGAGCCGGGCAGCGAGGCCGCGGTCTCGACTCCGGCCGCGTTGCGCACCAGCAGCCGGATCTCGTGGATGGTGTCCGGCGTGAGGTCCTGGATCAGCACTCCCGTGCCTGCGTTCCACTGGGCACGGGTGCCAAAGGCTGCGCTGTCGACGATGATGCCCGAAAGGTCCAGGTAACGCGCACCGACCAGGATGGCGAATTCCGACCGGGGTGGATTGCCGCTGGCGTCGAAGACCACCTGCACCGCGCCCTGCAGGTCCGAGCTGACGGCTGGGGGATCCGCCCGGTGCGCCCAGGTGACCAGGGTGGGCGAGTTCGCTGAGGGTGCGCTGAGCACGCCGTCGCCGTTGCGAGCCGTGAGCACGAACACGTGGTCGCTGTCCGGGGTCAGACCGTGCACCACGAGGTTCGAACCGAAGCCGCCGGCGCAGGCGTTGACCGTGGCAAAGACCTCGGTCGTGCCGAGCGAGCCGTCGAGTTGCAGCACCTCGCCACTCTGGCCATCGACGACGCGGTAGCGGGTATTGCACTCCCCGCCGTTGAGCCCCGTGTCGAAGCTCAGAGCGATGGTATCCGGGGACTGGGCGCTGCCGCTCACGCCACCCGGGCTTGCGGCCAGGGCATGGCCGCCGGTGAGCGGGCTGAAACTGCCCTCGCCACCGCTCTCCCGCAGCACCCGGACCTTGACCGCGGTGGCCTGTCCTGGCCGCAGGCCTCCCACGCTGTGGCGCGGGATCTGTCCCTCGGCGACCTGGGGGACGTTGGCCAGTTCCAGGTCGGCGGCGTCCGCCACGACGTAGGCCGTGACCGCATCCTGGGCGCTGCCCACGACGCGCTGCCACTCGAAGGTCACGCTGTCCAGGGTGCGGTCTGCGACCTGGATCCAGTTCGGAGGCGGGATGGCATCCTGGGTCCGGGCGCACACCGTGGCTCGCGCCTCGTCGGAATCGCAGCCACGGGCCACGAGCACCGCGGCGTAGCAGGTCGAGGGCAAAAGACCGTCGAGGTTGCGTGCACCCTGCACGTTGTTCTCGATGGTGACACAGCTTGCGGTGTCGACGGTGCAGGAGGCGCTGCCGCAACCGATGCCGCCGCAGCGGTACAGGTCCAGGGGCGTTGCTGGCGGGTTGCTTCCGAGCTGGGAATCGAGTTCCAGCGATACCTGGGTGCTGCGCTGCAGCGTCAGCGCCGGGGGCGCGGGCAGGGTGCAGACGCGATCCAGGCCGGTGACCGCCGTGAACAGGCCCGGGGTCACGGCGCTCTCGGCGACCAGACGGTAGGCGTACTGGGACGCGGGGGTGAGGCCGCTGTGGATGTAGGGCGACAGCAGCGGTGGCGGTACGACCTCGACGAAGCTGGTGGGCAGGGGCACACCCAGGTGCTGCTGCCAGGACAGGTGCAGAGGGGGCGGCTGGCCTGCGGGCAGGTCCCACTCCAGGCGCAGGAAGGTGGCGCCGCGCTGCCCGGGATCGACCCGCAGCTGGGTCGGCCCGGGGGTGAAGTCGATGAGCAGGTCGCGTTGCACCACGGCGGCGATGCAGTGCGGGTCGATGGCCGTGACGCGCACCTTGTAGCGGCCCGGTGGCTCATCGCCACGTACCGTGTAGCGGTACACGTAACTGGCTCCCGGGACGGTGTCGTTGCCGCCCTGGATGTCTGGATGGATCCAGGTGGTGATGACGCTGCTCTTGTCGTCACCCGGGTGCAGCCCTGGAGGATCATGCACCAGTTCCACCACCGGTTCGCCGCCCTGGAACACGTCGTCATCGAGGTCGAAGGACAGCACCAGCTGATCACCCGAGGTGGCAAAGGGCGGCACCCGGCCCGTCGAGGGCACGTCGAGCACGACGTTGAAGAACGCGGGGGGGGTGTGGTCCGAGCAGGCGCCCACGCAGCCTGTGCCCAGGGCGACCAGGGCACTGTTGGGAGGATCGGCGAGGTCCTCGACCTCGGCCTCGATCTCGAAGGATCCGGGGCAGAGGAAGGATCCTGGCACGGCCACGGTCACGGTACCGCGCACCGTGCTGGCTCCCACCGGGATGATCCAGGCCTGCTCGGCGTCGGCGTGACCACCCAGGCCGCGGGTTCGCACCAGGACTCGGCCCACACCCGACTGCTCATCTGTCACGCGGAGGGCGGTGACGATGCGGTCGCCCGGTCCATAGTGTCCGTCATCCGAGGGGACGGCGCTCTCGAGGCTCACCAGCGGTGCTCTGTCGTCGGAGAGCAGCAAGGTGATCTTGCCGCTTTGCCCCAGGTGGCTGGTGCTGGCCCGCACCTGGGCCCGCGCCCTGAGCACCAGACCCTGACCCTGAGCCAGACCGGTCACGTCGAGGCGGCTGGCCTCGTCGGCACAGATCTCGGGCGGGGCGAGGCGGGTGGTCAAACAGAACTCGCTGCGGCCCTGGGCCACGGCGCTGCCGTGGTGGTACAGATCGAGGCGCGGGCAGGCCTGACCCGAGCTGCAGGACGCGGCCACCAGGGAAATCTCGAGGGCCTCGACTACTGCATCGGTGGAGCGCGCCTCGACCACCACCCGGGTTTCCGACGACAATGGCAGCAGGGACCCATCGCCAGGCTCGAGCACGCTGACCTGGATCTCGCGCGTTTCCTCGACGAACACGGGTCTGTCGCAGGACGCAAGCATGGCCGCGACCAGGACTCCGAGCAAAGGGCTTGGCAGCGTTCGCACGTGGACTATCTTAGCATTGGATCGAGGTGGAGGTGTCATGTCCAGGTGGTCCGCTCCCCGAGCCGTGTTGCTGGTCCCCGTCCTGCTGCTCGCCGCGTGCCGGCAGCCGGCTCCTGACGCCAGGGCGAGCGACGCAGGCGAGACTGAGAGCTTGCCCGAACCCTTCCTCTTCACCGACGCCACACCCCAGCTGCTGCTGTCGGTGCTCGACCCCATGGGGCGTGCCCTCAATGTCGAGAAGCCCACCGAGATTCCCGAAGCGCTGCGCGCGCGTGTGATGGTGGTGGACCTGTCGCGCAGTCCCGAGAAGCGCCAGGCTGATCGCTTCGTGTACTTTGCCGATCTCACGTCCACCGACGCCCAGGGGCGCTACACCGCGCGCCCCATGAGTCGCTTTCGCGGCGCACTGCAGCCTCGCCCGGCCGCGGGGGTGGAGCCGGTGCCCGCGGGCGCCGTGGTCATCTACACCACTCCCTGGTGCGGCTTCTGCAAGCGCGCCAAGGCGTACCTGAAGGAGCGCGGTGTGGCCTTTGTCGAGCGCGACGTCGAGGGCTCTGCCGCCGCTGCGCGGGAACTCGAGACCAAGCTGCGGGCCACCGGCAGCGCAGGTTCCGGGGTTCCCGTGATCGACATCGACGGCACCCTGGTCATGGGCTTTGACCGACCCCGCATCGACGAGCTGTTGCAGGGCAGAGGCGCTGCCCCGAGCTCTCAGCCGGCCGTGGTCGTCCCGGAATAGAACTAGCTCAGAGGTTCGCGGATGAGCGCGCTCATGGCCTTGAAGCTCGGGTGCTGCTTGTCGCGCGCCCACTCGAAGCCCACACTCTCGTGCGAGGTCAGGACCGCCCCCGCCTGTTGCATGCGCTCCAGAGCGTGACCGCGAGCCTCGTCGCTGCGGCTAGAGACCGCCTCCCACACCACGTGCACGTCATGATCGCTGCGCTTCAGCTCGAGAACGGTCTGCAGCACGCACACGTGGGCCTCGATGCCCGCTACCACGATCTGTCTGTCGCTGGCCTGCAGTCCACCGCTGAGCCTGGCCAGCGCCTGCAGGAAGCTTGGCTCACCGGTGCAGCCAAAGCTGGTCTTCTCGACCAGCGCCCTGGGGACCTCGAGGCTATCAAAGGCCGCGCGGATCTCCGGCGCCGTGGGACCCAGCCCCTTTGGGTACTGCTCGGTCAGGATCACCGGCACCCGGAACAGGCTGGCCATCCCCAGCAGACGCTGCGCCGCAGCCTGCACCCGGGCACTGCGATGCATCAGGTGCACCAGGCTGCCCTGCAGGTCTATCACCACCAGCACGCTGCGATTGACGTCGAGCAGAGGCATCGCCGTCCTCCTGGTTGTGTTCACGCCCCGCCGCTGCGCGCCTCGCGCAGGGGGACGCGGATCTGACGTTTCTCGGGGTCGGGCTGGCGCCGGTAGAAGATGGACACGTGCCCTATCACCCCCACCAGGTCACACGCCGTCGCCTGGGCGATCTCCGCGGCCAGGCCGAGTTTGAGTTCCTTGTCCTTGACCGCGTTGAACTTGACCTTGATCAGCTCGTGGCGCTCTAGCGCCTGGCTGATCTCCTCGACCGTGCCCTCGGCGAGCCCTCGCTGGCCGATCTGCACCACGGGCTTGAGACTGTGCGCCAGGCCACGCAGGTAAGTTTTTTGAAATCCCTTGAGCTGACTCACGGTGGCTCCGGAAGCGGCGACGCGCAAGAGGCAGGGAGGCGGTCGCCCGAATGATGCTATCCATCGTCGGAAGGTCGGGGCGAGGGGGGCGACTCCCCCGCGTGCGCCTAGCTCGCCAGGGGCACCAGCACGATCTCGATGCGGCGGTTCTGGCTGCGGCCCTCGGGGGTCTCGTTGTCTGCGATGGGGCGATACTCACCGCAGCCCTCGGCGCTGAGCCGGGTGGCGTCCAGGCCCTGCTCCTGCAGGAAGGTCACCACGGCCAGGGCGCGGGCACTGGAGAGATCCCAGTTGCTGGTGAACTTGCCGCTCTTGCTCACCGGCACGTTGTCGGTGTGACCCTCGACGCGCAGCGACTTGCCAGTGATCTCCTTGAACACCTCGGTCAGCTTGACCAGGGCCGCTTTGCCCTCGTCCTGCAGCTTGGCCGAGCCCGAGGCGAACAGCACCTTGTCCTTGAGCTTGACCGCCATGCGGCCGCGCAGGTTGCTGATCTCGATCTTGCCCGAGTCGATCTCGTCCTTCATCTTGGCGACCAGCTGGTCGTAGTCCTTGGTCTTGAGCTCGAGCTCGCGCTTCTCGTCGAGCAGCTTCTGCTGCTTCTTGCTCAGCGAGGCCCGCTCGTCCTCGAGCTGCTTGAGCTGCGCTGCCATCTCGGCCAGCTCGCGACCGCGCTTGGCCAGGTTGGCCTCGACGTCGCTGCGCGCCTGCTTGGCCTCACCCAGCTCCCGTGCCAGATCGGTGGCGCTCTTGTCCTTGTCGCCCAGGGCCGACTCCAGGACCTTGTTCTTCTTGTCCACGGCGCGCACCTGGCCGCGGGCGCCCTCCAGGTCCTGCCGCAGGGTCTCGACCTCGTTGACCTTGCGAACGTACTGCTCTTCCGGGATGCCGCAGGCCGTGGCCAGCGCGCCGGCGAGCACGAGCGCGAGCGATGTGCGAGCAGTGTTCATGGTGTCCTCCTGCGTTGATATCCTGTCGGTGATACGGCCGCGCTTCTATCGCACTTTACGCATCTGCGCCACAAAGTGCTTTGCGTCGACGAAAGAGGTGATGCGCAGGTCCGGCACCAGCAGACCCTGGCTGTCGATGAAGACGATGTTGGGCAGGCCGCGGATGCCGTACAGCTCCCACAGCCTGTTGACCTCGTCGCTGAGCTCGGTGCAGTCGATGTCCACCAGCACGAAGCGCGCCGCTTCCTCGCGAAACTCCGCGGTGGTGAAGACGTGCTTCTTGAGCTCCTTGCAGGCCACACACCACTCGGCGCCGAAGTCGATGAGCACCGGCTTGCCCTGGGTGCGGCCTAGTTCCAGGGCCGGGTCGTGCTGGTGAAGCCACACCCGCTGCGCGTCATTCCTGCTCGGCAGCGGAGCATTGTGCAGGACCCCGACCATACCCAGGAGGCCGGCGGTGGCCAGTGCGATGCCTGCCACCTTGCGCACCGTGGCCAGGGTTCCGTCGTGAAAGGACAGGTGCAGGGCGCCCGCGACCAGGCCCAGCGCGATCATCCCGAGGGCGATGGCGATACCGCTGCCGTGCCAGTTCAGCCCGACGAAGGCCCGCAGCGGCGGAACGTGGGGAAGGGCGATGTACAGGGCAGCCAACAGCATGCCCAGGCCGAGCGTGCTGCGTGCAGTCTCCATCCAGCGCCCACTCTTGGGCATGCGTGAGATGAGCTGCGAGAAGGTGCCCAGGATCAGAAACAGCAAACCGATGCCAAAGGCGTAGGCCACCATCAGGGCGGCCCCCAGCAGCGGGTTTCCCTCCTTGGCAATGAGGGCCAGGATGAAGACCAGCACCGGTCCGGCGCAGGGTGCGGCGATGACACCGGCAGCCAGGCCCATCAAAAAGGCACCCAGGTGTCCGGCGCCGCCCACCGTCGACAGCCGGGTCTGCCAGCTCGCCGGGATCACCAGCTCGAAGGCGCCGAACAGCGAGGCCGCCATGACCAGACCCAGGGTGGCGATGCTGAGCACCACCGCGGGCATCGCCATGAGCGAGCCCGAAGCCAGGCCGAGCAGGGCGAACACGATGGCAAAGGCCGAGTAGAACAGCGCCATGCCCACGACGTAGGCCAGGCTCAGGGTGAAGCCGCGCAGGTAGCCGGTCTTCTCGCGGGCGCCAAACACCGCGATGGTGATGGGGATCAGCGGATACACGCAGGGCGACAGGCTGACCGCCACGCCGGCGACGAAGGCAATCCCTACCGCGAGCAGAAGCGAGCCCTGGGCCACTGCGCTGCCTATCCACTCGCCCATGCGCACGTCGAGAGGCGCCCCGGCCTCGGCAGCCCAGGCCAGGCTGCTGCACAGCAACACCACGATGGCGACGAGAAGCTTGCTCAATAGACCTTCTCCCCGGCTTTGGGCTCTTCCACCGGCGCTGCCAGCTTTTGCTGCAAGCGCGCCTGCAAGGCCTTGTAGCGCGGGGTACTGCGCAGCGCCGCCAGGTCGTCGTCACTGTCCAGCAGCTTGAGCTTGGTGAATCCCTCGTTGATCGCCTGGTCGAGGTAGGTCAGGGCCGCGTCCACCTTCTTGGCCCGGGCCTCCACCTTGGCGAGGTCGAAGCACGCGATGCCGCGCACCCGTTGCTCACTCTCGAGGTCGGCCTCGGCCAGGGCCTTCTTGAACATGGCTCCGGCCAGGGCCTCTTGCTTGGTCTCGAGGTAAACGAAACCCAGACGCAGGTAGGTGACGGCGAGCTTGGGGTCCAGCTCCAGGGCCTTGCGCAAGCTGGCCTCGGCCTGCTCCCAGCGCTTGCCGTCGATCTCCCTGGATGCGCGCTCGATGTACAGGGCGGCGTCGTCGGGCACCAGGGCGATGGCCTGGTTGCTGCGCGCGATGGCGCCGTCGATGTCGCCGAGCCTCGCCAGGGTGTAGCCGAGCTGAGCCAGGGCCCAGGGCTGCGCAGGGGACAGCGCCAGGTACTCTTCCCAGACCTTGCGCGCCTCGTCGTGGCGGCCGAGTTCACTCAGGGCCTGACCGAGCACGCCACGGGCGTGCAGGTAACCCGGGCGCTTGGCCACGGCGGCTTGCAGGCCCGCCACGGCTTCGTCCTTCTTGCCTCGCTGGTAGCGCACCCAGAACAGGCCCAGGTCGGCGAAGCCGGGTCGCCGGGCATAGCCCACCGCACGCTTGAGGCTGAGTTCGGCCGCATTCTTCTCGCCAACCACGGCCTGCAGCACCCCCAGGGCTCCGAGGGCGATGGGGTCCTCGGCCGAGGTGGCCAGGGCCTCATCGCACAGGCGCTTGGCCTGCCACACCGTGCCGGCCGGCAGGCTCGGTTCGGCGCGCGGACCCAGGCTTTGCATCACCGCGGTCTCCTTGCACACCATGGCCGCGCGCAGGGCGTACACGTTCTTTGGCCGCACCGGCGCTGGCGGTAGCTTGATACCAAGTAATTTGCACAGCTCGATGGCGAGCTGGCCCTCGATGGCCAGAACGCGCTCCACCCTGTCCCTGGCTTCGGTGCTGAGCACCACCTGGCCATTCTGGGTGTCGAGCACGCGCATGAGCACTCGCATGTCGGGCCATTTGGCCTGGTAGGAACCGGTGACCACATAGCGCGCCCCCAGCAGCTTGCCCGAGCGCAGGATCTCGTCGTCACTGGACAGCGGACCCGGCGGCAGGTCGCGCTCTCGCAGCACCGCGTTCCATTGCTTGATCGACAGGGTATTGACCGTGGGGACCTGACCCAGCCGCTCCTCCAGCACGTCGGCGAGGGCGAAACCCATCCACCAGTATTCCTCGGTGCTGGCGGTGGCAAAAGGCGCCACCGCGACGGTGATGCGGGCTGGTGCGGTTTTGGCCGCGCCCAGGCCGGGACACAGCAGGAGCCCGAGGCAGGGCACGATCCACAACAAGCGACGTCGACGCATGAATACCTCATGGGCCCGCACGCCAGCTTGCGCGGCCCGCTGCCTGTCTTAGCGCACTTCGCCGGGTCAGACCAAGCCTCGCGACGCGCTTGGCCTGTTCCACGGCGCGCGCTACCGTCGCGCCATGTCCGCCACCGAGCAGCCGTCTCCAGCCCCGCCGTGGCTCCGCTATCACCCCGTCGGCGTGGGCGACCTCATGGACCGCAGCTTGAGCCTGTTGCGGCGGCACTTCGGCACCCTCTTCGCACTGTCGTTGATCCTTCAGCTGGTCGAGTACGCGGTCGCGGCCTGGATGGGCGAGGGGGTGACCCTGTCGTCGCAGTTGCTGCAGTTGCAGCAGAGTTTCACCGACCTGACGGACCGCTCGACCTGGGGCGGACTGGTGCTGGTGCAGCTGGCCTTCGTCATCGGCCAAGTCAACCTGGGTGTGGCGGCGCTGGTCACCTTTCTCGACGTGGAGGCGCGTCCGCTGAACCTCCGTGCAGTGAGCCGGCGGTTGCTGAATCGTCTGCCTTCCCTGCTGTGGACCGTGTTCGTGCTGGGCGCGGTCTACGGCGGGATCCTTGCCGCGGCGAGCATGGCCGTGGTGGCCCTGGCCGGCCTGAGTGTGGCGCTGGGACCCATCGCCGGTGGCCTGCTGGTGATGGCCGGCGTCAGCGTGGCCGCCGGGGTCGGCTCGTTGCTGCTGCTGCGGCTCGCCCTGACCCCGGTGGTGGCCACCCTGGAACCGGTGAGTGGCGTGCGTGCGCTACGGCGCAGCATGCGTCTGATCTCGCGGCGCCAGGGCCGGGGCTGGCGTCACAACAATGACCTGCGCATGGGACTCATCTTCACGGTGGTCATGCTCTCCACCTGGGGCGTCACCGCGCTCGCGGCGCTGCCCGGGCTGCTGCTGGCGGGTCTGGCCGGTGCCGGGACCGGCGATCTGGCCGGGAGCTGGCTCCATGTGGTGCTGGAGTTGCTCGAGGTGACGGGCCGGGCTGCGGTGGGACCCTTTGGCTCCCTGGCCATGGCCGCCTTCTACTTTGACCTGCGCGCTCGTCACGAGGGGCTGGACCTGCAGTACGCGGCACGCTTTCTGGCACAGCGTCGGGGCGTGGCATGACGGCGGTGCTGGGGGCGATGCTGATCCTGGTCAGCCAGTGCGGGCCAGCCCTTGAATACCTGGATCGCGCCTGCGCGCCCGACGCTGTGGCCTGTGCCGGCGACATCCGCGCGGCCATCCAGACCCTGGTTGACGACGAGGTCCAGCTGCCCATCGGGGTGCGACAGGACCTCGCGGCCCTGCCCGACGACGCCACCTGGGCTGCACGGGTACGCGCGACCTGCCAGGGTCTGGTGCTGCACCACGCGCGCTGTGACCTCGCGGTGGGTGAACTTGTGGCGCGGGCGCTGGCAGATCCCCGGCTGCGCCGCGAACATGCGGGCTCCAATCCGCTGCAGGTCTGGCTGCGAGCGCTGAGCACGTGGCTGAGCCAGGTGCTGGGCCTGCGCGAGACCAGGGCCATGGCCGCGGCGGTGCGCATCGGTTTTCTGGGTGTGTTGGTGGGCGTGTTGCTGGTCCTGCTGCTGCGTCTGGCACGCCGGCCTGCGCCTGGCGATCGCGCTCGCGCCCGCACACCCTCGGCGGCGGCTCTGCGCGGCTCTGACGTCGACGTGCGTGCGCAGCTGCTGCAGGTGCCGGATTCCCTGAGCCGGCTGCGTCAGGGTGTGGAACTGCTCGCCGAGAGCCTGGTGCAGGCCGACACCGTGCGCGACGCGCGCACCCGTACTGGCGACGAGATCGCGCGCCATCCGGCACTGAAGCAGGTGCCACCCGCTTTGCAGGTGCAGCTCCGGGCTGCCCTCGAACTGTACGGTCGCGGCGTGTTCGCGCGCCAGCCCGTCACCGAG
>JBDRCO010000050.1:0-11358 GCA_043821645.1 Pseudomonadota bacterium | reverse complement strand
CTGGTGTCGACCAGCGTGACCTTGCTGTTGCTCGTCGGTGGCGCGTACTATTTCAGGCGCACCGAGCGCACCTTCGCGGACCGCGTGTGAGGAGAGCGTGACCCAGCCCGCCATACAGGTCCGGGGACTCGGCAAGCGCTTTCGCATCGGCGCGAAGCAGGCGCCCTACAAGCGCCTGACCGAGGTGGTCACCGAGATGGCGCTGGCACCCCTGCGCCGCCTGCAGCAGCTCGGCAAGCCGGTGCCCGCCGACGAGGAGATCTGGGCCCTCAAGGACGTGAGCTTCGACGTCATGCCCGGCGAGGTGGTGGGCGTCATCGGCCGCAACGGCGCGGGCAAGAGCACCCTGCTCAAGATCCTCAGCCGCATCACGGAGCCCACCGTGGGCGAGGCGCGCATCCACGGCCGCGTCGGCTCCCTTCTCGAGGTCGGCACCGGCTTTCACCCCGAGCTCACCGGCCGCGAGAACATCTTCCTCAACGGCGCCATCCTGGGCATGCATCGCGCCGAGATCCGCAAGAAATTCGATGAGATCGTGGCCTTCGCCGAGATCGACAAGTTCATCGACACCCCGGTCAAGCGCTACAGTAGCGGCATGTACGTGCGGCTGGCCTTCGCCGTGGCAGCGCACCTGGAGACCGACATCCTGTTCGTCGACGAGGTGCTGGCGGTGGGGGATGTGGCGTTTCAGAAGAAATGTCTGGGGAAAATGGGGGATGTGGCGAGGGGGGGGCGGACGGTCATGTTTGTCAGTCACAACCTCAACGCTGTGACCCGAATCTGCCAGCGTTCCTTCTGGATCGAAGGCGGTCTGCTGCGCCAGCAAGGAATCAGTACTGAGCTTGTCAGGCTATACTTGGAGTCTTCCGCGAACTCGTCTGGGGCCGTCGCATCCAGTGCCGAATTCGATTTCGTGATAGGTCGAGTGTGCGTGCTCGATCCTAGTGGCAGGGAAACAAGAACACTGCAGGTCAAGCAGGACATCACGATCGAAGTGCACTATCGCGCCGGCAAGCCCATCGCCTTGCCTCATTTCTGGATCGGCCTGGCCAGCGAGACCGGGAACTTCTGTGGGGCCAACATGCTCCTCGACGGTCTTCGCCCTCTCGAGATAAGCGGCGACGGGTGCCTGCGCTGCGTGTTCGAAAAGCCGATGCTTCTACCTCAGACTTATTACATTAGCCTCGGGGCACGGGATCAGAGCGGCCGTCATTTCCTCATTCCGACAGCGTCCCAAATTGGCACATTCCGAATTGCGGGAGGTGCGGCGGATCTCGACATGCATGGGATTGAGGCGGATGGACTCATCGAGCACAGTGCTCCGGTCCTTCTGCCGTATCACTGGGTGCATCCGGACGGGACCATTCATGTCCCTGGCTGGAACCGAAGGGAGGAGGCGTGAGCTTCCTGGACGACAAAGGGGTGCTTGTCACCGGAGGCACAGGCTCCTTCGGGAAGAAATTTGTCGATGTGGTGCTGCGGCGACATAAACCCCGGCGCCTGGTCGTGTTCAGTCGAGACGAGCTCAAGCAGTACGAGATGGCCCAAACTTTATCGCCCGAACACCGCCAGAAGACGCGGTTCTTTCTCGGAGACGTGCGCGATGAGCCGCGCCTGCGCAGGGCGCTCGAGGACATCGACATCGTCGTACATGCAGCCGCGTTGAAGCAGGTGCCAGCCGCTGAATACAACCCGTTCGAATTCATCAAAACCAACATCCTGGGTGCCCAAAATTTAGTCACCGCATGCCTGGACCAAGGAGTACAGCGCGTCGTCGCACTGAGCACTGACAAGGCGGCAGCCCCCATCAACCTGTATGGCGCCACAAAGCTCTGTTCAGACAAGCTTTTCGTAGCTGCCAACCACTTCAAAGGCAAACGCAATCTTAAACTCTCCGTGGTGCGTTATGGCAATGTTTTGGGCAGCCGAGGAAGTGTCATCCCACTGTTTATGAGCAAGCGAAGCGAGGGGGTGATTCCCATCACAAGCCCGGATATGACTCGATTCAACATCACCCTGGATCAGGGTGTGGACCAAGTTCTGTTTGCACTCGAATACATGTGGGGAGGCGAGATATTTGTGCCAAAGATCCCCAGCTTTCGAATCACTGATGTGGCAGAGGCCGTGGCACCGGGCTGCCGCACAGAGATCATCGGTGTACGCCCAGGCGAGAAATTACATGAAATGATGATCACCGAGACCGATGCCCAGAACAGTCTGGAGTTCCCACAGCGTTACGTGATCTGCCCAAGCGCACAACTCTGGGACACGGGGAGGTACGCTCGCGAGAATGGCGGTCACCCGTGCGTGCCTGGCTTCAGCTATGACAGCCTGCACAACGACCAGTGGCTCACGGTCGATGAGCTTCGCGAGTTGATTCGCTTGCACGTCGATCCAAAATTCGCCTGGACGCTGGACGCTTCGAGATGAATCAGAGAGCGCTGCCATACGGTCGTCAGTGGATCGACGACGAGGACGTGAAAGCCGTGCTCGCGTGTCTGCGCGACGACAATCTGACCCAGGGGCCGCGGGTGGAGCAGTTCGAGGCGGCCCTGTGCGAAGCGACGGGCGCGTCCCATGCCGCCGTGGTCAGCAACGGCACCGCGGCCCTGCACCTGGCGACCCTGGCACTGGGTCTGGGCCCGGGTGACGTCGGCATCACCAGTCCCGTCACCTTCGTTGCCAGCGCCAATGCGATCCGTTACGCGGGAGGCCGCGTGGCCCTGGCCGACGTGGATCCGGCAACAGGACTGATCGCGCCACAGAGCGTGGAGGCCCTGGTACCGCAGCTCCGCGCGCAGGGCCTGCGACCTCGCCTGCTGATCCCTGTGGACTTTGCTGGACAACCCGCGGACCTGCCAGCGCTGAACGCGCTGGCGCGGGCGAACGACATGAGGCTGCTGCAGGACGCGGCACACTCGCTGGGGGCAACCCTCGACGTCGATGGACAGGCGTGCCGCATCGCAGGGCACAGCCTGGCCGACGCCACCATCCTTAGCTTTCACCCGGTCAAGCACATCACCACGGGCGAGGGCGGGGCCTTGCTCTCGCCGCACGCCGACGTGCATGGCCGCGTGCAAGACCTGCGCAGCCATGGCATCCACAAGCGCACAGGGGAGTTTGCGCGCAGCGTCGATGAGGCTTATGTGGGCCCCTGGTACTATGAGCAAGCCAGGCTGGGCTTCAACTATCGGCTGCCCGACCTCAACTGCAGCCTGGGCCTGTCGCAGCTGGCCAAGCTCGAGCGCTTCGTGCAGCGACGGCGCGCGCTGGCAGCAGCCTACGACAGCGCTCTGTCACAGGAATCATTCAAGAGCTGGCTGGAGCCGCTCGCGCAAATTCCGGACCGGCGCAGCAGCTATCATCTCTACGTGGTCCGCCTGCTGCCCACGAAAGGAGAGAGCCTGCTGGGCCTGGCGCAGAGGCGCAAGGATCTCTTCCTGAGCCTGCATGCGGCTGGCATCCTGGCCCAGGTCCACTACATCCCCGTGCACTGGCAGCCCGAACAGCGCGACGCGATCCTCCCCGAAGGCGGCCTGCCCGGTGCCGATCTATTCTACGCAAGCTGCCTGAGCCTGCCCATGTTCCCGGCAATGACGGACGCCGACGTCGATCTCGTTATCGCGGCCTTGGTCAAGGGCAGGCCCCCCGCCGTTCGCCCGGTCCCGGGCCGATCCTGAGAAAGGGAAGGACTCCGATGCCATTCGCGACCGAACAGGAGCGCTTCTGGGCTGGCGAGTTCGGCCAGGACTACATCGAGAGGAACCGGGGCAGCTCGCTCGTGGCAAGCAACCTGTCGCTGTTTGCCCGTGCGCTGCACGCGACCGACAAGGTGTCCTCCGTGCTAGAACTAGGCGCCAACATCGGCCTCAATCTGGCTGCGCTCGCGCAGCTCCTGCCACATGCACGACTGACCGCGGTGGAGATCAACTCCTCGGCAGCCGCAGAGCTCCGTCGCCAAGAGCGCGTCGAGGTGCACAATGGGTCGCTGCTCGAGTTCGCAAGCCCGCTCCAGTGGGACCTGGTCTTCACCAAGGGCGTCCTGATCCACATCAACCCGGACGCGCTTCCCGCCGCCTACGACGTCATGTATCGGGCGAGCCGCCGCTACCTCATGGTCTGCGAGTACTACAACCCGACCCCCACCAGCGTGCCGTACCGAGGGCACGCTGAGCGCCTGTTCAAGCGCGACTTCGCAGGCGAACTCCTCGACCGCTTTGGTGACCTTCGGCTGGTCGACTACGGCTTTGTCTACCACCGGGATCCCGAATTCGCGCTGGATGACAGCACCTGGTTCATGCTCGAGAAACGGGCCTACTGATGGGATCTCCTCAAGTGAGATCTCGATGACGACGGTGGCAATCATCCAGGCCCGCATGGGATCGACGCGGCTGCCGGGCAAGGTGCTCATGGACCTCGCGGGCCAGCCCATGCTGGCGCGCGTGGTGTCGCGCACCCTGCGGGCCACCCGCGTCGACAAGGTGGTGGTGGCCACCTCCAAGTTGGCAGCGGACGATGCCATCGCGAAGCTCTGCAGCGACCGTGGTTGGGCCTGCTTCCGGGGAGACGAGACCGACGTGCTGGATCGTTACTGGCGCGCCGCGCAGGAGCATAGAGCCGACCTCGTGGTGCGCATCACCTCGGACTGCCCGTTGATCGATCCCGAACTCGTCGATCAGGTCGTGAACCTGCTGCTCAGCGCAAGCGAGACAGACTACGCCAGCAACATCGTGGAGCCCCGCAGCTTCCCCCGCGGACTCGATTGCGAGGCGTTTCGCATCGACGCGTTGCATCGGGCCTGGCGCGAGGGTCAGCTGCCCGTGTACCGAGAGCACGTGACGACCTACCTGTGGCAGCATCCCGATAAATTCACAGTGCGCGGTCTGTATGGCGACGAAGACCACTCAGCCGAGCGATGGACGGTGGACACGCCAGAAGACCTGGCGCTGGTAAGGGCTGTGTACGAGGCGGATCCCCAGGGTCGCTGGCCCTGGCGCGAGGTACGCAGGTACCTGACCCAGCATCCCAATGTGCGCGAACTCAATCGCTTGGTCAGGCAGAGGCATCTGTGAACCACGCGCCTGCCGACGTGCTGTTCAGAGTCGACGCAAGCCCTGCGATCGGCTCCGGCCACTTCATGCGCTGTCTGGCCCTGGCCCAGGCCCTGGTGGATTCGGGGCTCCGTATCACGTGGCTGGCTGCCGAACTCAGTGAACAACTCGAGCATTTACTGGCCGACGAAGACATCCACCTTGTGAGGGTGAAGGCCGAGGTTGGCAGCGATGACGATGCACAACAGACCGTCGCACAGAGCGAGGCGCACAATGCTCGCTGGATCGTGCTCGATGGCTATCGCCTGAACGCCGCGTATCGGCTCCAACTCGCCCAGGCCAGGGCGCGTGTCCTGTTTATCGACGACCAAGGTACAGGAGAGCCGATTCACGCGGACCTGGTTCTCAATCAGAACCTACATGCCCGCGAGCAACTCTACCCCCAGTTCAGGAAACGATCGGCGCTCCTGTTGGGACCACGTCACGTGCTTCTGCGCCGCTCACTGCGTCAGGCTAGACCCAGGACACCGGAGCAACGAAGTCGTGGCCGGAACCTTCTGGTGATCGCCGGCGGCAGCGATCCGCAGGGCCTGTGCGCACGGGTACTTGGCGCTCTGGTGCGAGAGCCACCAGACCTGGAGCTCACAGTCGTCCTGGGCAGCCGCGAAAGCACAGCCCACTTGTTCGAACTCGAGCGACTGGCTTCCCTGCTGCGGGCCAGTGTCCTGGAGAACGTGCAGGACATGTCTGCGACGCTCGACCTAGCCGACCTGTCCATCTCGGCCGCCGGCAGCACCACCTGGGAGCTGATGCACTTCGGAATCCCATCATTGCTGGTCTCTGTCGCCGACAACCAGCGTCCCATTGCGTCCAGCGCCGGGGCGGCGGGAGCCGCCAGGGATCTTGGCTGGCATAGTGAGTTGTGCGCACGCAGTCTTCTCCCGCAACTACGAGAGCTGACTGAGGATCGCGACCGGCGGCAGGAAATGGGCGAGCGGGCCCGAAAGCTGGTCGATGGTCACGGATGTCAGCGCGTGATCACCGAGATGGAGCTCGCAGGGGTATGCGCAACATGAAGATCGTCTTCTTTGCCAACAACTGGCTCGGGCGCGAAGTGTTGCGCTGGATTCGGGAGCAGGGTCAGGCAATCGAAGCCCTGGTGGTCCACCCGCCCTCCCGCCAAAAGTACCTCTCCGAGATCATCGAGCTCAGCGGCTGCCCAGAGGAACGCGTGTTCGATGGCTCGACGCTGCGCCAGCCTGAGGTGCGTGAGCGGCTGATATCGCTCAAGGCCGACTTGGGGATCTCGGTGCTATTCGACTACCTGATCCGCCCAAAGATTCTGAACAGCTTCAGGCTCGGCGTCATCAATTTGCATCCGGCCTATCTGCCCTTCAATCGTGGGAATTACCCCAATGTCTGGAGCATCGTCGACGGCAGTCCTGCAGGCGTGACTCTGCACTACATGGATCAAACCCTCGACACCGGAGACATCATCGCCCAGCACAAGACCGAGGTTCTCTCGTGGGACACGGGCGAGACCCTGTACCGCCGGCTGGAGCAGGATGCGCTCTCGCTGTTCAAGTTGCACTTCGAGTCTATTGTCGAGGAGCGCGCTGTCCGCAGACCTCAGGATCGCTCTCAGGGAACGACCCATCAGCGGAAGGACGTCGATGCCGTGGACCGGATCGATCTGGACGCCCTGGTGCGTGCGGGCGACCTGATCGATCGAATACGGGCGCGGACCTTTGCCGGCTACCGCGGTGCTTTCTTCGAGGACCGCGGTAGGCGCGTGTGGGTGAGCATCAAGCTGGAGCCAGACGAGCGACTACCATCGACGACCAGCACCGATCCCGTGCCTGGCGGCAAGAGAAAAATATGAAGCAGTCCTTCAAGATTACCGAGGGTGCTCGCCTGGCCTACGTCGTGGCGGGAAGTCGCCCGTGGAATCGCGCAACGTTCGACGCTCACCTGGCAACTTTGCCCGGGCGCTGGACTTTTATTGGCAACGAATCCGAGCTGACCCTGTCGAGGCTCCTTGAGCTAGCTCCCACATACGTGTTCTTTCTTCACTGGTCGGCCAGGGTGCCGTCGGAGATCCTTGATCGCTTCGAGTGCGTCTGCTTTCACATGACCGACGTCCCCTATGGCCGCGGTGGCAGTCCCCTACAAAACCTTATCCAGCGCGGCCACCATGACACACAGTTGACGGCTCTGCGCATGGTCGAGGACTTCGACGCCGGGCCGGTGTACTTGAAGGAACCCTTGTCATTACAAGGCCGCGCGCAGGATATCTATGTCAGGGCGGGAGTGCTCTCCGCAGCCATGATTCGCCAAATCGTCGAACAGAACCCTGAGCCGACGCCACAGCAGGGCGAGGTGGTGGTTTTCAGGCGGCGCAAACCCAGCCAGAGCCTCATCACCGGCGACGAGTCGCTCGATCAGCTCCATGACATCATCCGCATGCTCGATGCCGATGGGTACCCGCATGCGTTTGTCGAGCAGGGCAGCCTGCGGTTCGAGTTCCGCGACGCCCGGCTCGAGGCAGGAAGGCTGACGGCGCAGGTATCCATCACACAGAAGCAGGAGGCGTGATGAAGGTCCTGGTCGTGGCAGCTCACCCCGACGATGAAGTTCTTGGCTGCGGTGCAACGATTCGCCGTCTCTCCGAAGAAGGCCACCAGGTCCAGGTGTGCATCTTCGGTGAGGGTGCGACATCGCGACATACGAAACGTGAGCAGGCAGTTGAAGAAGAGACGAGGACGCTCAGCATACAGGCCGTAGAGGCCGGCCGAATTCTCGGGGCGACCTCGGTTCTTTGCTTTGGCCTGCCCGACAATAGGTTCGACAGCCTGGACCTGCTGGACGTGGTAAAGCGCGTGGAGTCCTTGCTGGATGAGTTCTCTCCCTCACTTGTCTTCACCCATCACCCGGGTGACCTCAACGTGGACCACCGTGTGCTGTTCCAGGCGACCCTGACAGCCTGTCGACCCGATCCCGGGGCCAGTGTGAAGGAGCTACTCTGCTTCGAGATCCCCTCTTCGACGGAGTGGGCATTTCAGCGCATCGAGCCCATTTTCAGACCGGCAGTCTTCTATGACGTTCACACGACCCTGGACAAAAAGCTCGACGCGATGGCCATCTATAGCAGGGAATCGCGCGCTTTCCCCCACCCACGCTCCCCCGAGGCTCTGACCGCTGTTGCCAGGCGCTGGGGCAGCGTCGTCGGCGTCGAGGCTGCCGAGGCCTTCGAGGTCATCCGGACCCTGCGCTAGGATAGGTCATGAACCCAGGCTCAGTCATGGACAGGATCCGCGATAAAAACAACGTCTACGTGATCGCCGAGCTCTCGGCCAACCACAACGGTTCCCTCGAGCGCGCGATGGAGCTCGTGCGCGCGGCGGCGCAGGCCGGTGCCGACGCCATCAAGCTGCAGACCTATACCGCGGACACCATGACCATCGACTGCGATCGTGACGAGTTCAAGATCCAGGGCGGCCTGTGGGACGGCCGAACTCTGTATGACCTCTACAAAGAGGCCTACACGCCCTGGGAATGGCACGCGCCGCTGCGCGACCTTGCCCACGAACTCGGGCTGGACTTCTTCAGCACACCGTTCGACAGCACTGCCGTCGACTTTCTCGAAAAGCTCGACGTGCCAGTCTACAAGATCGCCAGCTTCGAGCTGGTGGATATCCCGTTGATCGAGTATGTGGCGGCAATCCGCAAACCCATCATCCTGTCGACAGGAATGGGGACGTTGGAGGAAATAGAACTTGCTGTCTCGTCCATCCGGAAGGTGTGGGGCGATGCCGATCCTGGTCTGTGCTTGCTCAAGTGCACAAGTGCCTACCCAGCGTCTCCAGCGGCAGCCAACTTGCGGACCATTGTAGACCTTGCTGCGCGGTTTGGAGTGGTGGCAGGCCTGTCAGATCATACACTTGGAACCACGGTGGCCGTAGCTGCGGTGGCAGTGGGCGCCAAGGTGATCGAAAAGCACCTGACTCTCTCGCGCGGCGATCCGGGTCCGGATAGCGCCTTTTCGCTTGAACCCCATGAGTTTGCTGAAATGGTTACAGCGGCGCACATCGCCGAACGATCCCTGGGAGAGATCTGTTACGAACAGAGTGAGGCCGAGAGGCCGAGTACTGTATTCAGACGATCCCTTTTCTGTACACGGGATGTACAAGCTGGCGAGCGCTTCACCACCCAAAACACAAGATGCATCCGACCAGGGAATGGGCTTCCACCTCGCTACCTGGAACGCGTCCTTCAGGCCCGGGCGATCAGGACAATATTGAGGGGCTCCCCATTGACCTGGAGCGATCTCGACGAGGATTCATGAACTCAGCACGATTCAGAATTATACCGGGAGGCGCACCAGACCTCACTGCCGCGCTTGCTCGCATTCGTAAATACGAGCAGTTACCACCTTCAAGGCTGGACCATGAATGGTACTCCATTGGCCGGTGCTTCCGGTCCTGGCTGTCGCTACCTTCGTGGTTCCCGCTGCTCGTTCACGTTGATCATGGCGTACCTGTAGTAGATGAGGTCTATGAAGGGGATCGCCGAACCTCCCTTCCTCTACTCGTCGTGAATGAAGGCCGACGTCGTGCTATTCTTGACGAGACTGGAAGAGATTCCGTCGTCACAGGTTCGCCTTTTGTCCACTACCGCCGGAAAGCCGGGTACGCTGCGAAGCGTGGACGAACTGGGACGATCGCCTTCCCCATCCACTCCACTGAGCTGATCGAGGTTGATACTCGCTGGGAGGACTATGCCGAGGCATTGCTCGACTTGCCTCTCGAGTTCCATCCCGTGAGCATCGGCCTCTACTGGCTGGATATCAAACGCGGCGCTGCGAAGCCTTTTCTCGAACGCGGAATCCCCGTCGTCACTGCGGGTCATCATCTCGACCCACATTTCGTGGATTCTTTTTACCACATCTTGTCTTCGCATCGGTACTGCACGAGCAATGTCGTTGGATCTTGCGCCTTTTACTCCATCGAGTTGGGCATCCCGTTCTTCATCTACGGTTCGAGCCCACTGTTCGTCAACAGGGGCGACTCCAACCGGCCAGCTGGCACCTATGATTTACTCACCCTTGGCGATAAACAAACGCCACATTGGCAGTCGCGACTCAACTTCGAACTCGATGCAAAACGAATCACCATCGAACCATCTCTCGCCGCAGAATGTGCCGAGCGGCTGGGCCTGGAGCGCGCTCCAGATCGCGCGAGGATCCGTCACATCGTCATGATGCAAGCTGCCCAACAGGTTGGAAAGAGCGCTCTCGACATGACACTTCGGCGCGCCTTTGGCGCGACCGTTCGCCACCTCCACTCGCGACTACCGCATGTGGGGCTCATCCGTGGTCAAGAAGCTGACCGGGACGACCATTCCTGCTCTCCGATCGCGTCTCGCCCGCGGCGACCGCTCGTTCTGAGTCAGGACAAATTAGCGAGTGTGTTGCCTGGGTTCCGTCCGGGTCCGATCCAGCTACTTGGATTTGTGCCAACCGTTGGGGGCCTGATGATTCACGAGCTCGCCGTATTCATGCAAATCGTGCGATGCTTGAAGCCGAAAATCACGTTCGAGTTCGGAACCTACGAGGGCCTGACCACTCGCCAGCTCGCCGCAAACGGTGCTCAGCGCGTGTTCACGCTCGACCTCCCGGTTCAGGCGGCTGGCGAGGGAAGCCGACCGCAAGTCGCGGAGCTCGACGTGTACCCGCAGCAGGTCGGGAGACGATTCGTGGGCACGCCCGAGGCCGAACGCATCGTCCAGCTGCTCGGTGACTCGCTGACCTTCGACTTCACACCTTACCGACACCAGATGAACCTCATCCTGGTTGACGCCTGCCACCACTATCGCCAGGTGAGTGTGGACAGCCGCTCTGCCTTGTCCATGGTCTGTCCTGGTGGTGTGGTGATGTGGCATGACTACGCGCCATATGCGCCAGGTGTCATGAAGGCAATCGATGAACTTTCGGCAACACACAGACTGTACCACATCGCAGGCACCAGCCTGGTAATGCACAGGGCAGGTGATGAGGTCGAGGAGACCTCGACACAAGCGCAGGCCCGTCTCGAAGTTGAGAGCGACCCAGCCACCGCCCAGGAGGGTGCCGTGGGATCCGGTTCGCGGCGGAATCCTTCATGACGGCGACGCGTTGCAAGGTGAGCGTCGTCATTCCAACACGCAATCGGTGCGTGCTGCTTGGCCGCACCTTGCGCAGCTTCGATCTGCTGGAGTGGCCGACTTCGGGCTACGAGATCATCGTCGTCGACACCGGCTCGACGGACGA
>JBDRCO010000049.1:0-76750 GCA_043821645.1 Pseudomonadota bacterium | reverse complement strand
GCGCGACACCTCGTTGGCCACCTTCTTGAGTACGTAGTCGCCAGCCAGATGTCCGAAGTCGTCGTTGACGCGCTTGAAGTGGTCGAGGTCAAACATGATCAGGGTCAGCGGGCTCTGGTAGCGCGAGCAGCGCGCCATCTCGCGCTCGAGGAACTCGAGAAAGTACCGCTTGTTGTAGATCATCGTCAGGCCGTCGACGATGGTCATGCGGTAGATCTCTTCGTGGTACAGCGCCTCGATGTTCCCTCCGGACAGGAACTTGAAGATGGTGCCGCCGATCTTGATCAGGTCGCCGTTGGCCAGTTTCTCGCGCTTGACCTCGCCATCGTTGACGAAGGTGCCATTGGTGGATCCGAGGTCCTCGATGAAGACACCGGTGTTTGAGGCAAAGACCTTGGCATGGGAGCGCGACACGTTGTCCATGTCGCAGACGATGTCATTGTCGGGGCCGCGGCCGATGGTCACCTGCAGCTTGTCGAGAGCGAACTTGCGCCCCATCTCCTTGCCGTAGATCTGGATCAGGCACGACTCTCCGTTTGCCAGCTTCTTGTCGGCAATCTTGGAGACCTGCGAGACCCGGGTCTTCTCGTCACGAAGTCCAACCACCTCTTGCTCGCCCTCCGTCCGCATGTGCCCGGCGCCCACCGTTCGGGGCTCCCGGGAGAACCGTCCCCCGACGCGTTACTCGTCGATCTCCAAAAACGGCACCTGCTGGATCTGCTCCAGCTCGGAGCGAGCCCCCGTCAGCTGCTCGTTGGTCTCGCGCAGACGACGGCTCAGCACCTGCACGAAGCTCCACAGCAGCTTGACCGCGAGCACCGGTTCCTTGCGGATCAAGTTATAAAACGCCCGTCGACCCACGACGAGAACCCGTGTGGTCTCCTTGGCTGCAATGGTCGCCGAACGCGGAGACTGGTCGATGAGCGCCATTTCACCGAAGTGCACCCCGGCTCCAAGGTCGGTGATGTACTGACCGCCCTTCATCACGGTCACGGTGCCCGCCAGCACCACGTACAGCTCCGCCCCCTCCTCGCTTTCGCGGATGATGACGCTGCCAGCCTCGTGATTCTCGAGGTAGGTGATGTTGAGAACCTTGACCAGTTCCTGGTAGGTCAGGTGCCTGAACAGAGGGATCTTCTTGAGGGTCTCGAGCTTAAGATTGACCTCCTGAGCGCGGCGATCCTCCTCGGCCACGGCCCCGGCCTCGGACTCCACGCGGACCACGAGGGCCGTGATGTTATCGCGGCCTCCGCGGCCATTGGCGAGGTCGATGAGCTTGCTGGGCGCCTTGTCGCCGGTGCCCTCGGTGAGGATCTCGACCAGCTCGTTGGGGTCGTCCATGTACCCGTGAAGCCCGTCAGAGCACAGCAGGAAGGTGTCGTTGGGGATGATGTCGAACAGCAGCGTGTCGACCTGCACCGAGGCCTGGATCCCGACCGCCCGCGTGATCACGTTGGAGTAGGGGCTCTGCCGGGCTTCCTCGCGCGTCATCTTGCCACGCTTGATCATCTCCGAGCAGTAGCTGTGGTCCTCACTGAGCTGGTGAAGCTGGCCGTGGCGGACCAGATACAGCCTGGAGTCGCCCACGTGGGCCATGAGGGCCTTGTCGCCCACGACCAGCATCATGGTGAGCGTCGTGCCCATGCCGGCCTTGCCCTGGTCCTTGGTGGCCAGGCTGAAGATCTCGGCACAGGCCCTCTGCAGCGCGCCCTCGACCGTGGTGATCAGCCGCTCACGGGTCTCGTGGGAGTCCGCAGCCGTGAAATCCTCGAACACGTCCTGCTTGGCGACGATGACGCTGCGAATGGCCTGGACCGCGTGACTGCTGGCGACCTCGCCGGCAGCATGACCGCCCATCCCGTCCGCGACGACAAAAAGACCAAGCTCGGCGTCAAGGAGAACCGAGTCCTCGTTGTGGTCGCGCTTGCGCCCCACGTCCGTCAGACCAAAACCCTTGATATGCATGGCAGGCGCTCCCTGCGTGCGGACATCCGCGAGCGTGCATTATAACAGCCAGGCCCGGGGCCCGCGCCAGAACGAATGCAGCGACACCCAACTCCTACCCTCTCAAAATCGCAGCTGGAAATTCGCACGCCGCGAGAGGCCATCGTATCATGGGTCCAGAGAAGGCCATGAGCCAGGAAAAGAACTTCGAGCGGTTCGGCCGCTACCTATTGCTCCATCGCATCGCCATCGGGGGAATGGCCGAGATCTTTCTTGCCCACCCCGTGGATAGCCGGGACCCGAGCCAGCTGCTCGTCATCAAACGCATCCGCGACGATCTGTGCCACGACGACTCCTTCATCGAGATGTTCATCGACGAGGCGCGCGTGGTCAGTCGCCTATCCCATCCCAACATCATCCAGCTGCTCGAGTTCGGGCAGGTCGACGGGCGCTACTTCATCGCCCTCGAGCACGTGTGGGGCGAGTCGCTGCGCACCATGACCCTGCTGTGCACCAAGTCCAAGATGCGCTTCCCCCTCGGTGCAGCCCTGTTTATCGGCGCCGAGACCGCCGCTGCCCTGGACAGCGCGCACCGTCAGCTCGACGAGACCGGCGAGCTGTCGCCCGTGATCCACCGCGACGTCACCATGGGAAACGTGGTGGTGTCCTACGCCGGCGACGTCAAGGTCCTCGACTACGGCATCGCCAAGGCCAAGGGCCGCCTGTCGCAGACCCGGGCCGGCCAGATCAAGGGGACCCTGTCGTACCTGGCTCCGGAACAGCTGCGTGGCCAGGAGATGGGTCCCCACACTGACATCTACCAGCTCGGCGTGCTGCTCTATCAGACCCTGGTCGGCCGGCTACCGGTCAATGGTGAGAGCGAGGGGGCCATGATGGCCGCCATCGTCTCTGGCCAGATCGTGCGCCCAAGCCAGGTGGTGTCAGGCTTTCCCGCAGCCATCGAGCGCGTGCTGCTCAAGGCCATGGCGCGCGAGCCGGTGGATCGCTATGGCTCCGCCGCGGAGCTCGAGGCTGCGCTGCGCGAGGTCATCCAGGGCACACCCTATGCCGAGGGCAAGCAGCGCCTGGCGCACATGATCACCAACATCACTGGAGACCGCCGCGACAAGCAGGAAAATTTCTTGCAGGGTCTTCTGCAGGGTCTCGCGGTCGACCGGGCCGCGGCGGAGTCCCTGCGCTGGGCCACGGCGGATGACGCGCCCAATACCCTCAGCGTCGAGCTTTCCGCCATCATGGCCTCCGAGGACCTGGACGACTTCGAGGACGCCGCGACCATCGTCATGCCGCCGTCCGAGATCCCGGATCTCGAAGCCGAGATCGCTGCAGCTGCCTCCGCCAGCATGCCCCTTGCCGACGCGGACTTCAGCGATGAGGCCCTCGGCAGGACGGAGCATCTGCGCGCAGCGCGCTCTGCGGCCCCCCTTCGCGCGAGCCCGTTTGGCGCATCGGCGGTGGATTCAGCAGCACAGGACCTCGGCAGGCAGCTCACACCCGCAGCCCGCCCGGCCTCGGCGGAACCCCATGCCGCGACGACCCCGGGAGGGTTCGACCTCGACGTGATCCCCACGGACATCGGCCCCCCACGCTCGGCGACACTGCCCGGCCAGGCCCCCACGGTCAGGCCCGGGGCGCTTCCCCCGGTGCCTGCACCGCCCCCGACCCGCGCTATGAAGCCGGTGGCGGCGCCGCAACCCTCGGCAGCGCGCACTCCCACAGCCCCGATGAGCCCCCTCATCCCCATCGAGGCTTCGACGACCCACCCGGGTTTGATCCCCCGGCGACCCCTGATACAGCCGGAAACAGCCCGGGGGACGAATCTCGAGGATGGTGCCCCTGGCTACCGGCTCAGCATGGACGGCGCCGAGGTCGCGCCCGGAGAAGCCCGCTTCGCACCAGGACAGCGGCCAGACAGCAAGAATCGCGAGAAGCTCTACGACCAGCAAGGGATGCGCGCCGAGGACTTCGATGCGATCCTGCACGGCTACGGATCGCGCGAGGACGAAGACGAAGAGGAATTCGATCTTGGCTACGATGCGATCCTGGGCCCGCCCCAGCCGCCAGTACCGGCCGTTGCCATCCCGACCCCGAGCGGCCTCGCACCTCGAGCAACCCCGTCACGCCCCAAGCAACCGGCCGTCGCAGCTCCGCCCGTGCTCCCCGACAGTGGCCTCAACGCGATGGAACTGTTCGCCGACCTGTCTGGTGTCCACCCCGCATCGGTCTCGCCTGTGGCACCCCCACAGGCAGATTCCAACATCTTCAACATGCCGACCGGGGAGGTGGTGCCACCGACACGGGACACGGAGCTCGACGCCATCGCCCGGGCAGTCGGCGCCAACGACGCGCGCGGAGGGGGCAGCAACATCGTGTTCATCCTGGCCCTGTTCGCGGGCGTCCTGGTTGGACTCGGCGTGCTCTCCTTCGTTCTGTTCCCGGATCTTCCGACCCTCCTGCTCGAGCGCATCCAGGGCAAGCCGCCAGCGCGCGCACCCAGGCTCAAGCCAGAGCCGCCGCCGCCGATGAAGCCCACCCCTCCCCCCGCCACCGGACCGGCGGCAGCCATGTCTACGCCGCCGCAGCCAGATCCAGTGCCCGCGACCCAGACGCGCCTGCGCGTCCGCACCACGCCCTCACTGCCGGTCACCTACGCCGGGCAATCCGTACCTGGGGATGCCAGGTTCACCCTGAACGGGAGCAAGGGCCTGATCCTGGTCAAGGACCCGCTGAGTGGCTTCCAGATCACCATGGAATTCGACGTCGACCGGGGGAGCGTGGTGCTGCGCGTCGATGCCTCGGCAAATGCCGTGGTCAGCTCCGACGGTATCCGACTCGGCCCCACACCCCAGAACGTCGGGCCAGGATCGCACATCAGCCTGCAGATCAAGCCCGAAGGGCAAGCTCCCATCGGCATCACGGTGTCCTTCGACAACTGAAGATCTCTCGTTGCCCCACCGTGAAGACACCTCGGGCGGCCGATGGTGCCGCGCCCCGGTGGACTGTGCAGCCGGTGACGACCGGGGACCCAGATGCTGCGGGGCGGCCCCCAAGCTCAGAGGATGTAGCGAGCCAGGTCCTGATCCTCGAGGACATGCGCCAGGGCTTGCCGGACCTGCGTGCGATCGAGGCGGATATCGCGCTCCACGCGCTCGGGAGCGGTGAAGCTGATGTCCTCGAGCAGTTTTTCCATCACCGTGTGCAAGCGCCGCGCACCGATGTTCTCCTGGCGTGCATTCACTTCGGCCGCGATGTGGGCGATCTCCTCGATCGCGTCGTCGGTCAAGGCGAGCGTGATGCCTTCGGTCTGCATCAGCGCGATGTACTGCCGCACCAGGCTGTTCTCGGGCTCCCGCAGGATGCGCACCAGGTCCTTCTCGCTCAGGGGCGCTGAGCTCGACGCGGATCGGGAATCGCCCCTGCAGCTCGGGGATGAGATCGCTGACCTTGCTGACATGAAAAGCACCGGCCGCGATGAACAGGATGTGGTCCGTGCGCACCATGCCGTACTTGGTGGTGACCGTGCTGCCCTCGACGATGGGCAGGATGTCACGCTGCACCCCCCCCCGGCTGACGTCGGGGCCATGTGCACTCTCGCGACCGGCGATCTTGTCAATCTCGTCGATGAACACAATGCCCGAGTTCTCGGTGCGGTGCAGGGCTTCGCGCTGCACCTCGTCCATGTCCACCAGGCGCTGGGCCTCGATGTCCACCAGCACATCCAGGGCATCGCGTACCTTGACCTTGCGCCGCTTGGTGCGCCCCTTGGCGCCGGGCAGGCTCTGGAACATGTCCTGCAGGTTGAGGGCCATCTCCTCCATGCCCTGGGCTCCGAAGACCTGCATGAAGGGCGTCTGCGACGACGCCTGCACGTCGATCTCGACTTCCTGCTGGTCCAGCTCACCGGCACGCAGCATGCGGCGCAGCTTCTCGCGGGTGGCGTTCGACGTCGAGGTCGATGCCGTGGCACCGTTCTCGCGCACCTCGAAGCCCACGGTCGACGGGTTGGCGGGCTCGGGCAGGAGCCGGTCCAGGAGCTTCTCCTCGGCGGCCTCGCGGGCGCGCTCGCGCACGATGACCAGAGCCTCGTCCTTGCACAGCTTGACCGCGACCTCGACGAGATCCCGGATCATGGCGTCGACATCCCGACCCACGTAGCCCACCTCGGTGAACTTGCTGGCCTCGACCTTGACGAAGGGGGCCTGGGTCAGGCGTGCCATGCGTCGCGCGATCTCGGTCTTGCCGACGCCGGTGGGGCCCATCATGATGATGTTCTTGGGGGCGATCTCATCTCTCAGCTCTGCAGGGACTCGCTGTCGTCGCCAGCGATTGCGTAAAGCAATGGCGACCGCGCGCTTGGCATCGCGCTGGCCGACGATGAAGCGATCCAGCTCGCTGACGATCTCGCGCGGCGTGAAGCTCTGACTTGTCTCGAAGCTCATGTCGAACTCCCGGCCGCCGCGTCGTCACGCACCGGGTGCGCAGGCCCGTCCGGGCCCAGCTCCAGCACCGTGATATCGTGGTTGGTGTACACGCAGATGTCCGCGGCGATGTGAATGGCCTCCCGGACCACTCGGTCCGCAGGCAAGGTGCTGTGCTTCAACAGGGCACGGGCCGCGGCCAGGGCGTAGGGTCCGCCAGAGCCGATGGCATGCACGCCCTCGTCGGGCTCCACCACGTCGCC
Organism: Pseudomonadota bacterium; assembly: GCA_043821645.1. Taxonomy (GTDB): domain Bacteria; phylum Myxococcota; class JACRCW01; order JAFGSX01; family JAFGSX01; genus JBDRCO01. Next base: position 70,107 of record JBDRCO010000049.1, on the reverse strand, counting down.
CGTCCCGCTGACCAGGAGCGTGCGCTCGCGGTCCGCGACCAGGAGCATGGCCTCTAGTCTGCGCAGGGCCTTGTCCATGCGCCATTCCTTGGCCAGTTCGACCGCCGCGCGGGTCAGCTGGCCGTTGTATTCCTTGAGCTTGCCCTCGAACTTCTCGAACAGCGCGAAGGCATCCGCCGTCGAGCCCGCGAAACCAGCCAGCACGTTGTCGTCGTGCAAGGTGCGCACCTTGCGCGCACTCGCCTTGACAACGGTCGAGCCGAAGGTCACCTGTCCGTCGCCGGCCATGGCCACCATGCCATCGCGCCGCACCGCCAGGATCGTCGTGGCATGAAACATGTTGCCCTCGTCGAAGATGGACAGAAACTGCAAGCTAAGCACCGGGTCCCCGAGGTGCAAGGGGCACTCCTCAGGCTGCTCCCGGGTTTCTCGCCGCCCTGGGCTTGCGGACGATCAGCAGGTAGTTGAAGCCCCGCAGGAAGTAGTTCCCCTCCTCGGCTGCGCGCCGGTAATTGCCCATCTGCAGCGTCCGGTTGTGGCGCACCACGGTCACGATATCGACGGGCTCGAAGCGTGTTTGCAGCCGGGCAAAGAGTTCGAAGCCGATGGGATAGAAACCCTTGCCCTTGACGAAGGAGTCGCTGACGTACACTGCGAGATGGCGCTCGGGCTTGAGGATGCGGTGCAGCTCTGCAAAGACCTGGTCCATGGCCTCGTAGTAGGCGCTGCCTGCCGCATCGAGCTTTCCGATGCACCGCGGATCGTCGGAGTAGGTGATGTGCGTCGAGTATGGAGGGTCGACGAAGGCAAAGTCGACCTTGCTGCTCAGCTCCGGTGGCAGGTGCCGGGCATCAACTTTGAAGATGTCCTTGCGGGTCGGCTGCAGGTCGTAACCCAGGGCCCGCCTTCCCAGGTCCCGTGCCACGTCGAGAGTGGTGCCACTACCTGCCATGGGATCGACGACCAGCTGCTTGGGCTGCGTGTAGCGCTGCAGCAGGTTCCACAGGACGTGGCTCGGCGTGGCCCCCCGGTAGTTAGGATCCCCCTGCAGACCCTCTCCGTAGTGCTGCGACGGGTACTCCCACAGCGTCGTAACCTGGAGCTGTAATGCGGGCTTGTCAAAGGACCCGGGGCGGCCTCGTGACGGGCCCCTCGGTGACGAAGGTGGTTTGCTCCGCGGCATGGGGATAGTTCATCGAAGACCGCCGGACCTGGCAAGCGACGGCACACTTGACGGACGGCGCGTCTGGCGTGGTACTGCTCTGCGATGCATCGCCCCGCGCTCACCGCAGGCCTGCTGTTGCCGCTGGCCCTGGCCTGTACCCGCGGCTCTGCGGAGCCCACGCTGCCTCGCATCGACGTGGATGTGCGACTGCATCCCTATGCCTACGACGCCATGCTGCGCCTGATGCCGCAGCTGTCCCTGGTGCGCGCCATCAACCTCGACGGCGGCCCGCCGGGTGAGGTGCTGGCGACCCTGGTCGAGCTGGGGGAGCTGTCGCGCGGACGTATCCTTGTGTTCACGAGCGTGGACTGGCGCGATGTGGATGCTGCGGACTTCGGCACCCGTGCCGCTCGTCAGCTCGAGCGTGCCGTGGCCCTGGGGGCGCGTGGCCTGGTCGTGGACAAGGCGCTGGGGCTCGGCGTGGCAACCCGTGATGGCAAGCTGCTTGCGGTCGACGATCCCCGTCTGGACCCCTTGTGGGCCAAGGCCGCCGAGCTGCAGGTGCCCGTGTTCTTGCACACCGCGGACCCCGCGCCCTACTTCGAGCCGGTGGACCGCCACAATAAACGGCGGGCGGAGATCCAGCGGATCCCGGCACTCGCCATGGGCGACGCACGCTTCCCCCGGCGCCAGGACCTGCTGGCCCAGCGCGACATGGTGCTGTCCCGACACCCACGCACCACCTTCGTCTGCATGGGCCTGGCCAGCAGCCCTGACGACGTCGCCGGTGTGGACGCCCTGCTCGATGCCTTCCCCAATGCGATGGTCGACACCGCCACCGCGCTGAGCGACCTCGCCGGCCAGCCCGTGGACAGGGTGCGGGCGTTCTTTCGCAAGCACAGGCAGCGCATCCTGTTTGGTAGCGGACTGGACGTCGACGAACGAGGCTGGACCCTGGGCTCGCCCGCCCAGCGCGCCATCGAGCCCGAGGAGGCGCGCGCCTACTACACGCGGCACTTCCGCTTCTTCGAGACCCTGGATCCCGAGGTCCCCAATCCCATCCCGCTGCACGGACCTGCAGTGCTGCAGGGGCTCGGGCTGGGTGCGGATGTGCTGGAGGCGATCTACCTGCGCAATGCGGAGCGGGTGCTCGGGATCGGAGCTACGCCAAGGTCAGGGACCCAGCCTGGCCAGGCCGGACCTACTTGATGCTGGCAAGCAGCTTGGTCACGGCGCCGCGCGTGCGCTCGTAGAGCACATCCTCGCCGCCTGCCACCTGTTCCTCGACGCGACCCAAGTTCTTGCCGTCGACCGTGGAGATCATCTCTAGCGTCACCACGAACTTCTTCTCGGCCAGCTTGGCCACGCTGCCTGCGACGATGGCGTCGGCCTGGGCACTCTTGGCCAGCCGCTCGGTGCAGTCATCCCCCTCACACTTCTGGGCACCGCCGAGCATCCCGCCCAGCGCGTCATAGGCCATCACCGCCTTGACCTCGTCCGGGCACACCGCAGTGAAGCGCTTGTCCTGATGCACTGCGTTGCAAACCGCGCCATCGATCGCGCTGGTCACCGCAGCGTCCACGTTGCGAGGCTTGAGGTTGGACACGAAGATCTTCTTGGGCGGTGCAGCCAGGGCCAGTGTGGTCAGCAGCAGCATCCCGAGAACGGTCAGACTACGTGCGATCATGTTTCCCTCCACCTGCGCGCAGCGCTACGGACATTGTAGACGCATCAGGGGTGCTTTTTCTTCACTTTCGGACCCACGGCAGTGGATCCATGGGCAATGGGCTCCACCGGGACGCCCAGGCGAGTCTGCACTTCCTTGGTCAAAGTCTCAGAAAAATCATCAGTGTAGCCAACATTGGTGAGGGCGACCTGGCCCGCGCCATCGATCAGATACAGGCAGGGCAGCTTCTCGACCCCGTAGCGCTTGGCCACGATGTTGAACCGGTCGTGCAGCACGGGAAAGCTCAGGCCATGCTCCTTGGCCAGGGCGTCCACCGCGGCGGCCGCTCCTCCCGGTACATCCTTGTCCTTGTCGATGCTGACCACCAGCACCCCCAGCCCCTGGTCGGCGTAGCGGGTGTACAGCGCCTGCAGCAGCGGCAGCTCGCGCTTGTACGGCTCGCAGTAGGTCGCGAAGAAGCTCAGCACCACGAGCTTCTTCGGTGTCTTGGGGGAGTCACCGACCAGGTGGCCCAGCGAGAAGATACGCTGCTCGACGGTGTCCACGTTGACGACCTTGAGCGTGAACTGCTCCGCTGCGGCCCCTGTGGGGATGGTGGCCCCGGTGGTGAGACCGGCCGCTAGCAACGCCGGGATCGCGTACAGAAACCTGTGACGAGTACTCATCCTGTCGGCTCCTCATGCCCCCGGTGAGCGTCCCCGGGCGACGCGCTGTCCTCGACTCCGCCGCGGTCGGTCATTGCGGCGCGCTGCTGCACCACCTTGACCAGCTGTTCCAGCTTCACGCGCTCCGCTGCTCCGGCCCCGCGCAGCATCTTCAGCTCCACCTCGCCCTCGCGAAGCTCGGTCTCGCCCAGCACCACGGCCAGGTCGGCCTGTACTCGGTTGGAGCGCCGCAGCTGTGCCTTCACGCTGCGTCCGGTCAGGTCCAGGATACACGTGATGCCCGCCCGCCGCAGCTGAAGGGCCAAGATCTCGCAGCGGGCGCGCTCGGCCTCGCCGGTCGGGATGAGGGCCACCTTGAATCCGTGCGCAGGCACCTGAGTTCGGCCCTCGAGCAACATGACGAGACGTTCGATGCCCTGGGCGTAGCCGACCGCAGGCATGGCTGGCCCGCCGAGCTGCTCGACCAGCCTGTCGTAGCGGCCACCGCCGCAGATCGCGTTCTGGCTGCCCAGGCCCGAGGCCACCGCCTCGAACACGGTGCGCGTGTAGTAGTCGAGGCCCCGTACCACGCGCGGATTGACGCGGTGCGGGACGCCCAGACGGTCCAGGGAGCGCTGCACGCCGTCGAAGTGGGTGCGGCTCGCCTCGCCGAGATGATCCACGACCAAAGGGGCGTCTGCGAGGATGGAGCGACAGCCCTCGACCTTGCAGTCGAGGACGCGCAGTGGTGCGCGGTCGAGCCGGCGCTGGCAATCCCCGCACAGCGCTTCGCGGTGCGACCCCAGGAAGCGGGTCAGGGCCTCGAGGTAGCGCGGTCTGTCGTCGGCATCCCCCAGGCAATTGACCTCGAGAACGACGTCGCCAATGCCCACCTCGGTGAGGAACAGATGGAGCATGGCCATGACCTCGGCGTCGATCTCCGGGGCTGCCACACCAAAGACCTCGACCCCGAACTGGTGAAACTGCCTGAAACGCCCCTTCTGCGGGCGCTCGCGGCGGTACATGGGGCCCAGGTAGTACAGACGCGTCTCTGGATCGGCCTGGTGCAGGCTGTGCTCGATGTAGGCACGTACCACCCCGGCCGTCCCCTCGGGGCGCAGGGCCAGGTGTTCACCGCCCCGATCAGCGAAGGCGTACATCTCTTTCTCGACGATGTCGGTGGCCTCGCCCACCCCGCGGGAGAACAGCTCGCTGTGCTCGAGCAGCGGAGTCCGGATCTCGCTATAGCCAAAGCGCTCCGCCACCCCGCGGGCGCAATCCTCGACGTGGCGCCACAGCCCGACCTGGGCAGGCAGCACGTCGTTCATCCCCTTGATCGATCGCAGCATGGGCATCCTGATGTGTCGACGCCAGCAGGTGCGCGACATTCACCGCGCGCGGCACGATGACGAACCAGGGCCGCCGCGCACAGGTCGGCGCAGCATGCCAGGCCGGGCACGTGCCCGGCAACCCCGGTCCGATGAGCGATCGCACCCAGCTTCCAGGCTATACTTGCTGGTCTCTGGAACCTGCCCAGGGAGATGCATGGCGCTGTGGAAAACAGGGATTGGACTCGCTCTCGCGAGCGCATTGATTCTCGGTGGCTGCCGCCCACCGCTGAGCTGGACAGCCTGTGACAGCGACGCAGACTGCCCGCGGAGCGCGATGTGCGACAAGCACCTCCAGCTCTGCGTGTTCGCCCCGGACGCCTCCAGCGTGGACAGCGCGATCTGGGCTGACGCCAGCGGCGATGCCGGGGTCATCGATGGCGCAGCGCAGGACACCCGGTCCCGGGATCTGGCCGCAGGGGATCTCGGCGCTGCCGACACGACCGCAGATGCCTCGGGCAGCGACGGCGAGATCCTGGATGGCGGTGAGGATGCCTCGACCGAGGATGCGGGCGTCAACCAGGACCCCACCGTTGCCTTGCGGGCCGGCGCTGACCCGTTCGTGGGGTCCACCACGGTCACGGCCACGGTCCAGGACGAAGATGGCGATGTCGTGGGTTGCAGCTTCGACTGGCCTGCCCTTGCAGGACTGTCGGCCACCTCCAGCGGCTGTACCCTCACGCTGGTGGAGGCCGGACTGCCGCGCGGTACCACCATCACCATTGGCGTCACCGCACGCGACGGGCGGGGTGGAGAGGCCCAGGCGCAGCTTGTGATCACCGTGGGCAATCATGACCCCGAGCTGACGGGACCGAGCAGCGTGAGCATGTGGCCGGACGAGACGGTTCAGTTCCAGCTGGTCGACGCCGACGGCGACACCCTGTCCTGCTCCAGCTCTGCCGAACCCCGGCTCGAGGTCTCAGTTTCAAATGTCTGCGTCTACAGCGTCTCGAAAGCGGACGGCGTCATGCCAGGCTGGGGTGCGAGCGCCCGCATCGACCTCCTGGCCGACGACGGGGTGGGTGGGACGGCGACGATTCCGGTCACGATCGCTTTCCTGGACGAGAGGGGACCCCACGTCAGCAACCTGTCGAGCTATCCGGGGGCCAGCGTCCTGGGACGCTGTGGTGCCGTGCAACGCCCCTGCGCGGACATCCCGACGGGCTTGCGCATGCTGCGCGACATCCTGGCCGAGGGCGCGCCCGTGCTCCCGCAACTGCTCATCGCCACCACAGGATCGGCCTACGACCTGCCGCAGCCCGTGGTGACCGGCGATATCGATCTGCTCTGTCGCCACGACCCGGCGAGCTGGCAGGTGAGTCCCGCCGTCACACGCACCCCACTGCACTTCGGGGGTATCACCGGAGTACACGTGACGGGGATGGTCACGGTGAGCGGCTGTGACATCCGTGGTGTGGCGCCTCCCGCGGAGGACCCTCCTGTGGCCTGGCGAGCCGCGGTTCTGAGCACGAACTGCTCGGCGACGGTCCAGGACTGTGGGCTGCTCGGCAACGGTGCGCCGAACGCCACCAGCGCGAGCTATGGCCTGCTCGCGACGGCGAGCCGCAGCGCACACCACCTGCGGGTGCAGGACAGCCTGGTCGAGGGAGGCCTCGCCACCACGTCGGCAGTGGGCCTCGCGGTCAGTGGAGGACGCGTCCACCTGATCGCGAGCCAGGCCATCGGTGGACAGGCCCGCAGCGTCGTGGCTGTGGCTCTGGCGACGGACGACGCGGTCCAGGCGGGTCCTCGTAGCACGGTCGAGGGCTGCACGTTGCTCGGCGGCGAGGGCGGTGACGGATCGCAGCACGATGACATCAGCATCGGCCTGTCCATCGCCGGCGGAGCGCCGCAGATCGTCGACAACCCGAGCATCGCCGGTGGCGACGCGAACCGCCACGCTCCCGGGATCAACGTTGGAGTCTGGATAGAGGGCACGTCAGACTCGGACCCACCCCTGCTCACCGGCAACGCCATCCACGGCGTGACCGGCGCAGCGGCGGCGCTGGGGGCCTTCGGTGCCGTCCTCTCCAGTGGTGCCACGCTCGTCGACAACGAGTTGCGCGGCGGCCACGCTGGAGCGGTCGTGGGCCTGGCTGCGGACAGCGACCCCGAGGCCACGGGCATCACCCGGGCCTTCTTGGTCCAGGTGAGTGGCGGGGTCGTCGAAGGTGGCGAGGCCTACGCGCACCCGGGTCTAGGCACCAGTTCCCCGACCAGTCTGGGAGTCAGCGCCGTCAATCTGGCCAGCGTCGGCCTGATCAACGTGCAGGTGCGGACCTCGGCACCAGCAGATCCGCTGGCCAGAGCGGCGACGGGGGTGCTCCTGGACTCCGGTGCCAGCGTCGTGATCGAGAGCGGCACCCAGGTCACCGCGACCGGGACGCTGGTCAGCACCGGTGTCCACATGATCTCGGGCGCCGTCAGCCTGACCATGGACGACTGCCAGGTTTCGGCGGGTCCGCTCGACGGCACGTCAGACTACGTCACGGGTCTCGAGGTGGGTGGGGGCGTCGTGGACCTGTCCCAGTGCCAGATCCGTAACCTGGGGACAGCCACAAATTTGAGCATCGGGCTGTTTGCGACCTCTGCCGACGTCAGCATGACCATCGGCCCTGGCACCCTGATCGAGGCCGGGCCAGCTTCCGCTTCGACCGGCACCAGCTACGGCCTTCTGTCCATGAACGCACGCCTGGGCATCTCGGGCATCGCCGGGAGCCCGGTGCAGATCCTGTCTGGCACCGCCGGTCCCCGATCCATTGCCGTGAGAATGCAGTGCGATGTGCCCCCGAGCGCAGGCGGTGCACACAGCATCGCCTTCCTGAACGCCAGTGCCGCGATCGCCACCGAAGCCAAGGGCCTGTGGTATCACAGCTCCGTCGGAGGCTGCCCGGCGCTGAACATCTTCGACAGTACGATCACCACCCCTGCGGACCCATCAGGGAACCGGATGTCCACGGCCGTCGGTGTTCATGTCGAGAACGCCACCCTGGCGCTCACCCGGACCACGGCCGAGAGCGGGGCGGCGTATGAGACGAGCCAGGGCCTGCTCCTGGTTGGCGGCCGCGTCACGTCCACCGACCTCGTGGCCCGATCGGGTGCATCTCCGCACAGCGCCGGTGCCGAGCTGATCGATCCCGATCCAGGTTCGTCCTTCGCCGGCGGCACCATCGAGGGGGGCGCCCTTGCGGCCACGAGCACGGCGACCACCAGCACGGGGCTGCACGTGAACAGCGCAGCGGAGATTCACACGCTGTCTCTCCGCAGCGTGAACATCTCCAGTGGCGACGCCGCACGCGAAGGGCGTGGATTGTGGCTCGAGAGCAGCGCCGGAGCCGAGGCCTTGCTGATGGAGAACTGCGTGGTGAGCTCCTCCGGCGGCAAGGAGAACAGCGAAGCGGCGTGGTTACCGGCCTGCCGGACCTGCGCGATCCGGGATAGCGCCATGGTCGCCGGGACCACCTCCAGCGCCACCGGCACCAGCTCGGGCCTGTGGCTGGATGGGCCCTGCACCGGCTGCCGCATCGAACGCAACCAGATCCAGGCTGGTTCCGGTGTCGCTGGCAGCAGCTCGGTGGGTCTGCACGTGACCGGAACTGGACACTTCGCCACGGGCACCCCGACCTCGGCGACCTACATCGTCAGCAACTGGATACACGGCGGAACCGCAGACGCATGCAGCGGCGTGCAGGCCCAGGGCCCCGTCGGAGAAGGCGTGCGCTACCTCTTCAACACCATCGTCGGTGGAGGCTCCACTGGTAGTACCCAGGTGATGGGTGTCGAGCTGCAACGCTCGAAGGATGGCAGCAGTCTGTCGAGGCAAGACGTGGGAGTCTTTCATGCCAACATCGTCGAGGTGAGCCTGGGAGACAGGCGCTACGGCTTCTGGGAGACCTGCGCCGAGAACTTCGCGGTGGAACCGACCAGCGCCACGGACAACGCATTGTGGCTACCCAACCAGGGCACCTGGAGCCTGCGCACCCACGTGCTGGATGCCCGGGAGGAAGGGAACGCCTGCAGCACTTTCGACGTCAAAGAGACCGGCGTCGCCCTTCTGCCCGGCTATGCGCCGACGGGCACCGGGGATCCGTCCTTCATCGACAGTCCACACATGCATATCGACGACAATTCGACCTATGCAAACGGGATCCCTTCCGTGGATGCCTGGTGGCCTTTTGCCCTCGCCGATCTCCAGGACATCGACGACCAGGCTCGTAGCGCACCTTTCTCCCTCGGATGCGACGAGGTACCCTGAGCGGGCGCGAGACGGCCCAAAGCGAATTTGACAGCCGCCAGCGCCCTGGAGAGTCGCAGCGCATGGAGATGAACAAGGTCTGTGCAGTGATCCTCGGCGGCGGCCAGGGCACGCGTCTGCGCCCCCTGACACGCGATCGCGCCAAACCCGCAGTGGCCCTCGCAGGCAAGTACCGTCTGATCGACGTGCCGCTGTCCAACTGCATCCATTCGGGCATCAAGAAGATGTTCGTGGTCACCCAGTTCTCGTCGGTGAGCCTGCACCGCCACATCATGCAGACCTATGCCTTTGACCACTTCTCCGACGGCTTCATCGACATCCTGGCCGCGGCCCAGACCAACCAGCGAAGCAACTGGTACCAAGGAACGGCCGACGCGGTGCGCGGCACCTTGCCCCACATCCACTACTTCAAGAGCAATGCGACCCTGATCCTGAGTGGCGACCACCTGTACCGCATGGACTACCGGCGGCTGTTGCAGTTTCACGACGAGAGCAACGCGGACATCACCCTCGCCGCCTGTCCGGTCAATCGGACCGCGGCCTCGCAGATGGGGCTCCTGCGCGCCACAGACAAGGGCCGCGTGCACGATTTCGTCGAGAAACCAAAGGACGATGCCGTGATCGCAGCCTGCAAGGCGCCGGTGGACCTGTGTCGGGCGGCGGGACACGCCACCCACGAGGACCTGTTCCTGGCCAGCATGGGCATCTACGTGTTCCGCCCCCAGGTCCTCACGGAACTGCTCTCGAGCAGCAACCAGATCGACTTCGGACGCGAGGTCATCCCTTCGGCCCTGGGCCGCTTCAACGTCAACGCCTACCTGTTCGCGGGCTACTGGCGCGACATCGGTTCCATCCGCGACTTCTTCGACGCCAACATCTCCCTGGCCCAGCCCGAGGCGCCCTTCAGTCTGTATCAGCCGGGCTGGCCATTCTTCACCCATGCCCGCTCGTTGGCACCGTGCCGCGTGGTGGGCTCGACCATCGTCGACAGCCTGCTGGCCGAGGGCTCCGACATCCACGGCGCCGAGATCGCGGACTCGGTCATCGGCGTGCGCAGCGTGATCCGGCCGGGCTCGCACCTGCGCGAGGTGGTCATGCTGGGCGCGGATTTTTACGAGGGCGACCAGCTGGCCGAGGACATCGTGGTGGCGCACGACGACATGGTCCCCCTGGGCATTGGCCCCGATTGCCGGCTCGAGCGCGTCATCCTGGACAAGAACGTGCACCTGGGCGACGGCGTGGTCATCCGGCGCCAGCCTGATGGCGCCAATGTCGATGGCGATCTCTTCTGCGTCCGGGACGGCATCACGGTGATCCCGGGCAACACCGTGATCCCGGCGGGTACCGTGATCTGATCAGCAGTCTGCGCTGCCCGGCGCCAGGACGCGCTGGACCTCGCGACGCTCGACCAGCGCCAGGGGATCGAGCCCGGCGGCGATGGACTCGAGGGCCGCGCGCGCCGCGCTCTCGTCGGTGCTCTCGACGGTGATCTTGACCCTGAAGGCCTCGTCACCGAGATGCGGGTAGGAGCCCACGCGCACCGCGGGATGTGCCTCGACCACGCACGTCATGAGGTCGGCAATGTCGCCCTCGGGCTGCTTCGTGAACAGTTGCCCCAGGTACATGGCCTGCCGCCGGAAGCGCTCGCGCAGACCGCCGAAGAGCTGCCTGAAAAGCACGGGCACACCGGGCAGGATGTAGACGTTGTGCACCCGCACCACCGGGGTGACCATGCCATTCTCGAAGCACAGTTCGTCAGGCTCCGGAATGTCGGCCATGCGGAGACGCGCCTCGTTGAGCGTGTCGCGGTAGTGCACACGCATGCGCTCGACCAGTGCCTCGTTGCGTACCAGTGCTCGCGAGAAACCGCGGGCGATCCCGGCATAGGTCAGGTCGTCGTGGGTCGGCCCCACACCGCCGGAGGTGAAGACCACATCGTGGGCCTCACTGAGGGCGGCCACGCTGCGTCCGATCTCCGCGACCAGGTCCGGGATCACCACCACCCGTTCGAGAGCCACGCCCAGGGCATACAGCTCGCCGGCCAGCCAGTGGCTGTTGCAGTCGTGCGTCTTGCCACTGAGCACCTCGTCACCGATGACCAGGATGGCGGCGGTGCGAGGTGGCTCAGGAGGATGCATGGTCACAGCACCGGCGCGCGCAGTGCAGGCCCCGAGGGCAGGGCAGGCAGGGCGCTGGCAAAGAGGATCTCGCCAACGAAGCCGCAGGCCGGGCAGCGCACGATGCCCCGGACATCGGCCGTGCCGCAGTGGGCACAGCGCGTGCGCACCACGATGCCCTGCACGGTGACAGGCTCCTGGCCGTGTTGCCGGGCGTGCACCTGCTGCAGGGCCTGGCGCGCCAGCTCGAAATCCGGTGCCAGGGCCAGAGCCTCGTCGAGGACACGCCCGGCCTCGTCGAGGTGATTCCGGCGCGCGTGGTGCTCGCCCAGGGCCCACAAGATCAGGGGATCCCGGGGTCCGCGCTCGAGGAGTTCATGAAGCAGGGCCTCGTAGTCAGCAACCTTGCCCCGCTCGAAGTGGGCATCCTCGAGCAGGGGTAGGACCGTCAGGGCGAGGGCTCGCTCCCGGACCACGGCCTCTGCAAGGGCATGCCGCGCACGCTCCAGGTCGCCCTGGTCCAGCCGGAGCTGGCCTTCCAGAGCCCACACCGCGGCGATGCTGTCGTCACGTGCGCGGGCTTTTTTGAGCAGCTTGAGTGCCTCGGCAGGCTTGCCGTCGTCGGCCAGGTCCTCTGCCCGGGCAGCCAGTTCGAGGGCAGCCAGGAGGCGTCCCCGATCCCGATCCAGACGTTCGAGCTGGGTCGCCAGCTGGTGGGCCATGCCATGGGCCCGGGCAGCCAGCGCGACCCTCGCCCGGCGCTCGAGCTGCACCGCATCCATCCCCGCAGGTTGGTGCAGGCTGCGCGCCCAGGCCTGGGCTTCGGCCAGCCGCCCGTCGCTGGCCAGCACCTCCACCAGGGATTCATGGGCTGCCGCCGCGAGGGGACCGGGAAGATCGGTTCGTGCGAGTACGCCCTGGAGCAGGCGTGCAGCGCGAGGGCGGTCGCCCTGGCGGCACAGCAGGACCCCCAGGGCCAGGTAGGACCAGGGGGCCTCGGGTGTGAGCTCGATGGCCCGCTCCAGGCTGCCCCCGGCCGCGCCCAGGTCGCCCTCGGCCAGGGCCACCAGGCCGTCCACGAAGGGGTCCCGGAGCGCCGGAGCAGTCAGCGGGAGCGTGTAGCGCTGCCACAGCAGCAGGGCACCGTAGACCAGGGCCACCACCAGCGCGCCGCTGACAACCCAGGCCCACGGTGATTCAAACAGCGCGTCCACCTAGCGTTCTCCATCCACGTCGTTCGCGCGCGGCACAGGCGTGGGAGGCAAGGCTGGACGGGCGAGCAATCGCCGGAGCTGGTTGACCTCGATCTGCACCCCATTGGCGCGCTGCTCGCTGCGCACCCGTCGCCGCAGCTCGGCGATCCAGAGCACGCCGATCACCGCGCCGCCCAGAGCCGAGCCGAGGGCCACGCCGACACCGAGCACCGCCCACAGCGGAAGCTGCCAGCTCCAGGTCCAGAACAGCTCCAGGCGCTGCACCTCGCGATTGGGGCCCAGCACACCGACGAGGATGAGGGTCGTGACGGCCAGCAGGCCGCCCCACAGCAGCAGACGCGAGCGCTTCATCGGTCCCTCATCGCGCCGCCCCGTGTACCGGGTCGTGAGGAGCTCCACATGTTCCCGCCTTGGCGCGCCCCGGAGTTCAGGCCGGGATCTGTCCCTGGCCGTCGTTCAGACGCTCGCGCAGCTCCTTGCCTGCCTGGAACGAGGGCACCCACTTCTCGGGCACCTGCACCGCATCGCCGGTGCGCGGATTGCGCCCGTTGCGGGCCCGACGCTGCTTGGCTACGAAGCTGCCGAAGCCGCGGATCTCGATGCGCTCCTTGCGGGACAGCGCCGAGGTCATCGAATCGAACAGCGTATCGACGATCAGCGTGATGTCGCGCTTGGACATGGTGGAAGCACTGGCGGCCACGCTCTCGATCAGCTCGCTCTTGGTCACCGAAACCTCCAACGGAGCATGCATGCTGCGGGGTGTGTGAAGCTCGTGCGTAGCAAATGCCCGCCGCAGGTGCAAGCACGGCCACGACGGGACCGGTGGTGTGCGGGGCTTGACTTGGAGAGACGTCGATGGCTGCGCTTCACCCCCGGGGGTGAAAACGCGCCGCGAGATGGTCAGAAGGTCAGGGAGAGGGATGTTCGTGGGCGGGGACCGGGTCTACTCGTCGCTGCTCTCGGGCTCCTCGACGACGGCGGCGAGCTTGTCCTTGAGGGCATCGCCCAGGGTCGCGCGGCCATCGTTGCCTGCGGCACCCGCCAGGTAGGCGCGGTAGTCGACACCGGCGGCAGCGTGGCTCAGGGCCTTGATGGACAGGCCGATCTTGCGCTCCTCGGAGTCGATGTCGATGATCATCGCATCCACTTCCTGGCCAGGCTTGATGTGCTCCTTGGGCTTGTCCACGCGCTCTTCCGCGAACTCGGACACGTGGCAGAGACCCTCGATGCCCGGCTCGATCTCGATGAAGGCGCCGAAGTCGGTGACCTTGGTGACCTTGCCCTTGATGCGCGCGCCGCGCGGGTAGGCCTGGGGAATGCGACCCCAGGGATCCTCGTGCAGCTGCTTGATGCCCAGGCTGAAGCGCTCGTTCTCGACGTCGATGTTGAGCACCACCGCCTCGACCTCGTCGCCCTTCTGGTACATCTCGCTGGGGTGCTTGACGCGGTGGGTCCAGCTCAGGTCGCTGACGTGCACCAGGCCGTCGATGCCCTCCTCGATGCCCACGAAGATACCGAAGTCGGTGATGTTGCGGACCTTGCCCTTGATCACGGTACCGATGGGGTACTTCTCCTCGAGCTGGGTCCAGGGGTTGACCTCGATCTGCTTCATGCCCAGAGAGATGCGCTTGTTGGTGGCGTCGATGTCGAGCACCACGGCCTCGACCTCGTCACCGATGGCCACGACCTTGCTGGGGTGCTTGACGCGACGGGTCCAGCTCATCTCGCTGACGTGGATCAGGCCCTCGATGCCCTTCTCGAGCTCGATGAAGGCGCCGTAGTCCGTCAGGGACACGACCTTGCCCTTGACCCGGGTGCCCACGGTGTAGCGGCCCTGGGCGCCGACCCACGGGTCCTCCTGGATCTGCTTGAGACCCAGGCTCACACGCTCGCGCTCGGGGTCGAAGCTCAGCACCTGCACCTTGAGCTCGTCGCCGACGTTGAACAGCTCGCTCGGGTGGTTGACCCGGCCCCAGCTCATGTCGGTGATGTGCAGCAGGCCGTCGATGCCGCCGAGGTCGATGAAGGCGCCGTACTCGGTGATGTTCTTGACGATGCCGTCGAGGATCGCGTTCTCCTGCAGGTTCTGCAGGGTCTCCTTCTTGAGCTGCTCGCGCTCCTTCTCCAGCAGCACGCGGCGGCTCAGCACGATGTTGCCGCGCTTCTTGTTGAACTTGATGATCTTGAACTCGAAGGTCTCGCCGATGAGCTTGTCGAGGTTGCGGATGGGACGCAGGTCGACCTGGCTGCCGGGCAAGAAGGCCTTGACGCCGATATCCACGGACAGGCCGCCCTTGACGCGGGAGACGATGACCCCCTTGACCACCTCGTCGCGCTCGCAGGCCGCCGAGATGTCATCCCACACCTTGAGCTTGTCCGCCTTCTCCTTGGAGAGCACGACCAGCCCGGTCTCATTCTCGCGGCTCTCGACCAGCACGTCGACCTTGTCACCGACCTTGACCTGGGGCTCACCGTTGACGATGGCGAACTCGGAAGTCGGGATCTGGCCTTCGGACTTGTAGCCGATGTCGACGATGACGAAGTCCTTGTGCACGGCACAGACCTCGCCGTTGACGATCTCGCCGTCGCGGACCTCGTCGCGTGCGTAGTACTGCTCGAGAAGCTGCTCGAAGCTGAGGTTCTCCTCCTGGGTGTGGGTCTCGGTATTCGGCGTATTCACGAAGCGCTCCGGTTACAGTGGTGGTCGGGTAGACCGGGCTGGCTGGCTCGGCGCGGGGCGGCCACAAATCCCCGCAGGTGTTGGGAAAAAACCCCGCCACGGGCGGGATCCGGTAGAAGCGGGCGGAGACTAGCCCCGGGGTATGGGGCTGTCAAAGCCTTTTCATCGCGTCAGATCGGCCTCTGGCGCGCCACGGCGGCCCTGACTATGCCCCCCGGCGATGACGCGCCGGCTTGCCGCACACCCGGGATCAGGGCTAGACTGCCGCGTCGTCGGACTGACGGCATGCATTTTCCTGGAGCGTGCACGTCCATCATCATGAAGCGGGGCTCGTGCCCGTCCGATCAAAGAGGCAGCCATGAAAATAAGAAAGAGTCCCTTCACACTTCTTCTGTCCCTGGGCCTGCTGGCCCTGTGGCTCCCGCTTCGCGCCGAGGAAGAGCCCAAGGGTCGCGGTGTCGATTACAACATCGAGACCTCGGCCAGCACCAAGCAGATCAAGGTCGGTGAGCGCGGCAATTTCGTGCTCGCGATCGTGCCGGGCAAGGATCGCAAGGTGCACAAGCAGGCCCCGCTGTCTGTGACCCTGCGGGCGCCTGCCGGCATCGTGCTCGACAAGGCCAAGCTCGGGCGCAGCGACGTCACCGTGGACGACGGCAAGCGCATGGAGATGAGCGTGGGCTTCGCGGCCAAGAGTGTTGGTGAGCAGGCCATCGAGGCCAATGCCACCTTCTTCATCTGCACCGACAAGTGGTGCCAGCGCATGACGGAGCAGGTGGCCGTGACGGTGAACGTTCAGTAGCGACACCGCAGTGGATCCTGCGCCGCCGCCGTGGGAAGAACAGCCTGGAGCGCCGTGCCTCCTGGACAAGGTGAAAGCGGACCCTGGGCCCCTCTTCTTCCTGGCTCCGACGCCGCGTCCAGACCGCTGCGGCGTCTCGACTCGGAGCGCGTGCTGCGCCCGTGAGGTGTGAAGGCTGAGATGGAAAAAGTCCTGGGTCTGGACGTCGGGGCATGGGGTGCCACGGCCGCCGTCATCGTCGATGGCGAGCCGCGGCTGTACCCGTCACGCAGCGCGGGCGCGCGACTGCCCGGCATGGTGTCGCTGGATCACAAGGGTGCGGTCTTCGTGGCGGAGACGGCCCGCCGCCGCGCAGTGCTGGATCCCCCCAGTACCGTCATCACACCCATGCGCCTGCTGGGTCGCTTCCCGGGCGACATCGCGGTCCGCCGCACCCTGGCCCACACGCCCTGCCCCGTCGTGCCGGGACCTGCCGGGCACGCCACGCTGCATCTGGCGGGCACGGCCTACGCGGTGCCAGAGATCGTGGCCCAGCTGATCCAGCATCTGCGCACCCTGGCCGAGCAGGATCTCGGGGAGCCTGTGACCAAGACGGTGCTGACGGTCCCCGCGTGTTTTGGCGACGCGCACCGCCAGTCCATGGTCCTGGCGGCCCGGCTCGCCGGGCTGGAGACCATGCGGATCCTGTCCTCGCCGCTGGCCGCCACCGTGGCCCAGACCGCCGACGGTGGACAGGACATGCGCTGGCTGGTGGTGGACGCCGGCGGGAGCCAGATCGGTGCAGCCGTCGTCGACAGGCGCGGCAAGCTGATCGAGTGCCTGAGCCTGGCTTGCGACGCCAGCATCGGCGCCCTCGACGTCGATACCGCTCTGTGTGAGAGCCTGATCGAGGAATTCAAGCACACGGTCGGCTATGAACTCTCGGCCAACCTGACAGCGCGCACCCGCCTGATCTTCGCCACCGAGCACGCCAAGCGCAGCCTCGCGGACCACGAGCAGGTGCGCATTCGCCTGCGCGAATTCGTCGCCATGGCCGGTGAGAGCATCGACTTCGACAGCTACCTGGATCGCGGCAACATGGACAGGCTGGCCCAGCCCTTCTTCGAGGCTGTGCTCGCTGCTGCCGACGAGGCCCTGGCGCGGGCGGATCTGCAGCCGGCGGCCATCCAGGGCCTGCTCCTGGTGGGTGGGGGCTGCCGGTTGAGCAACGTGCGTCAAGATCTGAGTGCCTTTGCGGGCCGGGACACGCCGGTGGAGATGGCCGCCCCCGAGGCGCCTGCGGTGGGCGCCGCGATGTACGGCGAAGCCCTGGTCTCCAACCCCGCCATGGCCGTCGAGGACATCCGGCTACTGGGTCTGGACGTGGCCTCGGCCGACGTCGTCATCGCGACCAGTGGGGGCTACTCCGAGGTGATCATCCCCGCCGGCGCCCACCTGCCCCTGGTCGCCCACCGGGTGTTCACGACCTCGCAGGACAACCAGACCCAGGTGCGCATCCTGATCTCGCAGACGCCCCGCGGCGTGCACGCTTCGCACGGCCGGCTGGGTGAGTTCGTCCTGGATGGATTGCGACCCGGGCAGCGAGGTGCCGTGCGCATCAATGTCGGCTTCGAGCTCGATCGCGACGGGATCTTGCACGTGTCGGCGCGCGACCTGGTCACGGGCCATCGCACGGCCAGCGACGTGCGCATCTCGCTCTCGGTGGCTGAACAGGCCCTGGCCGCGGTCCGCGAGGCCCGGGACCTGAGCGAGGATACCCTGCGCACCGCCCAGCAATCCGCGGTGCGCCGACGCCAGGAAGGGACGAGGCAGTCATGAGCACGGCGCGCAAGGTGCTGCTGTTCGTCCTCGACCACGAGGAGCTGCGGTCGCACTTCAATCAGAGCCTGGCAAGAACCTCGCATGCGACCTTCTTCGCCTTCGACGGTGCGGATGGTTTCGATCGTTTCCTCGAGGGGCGACCCGACATCTGCTTCGTCTGCGAGGGCACCTCGCGCATCAGTGGATCGATCCTGTGCCAGCTCATCCGCGAACACCGGCTCGGCCGTGGCGTCGGCGTGTACCTGCTGTCGGCCCATGCAGACGACAAGGACCTGCAGGCGCGTGCGTCGAACCAGGGCATTGACGGGGTCCTGGCCACACCGCCCGACGAGGCGACCCTGCACGCCATCCTTGATGGGGAGCATGCCTTCCTCGGTGAGCTCGACGATGAGGACGCCGAGGCCGACGGCCTGACCGGCGACACACCACCACCCCGGGCCGAGCCCGTGGTGGTCGACGCCGATGGGGTCTTCGCGGGCCACGAGGAGCAAGCCCCCACCGATGCCGTGACCCTGCAACTGCGCGCGCCCTCCTCGGGCACAGAGGATCCGGCCACCGCCGGCATCATCGAGCTGACTCCCTCGATGCAGAAACGCCCCTCTCCCGACGCCACGAGAAAGGAAACGCCGCCCGGTGACGTGGCGACCGGGAAGCCCTCACAGGAGCTTCCTGAGGCGCTTCCCCTCGGGACCACAGCCACTGCTGCAACCGAGGACGAGGACCACCCGCCCTTCTCGGGGCCAAGCGACGGTCCAAGCGGGGCCGACGCGGATCTCCTCGCCGCTGCGGCACAGGCCTTGATGGGTAAGCCTCCCATCGCCGACCCCGATGTCACCCGGGAGACCGGACCGGAGATTCCTGCTACCGGGAGCCGCCTGATCGAGGAGCCGATCCCGGAGGGCCAGACGCCTTCCGCGGAACAGGTTCCTCAACCGGTCCAGGTGCCTGCCGACGATCCGCACGCTGCCAGCCCGGGAATTCCCGACGGGGTCCTGTCTCCGGCCGACGACACCACACCCGCAGCCGACACACCGGTCGCCTCCATCCTTGCCGCGAGCGGGGCCACGATCGAAGAACCGACACCGGTGGGCATGCAACCCGCGCTCGAGGAACCGGGTCCCGAGATTTCCGCGACACAGGAGCCTGTCCAGGAAGAGCCCACACCGGTGGGCGAGGTCGACGCGGCAGTGCGGGCCATGGCGAGCGAGGACCTGATCGTGGCCGAGGAGCCCACCCCGGTCGAACAGCGACCCGAGGTCGACATCGACGAGGCCGTGGCGGCGCAGACGGCCGCTGACGGCGACGTGTTTGCCTCGCCCGCCTCCGAGGGAACATCCGGCGGTGAGGTCTCGGGGATCTTTCCGCTGGCACCGGAGGAGCGCGACTCCCACACCATCCGCCAGGCTATCAGTGAGAGCCAGCTCGGTGGTCGCCTGACCCGGCGAATCCTCGCCCTGTACAGGCTGCTGGACAGCATCGATTACTACCAGCTGCTCGGTGTGACCGCCGACGCCGACGTCGAGACCGTGCAGAGAGCCTTTCACGGTCTGGCACTGGAGTACCACCCTGACCGCTTCTTCCCGCTTGGCCCGGGTTTCATCAAGGAGCGTGTGGACGCTCTGTTCATGCGCATCTGCGAGGCCTACACGGTGCTGTCGAACCGTGAGCGCCGCGGTGGCTATGACGCCCTGCTGGCCCAGCGTGCCGGCGGGCCTGTGCCGCGCTACCCCCTGGGGGAGGTGCAGACCGACCAGGGTGAGCGTGAGGTCGAAGCCATCACACCTGTGGGACGCAAGTACATGCGCCTGGCCTTCGCCGCCCTGGCGCGGGGTGACGTCGACGCCGCACACCTCAACATGACCTTCGCCATCGGACACGAGCCAGACAACGCCACGTTGCGGAACCACCTGAGCGAGATCGAACAGCACATGCAGGACCTGCGCTGAACGCGGGCCCCGGCGGCCATCACCCGATCGCGGCACACAGCGCGCGGCACAGCCAAGCCCCGGCCCCTGTGCCCCACAGCACGAACTCCGTGGCTGGAATTCTCGGTCTAGCCTGTGGGCTCTTCGAGCTTGAGCTCCTTGAGCTTGCGCAGCAGCGTGGATCGGTTGATACCCAGGAGCTCGGCGGCGGCCGAGCGCTTTCCTGCGCTCCGTTCAAGGGCCTGCTGGATGGCCATGCGTTCGAGGTCCTGGAGTCGCAACAGAGGCATGTAGGCCTGACCCTCGGCGAGCCGACCCTCGAGGCTGTCCCCCACGAACACGATGCTGTCCTCGTCCAGAACCGGCTTTTCGCTGAGCATGACGGCGCGAAGAAGCACATTGCGAAGTTCGCGCACGTTGCCGGGCCAGCTGTAGCTCCTGAGGAGCTGGAGGGCATCTTCACTGAGCTGGTGGGCGCCCGCGGGATCCAGCGTACGCAGGAAGTGGCGTGCCAGAAGCTCGACGTCACCACGACGATCCCGCAGGGGTGGGAGCTGAATGGGCAGCACGAACACCCGATGCAGGAGGTCCTCGCGGAAGGTCCCCTGGCGCACCATGGCGGCGAGATTGCGGTGGGTGGCGCACAGGATGCGTACGTCGAGGTCCATGGACTCGCGTCCGCCGACGCGGCGCGCCTGGCGCGTCTCCAGCACCCGCAGCAGCTTGGGCTGGACCTCCAGCGGCAGCTCGCCGATCTCGTCCAGGAACAGCGTGCCCTTTTGCGCCTGCTCGAAGGCACCAGGCCGGGCTCGATCGGCGCCGCTGAAGGCACCCTTTTCGTGCCCGAACAGCTCGCTCTCGATCAGGTCCCGCGGCAATGCACTGACGTTGAGTGCCACCATGGGGCCCCGACATCGAGGCGACAGGCGATGTAGGGCCTGCGCCACCAGCTCCTTACCAGTCCCGGATTCGCCGTTGATGCAGACCGTCGCGTCATGGCCCGCGATGCGCTCGATCAGGCTGAACACCCTGCGCATGTTCGGATCGCCCGACAAAATGCCTTCGAATTCGGTTCGTTCCGACGGCAGCAGCGCAGCCTCGGTGATGTGCTTGTCGAAGTGCAGGCGGACTCGACCGAGCCTGAACTCGACCCCGAACGGCAGTTCCGACTCCACCACCTTGAGGTTGCCGACGACGGTGCCGTTGGTGGACTCGAGATCCTGGATGAAGTAGCGGTCCCCGCGGGCGAAGACCACGGCGTGGTACCCCGACACCGAGCTGTCACCGATCACGAGGTCATTGTCAGCGGCCTTGCCAATGCGCACGCCCCCGACACCCACTCCGATGCGTCGGGTGGTCTCCCCCTCGTCGACGAGGATCATGCCTTCGGCCACGCTCAGGGTCGAGGCATCGCGGTTCAAGGTGATCTGCCCGGTGGAACCCAGCGCCACCGATCCACTGTGCGCCTGGGGCGCACAGTAGCGCCCACGAAAGCGTCCCAGAGCAATGCGATCCCCTTCGTGCAGCGTGTGGCGTGAGGCCTTCTTGTCGTTGATCTCGAGCTGCTGGCCCCGGGAAGCCAGAACCGCGTGGCCACCCTGGGGTGCCGCGACGATCTCGGCAAAAAAATCGGGCAGGCCTGAACCCGGCAGCGACACATCGTTGCGTGGGTGTGAACCGAGACGTATGCCGTGACCTGTAAGGGCGACCCGGAGCTCGGGCTTGCCCTCTCGCTCGATGATCAGGGCACCCGCGCCAGCGCCCTCCCGCGAGGCATCACCCGTGCTCATCGTCGTTCTCCCCGGTGCAAGGTGAGGATGGGCCAGCCGCGGCGCCAGGCCACCAGCCTGAGCAGGAGCTGCGGATTCACACACACCGGATGGCCGATGCGATCAAGCAGGGGCAGATCCGAGCGGCTGTCGCTGTAAAAGGTGCTGGAGACAAGATCCACGCCGTGCTTGGCAGCATAGGCGTGGACGTAGGGAATCTTGCCGTCACCGTAACACAGCGGTCCAGCCAGCTCACGGCCCAGGCTCGCGCCCTCGATGGGTGTGGGTGTCGCCAGGACATCGTCGAAACCAAGGGCGTTCGCCACGTGCGCCGCGGCATAGTCGGGCGCTCCGGTGACGGCGACCAGGCGGTGTCCCTGGCTACGGTGCCGTTCGATGAGTTCGCGCGCGCCGGCGAACACCTCTGTCAGGATGCGCTCGTCGATGGTCCGCCGCACGAAGTCGGTGGATTCGGCCAGAGACAGCCCGGCGCCCAGTCCGTAGCCCCAGCGATACATGCGCCGCCGTGGGATCAGGTTGACCTTGTACAGCAGCAAAAAGATCCCAAAAATGACGATGGAGAAGAGTCCGATGCGCCCGTCGGCAAGAGCCTGCCGCACCAGGTGACCGACGATCGAGCCGTGGATCAAGGTGCCGTCGATGTCGAAGAATGCGCAGATCTGTGTGCCCTGGGCCGTGGGCTCGGGCGCATTCTCGACATCCAGCTCGCGCGCACGCAGGGCCATGGCCACGGCGGGATCCTCGCGAAATGCCATGCGCAGTTCCGCCGGGAGCGCGTCGAGATCCACGCGTCGCTTCTCGATGGCGGTACGTGCGGCCGCCGCCGCGGAATCCTGTGACATCGAACCTGCACTGGGGACCCAGACAGCTGGATCCGACTTGGGGAGCTGATAGCTAGCGAAGGGGTCCCTGACTTGTCAAGGTGGGTATCCCGAATCGCGTGCCGGGACTTGCGAGATGTGCGCCGCAAATTTAGATGGAAGCATCACCTGCTGCCGGAACTGTCGACGAGGAAGCCATGCCAGGTCAGAGTTTTTTTACCCCGAAACTTTTTGCCTTCTTGCGCGAGCTCGAGGTCAGCAACGAGCGCCCCTGGTTCGAAGCCAACAAGGAGCGCTACCTGCGGGACCTGCGGGATCCCACCCTGCGCTTCATCGAGGATTTCGCGCCGCGCCTGGCGCGCATCAGCAAGGCCTTCGTGGCCGACGCCAGGCCCCAGGGTGGTTCGATGTTCCGCATTCACCGCGATACGCGCTTTGGCAAGGACAAGCGCCCGTACAAGACCCATGTCGGGATGCAGTTCAGGCACCAGGCGGGTCGCGACGTGCACGCGCCAGGGTTCTACCTGCACCTGGAGCCAGGCAGCGTGTTTGCGGGAGCCGGCATTTACCACCCCGATGGCCAGGCGCTGGCCGCCATTCGCGGCGCCATCGAGGCCAGGCCTGCCGAGTGGAAAAAGATCACCCGCAGCGCTGCCTTCACGCGCACTCTGGAACTCGGCGGAGACAGCCTCAAGCGGCCGCCGCGCGGCGTGGACCCGGATCACCCCCTGATCGACGACCTCAAGCGCAAGGATTTCTTTGCCCACGCCGGCTTCAGTGAGAAGCAGGCCTGCCAGCCTGGGTTCCTCGACGAGGTGGCCGCGACGTTCAAGGCCTGCGCGCCCCTGACGCGTTTCCTGACCTCGGCCCTGGACCTGCCCTTCTAGGACCAAAAGCGGACTGCCGAGGCCCCATAACGCAGAGCGTCAGCCAGCTTGACACCCCGCGTTGGCCTCGATTTACTCGGCGCGGCTCGGCGATCGGGCGCGCACCTCATCATCCGGCGCGACGCCAGAATCGCCTTCCAGGCGGGTCCGCCCGTCCGCACCATAGCCGCCGGGTCTTGCAGAGTGCATGAACTCCGGAGCCCCGCGAACCAGGAGGAGAGCGTGAAGATACTCGTCACCGTCAAGCAGGTCACGGACTACGAGGCCAAGATCAAGGTCAAGCCCGACAAGACGGGCATCGTCACCGACGGCATCAAGATGATCCCCAACCCCTTCGACGAGATTGCCGTCGAGGAGGCGCTGCGGATCAAGGAGAAGGCCAGCGGCGAGGTGGTGGTGCTGTCCATCGGCCCCAAGGACGCCACCCAGCAGATCCGCGCAGCCCTGGCCATGGGCGGCGACCGCGGCATCCTGGTCGAGGCCGTGGGCCTGGATCCGGCCGCTGTGGCGCGGGTGATTCTCAAGATCATCGAGAAGGAAAGCCCCGATCTGGTGCTCCTGGGCAAGCAGGCCATCGACGACGACTCGGCGCAGGTGGGCCAGCTGGTGGCCGAGAGCCTGGGCTGGGGCCAGGCCTGTTTTGCCAGCAAGGTCGAGGTCGCGGGCGCCAAGGCCACGGTCGAGCGTGAGGCCGATGGCGGCGTCGACGTGGTCGAGCTGGACCTGCCCGCGGTCATCACCGCGGACCTGCGCCTCAACGAGCCTCGCTAC
Organism: Pseudomonadota bacterium; assembly: GCA_043821645.1. Classification (GTDB taxonomy): domain Bacteria; phylum Myxococcota; class JACRCW01; order JAFGSX01; family JAFGSX01; genus JBDRCO01. The sequence continues at coordinate 46,140 of JBDRCO010000049.1, read as the reverse complement.
GCCTCGCTGCCCGGCATCATGAAGGCAAAGAAGAAGCCCCTCGAGGAGACCACCCCGGCAGCTCTCGGCGTCGACGTGACGCCGCGCATCGTGATCAAGGGTTTCGAGGAGCCGCCGACGCGCAAGGCCGGCGTGCGCGTGCCCGACGTTGCGACCCTGGTGCAGAAGCTCCGGGACGAGGCCAAGGCGCTGTAACACGGACCTTCACCGCGTGCGCCGGGCCCCGGGCTCGTCGCGCACGCGCACCGGGACCCGCGGGTCCCTGCAGAGGCTAGCATGGGAACTATTCTCGTCGTCATCGAGCATGCCAGCGGTGTGTTCAAGAAGACCAATCGCCCTGCCATCAGCGCCGCCCGCGAGCTCGCCAAGCATGCGGGTGGTGAGGTGCAGTTCGCCATCCTGGGGGCGGGCGCCCCCAAGGCCGTCGAGGAGGCCAAGACCTTTGGCCCGTCCAAGATCCACACTGCCGAGCATGAGGGCCTGGCGCACTACCTGGCCCAGCCCTTTGCCAAGGTGGTGGCCGACATCGCCAAGAGTGTTGGAGCGAGCCACATCGTGGGCCCGGCGACCGCCACCGGCAAAGATCTGCTGCCCCGCGTGGCTGCCCGCCTCGACGCGGCCATGGCCTCGGACATCGTGCAGATCGTCGACGCCAAGACCTACAAGCGGCCGATGTGGGCCGGCAGCGTCATTGGCACTGTCGAGCTGACCACCGCCGTGCAGGTGGTGAGCGTGCGCGGCACCGAGTTCGCGCCCGCCGAACCTGCGGCCGGCGCTGCCGAAGTGCAGGCCTTTGCCGCGGATCCCGGCACAAGCAAGATGCGCTTCGTGCGCTTTGACGAGGTCAAGAGCGAGCGACCGGACCTGAGCGAGGCCAACTGCGTGGTTTCGGGTGGCCGCGGACTCAAGGGACCTGAGGGATTCAAGAACTTGCTCGAGCCCCTGGCCGACCTGTTCAAGGCCGCCATCGGCGCCACCCGCGCGGTGGTCGACGCGGGCTGGCTGTCCAACGACCTGCAGGTGGGACAGACAGGCAAGGTGGTGGCACCCGACCTGTACTTCGCAGTGGGTCTTTCCGGCGCCATCCAGCACGTGGCCGGCATGAAGGGCTCGAAGGTGATCGTGGCCATCAACAAGGACGAGGAGGCGCCGATCTTCAGCGTCGCCGACTACGGCCTGGTGGCCGACCTGTTCAAGGCCGTGCCCGAGCTGGTCGAGGAGATCAAGAAGGCCCGGGGCTAGATCGTATTACTGCAGCGCGCCCCGATCCGTGGGCGGCTCGCGCACATCCATCACCGCCAGAACTGGGGAGCGGGCCTCGCGCTTGGTCGCCGGGGCCTCGCTCTGCCCTGTCCGCCCGTGGCCATTGCCGTTGCCATTGCCGCCGGTCGTAGCTCTGGCGCTGCCGGGGACTTCTGTCGAGAGTCGAGAGGGCGAGCCCATGCGCTCGCTGCGAGCGGAGCCACCACTGCGCAGCACGCGCAGGAAGCGCCACAGCAGCAGACCGCCCGCCAGCAGCACGACCGCGAGGGCGCCGAGGGCGATGTAGGGATTGTCCCGCAGCGCGTCGACATACTCCTCGCCAAGGGCCGCCACACCGAAGATCGACAGCGCCCCGATGACCGCGCCGATGAAGGTCCCCGCGATGATGGGTACACGACCAAGCCCGAGCAGGCGCCCGAGGAAGACCGCTCCCACGGCTCCGGTGCCACCGAAAGGCACGGCCACATAGGCAACCAGTCCACCAAAGGTGAAACGACGCATCCAGCGGTTGCGCTTGAGCACCTCGCGGCTGGCCTGCCGCACCTGGTTCAGGTACTTGCCCACCACCGGTGCCCGGTAGACCAGGGGCATGATGGGCACCAGCATGAAGGCCGCCGTGGTGTCCATGGCAATGACCAGGAGCGCCAGTCCAAGAGGACCCACGGGCGCGCCCGGAGTCAACGCGGCCAACACAACGAACTTTCCGGCACCGGTCAGCACGGACACACTCGCCATGCCAAACACGAAGGCCACGGCTGCGGGACCAGAGATCGCGTAAACGGCGAGCAGGCCAGCGAGCAGAATCGCCACCGGCCCCAGGATCAGTGCCCAGGTTGCGCGGCGAGATAGGGGTTCCAGGCTCGGATCGCTTCTTTTCAAGATGGTGCTCGCTCCTGGCCCCCGCACCCCGCCCTCTCATATATCGCGCACCAGCCACAGAACACTATTATCGGCGCTGCATGGCTGTCGCGGATGTATTGCACGCTGCCCCATGGCGCGCGGCTTGCGAGTGCGTCGGCGCTCTCCTACCCTTGCTTCATGTATCCGGTCTTGCTGAGCTTTGGAGATCACGCCGCGTCCAGCTGGCACGTCCTGCTGGTGCTCGCCATGGCGCTATCCTGCGGCCTGGCCTTCTGGTTGAGAGACCGGATCGACCTCTCCCGGCGCAGACTGGGCCTGTTCTGCGCGCTTGCCGCCGTGTTCGGCGTGCTTGGCGCCAAGCTCGGCCACTGCCTGCTCGAGGCCCCGGGCCACCTCCTCGACGATGGTCGCGTCACGACGGGTGTGGGCGATCTCCTGGCCGCCGATCCCTGGCACTGGACCCACCTGCTCGACGGAGGCTACGTCTGGTACCCGGGTCTGCTGCTTGCGGCGCTTGGCGTGGTCCTGCTGGCGCGGGCCCTGCGCCAACCCCTGTGGCCCCTCGCGGACCTGCTGGTGCTGGTGCTTCCTTTTGGCATGGCTACTGGCCGCCTCGGCTGTTTCCTTGCGGGATGCTGTCACGGTGCCGCAACGGATCTGCCCTGGGCAGTGAGCTTCGGGGCAGGCCCGGGTGCCGGGCTAGGTCCCGTGCACCCGACCCAACTCTACGAAGCCGTCCTGGATCTGGGACTCGGCGTCACGCTGCTGCTGCAGCGTCGTGGCCTCGCGCATGCAGGCCTCAGCAGCGCGCGATTCCTCGTCCTCAGCGGCGGCATCCGTTTTGCGCTGGAGTTCTGGCGTGGCGACCTCGAGCGTGGCGTGTGGTTCGATGGGCTGTTCTCGAGTTCACAGGCTCTGGCCCTGCTGTCCATGGTCGCGGGCGGCGTGCTCCTGTGGTACGTCAGCCCCTCTCGCGATGCCAGGACCCGGACGCGCCCCGACATCGCCCAAGAGGTCGCTGCACGATGATACGGGGACTGCTGTCAGCGGGTGCCGCGCTCATGCTGGGCCTGGCCGTCTCCCCAGCCTCCAGAGCGGCCGACGACGTGGCCGTGGTGGTGCTGCCCCTGATCTCGGACCAGGTCGAGCACAAGGTGGCCGAGGGTGTGACCGCCCTGATCGAGGACGAGATAGCTGCCCTCGACGGCTTTCGCGTGCTCCCCGTCAACGCCCGGGTCAAGGCCCTGCTCAAGAAGTGTCGGCACCAGGAACCCGCCTGCCTGGCACGCGCTGCGGACAAGCGGGGAGCCGACCTGGCGCTGTTTGGCCGCATGAATCGGAGCAACGACGGCCTGGAGCTGCACCTGCGCTTGCTCGACGTGGCACGGGCGAGTGAGCGGCGAGAGGTGCTGGAACCGCTGCGCGGTGGTGACGACGGCCTGCGTGCGGGTGTGCACCGCGCGGTGCTGGGGACCCTGACCCCCGAGCGGCTGACCGGCTCGCTGCGCGTGACCTGCAACGTGGATGGCGCGCGGGTTCGTGTCGACGGACGGACCCTGGGGAGCACACCTCTGACCAGTGCGCTCGACGGTATCCGCGAGGGCACGCGCACGGTGACCGTGGACCGTGTGGGCTATGAGCCCTACGAGCAGGTCGTCGAGGTGCGCTTTGCACAGGAATCCACGGTGCAGGCTGCCTTGTTGCGGCGCACCGACGTCAGCGCTGAGGAGATCCAGGAACTGGAGAAGGCGGAGTTACCACCAGGTCCCTGGCGGCCGGGCCTGGGACCCTGGTCCTGGGTGATCACCGGCGCGGGTGGCGCCCTGGTCATCGCAGGCATCGCCAGCGGCGTGATGGTGCTGCTGCAGTCGGCCGAGGTGGAGCGCCGCGCCAGTGGCCAGGTGCTGGTGTTCCCTCGCGACCAGCAGCTGGTCGAGCAGGGTCGGCTGTTCTCGGTACTGGCCAACGTGCTCTACGGCGCGGGCCTCGTCACCACAGCCGCGGGCACCACCCTGGGATTGTGGGACATCCTGGTGCCCGGCGCCGAGCCAGCACCGGCACCTGGGCCGCCACAGCCTGCTGTCGAGGTCGAGGAGTGGGACAACACGGTCACCGCCCCGCCCGAGAACCGCAGCGAGCCCGAGACCGAGCAGCCGCCATCCCTGGCACCACCTGAGGACCTCGAACCCCCTCCCGCTGCGGGGGGGCCCGAGCTGCCGGATGGCGACGCACTGCCGGAGGGGGACCTGTGACCCGGATCGCACGCTGCCTCGCCGCCCTGCTCTCCCTGGGCAGCGCGCACTGTCTGTTCGCGCCTGGCATTCAGGACCAGGGCTATGCGAGCTGTGTCGACGACAAGGCGTGCAAGCCTGGCTGGCACTGCCAGGTGGGATACTGTGCGCCACCAGGCTGGTGGAACGAGCAATACACGGCCCGGTACCAGGTTCTGGTCCGCAACACCGGCGACAGCGCGGTGCCCGCCGCGGCTCTGGGCGAGCTGCTGGTGGGCCCTCAGGGCGCACTCACCGTCGAGCAGACGGGCTTCGGTCCGGCCCTGATCCTCGCCGCGCCCGGAGGAGAGCAGACCCGCGCGGTGGCCATGCGCGATCCGCGCGGTGAGGCCTATGCTTTTGTGTTTCGCTTCCCGGCGGACATTGCACCAGGCACGACCCTGGGCTCCCTGTGGCTCTACGTCGGCGGCGACTCCAGCCTGGCCCCGGTGTACAGCGATCCTGCGGAGGTCTTTTCCTTTTTGGAGCCCTTCACCGCAACCGAGCTCTCCACCGAGAATTTCCGCGTCGACGGCACGGTGGACCTCAACGGCAATCAGGCCCTCCTCAGACCCGGCGCCTGGCTGGTCACCCAGACCACCTTCGAGGGCAGTGTCGTGCGTGTCGACGCCCAGCTGGCCGGGGCGGAATGTCTGGACTGGGGCATCGGTCTCAGCGCGGGCGCTCAGCCTCAGAGCCTGACCCCACCCTACGCCCTGTTCACCAGCACCGGCACCACCGAGGTCAAACACGAGGTGCAGGCCGGATCCATGTCCCCCGTCGAGGAGGTGGGCGACGCCTTCTTCTCCGACGGTAGCCCGCACCGCTACGGCGTGATGCTGCTGGGTGATCGCGTGCGCTTCTCCGTCGACGACGTGGTCACCGCCGATGCCACGCTGCAGGCCAGCGTGGGTGTGCCCCTGTACGTGCACCTGTACTCCCGGGACTGCACCCTGCGCGTGGAGACCCTCGAGGCTTCGCCCGCGGTGCTCACCCCTCCCAGCGTGAGCCTGTCGGAACGGATCGTCTGGTATCCGTGAAGGAGCCCTCCCCTCGAACAGTGAGGACCTACCAGCTCAACCCTGCACGCAACAGCAGCATACCACTCCCCAGCACACCGCCGGCCAGGTCGTAGGCCACACCGGATTGCAGCCGCAGACCCAGCTCGAAGGCTCCCAGCACCACGAAGGGCTCGACCATGGCCGCCCCACCCAGGGCGAGGTTGAGATCGCCGAGGGTGGTGCCCGGAGGCACAGATCCCTCGATCAGGTGCAGGTGAAACGAGGGTCCGGCGGCAGCACGCAACCCGAGCCAGGGTGCGAGCAGACGCTGCTGGCCCGCCATCAGATCCAGCGACAGGTCGTGCAGGGGCCCCACCCGGATCCTGAAGGCGCGCGCCGTATCCTCGTCGGTGCGTACGTAGGTCCGCGCCGAGGCAACGGGCACATAGCTCTCCCGAAGCAGAGCCAGGGCAAGCAGGCGTTCGTCGCGGAAGCCCAGCTCGAATCCACCGCCCAGGGCGAGACTCTGCACTGGCTGATCCGCCACCAGGATCTGCTTACGCAGGGTGTTTGCGTCGAGGGTCGCGGTTGCCGGCCCCAGGTCCACAGCTACCGGGAAGCGCACGAGACCCAGGCCCAGCACCAGAGCTGGATTCCAGGCCATGCGAGATTCGACAGGCTCGAGCTGCGCCAGCTCACGCGCCCTGTTCTCGTCCACCCCTCGGCGCCAGGGGCTGGGGCGGAGCCCGCCCACGGCCAGGGACGCAGCCCGACGCGCGGCCTCCACGCCATCCAGGGTCGTGACCTCGTCCTGCTCAGCCACCAGGCCCCAGGACAAGACGGAACTCCCGGGTCGCACGACATCCCCGGGCTCCAGGTCGAGATCGGGACCACGAAACAGAAGCAGACCACTCGCAGCGTCGACGAGCTGGACCGCGGACAGCAACAGCAGGGCGGCGTGCTGTTCGGGAGCATCCACCTCCAGCTCGGAACTGGTGAGTGCGCGGGTGTCGGAGCGCCCCTGGTGCACGGGCACGCGGACGCGCAGCGTGCGCCCCAGAATGATCTGGTCCACCCAGCGGTAGCGCACCAGCAGGACCGCGTCGGCTCCCCTCTCGCGCGCCCGGGCCAGCTGCTCGGACAGCGTCCGCCCGGCCTTGACCACCCGCACCTCGAAGCCTGCCTGCACCAGATCCGAGGCCAGGGAGCTGGCGTAGGCACGGGACAGTTCCGCAGCCTGCGGCACCGCGGGTTCGATGAGCGCCTCGCGATGCAGCAGCGGAGGCGGCGCTCGGTTCAGCTGCATCTTGTCGTCGGAACCCACTTCTGGCCCGCTCACCGCGAGCACCACCAGCTCGAGCTGCTGCACGCCGTAGCGGGGGTAGGCATCCCGCGTGGCGCCTGATCGAGGGGCCGCGGTGTGGCATGCCAGGGCGCCCGTCGCGACCGTGACCAGCAACGCGAGCAGCCAGGTCCGGCCTGTCAAGGGTGACCTCACTGGCACACCGTCATGCCAGTGACATCGCAGCGCAACGGATCGGTGCTCAGATACACGGGCTCGCAGGTCAATCCATGTGGCGAACAGTCCATCTGGACCGCGCAGGGCCGTGTGCAGATTCGCCCGACGCACAGCGCACTCTTGCACTCGTCGTGGCTGAGGCAACTCTGGCCGACATTTCGCGCGCCCCGGGTCGGCGAGCACACAGCACGCCATCGGCAGTTCGCGGGGTCACCACGCCAGGTGCAGACCATGCTGGGATCGCACAGCGTCTCCGAGTCGCAGGGGTCGTGGCAGATCTGATGTGCGAGCGAGCTGGTGCTGGAGCTGGGACGCGCACAGCGCTGGCCACTCGCGCAGTCTGCGTCCTCGCTGCACAGTGGCGCACAGCGCCCGGTGTCGCACAGGCCATTGGGACAGGTCGTGTTGTCGACACACAGCGTGCCGAAGGGCGAGGAGCCCGGGAGAGGCGCGCGACAGGCCAGGTCCTGTAACTCGTAGCTAGGCGCGCAGGTCCACAGCCCGCCGCAGTGCACGTCTGCAGCGCATAGTTGCACCGTGCAGCTCTCGTCGGTCTCGCCATCGCAATCGTCATCCAGCCCGTTGCAAACCTCGGCCTCGCCGCACTGCCGCACGCGTTCGATGCACAGTGAGGTCACGCTCTGGTCGCCGGGCGCGCCGGTGATCCGCACGTCGCACAGCTGCTGCTCGGGACAGTCGTGGTCGGCCTCGCACAGAGCGCTGCAGTAGTGGTCGCCGCGATCCAGATCGTGCAAGCAGGGGTCGCCCTGGCAGTCCGCATCGTCGACGCAGGGCCCGCCGCGCGGGGTGCAGGACCCCAGCAGGACGAGCAAGGGAAGAAGGGCTGAACTCGGACGCATCCTGCGCAGGTTACCGGGGATCGAGGGTTCAGTCATCTGGCCAGCCGGTGTGGGATCATGCAGCCCTTCAGCGCGCCCGGTTCGCCGCCACCGCGAAGATAGCGCGGCCATCGTAGTCGTCGATGAAGCACAGGTCCGCATCGCCGTCGCCATCGACGTCCGCAGGCCAGGCGAAGTCCAGGTTCAGTCGTGCCAACGCAGTGGCCGGCACGCTGCCGTCGAGGGCGAAGATACCCTGGGCCCGACCCTGGTCCACCCACAGCTCGGGCGAACCGTCGCCATCGAAGTCGTACACGCCCAGGTACATGTTGTAGGAGCCAGCCTGTTCCGTCAGCACGGTCTCGATCGCGAAGTGCGCGGTGCCGTCGTTGCGCAACAGCTCCACCCGCGGCGCGGTACCCGTGAGCGACATCAGCAGGTCCACGTCCCCGTCACCGTCATAATCCAGGGTCTCGACATCGACGATGCGATCCGAGGCCGTGCCCATGGCCTGGGCCCCGGCGCTGACGAAGTGACCCGCGCCATCGCCCGTGGCGACCAGGAACGCGTTGGTGTCGTAGCCCAGCAGCACCAGGTCGATGCTCGTGCCGCTGTCCAGGGGGGCGGCCGTGTAGCTGTAGTAGTCACCCGCCAGGAACGAGGTCACGGCGCTGCCGTAGACCCCAGGGGTCGTGGCCAGGGCCACATTCAGGGTACCGCTGGCATGCCACAGCGCGTCGGCAAGACCATCCCCGGTGACGTCGAGCCAGCTCGCATAGGCGCTGGGCACGATGACAGCTTCTGCGCCGAAGCTGCAGCCGCCCTGCCCTACCCGCAGGTGTGCACCCTGGTCATTGCCGAGTAAAAGGTCCACCAGGCCATCGCCCGTGAGGTCCTTCAGGATGAGGTCCGCGTTAGGAAAAGCATTGTCGTCGAACAAGCCGCTGCAACCAGCCTCGCTGGCAAAGCGCAGGTCCGAGCCCACGTGGGCCATGCGAAAGGACGAGCGCATGGACGAGGCCACCTCGAGGCCAGGTGTGGCGTCGGCTTCCAGGATGAAGTAGCGCGTGGCGTAGTAAAAACTCGAGCTCGCAGTGGGCCACAGCGACAAGCGCGGCGCCATGAGCTCGCGGCCCCCCATTCCGGCGTACACCAGCTCGTCGTCCAGGATCACATCTCGCTTGCCGTCGCCATTGTGGTCGATGATGCGTGAGATGCGACGCGAGCCAGACAGGTTGTAGAAGCGCCGCACGTCCGTGTAGGCGGGGCCGTACAGGATCTCCAGGCCATCGTTGGCAGTGGTGGGTACGGGCTGGCTGATGGCGATCAGGTCGGGGTGACTGTCGCCGTCCACGTCGGCCACGGCCAGGGCCTGGGGGTCGTCCACGCTCAGGCTGGCAGCCGCGCTCAGGGTGCTGCCGCTATTGGTGAATACGGTCAGGTCCGAGGCGCCCAGCACCACGTCCCCGTCGCCGTCGCCGTCCAGATCGCGCACCACGATCTGGCTCGCGTCGTTGCAGCTCGGGCAGTCCATGTCACCGCCCCAGGGCTGCAGGCTATTGTCGGCGAGCAGGCGATACACCAGCAGCTTGTAGGGATAACCCGTACCGGCCAGCACCAGGTCCAGACGACCATCGCCGTCGACGTCTCCCACGCCAGTGCTGCCATAGTGCAGGTTGTCGACCAGCACATCGATGGGACCGCCGCTGGCCTGGGCCAGGTGCAGGGTCACGGAACCCGCGGAGTAGCCAAAGGCACCCTGCAGCTCAAGGACGTCGCAGCGACCATTGCTGTCGAAGTCGCGAAAACTGTCCGCGCCATAGGTGTAGCTCACCTCCTGGGGTGGCGTGGCAAACTGGCCAGCACCGAGGCTCGTGAACAGGTAGCTGACGGGCCTGTTGCCAGAACCGAGAAGCAGGTCGACCTTGCCATCACCGTCGAAGTCGCACACCGCCAGCACCCGCCCGGCATGGCCTGCCACCGTGGCTTCGAAGCTGGGGGCGAAGCCGCCGCTCACCTGTGCGAGCTGTATCCGCAGGTTCAGGGAGTCATAAGGGTTGAAGCTCTCGACCTGCACCGCATCGAGGCGACCGTCGGCATTGACGTCGTCGAGAAGCTGGTAGCCCGCGGGCAAGTCCGGGTAGCGGTACGGCAGGTCGAAGGTTGGCGCCCCGGTGGGTGGCACCCAGTTGTCGGGCTGGGCCGCATCGCTGACCACGGCCAGGTCCGGGCCATAGGCATCGGTCGCCACCAACAGGTCTGCGCTCGCTGCGTCGGAGGGCACACCCGCGTCCTGGACCGCGGTGTCCGGCGCTGGCACATCGAACGGGCCCAGGTCCGCGGCTCCGCTGTCCGGCGCCCCCGCGTCGACGACGGCCACGCAGCGAAGATCCCCCGAGGACTCGTCGGGATCATTCCAGGTGTAGCCCGGCTCGCACTCGGCCACGCCGTCGACCAGGCGGCAGTGGTTGGCAGGAGTGCAGGCCCGGCTATCGTCCAGGGGACGCGTCTGTTCGGTGGGGCAGCCCGCCAGGAGGACCAACATCGCGCACGAACTCAGGATTCTCATGGACGGACCTCACCTCGGCGGCCAGGAGAGGGCCGCGGACCCACCCGTCTATCGATATAGGATCGAGGCCTTGTCGAGAAAAGGAAACTGCCCCGGGGAATGAGAGCACGAGGCGGCCGCGGCCGGGACATCTGAGCTTCATAAAACTTCACCCGGGCCACACAGCAGGGCAATGCCCGGGACCTACCTTGGTCTCCAGACAGCGCGCACCGGGCCCACGCAGCCTGCGTCGGAACCGTCGCGCAGCAACAAGGAGACGACGATGAACACGAACACCGACAACAAAACCCTCGAGGATCACCCCCGCCACCGTCCGGGCGGCCTGCGCCGCTGGATCCTTGGGCTGCTGACCGCGGGCACCGCCCTGGCCCTGGTGGTCGGAGTCGCAGGCTTCGCCGGTGGCCCCCGCGGGCACTTCGGCATGGGGCACCGCAATGTCGACCCCGAGGACGCGCGGGCCCACATGGAGTTCATGGTCGGGCGCGCCCTGTCCAAGGTCGATGCCACCGAGGATCAGAAGACTCAGATCCAGGCCATCCTCGACGAGCAACTGGTCAAGATGCTGGCCATGCGTGGCGAGCACGACAGCATGCGAGAGGAGATGCATGCGCTGCTGACCGCAGACACCATCGATCGCCAGGCCTTGGAGCGCTTTCGTGCCCAGCAGCTCGAGCGCGCCCAGGCTGTGAGCCTGGAGATCACCGACAGCGTTGCCAGGGTGGCCGAGGTTCTGACCCCGGCGCAGCGCCGGGAACTGGTGCAGTGGATGGAGAGCCAGCACGACCGGTAGAATCGCCCCAAGGCCCCACGCCTGCTCATGATTGACGACGACCAGCGATTGACCGCCATGGTGCAGGAGTACCCGCAGGGTCGTCGCGGGTGTGGTCCAAGGCGGCCCCCCGATCGCCTGACCAGAACACCGGGCAAGGGTTCGGCGGACGGCGAGCGATCTCGGGCACGCGTCGATCGTCTGAGACACCGGCCCCGGCGCGGGGGCGGTGCGGGCCGTGCACCACGGGGTGCTCTGCTATGCTTCGTCGGTGTCAGCGGCGCGACGCCGGGTCCTCGCAGGGCGGTCGGACGCAGCGCCGTTGTGTGCTGGATGTGGATGCGAGATGAAGGCACCGCCGGAACTCGAGCGCTATTTCATGTCCGAGTACGGACGAGCACCGGTCATTGTTCCCTCGGCGCGTTTTGGCCTGTACGCGGTTGTTAAGAGCCTGTTCAGGCCAGGCGACGGCGTGCTGCTCTCGCCCATCACCTGCAAGATGGTGGTGACGGCCTTGCTCGCGGCCGGAGTCCTGCCTGTGTTCGTGGACGTGGACCCCGACACCGGGAACCTGGACATCGACAAGCTGCACAAGAAGACGCTGTCGCGGGCAAAGGGTGTGATCACGACCAATCTCTACGGCACACCGGACCGGGTGGGGGAACTCGTCGAGCGCGTCCGACCACACGGGCTCCGCGTGATCGAGGATTGCGCCCACGTCGTGGAGGCCCGGGTGGACGGAGCGCGTGTCGGAACCGTCGGCGATGTTGCGATTCTGAGCTGCAGCAAGGTTTTGCAGGTACATGGAGGTATCGTGCTCAGCCGCGATGCCGCTGTGGCGGAAGAGATACAGCGCACCGTGCACAGGGAAGGCAGCAGACCTTCTCGCCGCGAACGGATATGGAGCCAGTTGAGCATGCTCGTCCCGGCGAGGGGCAGAAGGGCCGTCCGGCCTGTGCTGCAGGCACTGCGCACGCGAACAGCGACACGCAGTCCTCCCGAGATCTCAGCCCGACACGTCGAGCAGCGTCTGAAGCTTCTCGTTCCGGCACAGCACGCCTCGCTGATGAGCACGCATGACCTGCTCTCGTCCGACGGAAAGCGCTACGCTGTGCAGCCCACGTCCGTGATGGTGCAGGCGATACAGCACAAGCTGCGCGCGTTCGAGAGCACGATCGCTGACAAGAGCGCGCGCAACCGCGCACTCATCGCCCGGTGTGATCTGGAGAGACGCGAGCCGGCCTACTCTGCCCGGTACTGCAACCTGGTCGTGCCTTTCTTCACCGACCATCGCGACGCCATCGTCCAGCGCCTGCACGAGAAGGGCCTGGATGTGAGCTACATCTACGACCCACCTCGCAATCACCTGCTCGGGCCGCAGGGATGCGTCGACGCGCAGAGGTTTCCCGAACGAGCCTGGGAATGGAGCCGCAAGGTGTTGCCGGTGAATTCCGATTTCGCCGAGGAATACCTGGGCGTCATTCGAGAATTCCATCCAGCACCCTGAGGCTGGGGTGCAGCCGCCTGCAGGCAGACCAGCAGGAATGTGCCTTCGCGCATTCGGACCTGACCGCGTTGCTCCAAGACGAGGCGAGGCGCGAGAACGTGCACTGCGATCAGCCCGGGGGCACCCCGTCAGAGGGCGATGCCAGAGCCACCGGCGAACCCGGGTCCGCGAGCGCAGGCAGGGTAGAGGCCCGAGGCGATGCCCGCCTGCTCCGACGACTGCTGCGCATCTTCATCCTCAACGCCCGTCGCCACGCCAGGACCAGGAGGTCGAGGAGACCGCCTGCTCCGTCGACAGAGGTGTGTTGCTGTGGGTGTAGGACCGCGAGCGCATCTTCGAGCCCTTCGACAGACCCGCGGGTCACAGCGAGGGTGAGGACAGCAGTGTGGGCCTGGGGTTGGCTCTGGTGCGGCAAATTGCCGAGCTGCACGGCGGCACGGCCACCTGCACGGCACGAGAAGGAGATGGGACGCGGTTCGAGGTTCGGCTGGCTTCGGGCCAGGTACGTTGATCAGGCTCGAGTCAGTGCTGGGACCGCACTGTTTTTTTGGTGTGCGCTTCAACCAAAGACCCGGATCAAAGCAGCACCGAGCCTCACGGGCAGGTGAGATCCTGCACGCTCAAGCCCGACCCGTCGAGTCCAAAGGCGGTGTAGCGTATCGAGCCTGTCCTGTGCCCCAGGAGCAGCTGCATCGAGGTTCCCACGACGAGCCCGCCACCTGGAAGCTGGGCTCCGTCCGTGCTCCGGTACTGGCGAAGCTCCGGGGCTCCCGGCAACCCGCGGGCCAGGGCGCCCACAGCCTGGGTGCCTGCACTGGCCACGACGACGCTGGTGGCGTCATTGATGGTGATCGCAGGCGGGACCGTCGACATCGCCAGGTCGATCAGCGACAGGCCAGCCGTCGTGGTGGCGCCATCGACTCTGCGGAAGCCAACGGCCAGGGTTCCGATCTCTTCGTCAAGGGCGAGGCTGGGTATGATCTCCTTGGCCTGACAGTCATCCTCGAAAACAGGCAGGGTGGTCGGACTCGTGCCAAGTCGCTTGCCGTGCAGACGGAAGCAGGTGCTGTTCGCAGAGCTTTCATCCCAGACCGAGAAAGCGCCAACGACCCCGGCGATCACGGCCGGGTGTCCAAGCACCCAGTTGCCGTCTTCGAAGATCGTGACGTCGTCGCCTAGTTCGACCAGCAGGTTTCCACCGGCCTCGACAAGCTCGGTCGAGCGGATGAGATCAAAATCACTCTCGGTGGCCTTTTGCTCGAGCCAGGTCACCAGGACCTTGTCTGCACCCGATCTGAAGGCGCAGCGAACGCGAGTCGGACCCTTGGTTGTGTGTTCGCCAAAGAGCGGATCATCAAAGCGTGTCGGCGGCACGAGCAGTCCGCCCGCGCCTCCGCTGCTCCCGTCAACGCGCGCGAAGTAGCCCTCGGTCAGCCCGTCCCCGTTTCTGTCTGCCGAGTACACCACGGTGTAGTGCCGACCATCCCAGCACACATCGACACCGAAATTGGCCACCGTGACGTCGTCGATCTGCACCAGGTGCGACGGATCTGCGATCCCGTCGAACCCGACCCGGTGGGCAAAGGGACGTGCCGCCGCGTCGAGCCAGGCCACCCCGTAGTCGCTGGCGCCTTCGGTCACCGCAAGGTTGCCTCCCTGAATGGAGCCCACGACAACGGGATTGGCCGCAACCAGGACCCCCTCGTCGATGAAGCCATTGTTGTCGTCATCGATGCGATTGCACACCTCCTGGCCCGCCAGCTCGTCGACCACGCCGTCGCAGTCGTCGTCGACGCTGTTGCCGTCAATCTCCGTGCAGGTCGGGCACACGACGCTGTTGGCGTCGTCACAGTCCGAGCCACACACCTCAACCAAGCCATCGCTGTTGCAGCACGCTGCGCTCGCAGCCCCATCACCGTCGCTGTCGCGAAAGCCAAAGGTCGACGGGTCGCAGTCTTCGTCCACGTCGTTGGCGTCGCAGACTTCGGTGGCACCGGTGTAGCGCAGTGGATTGTCGTCGTCGCAGTCGTCGCCGCCACAGCCCAGTGCATCGTGGCCATCGCTGTCAAGGTCGGCATGGCCGGTCCAGCGGTCGGGGTCGCGTGGCCGGCAATCCTCCGAGTTCACCTGGCCATCGCGGTCCGAATCGATGATGCGGTCGATGTCTGGCACGGGCGTCAGGGCGCCGATGTCCGCGAGGCGAAGAGAGAGCAGGTCCATCACCGCCCGGGTGTCGAGAGCCATCTCCGCCGCATGAAGCTCGGCAACGAGCTCTGGCTTGAGTTCCCCGTCATCTGCCAGGTCCAGGGAGGTGTTGTTCAGCAACTCCTGCAGGGTGGCATCGAAGGACCCACCGCGATCCTGTGCGGCCTGCGCGAAGATCGCGCTCACGGCCAGCAGGAAAGCGTTCGCATCCGTATCGCCACCCAGGATGTGCGCGCGGCTCTCGCCGAGGTCCGGGAGGCGGGACTCGATGTCGTCACACGGATTCTGGAGGCGATACTCCGGCGGCCCAATTTGCAGAGCCACCAGCAGCTCGGCCTCGGCCACGGTGGAGGGCACAACACCACAGACGAGTTGCCCGTCCTGCGTGATGTACTTCGCGATATCTGAACCCGTTTTACGCTCGAAGGTGAGGTGCGTGAGGATATTGAGGTGTACGGGAATGGGGACTTCGGTTTCTGTTTCGGGGTCGATCTCCATTCCAGTTCCGGTCAGCACCGGGCACGCGCGCAGGGTGATCGGGGCGTTGGAGAGCTCTCCGGTGAGCTCGTTGTAGTAGAAGCCATTTGCCTCGAAAACCATGAACGCTGGAGCCTCGAAGCACCCGGTATCCCCCATGCTCCCCCCGCACCTCGTTGGCCTCCAGGCGGCATCAATGGCGAGCTGCTGTGGCACGGTCAGTCTGAAGTCCCCCTGATCGTTGATGGTGCGCGTCAGATGGGCATTCCCAGTGGTCCCAACCGACGTGACGAACACGGTGGACCCGGTCAGAAAAGGCCCTTTCTCAACCGAGCCCGAGATCTCGATCGTGGCGGTGTCGTCCGGCGGCTTGTCGCAGGCGGTGCAGCCCGTAGTAGCGAAGACAGAAAAAAGAGCCGCGGTGGCAAGGATTCTCATGTCAAGCCTCCCTGATGGGCCACAGTACCACCTCGCGAAAGCTCTGGAACTCGCGCCAGACGACGCAGAGACCACGCGGACCCACCACCCTCTCACACCGGACCTGGCAGGACCGCCAGGTGAACACTTTCCTCGAGGTCGGGCCAGCCCTCGATGACGACGTGCACCAGGCAATGCCACTTGAGGCTGATGCCATTGCCACCGAAGCTGCAAGGCGCGTCGGATGGGATGTCCACCACCGCGCTCAGGGTGCAGGGCCGTCCCTGGGCCAGTGCCGCCTCGTCGACCTGCACGACGGGCTCGAACGACGCCAGTGTGTGGTGCTGGATGGTTGAGTCGTTGCCCGTGTGAGAACCCGCCTTGTTATGGACCCAGCTCTCCTCGGCGGTCACTCGGATGAGCTTCTTGTTCAGCTTGAGCGGCCGCGATGGCTTCAGCTGGAGGCTGATGGTCAATGCCTGGCCAGGTGCCGCCACCACAGGATCGATGCGGATGCGCGGACTTCCCAGCCGACGCGAGGCCAGCCAGCTTGTCAGGTAGTCCCTGCCGACGAGCCCGGCGAGCACTGTCCCCCCAGCCAGCCCCCACAGAAGACCCTGTCGCATGCCGCTACCCTGCATGAGCAGGCCCACGATTCCGCCGAGAACCAGGAAGATCACCCAGATCAGAAACAAGCCACCCATGCCCGCACCCGGTGGCTTGGGTGGGCGGAAGGTGGGCCCCGCATGGTAGCTGGCGATGGGCGCAGGCTTCAGGACGAACATCTCCCCGACCTCGAGGTCGGGCGCCCGGGCGATGTCCGCGCGCGCGCGCAGCTCCCATCCAAGCTTGAGGTGAATGCCGTCCTGACTCACGGGTCCCTGAGGCGCCGGAAGCACGAAGGGATAGCGAGCCTGCTCGCCTGCTCGCCATGTGCCGTCGAACAACTTGATGGAGGGGCCCTTGCCCGCGCATTGAGAACGACCCAGGACCTGCCACCTGGCCTCCAGGGTCAGCGCCTTGCACGTGCAGTTCCTGTCGACGTTGACCTGGACCGTGCCACGGAGTTCCTCGCCCAGGCGGATCACAGGTGTGTCGAGCACGAGGTTGATTGAGTCGGACATGGGGCGGGTCCTCTATTTTTCTGGCGGGAGACGTGAGCCTACCTCCTCGGAGGTATCGGGGACAGGTGCCCGGGGACGATGGCATCGTCGTCGCCGAGCACTTGTGCATCGGGGCCGCGCCCACGGCCTGCCGCTGGGTCCGCAGTGCACCAGAGCACCGCCCCTCGCGAGCCGGACGTTGTGGCGCTGTCAGTTGTTGTACTGGTCGATCTTGAGTTCGAGCCCGAGGTCCGTCTTCTGGAAGTAAAAGGTGGAGCTGCCGTCGTCGATATCCTTCCAGTTGGCCACCAGGTAGTGCTGGCCATCCACCGGATTGTCAAAGCTCCCAACCTCGAGCACGCCCTGGGTGCGGGGCCCGATCTGCAGGTCCGCGTCGCCGTCGGGGCGGTGCTGCAACACGCGCTCCCAGGCCAGACCGAGGCCCGCGAAAGCAACCTGGCGCTGCTCCTCGTCGAGCTTCGACGGGTCGAGGTCGATGGCGCCAAGCAGGGATCCCCTGTGATGGATGGTGGCGGCGTCCACCCGGACCTCGGGAGCCCAGTCCACGGGGATCTGGCCCGCGGCCGCCCGCTCGGCGGGCTCGGAGTAGCCCTCGGTGCGAACCGCGTTGCTCAGGTTGAGGATGGGCACGGCCAGGCGGGCACGGCCCACGAACTCGTCCCACATCAGCTCACCGGCTTGCAGGCGGGCCGAGCACAGGGCGCTGCCCTGGCGATCAAAGGTCTCCAGGTAGGCATCGTCGCCGTCGGTGGACATGTAGATGGCATACACGTCGTGGCCGCCCACGGTGCCGCGGTGCAGGCTGACCGAAGCCCAGTCCGCCTGCTCGGCCTGGTAGTAGCGGTCGAACACCTGGAGGACCTCCTGCGGGACACCGCTGCGCCCGGGCAAGCCAGGTCGGGCGTCGATGCGCTGGCCGCCGGGCACGCTCTCATCGTGCAGGTTCAGGTTGGCGAAGTCGAAGCTGGCAAAGTAGTCGTGCACCACGGCTGCGGCGCTCTGACCGCGCTTGCCCGCGCGCAACATGGCCAGCTCGGTAAGTGCGCCCAGCTCGGGATCCCGAGCACGAATCTCGGCCAGCTCGGCCTTGGCCAGGAGCGCGCTATCCAGACCCTGACCCGGCGGATTGAACTCATTCCAGGTCTCCATGGCATCGCCCATGGCGCGCTCGGTCAGGGCGTCGACGCTGACGCGAGTGCCCTTGCCCCCCTCCACTCGCAGCGCCTCCTCGGCGCGTTTGAGAAAGGGATCCAGGTTCTTGGCCTCTATCTTCGAGACCAGCGTGTTGTTGCCCGCCACCTCGCGGGTCTTCTCGTCGAGAATGGTGCGCAGGGCGGTGCGGGCGTCCTGGGTTCGTATTCGGTTGCTCATGAGGAGCTCCTCGCGGCAGTGTTCTCTGCCGGCCTGCGTCATACTATAGCGCCGGGGCGCGACAAGTGGCGACCGATCCTGGCGGCTCAGGCCTTACTCCTGTCGACCTCGCACGCCTCCCTGCTAAACTCCCGGACTTCGAGGCGCCGTCGTGAAGCAGAGCCAGCAGGAGCATCTTGCCGACGAGCTGCGAGCCCTCTCGGGGCTGGCGGAATTCTCGGCGGCGCTGGCTGCGTTCAAGGGCAGACTGGATCTCGACGACGAGAAGCAGCGACGACTGCTCAACCGGCTCCACTCAATCCTGACCGGGGGTGAGGTGCAGGAGGCGCTCGACCTGCTCATGGAGCGGGCCGATGACCCCCTGGTGCTGACCGTACGGACCTATCTCGAGGCCCGCACGCACGCTCTGGCCCAGGTGGAGCATGCACTCCGGGACAGCGACACCTCGCGCGTGCTCTTTGCACGGCTACAATCCTGCCTCGACCGGGGCAGGGTGGAGGAAGCGGTCGCGGCCCTGGCGGGCGCGCGCCCCGGGGGTACATTTTTTGAACGCTGGTTTCTCGTCGGCATCCTGCTCCCCTTCATACTCTGGTTCGGCGTCGGAGGGGTACTCGATCTGATCCGGGCCTCGCGGTCTCTCACCTGGCCCACTGCCCAGGGCCAGATCCTGTCGTCGAGGGTACGACACGAATCGAGCAGTTCGCGCACAGGTGGAGGGAGTTTCAGCGCCGATAGGTCGCGAAGCGGTGGAACGCAGCGAACCGAGGTGTACTGGCCCGAAGTCATCTACACTTACAGCGCGCAGCACCAGGAGTACCGAGGGGAGCGCGTCGCCGAGACTCAGTACGACGACGCCACCGCGGCCGGGGCCGTGCAGCGCTATCCGGCCGGCCGCAGGGTCCAGGTGCGCTACAACCCGGATGATCCGACGGTGGC
This sequence comes from Pseudomonadota bacterium, assembly GCA_043821645.1. Classification (GTDB taxonomy): domain Bacteria; phylum Myxococcota; class JACRCW01; order JAFGSX01; family JAFGSX01; genus JBDRCO01. The sequence continues at coordinate 27,012 of JBDRCO010000049.1, read as the reverse complement.
CTTGCTCGAACCGGGAATCCAGGGAGGCACCCTGACAGGGCTCTGGCTTGCCGGCGGCTTCCTCGCAGTCGCCCTGGTCTCGAAGCTGTTTCCCTTGCTACGTCGACGCAGCCTGGCGCAAGCCCGGCGCACAGCAGAACGATCTTGAGCAGACCCGGGAGGTTGCAGACGACCTCACCCTGGGCGAGATGCTCAAGGCCAGTGGAGCGCGGCAGTCGGTGGTGCAAGGCCAGGCCCTCGTCGACCTGGTGTTCCACGCGAGCATCCGCGACGCATTGATCAGTGCCGAGCGCGCATCTTTCACGGCCATTGGCAACTTCAGCTTGCTGCGCCTGCTGGGTATGGGCCTTGCCGTCACCCTGGTGGAGCTGTCTGCATTTTTCATCCTGGCCCTGGCGCGCACACCGTGGAGCCTGGCCGCTGGCGTGCTCGCCCTGACCGTTGCCACGACCACGCAACTCACCTCCAATCGCCTCAATCTCCGTTCGTCAGGAAATCTGGTCTTCTACCCACTGGTCGTGCTGCACACGAGCTACTCCATGATCCGCAGCGGTGTGCTCGGCAGGGCGCGGGGCGGCATCCTGTGGCGTGGCACCTTCTAACCGAGCACCCTGCTGCGGGCGGGCCGGCGCTATGGTTCAGCCTTCGCCGAGCTCAAAGGCCTGGCATCCAAAATGGACTCGCCTCACCACGACGGGTAAACACGCGGGCACCTCGAATCGCGCACCGCGTTGGTTCGCCCTCGACGTCGTGGTACAACGCGTGTCGTGCGTCATCGCCTGCCACGACTTCTCGCGCTGTCCGTGCTGCTCGCGCTGCTGTGGCCACGCCACGACCTTCGGGGCGCGGGCTGGTCGCCGGGCGAGCGCCTGCCTCCGCTGATCCTGTCCGAGATCAACCGCCGCATCGCGGGCAGCCTGCGCGTGCAGAAACTTAGCTGGAGGGTACCTGACACTATTGTGGCCGAGGGCCTGTCCATCCTCGACCCCGAGGGCAAGCGCGTTGCCACGGCCGAGCGCCTGGAGGCCATGGTCGATGTGGGCGCGCTGGCCAGCCGCACTCTGCGCGTGGTGCGCGCACCTGTGGCAGGACTCAAACTCTCGCTCGTCGTCGACAAGAAGGGCCTCAACATCGCCCGCGCTTTCAAGACCAAGGCCGCTCCTGGCGACGATTCGCCCCTGACCGTGATTCTCGAAGGGCTGTCCACCAGTGACGCCAGTGTGCTGTTCAGAAAGGACGATCTCGCCATTGCTGCGGCCAGCCTGGGCATGAATGGCGAGCTCCACCTGGGTGACGGCAAGCTGCGCATCGAAACCTCTGCCAGCGCGCGCCGGCTGGTGGTGCAGCTGGGCGAGCTCAAGCTGACCGGTGAAGACCTGCGTCTGCCATCGCTGAGCGTCAGCGAGAAGGGGCTGAGCACGCCGCGCCTGGATTTCGCGGTTCAGGGCCTGCCGAACCGGGTGCAGGGGAGCATCGCGTGGGACGGCAAGGGCGCCTACGACCTGCGAGGCGACCTGCAGGTCCCCGCGGGTTACTGGCCCGAGGGTCTGGACCGACCCGACCTCAAGGCCGGTGCAGTGAAGGCGGCTCTGCGCATGCAAGGCGTCCTCGAGAAACCGGAGCTGGACCTCGCGATCCAACCCGTCGACCTCGAGGTGGTGGGGACCCCGATCCGCCAGGCACGGGGCACCGTGCGCGTCGACGTCAAGGGCTTGCGCAGCAGCGACCTCAAGGCGCGAATCGCAGGGGGCAACACCTCGGGCTCGGCGTCGCTGCGCTTCAAGGGGCTGGTGCTGGACGCCCAGATCGAGCTGGGCGGCAGCTCGCTCGCCGAGCTGTCCCGGGTGGCGTCGCTGAGCGGGGTGGTCGACGGCACCCTGCGCGCCAGCGGTCCTCTGGGCGACACGCAAGCTCTGGATCTCGATCTGCGCGGCACCCTGCGCCGCTTCGAATCTGGTGCGGTGCTGGTTCGCACTCCTCACGAGCTGCGGGCAAAGGGACGACTCGAGAAAACGAGGCTGGTGCTGGATGACGCCCGGCTTCGAGGTCCGATCGTGGACGTCAAGAGCAGTGGCAAGGTGTTCCTGACTGAGAAGGAACTCAACCTGGAGCTGGTGGTCAAGTCTCCTCGGGCCGAGGCTCTACTGCGCCAGCCAGTAGCGGGCCTGTCCGTCGAGGGACTCATGCTCGCGGGCCGGGCCACGGGCTCGTTCAAGCATGTGGTGCTGCGCGGAACCACGACTTTGACCCGTGGCGAGTGGAGTGGTGTGGCCGTGACAGAGGTCCAGGCGCTGCTCGATCTCGACGGCACGGCGCTGCACCTGGAAGAAGTGCGCGGCAACCTGGCCGATGGTGTTCTCGAGGGGCAGGCGGACATCGGCCTCACCGGCGAGCGCACCCTGTCCGGAAGTGCACAGCTCGCGTCCGCGAAGTTGCAGTCCCTGGCACCCGACGTTCAGGGCCTGCAGGGCCGTGCAGACCTAGCAGCCGTGCTGGGAGGATCGCTCGACGCACCCATGGTCACGTGGACGGCGGTGGGGCGAGACCTGCGCTGGTCTGGAGGCGGACCCTACCGCGCGCTCCTCGACGGCGAGCTGGCAGGCCGGTCGGTTCGCGTGCAGGGACTGCGCTTGTGGCCCGACGATACCAACACCGTGCAGCCCTGGGTCAGCGGCCACGTCCTGCTTGACCTCGACGGCGGCGCGCTGGACGGTGCCCTGGAAATTGGGCCCATGCCGGTCGAGCAGCTCCCGTATCTTCGCGCCCAAGGCCTTGGGGGAACCCTTCAGGGTGAGGCGAGCCTGTCCGGGGTCCGCGACAGGCCCCTCGTGTTCGGAAGGCTGCGTGTCGACGACCTGCGCTACGCCGATCGCTCGACCGGGCCTGCGGATGCGGTGCTCTGCCTGCGTGAGAACACCCTCATGGTCGAGGTCAACGCACTGGGACCGGAGAGATCGCTGCAGCCCTGCAGGCCACGGGCGCCGGACAAGCGCACCCAGGGCGTGCGCGTCCAGACACGAGTAGATCTGGCAGCGAAGTCGATGCAGGGACAGGCGTGGGCCCGCGAAGTCCCCCTGACCCTGGCCCTGGCGCGTGTCGAGGGAGGACGCGGCCTGGATGGCCCCCTCGATGCTGATGTCGAGATCTCGGGCCCGCTCGATCGTCTGCAAGGCGTGGCGCAGGTGCGGGCGCGGCGTGTGCTCGTCGACGGCAAGGCCCGTGGGGGCGCGCTGCTTTCGGCGGACCTGGCAGGACAGGAGCTACACTTTTCGCTTCAAGCCCTGAACCAGCTCGAGGGCGAGGGCCGCCTGTCCTGGGCTGGCCCGTCGCTGCGGGGAGATTCGCTGCTGCATCTCAAGGCCTTCGCTCCCGAACCCTTCGTGGCCTCCCTGCGCGAGCGCGGCGGCAGCGGGCTGCTCGACGGTACGGTGCAGGTGCGTTACGACGGTGGTCGCCAGGACAAGCTGGAGCTCGACGCCCGTCTCGCGACTGCCCAGATCGTGCTTCCCCCGGCACGACCCATCGTGTTGGTCGCTCCCACCGTGGTGCAAATCGAGGGCTCCCGCGTGAGCCTTCCGGAAACCCACATGGAGAGCGGCGGCTCGCGCTTCAGGATCGCCGGCAGCTACGCCCCCGAAGCGATCGACCTGCAGCTGGAGGGCAATCTGGCTCTGGTCGTGCTCAAGCTGCTGACCACGGAGGTCACCTCGGCGGACGGCCAGTGCAGTGCGGCGCTCACTCTGGGCGGCAGTGCCGAGCAGATGCTGATCCGGGGTCATCTCAGGCCGCAGCCCGGCGCCACCATCACACCGCGCGCGCTGGGCAAACCCATCGAGTTCAGCGGTGGCGAGCTGCGCTTTGCGGATGAGGAGATCCGCGCCGACGCCATCGCCATGCGCGGGCTCGGGGGTGAAGCCGTGCTCGACGGCCGTGTACGCCTGGACCACGGCGCGATCACACACTACGACCTGCAAGGACGCGCCGAGAATGTGATGCTGCGGCTGGAGCGCATTCGCGGCGAGATCAACGCCGACCTCTCGCTGATCGGAGACGCCTCAGCACCGGCCCTGCGGGGTTCGGTGGAGGTCGTCGAGGGGCGCTTTCGCGAGCGCTATCGCCTGAGCAACTTCATTGCCACAGCGTCGACAGCCGACGAGGGCACCCCGCTGGCGCAGCGCCTGCCCCAGCTCGCGGCGATGACGCTGGACTTGCAGATCACTGGCACGGACCTGCGGGCCCACGCGGACATGGGGAGTCTGATCATCGACGTCAACGGAAGCAGCGATCTGCGTCTGGGGGGCACGCTGCGCGACCCCAGCCTGACCGGTGTTGTGGACGTGACCGAGGGAACCGTGTCACTCCTCAGCAGCACCCTCGATGTGGAGACTGCCACCGTGGATTTCCCGCCGCGGCCAGACCGCCGCCTGGTGCCACGGGTCGAGTTGCGTGCCAGTGCGGTCATCGAACCCGCCCAGAGTCCGACGGGCGCCGAACTCCCGGTGGAACTGAGTCTGGAGGGCGATCTCGAGCGCATGCAGATGGACATCCGATCCGACGAGTCCGGCGAGCGCCTCTCCCGCGCCGAGTTGCTGAGTCTGCTGGCGACGGGCCGTTCGCTAGGAGCCCTTCTCAACGAGACGAGCCGCGACGCGGCGGTGCGCCTGGTGTCGAGGGAACTGCTGGGAGACGTGGAGCGCCAGGTCGAGGGGACACTGCAGCAGCTGGTGGGTGGCGACGACGACCGCACGGTGGATCTGGTCCTGGAGACCGGCGCGACCGGAGCGAGGACAGGGCTGCGCTGGGACGTGGACCGGCGCCTGCAGTTCGAGGGCGAGACCAGCGTCTCCTTCTTCGACATCGAGGACCCGGGCGCCAGTGACGGCACGATCGCCGCGGGAACGCTGCGTCACGCAGTGCGAGGCCGGCTGCTCCTCTCCGACAACCTTCCCATCGCGAATAGCGTGGCTTTCGAAGCCAGCGCCACCAATCTATCCATGGCTGCCAACGTCTACAGCACGTGGGATCTCAAGCTCACGATGCGGATCTTCGAGCTGTGATGCGATCCCTCGCACAGCCCGCCGCACTCGTGGGCGCCCTCTCTGTCATCACCCTCGCCGTGCCAGCCGCGGTCCGGGCCGCCGAGCAGGATGCACCGGCCTCGGCGCCAGAATCGCAGCCGTCACCCGCTCGGGTGTCGCCCAGTTCGCATCCTGCGTCACCAACCACCTTGCACATCGTGCGCGCGGTGCAGGTTCGCATCGACGAGCCCTTGCCAGGAGAGGTCCAGGAAATAGAAACCATGGTGCGCGCCCTGGGCGGTGAGCACATTGACTCGCCAAGCCTGCAGCAGATCGAGCAACAGCTTCTTGCGCTGAGCCGCTACCGCGCCGCGCGCTGCGCCGTCGTCCACCAGGTCCTGCAATGTGCGCTGTCGGTCGCCCGCAGTATCCGCCGCATTCATTTCGAGGGGGTCCCCTTTCGGATCCTGCGCAGTGATCTGGCCAAGCGTCTGTTCCTGCGACCAGGGCAACGCGTGGACCTTGACCGCGACGGCACCAGTGATCGTGTGGGGAGGCAGCGCCGCCGCATCCAGGACTACCTCGAGCGCGAGGGCATTTTTGGTGCCGAGGTTCGCATCACAGCAGAGCCTGTCGCCGGAAGCAGACGTCTGGTGGACCTCCGCGTGACCATCGTGGGCGGACACACGCTGCAGGTGCGTCGCATCGACGTGGAAGGAGCCGGTCCGATCTCCGCTCTCGAGATCCGGCAGCGTCTCACGCCCTCGTTCTTCGAGGTGTACTCGCCGTTGTTCCTGCGTGAACGCGTGGACGCCCTCGAGCGGAAGCATCGCGAACAGGGCAATCACCCCGAAGCCCAGATCAGCGCCCGACCCACGGTGGATCTCGAGGCGCGCACGGTGGACCTGCTGGTGCGCGTGCACCCGGGCCCCCACCTCGAGGTTCTGCTCGAGGGTGAGGTCCTGGGCGACGCCACCGCACTGCGCGACCAGCTCAGCTTCGCTGACAGCGGCACCACGGACGACACCGAGGTGGAGAGCGGGCGCCAGGCTCTGCGGCGCTATCTGCAGGAGCACGGCTTTCCCCTGGCCGAGGTGAAAGCCGAACGAGCGGAGCCGGACATGCGCCACGTGCAGGTGCGCTACCACCTGCAACGGGGCCCCCGGCTCGACGTGGCCGAAGTGCAGATCCGGGTCCCGCCGCCCCTGACCGAGCACGCATTGCGCGAGCAGCTCACGCTGGGAACGCGGTCTCGTGAACCCCACGGCCTGGAGGACCTGACCCTGTCCCTGCTGCGCTTCGTGCCGGCGCCCCTCGAGGCCTGGCTCGGCTGGGATAAGCTGGGACACGCCGTGGACGAGATCGTCGAGGCGGATCGGCGACACATCGAGCGCACCCTCGTCGCGCGGGGTTATCCCGAGGCGTCGGTTGTGGCAGACCTCGAACGCGATGGGCGCGATCGGTTGCGCGTGAAGTTCCGCAGCAACCTCGGCGACAGCTTCACGCTCGCCGAGATCGCCTGTACCGGGACTCCATCGCTGTCCTGCGACGAGCTACGGAAGGTGATGCTGCACCAGGTCGGGGGCCCGTTCCTGGTCGAGGCCCTCGACGTGGACCGCGGTCGGATCATCGGGCTGTATGCGGAGCGCGGTTTTCCCTACGCCGAGGCCGAGCTGCTCACCGACTTCGATCAGGCGGGCAGACCGGCCCTGCACATCCTGGTCGTCGAGGGTCCGCGGGCACGACTCTCCAGCCTACTCGTGGACGGCCACCTCGATACAGCACGCGATGTCATCAACCGTGAGATGGCCATCGAGCCCGGGGCGGCCCTGGATCCGCGTGAGGTCTCGGCCGGGCTCCGCCGGCTGCGGCGGACAGGTCTCTTCACCCGCGTCCGCGGACGCTACATCGGCATCGAGACGCGCAAGCCCAACCTGGCCTATCAGGTCTCGCTCGAGGAGAAGCCGAGCCTGAGCCTGGATACCTCGCTCAACTTCTCCACCGCAGACCTGTTCGGGCTCGAGGCCGAGCTCCGGGAACGCAACTTGCTGGGACGCATGGTGGACGTCGATCTCGCAGGCCGTTTCGGTCTCTTCATCGGCCGCCACACCTTTGCCAGGACCCGCGCGGCCTGGCCGCGGATCTGGGGAACCCCGCTCACCCTGACGCTCAGCGGGGGCTATGACCTGTCGGATCGCCCCGGCGGACGCCGTTCCTTCCTCGACAACCTGCAACTCGACGCGGACATGCAGCGCACGCACTCGGTGTCGACGCGCCTCCAGCTCGACCTGGCGGTAAGCGAACGCATCATGGTGAGCACATCCTACGAACTCTCGTTCGACGCACATTCCCTGGGCAACCCGGCGCGCTACGATTTCGGCCTGGTCGGGCCTGTGCTCAGCGATCCGTCGCAGACCTGCCGCGACGAGTTCATCGACTGCGTGCGCGTCGGTGCGGTGGCTCTTCGGCTGCAGTACCGGGACATCGACAATCCCTTCAACCCCCGGTCTGGTGTGCAGGTGCAGGTGAGCACCACCTTGGGGTCGCGCTATCTGCTCGGTGAGGGCGACTTCGCGGTACTGGCCGGTGGTGTCCAGGCCTACTACAGCATCGGCCGCCTCACCCTCGCCGGGAGCTTGCGCACGGCGCTCGGCGCGCTCCTCGACCCGAGCTACCGCCTGGCCGATCGGCGCCTCATCCCGGAACGCGAGCTCATCCTGGCGGGCGGGGATCGCACCGTGCGTGGCCACGAACTCGGATCCATCGGTGTGCCCCAGCGTGTGGTCGACGGCCGGGGCCAGCCCCTGTTCATCGACCACGACGGGCTCCGCCGCAGCAGCGACGAGTGCGATGCGCAGCCGGATCTGAACTGCGAACCCGCAGTGGTGGTGAAGCCCGGGCTGCTCGGCGTGGTGGCCAACGTCGAAGCGCGACTCAACCTGGGTCACCTGTGGATTGGCGACGTGCAGTGGGCTGTGTTCATCGACGCGGCCTATGTCTCCGATGAGAGCCCGCGCTTTGACGACCTGCTGACCAGCACCGTCAGCGACCTGCAGAACCACCGCATGGGTGTGGGGCTGGGCACGGGTCTGCGCTACGTGACGCCGGTGGGACCTGTGGCACTCGATCTGGCCGTGGATCCCTTACGCCTGCCCGCGGTCACGCCGCACATCCTCTTCGGCTACAGCTTCTGAGGACTGCCGAAAATCGGCGATGCGCACCGGGCAAGACGCCACCACCAGGGATTTTTCGTTGTTGGATGAGGGAAGCTTGTGGCAGCGGGCTCAGGTCGGCGCGGGATGAAGCCAGGTCCCATCGATCTGAAAATTGTGGCCGGGGACGCCGTCAAGGTTGATGTAGGTGACCCCACGGCCAGAGTGAATGGAGAAGTAGATCTCAAGCCCGGAATGATCCGCCGCAAGGGCCTCGAGTTCGCTGGCCAGCAGGTGCACCGCTGCCACCTGGAGCTCGGCGCCACGCCCGGAGGTCACGGGGTGCTTCCAGGTGTACGCCGGGCGCAGCACCACGTCGAGTTCCGCATGCGCCAGCATCGAGGGCTGGACATCCGAGGGCGCGAGCGTACCGAGACCTCGGGGCCCCGCCACCATCACGAGGCGCAAGCCCTGATCCGCGAGCATGCCTCGATGAAAACCATCGCACACCACGATCACGTGCACGGTGTCCCCGCGCAGGCCGAAGGTCCCGGGTGGCGGCGGCCCGGGGAGAATCTTCACGTGGCCAAAGCCATGGCTGGTTGCCGTGAAATCCCCACACCAGCGAGCCTCGGTCTCCTGGATCGCGGCGTCCACGCGCAGCGGCAAGTGCTGCAGGGCTCGCCCTGGTACTTCCAGGGGTGTTCCAGCAGCACGCCGTATGCTCAAGAACTCGGCCACGCCTCTTCTCCCTGCCTGGCTCATCGCTCGCTGACGTCAGGCTCGGGCATCATAGCGCGAGCGGCACGCGCGACACCAGACGCAGCTGGGGATGACTTCGTCCGGGGAATCCACTAGGCTAGGCGCCTGGTGCGGTCAGCGTGCCTTCCGCCGCGACGAGAGACAGGAGACGAGACATGCGAAAACCATCTTCGCTGGGTTGGGTGTTGTTGCTCGGTGTTCTGCTGGTGGCTTGCCCACCGCCAGCTGGCGACGACGCCGGGACAGGCGACGCCGGTCCCACGGACAGAGCAGGCACCGACACCGGGACCACGGAGGCCGGCTTTGACTCGGGCTGCAGCGCGGCCTGCGGCACCATCACCGTCGAGGGCGTGTGCCAGGGGACCCTGCTGCGCTTTTGCGACAACAACTGCCTGGTCGAGCGCGACTGTGCCACGGCCGCGGGTGGCCCTTTCACCTGTGGCTTGTACGGGGCCTTCAACGAGTGCCTGGCGGGTCTGAGCCAGGCCTGCGAGCCCGACTACTGGAACTGCGACCCCGCCACCACCTGCAACGGGAACTTCCCTTGCGACGAGAGTGATGGCCTCGAGTGCAGCGGCGGCACCAGCCCGACCTGCATCCAGGCCGGCACCGACGCCGGCATGCAGGACGCGGCCACGACCAGCGATGCCGCGACGGGAAACGACACGGCAGTCGCGAGCGACGCCTCGTCCCCGGATCAAGGGACCGCCTCGGATTCCGCCGTCACCACGGACAGTACGGTCAGCACCGATGCCGCGACCGAGGACGGCAGCGTTGCCACCGATAGCGCTGTGGACACCGACGCGGCCATGGCGGTGGATGCCGGCACCACCGACGCCACGACGACGGACACGGCGCCCCTGGAGGACGCTGGCACCGCCGATGCCGTCCTCGAAGACGCCACCACTGAAGACATCTGACCCCTATTCAAGCGCACCGGAGCGCACACGCGTGTCCGGGCACGAGGACAAACATGAAGCGCACGATGTCGATTCTGGTTTCTCTGACCGTCGTGGCCGTCGCCCTGCACAGCATCCCGGCTTGCGGGCCTACCGATGAGGGTGACGACGACGCCGGAGCAAGCGACGCTGCCCGTCCCGACGCCTACGTGGCTCCGACCTGCGCGGACTTCACGGGCCAGGCCTGTGGTGCGGTCACCGACTACGGTGAGTGCCATGGCGCCCTGCTGGTGTGGTGTGACACCACCCTCAAGTGCGCCGACTGCGCCGCCGACACAGCCGGGCCGTTCCACTGCGCACTGTGGGACAGCACTTATGGCTATGATTGCCTCGCCGGAGCCAACCAGGCCTGCTCGCCGGACTTCCCGAACAACACCGACGCTCTCACTGGCTGCGACCCGGCCATCGGCACCTGTACCGCCAACGTGTGCAACTGAGCGCCATCGAGCCCGGTTCTTGCTGACCCACGACCTTGACCTCCACTGACCATGGGCTCGCCACGGGCGAACGGGCTGCTCCTCCCAAGGGTGGGGCGGACCCCTGTCTGACCATCACCGGGGCACGTGGCCTGGCTGCAGCGCGCGCCCTGGCCCGCGAGCTCCGCGACCGGGCGCGCCCGGCCTTGCTGGTGACCGCGGACCCTGGCGCGGCCGAGAGCCTGGAACGAGATCTCAGGCTTCTCCTCGGGTCCGCCGGGCGCATCCGCAACCTGCCCTTCGAGGACAGCACGCCCTACTCCACGGCGTCTCCGTCCCTGGAAGTGACTGGAGAGCGCCTGGGGATCTTGCTGGGCCTGGCCGACGGCGAGATGCCGGACCTGCTGCTATGCAGCGCGCCTGCTCTGATGCGACGCACCCTCGAGTGGGAGCGGCTGGTCGACGCCTCCGTGCACCTCCACCCCGGCGACAGCATCGGTCGTGAGAGCCTGAGCCTGGCCTTGCTGCGCGCTGGCTATGCGCGGGTTCCCCTGGTCGAGGACCCCGCCACCTTCTCGGTGCGCGGCAGCCTAGTCGACGTGTACCCGCCCGGAGCCCGCCTGCCTCTGCGCATCGATCTGTTCGGTGACGACGTCGATACCATCCGCCAGTTCGACCCCAGCAACCAGCGAAGTGGCGAGGCGCTGCCGGCCATCTCCATTCCGCCTGTGCGTGAGGTGCTGTTCGATCCCGACGCCGTGGCCTGCGCCCTCGACCGTCTGCGCGAGCAGGCCGATGCCCAGGACTTTCCCACCCGCAAGCTCAACACCGTGCTGCACGACGTCGAGAACGGGGTCCCCTTCTTCGGTGTCGAGGGTCTGGCACCTGCCTTTTCGCCACAGCCCCGACCCGCCCTGCTGCAGCTCCTCGAGGCCATGCTGGCGCCACCCTACGAGCTGGTCCTGGTCGAGCCCACGGCCGTCGCCGAGGCCCTGGACTCGGCGTGGAAGGAACTTGCAGAAGGGTTCGACGATGCATGCGGGCGAGGCCGCCTCGCCTTCGCACCGCACTGGCACGCTCTCGGGGCAAGCGAGGCGCAGAGCTGGCTCGACGCGCGCGCCACCCTGCGCATCGACGCCCTGGGCCTGGACTGCCGGGGGACCTGCCGCGCCGAGGTCAGCAGTGACACCGACGACCTGCGCCAGGAGATCGAGCAGATCGCGCGCCAGGCCTCGGACAGCGACGAGACTCCCGATCTGTTCGCACCGGTGCGCGGCCGGCTGAACCGCTTGCGCCGGGACGGCGTGGTCACGCTGATCCTGGTTCAGGGTCGAGGGGGCCTGCAGCGCCTCCGCGATCTTCTCTCGGACCACCACATGGAGAGCCGGGTGCTCGAGGCTCTGCCCGATCTGCTGGATCCCACAGTGGCGTCCAGCCTGTACCAGGCCTCGGTCCACGCCCACCTGGTCGCGGTCCCCAGCCTGCCCTCCGGTGGCGCGGTGTTCCCGCATCTGCGGCTGGCGATCTTCAGCGAGGAGGACTTTTTTGGCCGGCGCAGCCGTCGCCGCACCACCGCCACCAAGACACCCTTTCGCACGACCCTGGGCGATCTCGAGGACGGCGACATCGTCGTGCACGTCGATTTCGGCGTCGGTGTCTACCACGGCCTGACCCGGCTCAACGTTCGCGGCGTCGAGGCGGACTACCTGCTCATCACCTATCGTGACGACGACAAGCTGTACCTGCCTGTGACGCGCATCAATCTGGTGCAGCGCTACTCCGGTGCCGAGGGCCACCGCCCCCGTCTGGACAAGCTGGGAGGACAGACCTGGAACAAGACCCGCGCCCGCGTCAAGCAGGCTCTGCTGGCCATGGCCCAGGAGCTGCTGGCCATCTATGCCCGGCGCGAGGTGGTGTCCGGTGTCACCTATCCCGCCCCCGACGCCATGTACCGGGAGTTCGAGGGCCGCTTCGGTTTCGAGGAAACCCCGGATCAGGCCCGGGCCATCACCGACGTGCTGGCGGATCTGCAGCGCGACCGCCCCATGGATCGCCTGGTGTGCGGGGACGTCGGCTACGGCAAGACCGAGGTCGCCATGCGCGCGGCCATGCTGGTGGCCCTGGGAGGCCGGCAGGTGGCCATCCTCGCGCCGACCACGGTGCTGGCGCAGCAGCACTACCTGACGCTGTGCGAGCGCTTCGCAGGCATGCCCGTGCGCGTCGACGTGATCTCGCGATTGCGTCGGAGTGCCGAGGTCCTGCAGGTTCTCGAGCGCGCGCGGCAAGGCCAGCTCGACATCCTCGTCGGCACCCACCGGCTGCTGCAGCACGACGTGGGGTTCAAGAACCTGGGTCTCCTCGTCGTCGACGAGGAGCATCGCTTCGGCGTCAAGGACAAGGAGCGCATCAAGGCCTTGCGTGCCAACGTCGACGTGCTGTCCCTGTCCGCCACCCCCATCCCGCGCACCTTGCAGATGGCGTTCTTTGGCCTGCGCGATCTCTCCATCATCATGACCCCGCCCGCGGACCGCCGGGCCATTCGCACCGCGGTGAGCCGCTTCGATCAGAACCTCATCCGCGACGCCATCCAGCGCGAACTCCGGCGCGGAGGCCAGGTCTACGTGGTGCACAACCGCGTGCAGTCCATCGCAGCCTTTGCCGAGTTCCTGCGCCGCCTGGTCCCCGAGGCCCGGGTCGGGGTCGCCCACGGTCAAATGGCACCAGGCCCGCTCGAACAGGTCATGCTCGGCTTCATCCGCGGTGAACTCAACGTGCTGGTGTCGACGACGATCATCGAGAGCGGCCTGGACATCCCGCGCGCCAACACCATGATCGTCAACCGTGCCGATCAGCTCGGCCTGGCCCAGCTCTACCAGCTCCGGGGTCGCATCGGCCGTAGCCACGAGCGCGCCTACGCCTACCTGCTGGTGCCTCCCTCGTCGGAGCGCATGACCCCCAAGGCTCGCAAGCGGCTCGAGGTGCTGCAGCGCTTTGCCGAACTGGGCGCCGGTTTCAAGATCGCCCAGCACGACCTCGAACTCCGCGGGGCCGGCGACCTGCTGGGCAAGTCGCAACATGGCCACGTGGCTGCGGTCGGGTACGAGATGTATGCGGAGCTGCTCGCCGAGGCCGTGCAAGAGCTGCAGGGGCGCGATGTGGACCTGGCGCCCGAGCCCGAGCTCAACGTTCATGTGGCGGCCTTCATCCCAGAGGATTACGTCGTCGATGTGCACGAGCGCCTGGCTTTTTACCAGCGCATGGCCACCGCCCTCGAGACCAGTGATGTGTACGAGGTGCAGGGCGCCCTCGAGGATCGCTACGGCCCCGCCCCCGACGAGGTCCGTACCCTGTGCGAGGTCATGGTGCTCAAGGTCCTGCTCAAGAGCCTGGCCGCGCGGGCCATCGATCTGATGGCGCCCCGGGAGGGGAGCCACGACCCGGCGCGTGTGGTGGTGGCCCTTGCAGATTCGGTGCGTCTGGATCCTGCCCGCATCGCCGCCTGGGTCGCCGAGCAACCCGCGCGGCTTCGCCTGACACCTCAGATGAAGCTCGTGCTCACGGCCAGTGACGCCGACTGGCTCGCGGCGGGCCAGGACATCGTCGACCTGGCGCGGCGCTTCCTCAACGAGACCCTGCAACGCGCGGGTGTGCCAGCAAAGACGGCGGGAACGCGCTCAGGGTAGCAGCACGCGCTGCGGAAAATCTGCGCCCAGGCGGACGGGCTGGCTGCGCTCGAACAGCTCGCGCTCGAGGGCCCGGGCCCGATCGGCCAGAAAGGGCGGAGGAGATCTGGTGCAGCTCACGTCGAGCTGCGCGAGCAGGAAATTCAGCGCCCTGCCATGGGCACCGTCGTCGTCACGCACCGAGTGGCAGGCCTGAAACAGTGCCGTGGCCGGGGATCCGCTCCAGGCCAGTGTCGACAGATAGGCCGAGACCTCGGCGCGCACCTCGGTATCCATGCTGGCCGGGCACCGCGCACAGGGCAGGGGCTGGTCCAGACCATCCGCGAGGTCGCTATCCGCCATGTGCCGCACCTCGTGCACGGTCACACCCTGGGCAAGCCACGCCGCCAGGGTCCCCAAGGCCTCGGCGAGATCCTCGGTCGTGGCCAGGGCGCGGGTCGAGGAGGCAAAAACCTCGGCTTCGACCAGGGTCACTGCGGGGCAGGCGTCCAACCACGACCGCTCGGCAATGTCCTGCACTTGTTCCAGGACATCGGCTTCCAGGCCAGCCAGAGGGATGCTGCCCGCGACGTAGGATCCACTGCAGCTCTGGCGCCGGTTGATGCCATCGATGGCTCGGGCCATGGCCCTGCGATGATGCGCCGTGGTCGCCACCGGCCGCAGGCTGGCCTCATCCAGGTGCACCAGCGCCTCGAACACCACCGCCTCGGCGAATGCGGCGTCCACCGGATCGCGCAGCGCCCCCGCCTCTCCGTCGAGCACCGGCCACAGGTGGTCGATCACGAAATCGTGCAGCCTGTCCACGACGACGAAGGCGGTGTTCTCGTTCTTGCTGGCCGCACCCAGGTAGGGCTCGCGCACGTCACGCCGGTCGATGCGCGTGACCAGGCTGATACGGTATTGCTGGCCTGCGACCTGCACCTGGGGCCGGGCCAGCAGATCGTAGGTCTTGAGCGAGAAGAAGGCGTTGTAGGTCGAGCGATGGGCCGTGCCGCGGACCCAGAAGCGCTGTCCGTTGCGCTGCAGATAATCGTTCCAGGCCCAGAGCAGGTACTTGATGCGCTCGGCGCGGTCGATGAACTGGCGCGTGACCAGGCGCAGTCGCAATTCCTGCAGCAGGGCGTCGAGGTTGGGGTCCCGGCCTACCTCGGCGAGCAGAGCCTGAAATGCGGCTTCAGCCTGGTAGGGGTCGCGGTACATGCCCGCGCTGCCCTCGGCAGCGACCCACTCCGGCAGCAGCTTCTCGTGCACGAGCTTGAAATTGATGTGCGACAGCACCCGCGGGTCAGGAGGGTGCGTGGGCAAGAAGCGAAGATTGCCAAAGAGATCCGTCTCGCCGCGAAGGAAGGACGTGACCCGCTGGTCGTAGTGCACCGTGGCCACGAACAGCACCGCGCTGGCGACGAGCACAACCTGGGCGGCGCGGAGCTTGAGCCACACCGTCCTGCGCAGGCGGCGGGTGAAGTGCTCGACCTCGTTATGGAGCTCCGCGGACAGGTGGCCACCCGAGATCCGGGGTGGGGTCGGGCCGTCCGGGGAGCCGGGGTGCTGAGCCGCAGTGTGCGCCATCTCAGTACAGACGCCCGGGCAGCCGCCAAGTTCCATGAAACCCGCGACTGCACGCGAGGTGGGCCTGCCTGCTGGGCTTTTTTTCTGTGTCGGTCTGCGCAGAGCGGATCTACAGCAGGAGCTGACCGGTCCTGGCGTCCACCACCACCTGCTGGCCGCTGTCCGTCTCGAAGGCAAAGGCAGGCACCAGCTGGTCCGAGCCCCGCAGCGCACCCCACACGGCGCGTGCCCCGAGCAGCCGCAGGGGGCCCTTGGCCACCAGGGCGAGAGCTGGGGCCATCTGCCGCAGTGCGTCGGCCACGTCGAGGCCCTCGTCGAGCACGCGCTGGGTACGGCGCTCCGGCCAGTGCACGGTCCAGGCCACGACTCCGCGCCCACCAACCAGCACGCTCAGATGGTCCGCCACCCCGTTGCCCCGCACCGGCAGGCCCGCGACCACCCGACGGTAACGCACCAGATGTCCCACCACCTCGGGTTCTCCCTCCCCTCGCCGCGATACGATGTCGAGCACCCTATCCAGCTCCGCGTCCTCGGGCAGACCACCGAGTTCCCGTCGCAGGAGTTCCTCGGCGCGATGCCGGGCGTGTTTCACGGTGCCAGCCCCGCCCTGCAGCAGACTCCAGCTTCCGACGGCCATCTGCCGCGCCTGGACCACAGCCGCGGCGTCCTGATGAACCGGCACCAGTTCCCGCGGAAAACGCGCGCTGTCGACGAGAAGGGAGGCCAGGGCCTGCACTCGCGCTGCAGGGTCCAGGCCCACTAGAGGCAGGCCAAGCGCCTGAACATTGGCCGGCGCACGATTGACCCGCGCAGAGTACTCGACGATATCCGCCCCCTCGCGCACATACGCTGCCCAGCGGTCATACAGCGAGGACTGGCTCGCATTGGACAGGTACCAGGCTTGCAGGAATCCCTTGCCCAGGCGCACGTCGTCGATGAAATCCTGCGCCACCTCGTCATCGGTGTAGTCGTAGGAGACTTCGGTGTAGCCAAACAGCGATTGTGCCGTCGGCCCCATGGAGGCGCGCCAGGCATAGGACTGCAAGGTCAGGCAGGTGGCGAAGACCGTGTGCTGGACATTGATGGTCCCGCTGCCAGGGACGAAGGAGCCGTTGGAGGTCAGGACCTCCCCGACGTCGCCGTGTCCGGTGTGGTACAGCACGGTCAAGTTCTGCGCCAGGTAACCCGCCAGGGTCGAGGTCGACACGTTGGTGTTGCTCGCCGTCTGTGTGAAGCCCAGGCCGGGCAAGGCGTTGCTCACCACGTCGAGGTCGCCGTTGTCGAGGTTGTCGTTGACCGCAGTCACGACATAGCTCTCGCCCCCCGCCGGCGAGGGATCCCAGCCACCGCAATCGGCCGAATCATTGTAGGCGCCGGTGGCAAGCACGCCAGCGCAGGCACTCTGGTCGCAGGTCCCGTTCCCGGCACGGCCGCAGGGATCGCTGGCCGCGCAGGTGCAGCTGTCAAAGGTACCGTTGCCACAGGTTCCGTTGCAGGCGTTGGCAGGAGGCGGTGGCGGGCCTCCGCAATCCGCGGTGTCGTCGAAGGCCGCGCCGGGCAGCACGGAGGCACAGTCGCCGTCGCAGTATCCATCCCCGGCCCAGCCACAGGGGTCCGCTGCCGCGCAGGTGCAGGTGGTGTAGGTCCCCTGCTCGCACTCGCCATTGCAGGTCGGTGGCGGTGGATTGCAGTCGAGGCTGTCATCGAAGGGCGTGTTCGTCGCCGCTGCGCAGAACTGGGTGTCGCAGTAGCCGTCTCCGACCCAGTCGCAGGGGTCGCTGACATCGCAGGTGCAGGCCGTGGCCTGGAGCTGGTTGCACACACCGTTGCAGCCCGGGGTGATGACGGTCCCGGTGTCGGTCACGGCGCTGTCGGGTCGTGCGCTGTCAAAGGTCGCATGGTCGACGGCGCTGGCGTCACGCACTCCGGCATCATCGTCGCCAATGTGCACCTTCGTCGACGGCCCCTGCACCTCGGGTCGGCAAGCAACAAGACCCAGGCCCGCCAGGCCAGACACCACCAGCACCAGGATGCGGGAGAGCACGAACAGTTGGCGCATCACCACTCCAGACCCCACCCGGACTTCATTTCATGACGGGACGCTCGCGCCCGCAGCCTTCCTACATTAGCGCCGTCGACGTGGACTTGTGGCCGCTGTTTGAAACCATCCGTCATCCGGAGGATGGTGGGGAATTGTGGGTGTATGTATGTGTGCCGAGCGCAATCGTGCTCCGAATCTTCCCGGCTCACGTTGACCTCCTTTGCATCCCATTGATATGACAGAATTCTTCATCACTGGCGGAGACCGTGAGCATGCGTGCCTACGACATCATCAAGTCCAAACGCGATGGACAGCACCTGGCGCCAGAGCAGATCCAGTGGCTGATCGAGGGCTACACGCGAGGCGACATCCCCGACTACCAGATGGCGGCCTTCGCCATGGCGGTCTTCTTCCAGGATCTCGCGGATGACGAGCTGGGCGCATTGACCCAGGCCATGCTGCGCTCGGGTACGGTGCTTGACTTCAGCGACATCCCGGGCGTCAATGTGGACAAGCATTCCACCGGTGGCGTCGGCGACAAGATCTCCTTGCCCCTGGCACCCGCCGTGGCGGCCTGTGGCGTCAAGATCCCGATGATCAGCGGCCGCGGACTTGGCCACACCGGTGGCACCCTGGACAAGCTGGAGTCCATCCCGGGCTTTCGCGTCGACCTCGACGAGCAGCGCTTTCACGACGCGGTGCGCGACGTGGGGTGCTGCCTCATCGGCCAGACCTCGTCGCTGGCGCCCGCGGACAAGAAGCTCTATGCCCTTCGCGACGTGACGGCGACGGTGGACTGCATCCCCCTCATCACCTCGTCCATCATGTCCAAGAAGCTGGCAGAGGGCATCGACGCCCTGGTGCTCGACGTCAAGGTGGGATCCGGCGCCTTCATGAAGACAGAGACCGACGCGCGGACCCTGGCGCGCAAGATGGTGGGCACAGGCCGCGCCATGGGCAAGCAGGTCGTGGCCTACCTCACGCGCATGGATCAGCCCCTGGGGCGCTGGGTCGGGAATGCTGTCGAGACCCGCGAATCCATCGAGACCCTGCACGGGAAGGGTCCCGACGACATCGTGGAGCTGGTCTGCACCCTGGGTGGCGAGATGTTGCTGCTCGCCGGAGTGGCGACGACCCTCGACGAAGGGAGCACGCGGGTGCACACGGCTCTTCAGGATGGCAGTGGCGCCGAGACCTTTAAGAAGATCATCGCAGCCCAGGGCGGGGATCCCCGGGTCGTCGACGACGTGACCTTGCTGCCACAGGCCGCCCACGTGGAGCCGCTGCTGGCAGAGCAGGACGGCGTACTGGCTGCGATCGATTCCGAGCAGGTGGGCATCGCCGCCATGGAACTGGGTGGTGGCCGCGCCCGCGCCAGCGACGTCATCGACCCTGCGGTCGGTCTGCACGTGAAGAAGAAAGTCGGCGAACGCGTGCAGCGCGGCGAGCCGCTGTTCGACATTCACCACAACGATCGAGGCGTCGAGGCCTGCTGCCTGCGCCTGCGCGCCGCGGTGACCCTGGCTCACGAGGCGCCGCCCCAGGGCCACCTGGTCATCGAGCGCCTGGCCTGAAGCCCCGGCGAGGGAGGATGCGGATGCGCGCCCTGCACATTGCCCTGGTCGTCGCGCTCGGTGTGACCGTCTCTTCGCAGGTCCTGGCCACGGAGGACGCGAACCGGGTGCAACCCGCCGGGCCCGAGGATGCCGGCGAGGTCCTTGCTGCGCAGGCTGCACCTCCCACTCCGACGCCGCTGCCGGAAGCGCCGGCCCCGGTGAACCTGAGCCAGTTCAAGAAGCTGGCAGTGACGACGAGCTGGAGTGGGCGACTGATGAGCCTGCTCGGGCTGGGCGTGCTGCTGGGCATCGCCTTCGCCCTGAGCCGTTCGCACCGGCGCGTCGACTGGAGGCTGGTGGCCTGGGGGCTGGGCCTGCAATTCCTGTTCGGCCTCCTGGTCATCAAGACCTCCCTCGGAGAGCAGCTGTTCTCCGTCGTCAACAGCGCATTCATGGCCCTGCTCTCGTTCACCGAGGCCGGGTCCAGCTTCCTGTTCGGAAATCTGGCGCGGACCGCCAACGTGCCGGTGGGCGCGGCGGCCGGCCCCTTCGCTCCCATCCAGGCCAGTGGCAACTGGGCCAGCGTCGGCGCCACTTTCGCCTTCGGAGTGCTCCCCACCATCGTGTTCTTCTCCTCGCTGATGACCGTGCTGTACCACCTCGGTGTGATGCAGCATGTGGTGCGGGTCTTTGCCTGGGTCATGCAGAAGACCATGCGCACCTCGGGCGCCGAGACCCTGAGCGCAGCGGGCAATATCTTCGTCGGGCAAACCGAGGCGCCGCTGCTCATCAAGCCCTACGTCGCCACCATGACCCTGAGCGAGCTGATGGCGGTGATGGTGGGTGGCTTCGCCACCGTCGCTGGCGGCGTCATGGCGGCCTACGTGGGCATGCTGCATCCCTTCTTCCCGGACATCGCCGGCCATCTCCTGTCGGCCAGCGTCATGAGTGCGCCGGCAGCCCTGGTCTGCGCCAAGCTCATGTGGCCCGAGGACGGAGACCCGGTGACCCGCGGCACGGTGCGCCTGAAGGTCGAGCGCATCGACGCCAATCTGATCGATGCGGCCTCGCGCGGCGCAGGAGACGGACTCAAGCTCGCCCTCAACGTCGGCGCCATGTTGCTGGCCTTCATCGCCCTGGTGGCCATGGCCAATGCCCTGATCGGGCTTCCAGCGCTATGGCACAACCAGGCTGCCTGGGGGCATGCCGTGGACGCCCTGGGCCGGGCCGGCCTCCCGCTCCCCGCAGGCTGCGCCGAGCCAGATGGTGCCCTGGCCCTCAAGCAGTGTCTCGACCAGGTCCTGCACGATGGCACGGTCCGCGATGTCACCAGCTGGATGCCGTGGTCGATGGAGCGCATTCTCGGTATCCTGCTCGCACCCCTGGCCTGGCTGATGGGTGTGCCCTGGCAGGACGCGCCCCTCATCGGCTCGCTGCTGGGCGTCAAGACCATCCTCAACGAGTTTGTCGCCTACCAGCAATTGGCCGGCATGCTGGCCAGCAACCAGATCGCGCACCCGCGTTCCATCGTCATCGCGACCTACGCCCTGTGTGGCTTCGCCAACTTCGGCTCGATCGCGATCCAGATTGGCGGCATCGGTGGCATCGCGCCTGAGCGCCGGCAGGACCTGGCACGCATGGGCCTGCGCGCCATGATCGGTGGCACCCTCGCCGCTTTCATGACCGCCACCGTGGCAGGAATGCTGTTGTGATTCGACGCCGCCCGCCGGGCGAGGTAGCGCACATCGCGAGGTGGTGACCCACCCGGAGGTTCTCATGGACAGTCCAGGCTACGAACAGATCGCAGCAGCCGCGGCCTTCGTGCGCGAGCGCATCTCGCTGCCTCCGGGCCCGCGCGTGGGTGTGGTCCTGGGCTCGGGTCTGGGTGCCTTTGCCGACCAGCTCGACAAGGCGCAGGCACTGGCCTATGCCGAGATCCCGCACTTTCCGCAGGGCAGCGTGTCAGGCCACAAATCCCAGCTCGTGGTGGGCTCCCTGGGCGGCACCACGGCGCTCGTCATGCAGGGGCGCGTGCACATGTACGAGGGCTACAGCCCTCAGCAGGTGGTGTTCCCGGTGCGGGTCCTGATGGAACTCGGAGCGCGGGTCCTGATCCTCACCAATGCCGCCGGGGGACTCGGTGACGGGTTGCAGCCCGGTGACCTGATGTTGATCCGGGACCACATCAACCTGAGCTCGCACAATCCCCTCGTCGGAGCCAACGACGATCGCCTGGGGCCCCGCTTTCCCGACATGTCAGATACCTACTCACGAGCCCTGCGCGAACTGGCTTCCAAAGTCGCCGCACGGCGCGGCCTGGCGCTCAAGAGCGGCGTCTACCTCGGCCTGCTCGGGCCGTCCTACGAGACGCCGGCAGAGATCCGCATGTTCCAGCGCTGGGGAGTGGATGCGGTCGGCATGTCGACCGTGCCCGAGGCCATCGCCTGTGGCCATCGCGGGGTACCTGTCCTCGGCATCTCCTGCATCACCAACCTGGCGGCCGGCATCTCGTCGCAACCCCTGAACCACGACGAGGTCAAGGAGACCGCGGACCGGGTCACCTCGGCCTTCGTGGGCCTCTTGCAGGACCTGGTCCCGGAGGTTGGGCAGACCCTGGGTTGAACCAGGGCCGCCAGGCTTGATCCGGGCTCGGCGGCCTCCCGATGCCGCCCTGGACGACGCACCTCGTGTCGCCTTCCCCCCGGGCCGGAGCAGCCTCCTGCGCAAGCAGGCCCGAGCCTGTCACGTCGCTCCGTCGACAAAAAACCTGCGGACGCCCCGCACGTCTTCATCTACAATCCGCGCGGGAGGAGTTGCTGTATGCCGAACACGCGCGCGACATCCAGGGCCACCGTGCCCTCGCGCTCATCCGAGCGAGAACTCTGCGCGCTGGCACTGGCAGCTCGGAACAACGCCCATGCTCCCTACTCGAAATTCTCTGTCGGGGCGGCTCTGCGCACGAGCTCGGGCCGGGTCTTCACGGGATGCAATGTCGAGAACGCATCCTTTGGCCTGACGATCTGTGCGGAGCGCAATGCCGTGGCAGCGGCCGTGGCGGCGGGCGAGCGCGAGTTCAAGGCCATCGCCATCGCCACCGACTTGCGGGAGCCGGCGAGCCCCTGCGGCGCCTGCCGACAGGTGCTGGCAGAGTTCGCTCCCGAGTTGCGGGTGCTGCTCACCAATCCCGAGGGACGCATCATGCGTCTGAAGCTTTCGACGCTGCTCCCGCGTCGCTTCGATCCTTCACAGGTCCAGAGGAGGCGCTGAGCCATGGACATGGTGCTGCGCGGCGGGCAGGTGTTGCCCATGGTCCCGGCGCGCACGGTCGTGCAGGGGCGACATCGTGATCCGCGAGGGTCGCGTGCTGGCGCTCGGTCCCGACGCACGTCGCGAGCTTCGACGGCCCGCCACCGTCGTGGACATCAGCGGCTGTGTGGTGCTACCGGGCTTTGTACAATCTCACGTGCGGCTGGCGCACACGCTGCTGCGCAGCTTCGTCGACGAGGTCTCCCTGGTCGATGAGAGTGCTCTGACGGCGCTCGAGGCAAAACTCACCCCGGAGATGATGCGGGCCTCGGCGCGGCTGGGTCTGGCCCAGTGTGCTCTTGGCGGGACCACCTCCGTGCTCGACGCGGGCAGTCGCCACCACGTGGAGGCGCTGTTCGAGGCGGGGCGCGAGACTGGCATCCGGCTGACGACGGGCAAGGTGCTGGGAGAGCCCGAGGGCAGCGGCGGATCTCGGGATCGCGTCCGCGCTGCCCTGGCCGAGACCGAGAAGCTACGCAAGTTGTGGCACGGATCGGCCGACGGCCGGCTACGCTACGCCTACCTTCCCTGGGACGTGCTGGGCTGTAGCGAGGAACTACTGGTCGAGGTCATCGGTCGGGCCAGAGGGGCGGGATGCCTGGTGCATGCCCGGGCAGCCTGGACCTCGGCAGAAGTCGAACAGTTCAGGGCCCGCTTTGGCGGCGAGACCCTGGCCCACCTCCACGACGTGGGGCTCACAGGCACCGATGTGGTGCTGGCCCACTGCGTGTGGTTGACCGCCCGCGACCACAAGCTGCTCAAGGAGTCCGGAACGCGGGTCGCCCACTGCCCCGTGGCCGAGTTGCGCAGCGGGGCGGGCCTGACCAAGGCCACCGAGTGGATGCAGCAAGGCATCCACGTATCCCTGGGCACGGGGAGCGTGGTCACGGCAGGTAGCCACGACGTTCTCGAGGCCCTGCGCGTGCTGGCCCTGGCCACCCGCACCCGGCCGGGTGGTGCACCGGTGGACCCCTGGCAGCTGCTGGAGATGGCGACCCTGCGCGGTGCCGAGGCGCTGGGCCTGGACAGCGAAATCGGCAGCGTCCAGCCCGGCAAGCGTGCAGACCTTGCGATCATCGACATGTCGAGCACGCACCAGCGTGCCGGCGCAGATCCCGCCCGGGCTTTGTTGTTCTCGGCGCGCTCCAGCGATGTTCGGCATGTGCTGGTCGATGGTCAGTTCGTGGTGCGCGACCGCCAACTGGTGGCCCTGGACCAGGACCTCGTCGCCGACGACGCCGAACGTGCCGTGGCCCTGCTGCGGCGAAAGCAGCGCTAGACAGTGGGTGATCGCGTGGAGAGCTCGCGCAGCAGCCCGAGACAGTCCGCGGCGTCCCCTCGCGGCCTGCTGCGCCCGATGCGCGGGACTCGATTCGGCAAGTACACTCTGCTCAATCGCATCGCCGTCGGGGGCATGGCCGAGATCTTCCTGGCCCGCCAAGCGGGCGTCGAGGGTTTCGAGAAGATCATCTGCCTCAAGCGCATCCGACCTCACCTGTCGAGCCAGCCCGCCTTCGTCAACATGTTCCTCAACGAGGCCAAGCTGGCGGCCCAGCTCAACCACCCCAACATCGTCCAGATCTACGATCTGGGCCGCGTCGGCCAGAGCTACTTCATCGCCATGGAGTACGTCTCCGGCCGGGACATGAGCCGCATCATCCCCAAGGCCGAGAAGAAGGGCATCCCCTTCCCCCTGGTCTACGCGCTCAAGGTCGCGTCCAGTGTTCTCGAGGGCCTCTACTACGCACACAACCGTACCGACGCGTACGGCAAGCCCCTGAACATCGTGCACCGGGACATCACCCCCGAGAACATCGTGGTGTCGTTCACGGGCAACGTGAAGATCCTCGACTTCGGTATCGCCAAGGCGACCAGCCAGCTCGAGCAGACCCGCGCCGGCGAGATCAAGGGCAAGCTCTCGTACATGTCGCCGGAACAATGCCTCGGGCAAGTTCTCGATCACCGTTCCGACGTGTTCTCGATCGGCACCGTGCTTTACGAGTGGGTCACCGGCTACAAGCTATTCACAGGTGAAAACGAGATGGCCATCCTCAAGGCCATCGTCGACGGCAAGATCTACCCGCCCAGCTACTTCAAGGAGGACGTGCCCGAGGCCATCGAACGTATCCTGCTCAAGGCACTGGAGAAGGACCGCGAGCGACGCTACCCCTCCGCGTGGGACATGCAGCTCGACATCGATACCTTCCTCGGCGGGCACGAGTTCACCCCGTCCAACATCCACCTGAGCAACTTCATCAAGCAATTGTTCGAGGACGAGCTTGAGGTCGAGCAGGTCCAGCTGATGCGTGCAGCCCAGGCCCGCATCGAAGACTTCGAAGCCCAGATCGTTGAGCCCGAGGACGTGGGTGCTCGGGCGCTGTCCGACCCGGGAGTGGAGGAGGAAGAGGCGCCTCAGGGCGAGAGCTTCCTGCGCTCGGGAGAGGGCACGGACCAGAAAACCCAGGTCAGCCGCAGCGGAAGCGCCCCGACCCAGACCGTCCCGGTGCGCCTCAGCCAGGAGGAACTCAGCGGCTTGCAGGAGATCTCGCGCACCAAGAATGTGACGCTCGACGAGGTCGTGCGCGACATGATCCGGTCCTTCCTCAAGTACCGGTGACGCTGCTCAACGCCTCCCCGGGGTACGTTCGCGCGTTCCCGGGTCAGGCCTCGCAGACAGCATCGGAACGCCGATCTGCGGGCACCAGACCTGCACAGGGCACATCTCGCATAACGGCTTTCGAGAGTGGCAGATGCGCCGCCCGAGCCAGATCAAGGCGTGGTGGGCTCCGAGCCACCGCTCCTCGGGCCACAGCGCCTCGAGGACAGACTCGACCTTGTCCGGGTCCTTCTCCGTCGTCAACCCGAGGCGCCGGGAAATGCGTCCGACATGCGTGTCGACCGCAAGCGCAGGAACACCAAAAGCGTTCGCTAGGATCACGCTCGCCGACTTGCGCCCTATCCCAGGCAGAGCCTCGAGTTCCTCACGCGTACCCGGCACACGGCCAGCATGACTCGCCACGACGGTGCGAGCTGCCGCCACCAGGTTGCGCGCCTTGGTGGGCGCCAGCCCCAGCGAGCGAATCACAGGCTCGACCTGATGCGGTCGGGCTTGTGCCATGGCACGGACGTCGGGAAAACGCGCGAAAAGAGCCGGCGTCGCTGCGTTGACCTTGGCGTCGGTGCACTGGGCGCTGAGCATCACCGCCGTCAGCAGCTGCCAGGCATCGTCGGGGGCATACCGCAATTCGATGCGGGCGTCGGGAAAGTGTTTCAATAGAGCGTCGAGGACCACGCCAGCGCGGTCCCGTCGACGGCTGGCGGACTCGCGAAGCATGGAGGACTCCCTGGTGGTGAGGTCGACAGGATGGGGGTGGCGGTGGCCGGTCGCGGCCAGGGACCCTTCAGCCGGTGAGTTCCTCGACCAGCTGCCGACCCCCAACCTTCTCGCCCAGCTCGTACAGGGCGATGGAGGCACACAGCCGGACCTTCTTGCTGCCGTCCCGGAGCAACCGCTTGAGACCGGGCACAACCTGGCTCGCAGCCATGGCGCCCATCCGAGCCCCCAGCATGCCCCCGGCGCCCTCGTGCCGAAGCATTCCCAGGGCGCGGGCGGCGAAGGCCCGGGTATCGTCTGCGGGCGAGTGCAGGGCTTTGAGCAAGGCCTGGGTTGCCTTGGGGTCGCCGATGCGTCCAAGGGCCTCACAGGCGTTGGGCGCGGCAAAGCCCTGCTCCACGGCCGTGATCAGCCAGGGCAGTGCCGCGGGATCGCCGCACTGGCCCATGGCCCAGGCCACGGCCGAGCCGACGTCGGGATCGTCGCTCTTGAAGGCCTCGACCAGATTGGGGACCACGCGCCGGTCCGCGATCCGTCCGAGCGCGACCGCAGCCCCGATGACGACCTTGGGATCCTCGTCGCGGAGACCCTTGACGATCTCGGGGAACAGCGCGTCGTCACCGATCTTGACGAGGGCGATGGCAGCGTTGGAGCGCACGGCGGGAGCGGGGTCGGCCAGGTGCTCGCGCAGCGGAGCCAGCGCCTTGCTTGAACGGATGAGACCCAGCGCTTCCGCGGCATCGGCACGCACGGCCGCGTCGTCATCGCCGAGACGGCCCAGCAGTTCGTCGACGGCAGCGGCACCGCGAACGACCAGGGGAGCAAAGCGATTCTCGGCAGCAGGCACGAAGCTGTCGTCGATGGCGCGGAGCTTGTCGAGAATCTCCTCGTAACTGGCCACCTGCATTCCCCACTGCGGCTGCGTCGGCACACCCGCGCTGAAGTCGGCGCATCATCCCAAAGCCCCCCCGCGCGCGCAAGCCACACCGGTGAACATCCGGACGATGCACTCGCGCACCTGGACACCACACCCCCAACGCCGCCACCACGTCGCCCCAGCGACGAGGTACCCAAGGGACACCCAGAAAATGCCCGCGGCACCACGTCGCGCCAGCGACGAGGTGTCCTCGACAGTGCTGCCAGGGGTGAATGCGGCGGGACCTGCGCCCGACGCAGAGGGGGCGTGCCGAACGCCTCCCTTGACAGTGCTGCCAGG
>JBDRCO010000048.1:0-30169 GCA_043821645.1 Pseudomonadota bacterium | reverse complement strand
CGATCCGGGCCTCATCGAATGGACCAAGGGCAACAACTTCAGGACCCGGGTCTACCCGCTGCCTCCCAAGGGGACGCGGACGGTGCGCGTGCGCTACGTGAGCGAGCTGGCCCAGAGCGCCTCGGGGCTACGCTACCTGCTGCCAGTGGCGACGGGAAAGGACCTGGAGGAGCTGAACCTGCGGGTCGAGGTCCAGGGCGCTGAGGGTGCTCCCTCGTCGAGCTGGTCTGGTCCCAAGCTGAGCTTCAAGAAGTCGGGGTCGAGTTACCTGGCCGCGACCACCCTGCGCAAGGGCGGGGTCAGCGCGCAGCTCGTGGTCGATGTGCCCGCGCGCCCGGGCTCCCAGGTTCTGGTCGAGGAGAATCCCGAAGGCCAGGTCGTGTTCTGCGTGCGCAGCGCCGTGTCCGATCCTCGCGATGTGGCTGCGCGCAGGGCCATCGTGCCGCGCCGGATGACGGTGCTCTGGGATGTCTCGCGCTCCCGGGGGACCGGGGATCATGCGCGCGAGCTGGAGTTCCTGCAAAAGTACCTCGCCAGCCTACCTGGTCGTGTCGAGGTTGAACTCGTCCCGTTTCATTACGCGACAGAAAAAGCGCAGCGTTTCACGGTGGAGCGCGGAGACAGCAAGGCTCTGCTCGTAGCGCTGCGCGAGATCGTGTACGACGGAGGTACCCAGCTTTCTTCCATGGCACCGCCCGTTGGCCAGGCGTCACCCGACCTGTACCTGCTCTTCAGCGACGGCCTGTCCAACATAGGCAGCGAGCTGGCGCAGGGTTTCAAGGCCCCCCTGTACGCCATCAGCGTCGGTTCGGGCAACAACACGGCCCTGCTCGATCAGATCGCGCGGGCGAGCGGCGGCCAGCAGTTCAACCTGGATCGGGTCGCGATGAAGGACGTCCTGGGCGCCATCGGCGTGGCGACCTTCTCCTTTCTGTCCTCCGAGGCCCCCGCGGTGGATGTGGGGCATGTGTATCCCCGGACCTCGACGCCCGTGCAGGGGGCCTTTGCCCTGAGCGGTCAGCTTCGTGGACAGCGCGCGCAACTGGCCATTCGTTATGGCGTGGCTGGCAAGGTGCTGCGCGAGGACAAGGTCGTCGTCGAGCGCAAGAGCGCCGTGAAGGGAACCTTGCTGACGAGATTCTGGGCACAGCAGCAGCTCGGCGAGCTTCTGGTGTCACCCAAGCGCAATCGCGAGGCCATGGTGGCCCTGGGTAAGCGCTTCGGCCTGGTCACGCCCGCCACCTCGCTCATCGTGCTCGAGTCTCTGGACCAGTACGTGACACACCAGATCGAGCCGCCCGCGTCCTTGCCCGAGATGCGCACGCAGTACCTGGCACAGGCGGCACAGCAGCGCAGCCTCGAGGAGCAGCAGAAGCAGGAGAAGCTGACGCGCATCCTCGAGCTGTGGCAGCAGCGTGTTCAGTGGTGGGAGGCGGTCTACAAGTATCCCAAGAACTTTCGCTACGGCGAGGAGTCCAGCAAGAAGTCCCTCGCCCAGCCACGCGCAGCGCCGGCGATGGCGGACATGGCACCGTCGTCACCTGCGCCTGACATGGAGTCGCGTGCCATGGAGGAGGCGCCGGCGCGCCTGGCCAGGGGCGAGGGTGGGGAAGCGGAAGGCAAGGCCAAGGAGAAGAAGGATGGCGACGGGGTGGCGGCGGGTCCCCAGGCTGCCATTGCCCTCGCGCCCTGGCAGCCAGATACACCCTACCTCAGAGAGCTGCAGGCCAAGCCGGCCAGGGACAGGTATCGCGCGTACCTGTCACTGCGCGAGAAGCATGGCAGCTCGCCGGCATTCTTCCTGGATTGCGCTGACTTCTTCTATCGCGAGAAGCAACCGACGGTGGCCCTGCGTGTCCTGACCAACATCGCGGAGATCGAGCTCGAGGACGCGCCCCTGCTGCGCGTGCTGGCGCATCGCCTGGCCCAGCTGGGTGAGCTCAGGCTGGCTGCCCAGGCCTTCGAGGATGTGCTGCGCCTGCGCCCCGAGGAACCGCAATCCTATCGCGACCTGGCGCTGGTGCTCGGCGAGCTCGAGGACTACCCGCGCGCCCTGGAGCTGCTCACGCATGTCGTCATGAACCGCTGGGACCGCTTCGACGAGATCGAGGTGATCGCGCTGATGGAGCTGAATCGGATGATCCCGCGGGCGAAGAAGAAGGGCGTGACGCAGATTCCCCTGGACCCGCGCCTGATCAAGAACCTCGACGTGGACACCCGCATCGTCATGACCTGGGACGCGGACCTGACCGACATGGACCTGTGGGTGATCGAGCCGTCGGGCGAGAAGGCTTACTACGGCCACAACCGCACCACGATCGGTGGCCTGGTGTCCCGCGACTTCACACAGGGCTACGGTCCGGAGGAGTACGTGCTCAAGAAGGCCATGCACGGCGAGTACACGGTGCAGACCAACTTCTTTGGATCCAGTGCCCAGTCCATGATTGGCGCCGTGACCTTGCAGCTGGACATCTACACAAACTACGGCAGGCCCAACGAGCAGAAGAAGAGCGTCACCCTGCGTCTGACCGACCGCAAGGAGACCTTCACGGTGGGGACCGTCGAGTTCTGAGGGTGGCCGTCAGCGGCCAGGGATCATGAGCGGAAAGCCGAGCACGGTGGGTCCGCCCTCGTCGGTACCCGCAGGTGCGGTGGCGCTCATGCGCATGAAGAACGATTTCTCCTCGATGCAGCTTCTGAGCTCCGGCGCATCGATGGCGCCCTGGGGTCCGACCAGCTCGACCTGGGACACCACCGTGCCCAGGCCCGGTGAGCCCTGCAGGTGCAGCTTGACCGAGCCGCCCGAGCTGCCCAGGTCCGGATTCTTTTTCAGCGCCGTGGACACGCAGCCAAGAACCAGTGGTTGAAGCTCGCGCGAGCTGCTCTTGAGAAAGCCCTTGAGCTCGCGTTTCCACTCGGGACTGCGCGGTGGCGGTGGCTCGCTCGCGGTGGCGTCCGGTGCGGTGGCGCGCTGCGCCTGGGCCTGGGCCACGCGCGCAGCCAGAGCCGCGAGCAGCTTGGCGCGCAGTGCCGGGTCCATGGTGTCGACGGGTTTGCTGGGATCCGGCGGCGCGATGTCTGCGCCCGGAAGATTCGCACTCGCGGTCAGGCCCTTGTCCGTGTCGCCGGTCCGGGCCGGGTCCGCTGACGGCCACATCACCCACAGACCCACGGCGAGCAGGACGAGGATGGCAAAGCCTTGTATGACGTACTTCATCGGATCTCCTCTCGGTCTCGGTTGGCCTGTCACTGGCCCAGGGGCGGCGTGAGTGCGCAACGGAAGCCAATGGTGGGGAGCTCGGCGTCCGCCAGGCGCCAGTCGCGCTCCCAGTGGCGGAGGGTCGCCGACACGTCGTCGAAGCTGCCGCCCTTGGCCGCGGCGTTGGCGCCGATCGCAGCTGTCCACTCGGCGACATTGCCCGCCATGTGGGTCAGGCCAAAGGGAGACCTGCCGTCGACGGGCGCCTCGCTCAGCCTCTCCACCGGTGCCGTGTCCGGGCAGGTGGTGAGTCCCTGCACGCAGGTGTCGAGGGTGTAGACATCGTGACAGGACGCGTCCATGCAGTTGGCGCGGCCATTGATGAAGCTGTCTCCCCAGGGGAAGGTTAAGCCATTCTCTCCGGCAGCCGCGGCCTCCCACTCCTTCTCGACGGGAAGGCGCTTGCCAGCCCAGAGGCAGAATGCCGCGGCCTGGGACTCGCTGACGCAGGTGACGGGGTGATCCGCGAGGCCATTTGGATGGTAGGGGGCCGTCTCGGTCCAGGATTTGCCCAGACTGTCGGGCGAGCAAGTGGGCAGGGCCTGGTGCTGCATGGTCGGACTGCTATTCAGCGCCAGGTAGTAGGCGAGGTAGCGCGCGTTGGTGACCTCGTCGCGATCGAGCAGGAAGGTATCGAGCGAGGTCTGCTGGGCAGGCTCGCCGAGCTGGAAGTTACCCCCGCTCACCAGGCACATTCGCGCGGCGCTCCCGTCCTCGGGGCCGCGTGCCAGGTAGCCACAGCTGCCGTCGTCGGTGCTCTGGCACAGGCCGCGGCCGGTGTCACAGGATAGCGCGTAGCTCCCGGAGCACGAGTCCTCGTCGGCCACTCCATCGCAGTCGTTGTCATTGTTGTCGCAGGGGATCTCGACCCCGGCACTCGCGCCCTCGCAGGCTTCCCACTGGCCGTCGTGGCAGGTCTCCAGGCCGTCCTGACACGTGCCGCAGGCGCGGGTCTCTCCCTCGCTGCAGACCGTGACAGGCGTGACGCACTTCTTGGTCTCGGGATCGCAGTGCTGTCCGGCCTCGCAGTCCTTGCCGCAGACCTCGACGACGAGAACACAAACGCCGACGCCGTCCCTGGGAACGCACACTGTCAGATCACCGCAGCCGAACTTCGTGTGACAGGGCTCACCGGGATCGCCAGGCATGGGGACGCAGGTACCCGTGGTCAGTGCGAGTGCGAGGGTCAGGGAGACAGGGATGAGCAGGCCGAGCGTGGAATGCACCGGTCGGTGGTGTGTGCGCTTCATGGCTTCACCTCCTCTGCAGAGGAGCCGCCGCTTGTGGATCCGTCGTCACCGGACCCTCGTAACAGCCCAAGGACAGCCGCGCTTGCACCCCCCAGGAGCAGTACACCACCTGCGACATAGCCGATGAGGGCGACCGTGTTCGCCGTGTGTCCGCTACCGCGGTAGGCCTCAAAGGCGGTGCTGTCCTGGGCATCTTGCGCCGCGCCGCTGAAGTACAGCGCGGCCCCCGTGCCTCCGAGGCCGACGATGCCCGCCACCACGCCTGTGCCGAGCGCTGGCCAGGCCACGAACCACGGGTCGAAGCTGGCGGCCGACGGGGGAGGCGCCGGGAGTTCGGCCTGTTCGCCGAGCAAGCGCTTGCACACCACACCCACCGCATCGACGATCTGCCGCGAGTTGTCGATGGAGACGGACTGCCTGTCCACGGCGGCCGCCTTGGCTGCTTCGATGACGCTCGCGCTGACCACGGTGACGCCCCCGGCCTCACCCACTTGCGTGTACAGAAGGAACTGTGTACCCAGGGCGCTGCCGATGTCGGCCATGCAGCTCACGTCGTCACAGCCAGCCAGCTGCTTCTGCTGCTCGGCGTCGAGCATCGCCACCACATCCTCGTAGCTGGACACCTGGTAGCGGCCGCTGTCATTGAAGATCGTCGCGGCCAGGTTGCTCAGAGTGGTGGCGTCAACGGACTCAGCTGCCTTGCCCGTGACGCGGGTCTTGAGGACAAGGATGGAGGGCGGGGCAGGCGGCGTCTTGTCGCTCGCCGTCTGTGTTTGAGCCTGGGCCAGCGCAACTGCCGATGCCAGCTGCAGCAGCATCATGGCCGTGCCCGGAAGACATGAATGTTTCGCCATGGCCAGAACCCCCGATTGGACACCCTCCAAGCAGTGCCCGTTTCCGAGTGAGCCGCCAGCCTAGCATCCACGGCCGCGATGGCGAACTGCGTCCGTGACCCGCTGCCTCGACCCTCGGTGGGCGCCCTGCTAGACTACTATTTCACTTCTTGCCGCCCGTGTTGCCTGGGGGTCCGAGATGATCATGTCCCGTCGCACTGTCCTCGTGTGTGTTGTCGTGGCGACCTCGTTCCTTGGGCTGGGTTGTCCACCCGAGACCCCCAGCAATGCAGACGGCTCGACCCCGCGCGACGCCGCGACGACCGATACCGTGGCACAGGACGGCCTCACCCTGGACGCAGCAGCCGTGGATGGCGCCCTCTCGGACGCAGGATCTGCAGATCGGGCAACGACAGACGCGGCGGGCACGGATGGTGCCGCGGCGGATGTCGTCGTGGGTGATGGCGGCTCCTGCACCGGCGCGGAGCAATGCCCGAGCGGCCAGGGCTGCTACCAGGGCCATTGCGGCACCTGCCACGGTGGCGCCGATTGCCGGGTCTCGTTGCGAGAGGGTTGCGTCGGCGGCGTGTGCGGACCGTGCACGGGTGCTGTGCAGTGCGACGACGGTCTCGGCTGTCGTACCACCACTGGCGAATGCAACAGTTGCCGAGTGGCGCAGGAGTGCCGGAGCGGGGAGGGCTGCGTCGACGGTGTGTGCGACGCGTGCATGGCGGCGGCAGACTGCTCCGGTGGACTGTGCACGACGTCGAGCCTGTGCACCGCCTGTGTTCCTGGCACAGACGACCAGGCCTGCCGCGACGCCTATGGCGACTCCGCGCTCGCTTGCCAGAGCGATGGTACCTGCGCTCCCACCACCTGCACGGCCGGCACGGATTGCCAGCTGGTCAAGCTGGTGTGCTCGACGGCGGGACGTTGTGAGACCTGCGATCAGGCTCCGGACTGCCTGGACAGCCTGCACGGCGGCTACGCGGCCGGCACCCTGTGTGTATCCGGACGCTGCGTCGAGGCCAACTGCCTGGACTCGACGGGCTGCCCGGCAGACCGTCCGGTGTGCGGCAGCGATTCTCGTTGCCGTTCGTGCCAGTCCACCGCCGAGTGCCTGGCGCGGGCCGGCGTGGCGAGTGGTTATGTGTGCGACGTCGACACCGGGCGCTGCGAGGCCGGCAATTGCTTCCCCAACGCCGAGCCCTGTAGCTCGCCCAGCAATGGCGTGTGCGAGGACTACACCTGTCGCGCTTGCGCCAACGACGCTCTGGCCACCCTCGACGACTGCCAGGTCAACGGCTACCCGTCGAGCGTGCTGTGTGTGTCCGGGTCCTGCGTCCTGGCCCAGTGCAACGACGTGGTAGAATGCGCACTCGGTCGCGTGTGCGACCAGGCGGCCTGTGTGGATTGCACGACCGGCGATGACAGCTACTGCACGGGCCAGGGCATGACCTGCAATACCTCGAGTCAGAGCTGCGTGGGTTGCACCAACGACAACCAGTGTGCGGGCGGGCAGCGCATCTGCGACACCTTCGAGTGCCGTGACTGCCTCGCTGGCGAGTGCGGGACAGGTCGGGTCTGTGCGGGAGGCGCCTGTGTTGATGGAGCCTGCTGGATCGACGGCCTGGTACTGGACGAGGGCGACACGAAGGCCAACGACGTGTGTTCCCGATGCACTCGGCTGACCACGCCCTTTGCCTGGAGCCCGAATCCTGGTCAGGGCTGCAACGACAACCTGGCCTGTACCCAGGGCGATACCTGCAGCGCCACCGTTCCCGGCGTGTGCGCAGGGGCGAGCTACACCTGCACCGGAAACTCCTGCGCCAACGGCGTGTGCCATGGCACGGGCCCAGGCGACTGCACCCTCGAGGAAAAGACATCGTGGACGGGATGTTTCCTCGATGGGATCTGCTATCTGCACGGTGACCCCAATCCTGCGAACCCCTGCCAGTACTGCGATGGAACCCTGGACGCCTGGGTCGACAAGACCGTAGGTACGCGTTGTGGAACCTGTCGCACCTGCCAGCGACCGGCCAGCGCCATCCAGTGCAGCTTCGTGGCCTCGGGGCAGGACCCGCACGACGACTGCCCCAGCGACTGCCAGGTCTGCGACGACTTCGGCGGCTGTCGCTGGGCTGACGCCAGCACCGATCCCAACAGCGATTGCACCTGGACGCCGGTGAGCGGTTGCCTGACCACGGGCGAATGCGTGGGCGGGAGCACAACCTGCGCCTTCTGGACTGGGGGCACCGGTCAGGTCGACGACGGCAAGGAATGCACCATCAACGATCACTGTGACGGCGCCGGCCAGAAGACGGGTGATGCCGTCACCGATGGAACCCTGTGCGCGTCCGGCACCAAGATCTGCAGGAGCGGCGATTGCACCCCCTGCCTCAACACACCGGAGTGTGGCATCGGCAAGGTCTGCTCGGCCGGCGGCCTGTGTGTGACGGGCAACTGCAACCTCCCCGAGGACTGTGGCACGGCGCCGACGTGCCAGAAGTGGACCTGCCCCAGCCATGCCTGCGTGCTGGCGGACGACGACGCGGCGAGCTGCAGCGACGACGACCCCTGTACCCTCGGGGATCACTGCCTCTCGGGGGACTGCCAGCCTGGCCCAGGTACACCCAATTGCACCTCGCTCGACGATGCCTGCAATGACGGTCTGTGCGTGAAGTTGACCAGCACGACCTACGAGTGCCATGCAGACCCGAAGCCCCTGGGGACATCCTGCAACGACGACGGGCTTGCCTGCACCGTGGACCGCTGTGATGGTGGCTCCGGCTCCAATCCAGGGCAGTGCCTCTTCTCGTCGGTGGCGGCAGGTCAGTGCTACATCAACGGAAATTGCCGGGCCGAAGGGTTCACCAATCCGGCGATCGAGTGCGAGCATTGCGATCCGGACCTGAGACCGCTGGGATGGTCGCCAAAGGCCCCGAGTGAACCCTGCACGGCCGACACGCTGTCCTGCACCGCAGATCTGTGCACGGGTGGCAGCACCTGCGGGCACGACTGGGACAGCAGCACAGCGAGCTGTCTCGAGGCCGGAGCCTGTACCAGCCAGGGAGCCGACCGGCCCTCGAACTTTTGCGAGGTGTGCTCTGGCAGCAATACCTGGGATCCGAAGACGGACGGAACACCGTGCAACGATGGCGACGCGAGCACGCAGCACGATATCTGCTACGACCGGACCTGCCAGGACAGGTTCTACGGCTGGTCGCAGTGCCTCGCGGTGGGGGGAGGTTACACCTGCGTCTTCGACAGGATGAATGGCGCGCTGTATTACGTGCCGGCCACCTGCACCACCTTCAGGACCTGGGCCCAGGCATACAGCTACTGCCAAGGTTTGACCACGCTGTTCCACTCGAACTTCAGACTTCCGACGCTCACTGAGCTGCAGGCGCTCGCCACCGCCACAGCGTCGACGGGATGCTCGGGATCACCCTACATTGACAGCGACATCGCCAAGCAGGTCACCGCCACCCATGCCTACTGGACCCATACCTGCAATGGCTTGTGCCCGGCTCCCCCCGAGGTTCCGACGCAGGTCTACACGGTGCGCTACAACGCTGCGTCGCCCACCGTGGCGCTGTCGAACACGACGTCGACACTGCCTGCGACCATCTGCGTGGCTCCGTGATCTCGGCAAGGGAAAAGGGGCCTCAGCCCTCGTCGAACCCCGTCAAGCACTTGTCCCGGATCGAGTAGGTCAGGCGCAGCACCTCCCCTGTGTCGAGGGAGCGCTGCAGGGCGACCAGGATGCGGTCGCGCTCGGGGTGGGTGTCGTCGACGTAGTAGATCGACGCCAGCTCCTTGAAGGTGACCCGGTGCTTGCCGTCGCGGGGCTCGCTGAGCTGCAGCACGCTGCCCTTGAGTGGCAAGGCATCAGGATTGGTCTCGCGTGGTCCTGACATCGCTCCCCCCCTGCGGGTGCACTGGGCACCCTATAACCGTCGGTTGCACATCCGACGGCGCTCACCCCCCAGCGGCGCCGGCCATCTCCTTGAGGCTGTCGTAGAAACCGCTGTCCAGCATGTCTTGCTGCAGGGCCTTGTATTGCGTGTTCCAGGCCAGGGCGTCGTCGAGGTCGGCCTGGCGCCAGGTCGCGGGTGGATTGTCGCGGTCCATCAGGTGCATGGCAAAGCGCGGCAGCACCACGAAGGAGCAAGGCTTGCCGTTGAGGCCGTGCATGGTGGTGGACCACTCGTCGATGGTCAGGGGATGGTCCCCCATGCTGGGGTCGAGCACCCGTCGTTCGATGCTGCCGTCGTCGAGCTTGACCGCGATGCAGGGCGCGGTGTGAAACATGGCCAGGGTGAAGCCGATCGGCGAGTGCTCGCTGTTCATGCGCAGATCGCCGCCGTCGGGCACGATGAAGATCTTCTCGCTGAACACCCCAGCCTCTTCAAGGCGCTTGTTCTCGACGTGGGCCCGGTAGTGGCAGCCCTCGTCGATGAAGTCGTGGGGGATATCGGGCGCAGCGGCGAGCATGTCGAAAAGCTCGCGGGCCCGGGCCAGGCTCACGGTGCGCTGCAGGCCATCGGCGGGTGTCGCGTCACGGATGCGCTGCAGCTCGCTGAGGCGCAAGGCCATGGCCGGTGGCATG
Organism: Pseudomonadota bacterium; assembly: GCA_043821645.1. GTDB lineage: Bacteria > Myxococcota > JACRCW01 > JAFGSX01 > JAFGSX01 > JBDRCO01. Next base: position 20,215 of record JBDRCO010000048.1, on the reverse strand, counting down.
GGCTGGTGCGCGACCGAGGAGGGTGGGGGGATGGTTGCGGCCAGGGTCGGGTTGCTCTGCTTGAGCTCCTCGAGGGATCGCGCCGCCCCCTCGAGCACCGCCGCGCGCAGGGCCTGCAGCGCCGTGGGATCTCGAGGCCTGAGCGGGCTCGCATCGAGCATACCCAGGGCCTGCGTCGCGTCCGCGGGCACGCGGTCGCCGAACACGGCGCGCAGGGTCTGCTGGGTGGTGCTCGAGATCGTCGTCACGCGGCCCCCGATATCATCTCGCACCGACCCGCTTACACGCTCTTTCGACGGGTCCTGTCACCTCGCCTCCCCCACCGTGCTCGTCCCTGCGCGCGGCGGGGGCCCCCCTGCTCGGCGCCACCCGTCGGCCGCCTAGGTCAAGGGTCCGTGCGACAAGCTAAGCTTGCTGCTGCACCTGGCTCAGCGCCGTCATCAGGCGCGTGACCAGGGTCGTGTCACCGGCAACATGCAGGCGTTCGGTGATCATGCCGTCCGAAGGGCTCATGCGGCCCTCGACCAGGGCCATGAAGTCGATGTCCTGGGCCTCGATGATGCAGCTGGGCTTGGCCGTGGACTTCTTGCTGAGCTTCTTGTCGCCCACGTCGTAGTACCAGGTGCCGCCGTCGTCGCCGCTGATGGCGAGCTTGATCAGAGCCTTCAGGCCACTGGTCGCCGGGTGACCCAGCAGGTCCTGCAACTTGCCGCCCTCGATGAACTGCTTGGCCGTCGTCGTGTAAGGCATGGTGTCTCTCGATCCCGATGTCCGTCGGTGTCGCCGCGCCGCGCGGGGACGTCGTGACTACTTGTCCATCATGATGACGCGGGCTTGCACGACCTTCCACTCGCCGTTGTGGCGCGCCACTTCCATGTCCACGGCGTAGCCCTTGCCCGGCTCGATGGTCTCGTGGAAAAACTTCTCGGTCTCCAGCACGATGGTGCGCAGGGTCTGCATGTCCTGGTCGCTGACCTGGATGCCCTGCACCGTGACGTCGCTGCCGTCCGCGGGCTGGCCGTCGACGATCTTGAGCTGGGTCGTGCCCTGGCCGATGACCGCCTCGGTGGTCTTGCCGCCGTCGACGCCACCGCCGAATCCCTTGACGATCTGTGCCGTGACCTGGCCGCGGGCGCCGGTCTCGACGTCGCGCGAGATGGTCACGCCCGAGATGTCCGGCTTGAGGCAGTCCTGCACCGCCACGGTGGGCCCGATGTACTTGAGGAAGAAGCCCTCGGCCACGTTGTTCTCGATGGGCTCGGGCATCCAGGTGGACTCGATGACGCCGATGGCCGACTTGAGCCGCGCCGGGCCCATGAAGGCGATGTGGGCGTCGCGCACCTTGTCGTATTCGGCCTGGGCAGCGCTGATGATCGCCTGGTCGCCGCCTTTTTTGGCCTCGTCCAGCGCCTTGCGCGCGGCCTCGTAGATGCCGAACATCTCGTTGGTCTTGGGCTCGCCGTACAGGCGCTTGGCCATCTTGCGGTCGACGTAGCTCTCGTACTGGCCAGCGCCCGACTTGCCGGGCCTGTCCTCGCCGGTGAAGCTCGAACGGAAGATGAGGCTGCCGGTCTCGCTCTCGATCAGGGCCGGGTTCTTCATCAGGTTGGCGTACATCTTCTCGCCCTCGGCGGTGAGCTTGGGCGGGTCGCCGCTCTGGTCGATGAACGCGGCCTCGAGCTTGTCGCGGGTCTGATCCTGCAGCTTCTTCCGGGTCTCGGCGCGGTACTGGGCGTCGGTGTAAAAGGCGCTGTCCAGGTAGTTGTCGTCGGTGACGATGCCGACTTTGGGATCCTGGGTCCACACGCTGTCCCACAGCTCGGCCATGCTCCGCCCGTCGTCGGCCCTGGCCACCTTGAGCATGTCGCGGATGTCGCCGGGCGTGATCTCCGAGCCCTGGGGCACGTACTTGCCCAGCACCGGATGCGCACTGAGCAGGGCCAACACCGTGCCCTTCTCGCCGGCCAGGTGGCGGGCGTGAGTGCCCAGCTTGGCCAGCTCGGCCCAGGTCGGGCAGCCGCGGCCTATGCCTGCGACCTCCTCCTGAGGCGAGTAGATCTCGATGACGCGGGTGACGCGGTCGTCGTTGATGATGGCGTCGTGCCTGGCCATCACGTCCCAGGCCTTGCCGTCGTCGGTGGGCTTGAGGAAGGTGATCTTGCGGTTGACGCCGGGCCGCAGGTTGTCGATGGCGGCCTTGCTGGCCACCGGGTCACCGGCCACGCCGCCCGGGATCAGGCCCTCCTCGATGGCCTTGTCGACGGTGAGCATGCGGAAGCCACCCGCGTGGTCGTCGATGTACACGCCGCCCTCGCGCTCGGCGTTTTGGAAGAACTCGGCGTACTTGGTGCGCAGCTCGGGCAGCGCCACCACCGGGATGCCGTTGTTCATGGCGTCCATGTTCAGGTGGCTGGTGCCGCCAGGCGCGTTCTCGGTGTCGACGAACAGGCCGCCCACGGCGACCATCTTTTTCTCCTCGAGCTTGTACAGGACGGCGAGCTGGTCCTTGCTGGTGCCCATCTCGGCCAGCTGCTTCGAGTTCTCGGCGGTGACCACGCTGGTGAAGACCACCGGGCCGACGCTGTTGAGCACGCGCATGCCCTCGACGTTCTCGATGCTGCGCGGCGTGATCTTCTCGCGCAGGCCCACGCGCATGCCCTTCTGGGCCAGGGCGCTGGCGTAGTGCAGGGGGCTCTGCTTGACGAACTGGTCCATGAACATCGGGTCGAGCTGCACGCCGCCCGAGGCCACGTCGGCGGCCCGCAGATCGGCGAAGGCGCGCATGTTCTGGATGGTGCTGGCGGTGGACTTGTACACGGCGCACATGAGCTCGCGGTACTGGTCCTCGTTGACCTTGCCCGAGGCGATGGCCGCGTCGACCTGGGTCAGCACCTGGTCCAGGGGCGTGCTGCGCCGGGCCCCGGTGTCGTCGTCGGACTTGATGGTGTGCAGGCCGCTGGCGATGGCGGCGCGCAGGGCCGTCTGCACCCCGAGCAGGGCCTCGCTCTTCTGGCCGTCGGTCTTGAGGTCGGCCACCCGGTCGACGGCGGCTCCGAGCTCGGTGCAGGTCAGGCGCGACAGCTGGGCGTCGAACTTGATCAGCTCGTGGCGCTCGAAGCCGGTCTTGGCATTGACCACGGCGTCGCGCAGGGCCAGCCGGGCCTCGCCCAGTTCCTTGAGCGCGCCCAGGTCATTGCCCGCGCGCAGGCGCGCGATGACGTCGGCCACCTCGGGCCAGGCGTCGCCGGCCTTGAAGATGTTCTTCTCGAGGGTGTCGACGTTGGGCTGGTCGGCGCACACCGCGCGGTACAGGCGCGCGAACATGGCCAGGTTGCCCTCGACGTTGCCGACCAGGGTCAGGCTCTCGTTGTCCTTGAGCCACTTCTGCATGGCCTCGCCGATCTTCTCGTCGGGGAGGTCCTTGATGGCGTCCTTGAGGCCCTTGAGTTGCGTCGCCAGCGGCTCGCCGTAACCAGCGATCGCCTCGCGGATCTTCTTGTACTCGCCTGGCTTGTCGTAGTGGTACATGCCCGAGGCCAGGTCCGCAGCCTTCTTGGCCATCTGATCCAGGGCCTTGCGCGGGCTGGCGCACAGGGGCTTCTGGGCGTTCTCGACCATGAAGGTGGCGATGGCGTCGGCCACGCCCGTGCCACTGGCCGAGGCCAGCTTGTCGAGCAGCGGTTGGAGCGTGTCCTTCGTCGGCGCACCCAGGGCCAGCAGCTGCTTCTTGACGGCGTCACCCTGACCGGCGCGGGCCTGGGTCACGGCGTCGCACAGGGTCAGGAATAGCTTCTCGCGGTGCTCGGCGGGCCCCACCGGGAACACCCACTCCTTGATGGTGCAGGCGATGTTGTTCGGGGTGTCGCGGGAAAAGTTGTGGTGGATGGCCTTGTAGGCCGAGGCCGTGGCGCCGGGCGCCTTTTCTTCCTTGATCCACGCCATGTCGTGGGTGGTGCTCGAGTAGTTGTCGTTGCCGTCCATGAACAGCTTGCCGACCGCATTGCGGGCGTCGAAGATGCCGTTCACCGACGAGGTCGGGTGCGAAGCGATGACCTCGCGCAGCAGCGCGAACTCGCGCATCTTGACCGGGTCGTCGACGGCGAGGTCGGCCGAGGCCAGCAGGATGCGCTGCTCGGCCACCAGGGCCGGTGCGATCTGGTCCATGCGGGTGGCGTTGTCACCGCTGGTGACCTCGGCCTGGTTGGCCTTGTCGGTGCGGGCCCTGAACTGCAGCAGGGTGTCCATCATGGACTCGGCGCGCAGCTTGGGGTCCTGGATGAAGCTCAGGCCGATGACCGAGGAGTCGCTGACGTCGAGGAAGCTCTTGCTCTGGTCGTCGATACCCTTGGCGCGCTCCTGGCCCTTCTTGACCCGCTTGTCGAACTCCTTCTTGATGGCCGATGGGCCGCTCATGTCGCTCTTGGCCCAGTCGAACTGCTTGCTGTCGCCATCCAGCTTGTAGTCGGCGCGGTCCGCCGACATCAACCACTTGACGTCGTTGGCCACGTTGCTGCCCAGGGCGTCGAGCATGCCCATGAACACGGGCCCGCGGCCGCTCTTCTCGGCGATGAGGGTGGACAGGGCGCCGCGCCGCTCGGTGACCCGGGGGTCGCCCCTGGCCGCGCTCTCTTGACCCGTGCCTGCGACGTCCTTGTTGGCGCTGACCACGTCGATGAGCTTCTTGGCCGCCGCCCGCCCGACCTCGTCGCGCTTGAGCGCGTCCGGGCTCTCCGGCGCCTTGACCCCGAGTTCCTTGGGCGCGTCGTCGACCGGTGTCGTGGTCGTTGTGATGGGTGGAACGTTCGTGCCAGGACGAGTGGTGTTGATCGTTGTCATGGGCACCAAATCCTTGAAAACGGGCTTGCGCCCGCTGGTTTACCACGGCTTGTTCCATGTATTCCAATGGATGCTACTTTGGCGGGGGGCCTGGACGCAGGCCTGCCGCTCCTGGCATGCAGTGAGAACCTTTCGATACTAAAGGGAAATTCTGGCCAGCGTGCGTCCCGCCTTGGTCTACAGCTCGGGATGTGCCCTGGCGGCCCGCTCGGCTGCGCTGAGGTCCCAGCGCCTCACCACTATCGGAGGCGTTCATGTCACGCGTGCGCCTGTTCGGCTCGTCCCTTTCACGGCTTGTCTTCACCCAGCGAGACGACCCCAAGACCTTTGGCAGCTTCAGCTCCACAGGAACGCGCATGAGCCACGACACCACCATCTTGGGTGACGGCCGGCGCGTTCGACGCCTCGTTCTGATCACCTCCGGCCCCAGGGCAGATTTTTTTTCGCTTTCACCCGTCTCCGGATGCGACTAGCGTCCGCCACCGACATCCACAGGACAGCGTGGCTTTGGCGATCGTGATGATCGGCGGGTGGCGCTCCAACCGAGGGTGATGGGTGCGACCATGAAGTTCAAGCCGGCTGCTCTCTTGCTCGCCTCGGCCTGCGTGGCCGGGCTGCTGGCCTCCGACGCCAGCGCCGCGCCCCGCGACCGCCGCCTAGCCGCCGCGGTCAAGAACCCGACGCCTCCGGCTGCGGGAGAGGGTTCCTTGCTGCCGACGCCTGCGCCGACGCCCCGGCCCGCCGCGGCACAAGCGCCGGTTCAGGAAGAGGGCTATCCACCCATGCTCACGGACCAGATGGAGCGCGACCTGAACGCGCGCTTCCGCCAGGAGCTGGTGCGCATCTACCTGCCTCTGCTGGCGCGTCCCACGGCGTGGAAAGCGGTGCACGACGACCCGGTGCCCGAGCACAGCCAGAACTGGGATCACCTGCGGCAGCCGGTCAAGGACCGCCTGGTAGGGCGACTGGATGCAGTGGACGCGCGGTCTCGGGGTCATGGCGCCATGGAAGCCCGCGAGATCGATCGCGCTTTCGGCGAGCGTCCGGACAAGCGCCCCGAGCACCTGCGCAATCTGCTGCTGAAGACCCCGCGCATCGACGACGTGGCCGTGCAGGTGCACCGCGTGCAGCCCCTGGGCGAGGACGTGTACAGGCTGGATGTCGACGTCACCCTGAGCTGCCAGGGCAACCAGACCGTCAATACCTTCCGCGCCCTCGACATCGAGCGCAAGGATGGCAACAACCAGTACCCGGCCCGGCTGATCCAGGATGCCAAGTGCGGTGCCATGCCGCTCAACCTGGATCCGGGGAGCAGCTTTTTCAGCATCGATCAGTGGACCCAGTGGGTCAGCAACCTGATCAAGTGATTTCGAACCCCTCGACGAGAAACGCGCATCGCGACAGGAGCACAACGGCCATGACCACCCGAACCATCCTCTCGACCGCTCTCGTGCTGGGCCTCGCTGCCGGTCTGGGCGGCTGCCTCCCGCTGCCGGATCTGGGTGACCCGCTCGCCATGATCACCGGTGGCGGCGACCCCATGCTCCTGCCCACCGAGGAGGGCAAGTTCCTGTACGCCCGCGGCCTGCGCGAGGCCTTCAAGAAGGGTGCGCTCAAGGACCTGCAGATTGCCCCCGAGGAGCGGGTGTGGGTGGTCAACAAGAACAACGCCAGCAACGGCGACGGCGCCCTGGACGCCATCACCTACGATGCCATGGTCGACGGCCTGCGCTCCGAGGGCATCAGCGACGTGGTCGAGCGCGACGAGGACCTGATGCGCGCGATGTACCTGGAGTACACCGAAAGCGGCAAGCTGGACGCCCGCGATCCCAGCCTCGCCGCCACCGGCCGCATCCAGCCTGCCGACGTCATCCTGTCGTACCGGGTCATGCGCCTGAACTACCGCAGCCCGGGCCTGGTCATGCTGGGTATCCGCATGATCGCCGCCGGCTTCGTGGGCCTGTGCGCCGACGCCCAGCCGCAGATCACCGACGGCCTGCGCATCGCGGTGCACATCGACGTCATCGACGTCAAGACCGGCAAGGTGCGCACCACCAAGATCTTCGAGCACGTGGAGCCGCAGCCCCGCATGTTCGCCGGCGACATGATCTTCAACTGAGCCTTCGCCGACCTTCTCTGACCGGGCCCTCGCGCTAGCGGGGATCCGCTGCCGCGCTCCCTGCCGCAGGCGCTCCGCTTCCACCGCCGGACCCGTCGCCACCGCCAGTTTCGCCGCCAGCAGGCTCGGGTTGGGCCTCGGCCCACCTGTAATGGTCGTCGCGAATCGCGGGCCGACAGTCGCCCACGGTGTAGGGGCCCATGCTGCGCATGCGTGGCAGGTCCTCGGCGTGGATGCTCTGCATCGCGACCCACTCGGGCATCTGGTAGCGCGGCCACAGGTGGCTGGGCAGGGAGCCTGCGCGGGTCCACACGGCCGGCTGCAAGCCCACCGGGGCGCTCTGGTCGAACTGAGTCGACACATAGACCCAGCCGGGCTGCGACAGCCAGGGCAGGGCGGCAAAGCCCGAGCCCAGGTACAGCGTGTCGTATGGGTCGCGACGCTGCTCGCACCAGCGGCGTCGCTGTTCGACGGCGCGCCGGCGATCGAAGAGATACCCAGGCAGGGTGGGACCAGATCCTGGGTCCCGGTCCAGGGTGTCGGCGCCAGCTTCGGCCTCCCGACGTGATCCGTCCTGTCGACCTGTACTGCGCGGTGCATCCAGAAACAGCGCCAGTTCCTGGGTGGTGTTGGCCTCGACCCCGCAATCCACGACCTGCGCGCGCACGGTGACCTGGGGGTCCTGTTCGCTCTTCGACCCGGGGAGTGTCAGGGTCCGGCCTATGCGCCCCTCGCGGCGTGGATGCAGCACCACCTCGAGGCGGTGCAGGCGCCCCTCGCCCTCGACCGGGGCCAGGCTCATCCATAACTCGGTGGCCGGGCGCCCCGAGCGGATGCGGCGCTCGGCGGGGGTGCGCACCTGCCGCAGCATCACCTCGGCGCTACCCCGCGCCAGCAGGCCTCGGCAGACCTGGCCCAGATTCACCTCTACCCCTGCTGGTTCGGGCTGCGCGGCGACGGCCGGGTGAAGAGTGGCAAGCACAAACCCGATCCCCATCGTCATGGCCAGTGCGCTTCGTCCTGTCATTGGGTCGACCTCCGCTGCTGTGGCAGGTGGGTGAACTGCACAGGATGGGCCAGCGGGTCATGTTGCTGTGTTTCGGAAAAAATCTTACATAACGATTAGTTGCAATATCCATGTGACGCCCGGACCGGACTCAGCTGCGCAGTTTGGCTGTCGCTTTGCGCAGGTTCTCAGGGCAGTTGGAGCATTGCCCCCTCGCCCCGAGGTCTCCCTCTTGTTGCGGCTGGCGGATCTGCCAGGTCCGACCACTCTGGGCAACAATCTCTCCCACCACAGGATAGTCTGGACCAGGACAGGCCATTTGCCTGCAGGTGACACCATGGCGAGCTACCACATCACCATCCAGGGAAAGACCTATGACCGTGCGCTGTACGAGGCCGCGCTCAAGGCGGTCGAGCGCCAGGGCGACGGGCGGATCAGCCGGGCTGACGCCGAGAGCTTGCTCGAGAAGGTGCTGGACGTGGCACCTGGCCAGAAGGACGCGTACACCGAGGTCGAGAAGCGCACGGTGCGCTTGCTGCGCGAGCAGCTCCACTGGACGCCGGCCGCCGACGAGCACTTCCGGCACACCCTGTCCTCGGTGGCCGCGCTCAAGGGCTGGCAGACGCGGCTGGCCGGCGCGGGAACCCAGCCTCCAGCCCCGCCGCCGTCACCGGATGGGGGGACGCCGAGCCCCGTGCCTCCCGTCGTCACGACGGGCACAGCAGGCGCAACCGACGTGGCGGCGATCGCGCAGCGTGTGCTGGCCGAGTTCGGCTTGACGGATCTGCACGTCGACTTCCCGCAGCCCGAGGTCGAGGCGCAGCTGGCGACCTGTGGTGGCAGCGTGGACTTCGAGCGGGCCCTGCGAGAAGCGCTCACCAGCTTCCTTGGCGACGGCTCTGACGTCGAGAGCCCCCGAGCGCTGCTCCAGGACGCCGGGCCCCTGCCGGGTGTTCCATCGGACCTGGATGCGGCCGTGCGCCACGTCATGAACAGGTCGACCACCAGGCTCGAGCTGGTGCGCCAGGGCTCCTGGGACCCGAGCAACCCGACCGGGGGCTATCCCCCGGAGAACGGTGAGCGTCCGGACACAGCCTGGTGCTTCTGCCTGCGCATCGCGGAGCTGTCCGATGTCCTGCACTGGGCCATCGTCGACCGCCAGGGCGACAGGCCGACCTACAACTACGGCTTCAACTGAGTCCCAGGTCCTGGAGTGACGGCGGGTCAGTGCGCGTGGATCACCTTGCCGCTGCCGTCGGTGTAGGCAATGTGGAGGCCGCCCCCGGAATCGACGAGGATCTGGCTGTGCTCATCGGCTTGGGTCCTGTCCACGACCTCGACCACCCATCCGGAACTGCTCCGCGAAGCGTGTCGGATCTCGCCGGCGTCGTAAGCGTAGTAGCTCAGGTGCAACATGCCGTCGGCGGCCAGGTCCATGGACACCCCACCCGCAAACGTGCCCAGGTTGGATTGCACATCCTCCACGTCCCAGGTCAAACCATTGTAGGCCGCGTACAGCACGGTGCGCGGTGAACTCCTGAAGGCCCCGATGCGCGGTCGGCCCTGGGGTCCGAAGCGCAAGGTGGTGTCGGAGATGTACTGGGTCCCCGCTTCCGCGGCGACGACCTGGAATTGCCACCCGGCCACGTCGTGGTAGGCGTAGCGGAGCTCGTTGTTGGCCATGAAACTCAGGTGTGGCGCTCCGCTGTCGTCGAGTTCCACGTCGCAGTAGCGACCGAGCTGGTAGCCCTGGGCCACCTCCTCGACACTCCACTGGCCGGCGGGGTTCGAGGCCAGCAGCAGTGTTCCATCATCCCAATTGTGGAAGACCACCGACACCAGCCCATCGCCGTCGATGGCAAGGTGCGTGTCCAGAAAAGTGCCAGAAGCTTGCACAACGGTCTCGAAGACCCATCCACTGGTCTCCCGCACCGCATGCACGACGCTGCTGCTCGCGTACGTATGGTTGAGCGCATACACCACGTGCGGGATGCCGGTGTCGTCGAGGGCGATGTCCGGGAACTGGATGACATCCGCTGTGTCCTGCACAACCGTCCCGGTCTGCCAGCCCGTGGAAGAGGGCGATGCCAGGCGCAGGGTGGTCGCATTTTGCAGATACACGAGCCAGGGGAGGTCCAGGGCATCCAGGGCCATGCGGGGTTTCGCCCCCGCTTCGACGATGTCGAGGCTGAAGCTGCAGCAACCATCCCCACAGGGCTGGTAGCCTTGCTGGCAGGTCGCGACCACACAGCTCCCGCTGGCGCAGGTCGTCGTCGCCACGCCCTCGGTGGGACACAGCGCGCAGCGCGCGCCGCAGAAAAGATAATCCTGGTCGCAGGTGATGCTGCAGGCCACGCCATCGCAGCTGGCCGTGCCGTTGGCCGTCGTCGGGCAGGGGTCGCAAAAGCTGCCACAGTGCGCGGTCGAGGTACTGTCCACGCAGGCCATGCTGCAGCGGTGAAAGGTGTCGACGCACTCGCACTCGCCGCTCGAGGTGTTGCATTGCTCGTGCAGCCCACAGCTGCGGGAGCATGCCGCTGCATCTCCGGTCAGACTGGCATCTGTCCCGCTGGCAGTGTCCGCGGTGGTGGTGTCGAAGCCAGAGAAGGTGTCCAGGACGGCCGCGTCCACCGTCCCTGAGTCATAGTGGCCGTGCCCGACATCCTTGTTGAGTGCGTGGTCCGGCGTGCAGGCCACGATCGCGACCAGGGTCATGGCAAGACAGGTGGTCAAGCGCATCGCACACTCCTCAGTCATTGCGAACCAGCCCCCCATGCTGGCGTCGAGGCTCGTCTCGTCTGCTTTGGGGACGCCACGGACGGTCAAAGGTCGCACGGAAAATCAGGATTCGTCTCAATTCACGGACCCTTGTCTTCGCTCAAGCCGAACTGCCTGCACCCGTCTCCAGGCGATCACGCCGAGCCAGAGGCCAATGCAGAACAGGTTGAGCGCGCCGGCAGGCCGGGGATCAGCACCCAGGGCCACGGTGATGCGGAACAGGCCCAGGCTGAGCAGTCCGAGGTTTCCCAGGCTCGCCCACAGCCATGCGGATGCGCCGGGGGTGACCGTGCCAGGCGCGCGCCGTGGCCAGGGGCTCCACCGCGACACTCGCGCGCAGTAGCGAGCGTAGGCCTCGCCGTGCTGGGTCGCGAGCAGACCCTCCTCGTGGTGCACGATGGCATCGAGGGTGAATCCAAACAGCGCACAGAGCAGCAGGGCCGCGAACAGGGGCAGCCACAGCAGGGTGGCGCCGGAGAAGAACAACCAGGTGCCCAGGTACAGCGGGTTGCGCAGCCAGGCAAAGGGCCCGTCCACGACGAGACCCTGGACCTGTCCCTGGCCATAGACCACCGCGCGCAGCCTGGCCTCGGCCGCGGTGCGCAACGCAAAGGCCAGCACACACAGCAACCCCGTGACGACCAGGACCGCAGCGGACCACGCCTCCCCCTCGACGAGGCGAAGCAGTGGTCGCGTCCAGTGTGCCTCGGCCGAGGTCCACAGCTTTTGCGTGCTCGCGCCGGCCAGGGCCACAGCGAAGGCCAGCAGCATGACGGTCAGACGCCTCTCGAACAGCCACGCTCGCATGGGAACCTCGCGACCTGGCGGGTTGCAGGTTCCGGACCTGTCGCCGGGTCCGGCCTCACGTCTCCGCATCCACGCCTTGGGTCCACGGATGACGCGCCCTCTGTGACGATCTAGCATGCCGGGCATTCCGGGGTCCTGCCCTTGTGCACGCCCCCCTGCGGGAGACCTCTCATGAAGAAGCTCGTCCTCGCCCTCGCCATCGTGCTTGGTCTGCTCGTGCTCGTGGCCGGCGCGGCCCTGCTGCTGATCAAGCCCGACGCTCTGATCAACGCGCACAAGGATCGCATCGCGACCCTGGTGAGCGAGAAGCTGGGGCGCCAGGTCAAGCTGGGCGAGGTGACGAGCACGGTGTTGCCGCGGCTCGAGGCTCGCCTGCAAGGCATCGCCCTGGCCGGCCCGCAAGGCTCCACCGCGGACCAGCTCGCTCTGGGGTCGGTCGAGGTGCGCGTCGATCTGCTCGACGCCATCCTGTCCCTGGGCAAGAAGCTGACCGTGCGTGAGATCTCCCTCAAGGGGCTCACCCTGCGCGTGGCCCGGGACAAGCAAGGGATCTGGAATTTTCAGGACGTGCTGGACCACATGGCGTCGGGCTCGGCCGAGCACGCGCCCGCGCCGGCAGAGGACACACCTGCGGATCTGACGGCTCTCGAGGGTGCGCGTGTAGAGCGGGTGGCCATCGAGGGGGCGCGCATCGAGATCGATGACGCCAGCCTGGGGCGTCCGCTGGCAGTGAGCGATCTCTTCATCGAGCTTCGCGACATTCGCCTGGGCGCGCCCATCGCGCTGTCGTTGCGCGCCGTGCTCGAGGATGGGACCAGCCGCAGCCCCATCTCGCTCCAGGTGACTCTGTCCGAGCTGCGCAAGGACCTGTCGTTTTCACCCATGCCCGACCTTCAGGCGGCCCTGGTCCTGGGAACCCTGGCGCTGGGGCCCTGGGGCGGACTGCTCCCTGCCGACGCCCTGGCACCCGCCGCGGGCCAGCTGTCCCTCGATCTCAAGGTCGAGGCCTCACGGGATCTCAAGCTCCTCGCCTCGACAGGCACGATCCAGGCTGCTGGTGTGGTGCTGCACCAGGGTGGTGTGCAGGGCAAGAGCCTCGACCTCGACGTCCAGCTCGACGCGCGGGTGGACCTCGAGGCGCCGAGCTACCAGATCCGGAGCCTCGCTGTCACCGGCACCGGCGTCGATCTCCGCGGTACCCTCGACGCGCGAAGCCTGAGCCCCACCGGCCTCGTCAACGCCGACCTCAAGCTGCTGGTGCAGGACCTGGCGCGGGTGGTGGCCGTGGTGCCGTCGAAGAGTGCACTGTTGCCCGCCGAGCTCACCCTGGCCGGACCCATCCAGGCCCAGGTCAACGGCAACGCCAGTGCCGTGGACATTGGCCTCGACCTCGACCGGGCCCACGTGGCCTGGGCCGACGCCTTCGACAAGAAGGCCGGGAGCGCGCTCAACCTCAAGCTTGCCGGCAAGCGAACAGGCGACAGGCTCGATGTGCCAGCTTTCCAGCTCGCGGTGGACACGGCCCGCCTCACGGGGTCGCTGAGCCTGGGGACGGCGGCTGGCGCGCCGATGACCGCGGATCTCAAGACCGGACCGATCCGCGTGGCCTCCCTCAAGGAGCTGTTGCCCGCGGTGGCCGAGGCCCTCGGTGGCGGCAAGAAGGTCGACGGCAGCTTCGAGATCGTGGCCCGGGCGAGCGCCCAGGGCGACAAGCAGCAGGCCCAGGCCAGCGTCAAGCTCAGCGATCTCGACGTCAACCTCAGCGGTTTCAGTGCTCGCGGAAGCGGGCTCATCGATGCCCAGGTTCAACCCCAGGGCGAGAATCTGAGCCTGGCGGTGAAGACAGACCTCGACGGCCTGGCTCTGCAGAGCACCGGTGACGACGGCAGCAAGGTGCTGGACAAACCGGCAGGTATGCCTCTCAAGCTCGACCTGGCGATGCTCAAGACCCCGGCACGTGCGGATATCCAGCGCGCCAACCTCACGCTCAATTCGACCTCCATCTCGGCCACGGGCGGTGCCAGCGGTCTGGACGGCACGAGCCCGGCGCTCGACGTGAACGTGCCCAGGCTCGACGTGGCCTTCGATGATATTCGACGCACGGTGCCTGGTGCCTCCTCGCTACCTGCCGGCGGCTCCTTCAAGGGTGGCGCCACCTTCAAGGGCAATCCTGACGACACCTCGACCATCGTCGCCGACGTGCGCATCGACCAGCTCGTCTACGACAAGGCGCGCATCCAGGGCACCCTGGGCATCACCAACCTGCAGCGCCCGAACTTTCGCTTCGACATCCAGAGCCCCTACCTCAACATCGACGAGCTGCTTGGCGAGGAGGATGCGGCAGAAGCCAAGCCTGCGGGCAAGGACTCCTCGACGGCCGACGACAACCCGCACGGCCTGTCGGCGTCTACCCGCGAGCTGCTGGCCACGGTGAGCGGCCAGGGGGCCCTGCGCATTGGCCAGGCCCGGTTCAAGGGGATGGACTGCAAGAACTTCGTGGGCAAGCTGACCATGGTCAATGGCGTGGTCACCTTCGAGGCGCTGGACTTCGATATCTACGGAGGCCGAATCTCGGCGGCGGGTTCGCGCTTTGATCTGCCGGCCAGTTACACCGGCTACACCCTCAAGTTCAAGACCACGCATGTCGACCTGGGGCAGGCACTGGCCGCGCACACCTCGATGGGGCAGGTGTTCAGTGGACTGGTGGATCAAAACATCGACGTCACGGGGCGCGGACTGTCGCTCGACGACCTCACCACCAGCCTGGATGGCCCCGTGGATTTCAACACCGAGGCCCTTACCATCAAGTCCCTGGATGTGCTCGGCCCCATCGGTACGCCCCTCAAGGCCGTCCTCGCGAAGAGCGGATTCAAGGGCTACAAGGGCTTCAAGCTGGACCCCGGCGGCACCACCCTGCGCGACCTCAGCGCCTGGCTGCGCTTCGCCAAGGGGAAGTTCTCGCTCAAGAAGCCCGTGCGGAGCAAGACGGGCTTTGGTGAGCTCGAGCTGTCGGGCGGCGGTGCCCTGGACAGGACCCTGGATCTGACGGGAACGGCCTTCCTGGCGCCAGCGGTGATCAACGCAGCTCTGGGCAAGAATCTGGTGCAGAAGCCCCTGGCCGTGCCGCTCAAGATCGGTGGCACCTGGGACAAGCCCCGGGTGACGGGCATCGACGTGCAGGGGCTCGCCTCGTCGATCCTGGGCGGCAGCGTGACCGGGCTCATCGACGACGCCAAGGGCCAGGTCGACGCCAAGATCGATGATGCCAAGAAGCAGGCCGAGGCCGCTGCGAACAAGGCCAAGGCTCAAGCCGAAGCCGAGGCACGCAAGAAGGCTGACGAGGCCAAGAAGATGGCCGAGGCCGAGGCCCGCAAGCAGGCCGACGCGGCGAAGAACCTCGCCGAGAAGCAGAAGAAGGAGGCCGAGGCAAAGATCAAGGCCGAGGCCGACAAGAAGAAGAAGGAAGCCGAGAAGAAGGCCAAGGCGGCAGCAGAGAAGGCCAAGAAGGATGCGGCCAAGAAGGCCAAGGGTCTGTTCGGCCGCTGAGCGGGTGCCAGACGGCTCGCGTTACCACTTCTTGACGTCGTCGGGGATAGGCACCAGACCGCTGTACGACGCGATCATCATCAGGACCTTGGCCAGGTTGTTGGAGTAGGACGAGTTGCCTGGCTCGAGGGCAAGGGCCTTGTTCAGCAGTTCTTCGGCTCTGAAGTAGTCGCGCTTCTCCTTGACCAACGCGATGGCCAGCCTGTTGTAAAGGGCCGCAGGTGCTCTTGACGACGTGATGGCCTTCTCGAGGACCCGGATGGCGCCGGCAAGGTCGCCGAACTTCTCCAGCCGGATGGCTTCCTGCAGGGGCCCCTCGGGAGCCGCCACGGACTCGCGTTTCGGCAGCATTTCGAACCCGGCGGGCCCCGCGCCGTCCAGGCGCTCTGTGCCCGGTGCACCCAGCACCAGCTTGCGCTTGGGTGCGGTGGCTCGACGTGCAGGTGGGGGCACGGGGCGCAGCGTGGGCCGCGACGCCGGGGGTGGGGGCTCGCTCGTGCTGGCAGCCCTCGGAGGTGGAACAGATGCAGGCGCGGGGTTCGGCTCCTCGGCCAGAGGAGTCAGGAATGCGGGATCCAGGGTCGGGACCTGCGAAGCACGGGGCGGCGCTGACTTTGGACCCGTGGTGGGTTCGTGCACGTGGACGATGCCCTTCTCCTTGAGCGTCCCCAGGACCACGCTGATCTCGAGCTTGGACAGGCCCAGTTCGCTGCGCAGAGCATCAACGGTCGTGCTGCCGTCGACGCGAGAGACCACGAAGGCCTCGTACACGGTCAACTGAAGATCCCTGAGGTCGATGTCGGTGCGCAGGCTGGGCACGCCGTCCCGGGGCTCGGGATAGGGCATGACCACGGTCGGCGAGGTGACCTCCGTGCGCTTCGGTACGGGTTCCTTGCCCGGATAGGTCGCCTCAGGCTTCTCGAGTCCCGCGTCCGTCGGAGACAGCATGCGCCGGATGACCGTGGGCTCCTTGGGTGGCTTTGGCGCAGACTCGATCAAGGTGTGGTTGACGATGGCTTCGCAGTCCGGGCACACGAAGACCGTGAAGTCGTAAATCTTTTGACACGAGGGGCAACGATAAACGGTCACGGCCATGAGCCAGCTCCCGACAGAGAGTCCCCCGTGGACCTGTGCGCGGCGTCAAGGTGCACCACCTGGGATATAGTGCATCGCTGCGGGTCGATCGAGGGCTTTCGCCCGCGACGCGAATAGAGGCAAGCTAGGTGCATCGACGAGCTCATCGCATCGCGCTCTGTCTGGGATGTCCGCTGCTCTTCGGGTTGATGGCCTCGACGCCGGGGCTCGACCTGCGGGCCGTGCTGCTGGCCGAGCGCGCAAAGGCAGGTCGTGCCCTGCTTGCCGGCGATCTCGGTCTGGTCCTCGGGGCGGACGAGGCACTGCGGGATCTGCGCGGCGTCTTCAACTCTGTGCGCTCTCGGCCAGGTATCCAGCTCGTGGTTCGCTTCGACCTCGGAACCGCTGTCGGAGACCGCCTGGCCCAGGCGCAGTGCCTGGGAGCTCGTTTCGCGCTTGTCGTCGGCTCAGACCTTCGTTGTCTCGACGACGAAACGGCCTGGCGACAGGCTCGACGAGAGGCCGTTGCCACCCAGGAAACGCCCTGGAGGTCAGGACTGCGCACGGTCTATCTGGAAACGCATCACACGGCGATTCCTGGTGTCGAGCTGCTGTTCACGACGGCAGACCTGCTGGCCCTGTCGGATCTGCTCGACGCCTCACTGCGTGTGGGGAGCCCCTTCGTGTACGCCCAGCAAGCCCGTCGCCAGCGGCCCTGGCTGCGCCGCTTCGACGCGGACTTCGAGCGCGCTGTACCCGCCTTTTGCCCGCAGGACGCCACGGCCCGGCACTGGATGCTGCAGGGTGCCTTTGCCCGTTCTCTGTCCCGTCGTCACTCCTACATGCAAGTCGAGGAGTACCTGCGCAAGCGGCAGTGGGAACGCGAGTTGGCCCGGCTGGGGCAGTACCTGTCGCTGCATGCGGGTCGGCCCGTCGCACTGCACGAGACTCTGCTGTGTATCGCGAGCCAGACGCACGATAAGAGCTGGGCACTGTTCGACATCGGCCTGCTCCTCGACATTGCGCTCTACGAGGCCCAGGCGGTGCGCCGGGATCCCCTTGGCGTGCTCAGCGTGGCGGCGCTCACAGCACGCCAGCAGATCCTCGCCCTGGCCTTTGCGCGCGCCCTCGACGGGCTGCTGTTGCAGGTGCCAGGGCCTGGGCCTGTCCTGGCCACAGAGGACAGGGTCCAGGCGACGCTGGGCGCAGCCCTTCCTCTCGTTCACGACGTGGTGTTTCTGGGCGAGACGCTCGGGTATGACAGCAACACGCGGGCAGCTGCCTGGCAGGCGCTTTACTGGTTACAGCCACGTCAGGCGGATCAGCCGGTATTTGCGTCCGAACTCATTCGTCTCGCGGATCCTGCCCTGGGCTGCCTGGCGCCAGCGATCTATGGCGCGATCTGCACGGACTGTGCTCCCGCGCCGGTGGACGCGTCCTGTGGCGCTTCGCACGATCAGGTCGGGGTCGTTCCAGGTCAGCGCCTCCCAGATCTCGTCGGTGCACATCCCGCACTCGTCGAACAGACGCTTCAGATCCTCGGAGGCTACGCTTCCAACCGCTTTTACGCCTTGTACGACCTGGCGCCGGCCCTGATCGATGACGGACGGCTCGATCTGGTGGCTCCGCTCTTCTTCTGGGGAGCCATGATTCACTTCGAGCTCCAGCGCGCGGACATGAGGTCTCTAAAGCAGTGGGGTCACCACATTTCTGTCGACGCGAACACCGCCCTGCGGCGGGAACCGCCGCTGCTCAAGAGCTATCACTACTGGACCGAGGCCTGGATCGCATGCCGCCTGGCGCGGCAGGGGGTTGGTCAAGACGCTGTGCTCGGGGCTAGCCGGATCGTGGGACGCCACTACCGGCGACTGATGACGCCCATGTATTTATCCTACCAGGCATTTCACGACGGAGACCTTGGCCTCGTGTTCGATGAAAATGAGGCTGCGATCACGCTGCACCAGCAGGGCGCGGACTTTGGATATATGATCTGCCATAGAGATCACGAACCATGATCACAGCGGTGCTCCTCGGGATACTTGGCGTGCTGCCGAACGACAGCGACGCACCATTGCCCCCGGATACCAGGGCTGCAGTGCTCGGCCAGGTGATGTTTCGCGCGGCTCTGGACCCGGCCGTACCGCTGGACGCCGTGCTCGAGATGACCCGCAGCGCGGCGGGACAGCGGGCCCTGAGGCTTCGCGCCCTGGTCTTCGCGGACCTGCATCTGAGAGGACTCAAGCGCTTCTGTTTGGTGCAGCACGGCCGCGTCGAGGATCTGCCAGAAGCACGCTTCGCCTACCTGCCGCAGGATGTCTTCACCCCCGACGAGCTGGAACAGACGGGTCGCCTGGTACCGGCCCTGCGCGCAGATCTGGACGGGCTGTGGGAGCGTCATGCGCGCGCCTATCACGACGAGATTCGCGCCATCAAGCAGCGCTGCCCGGTGCTTCCCGCCCGGCTTGCCCGCCTGCGGCGTGAGGTGCGCGGGACCGTCATGGGCCTGGGTGTCCTCGACGATAGCGCCAGGGACGAGCTGGTGCGGCTGCTCGATGACTACGTCGAGGCCATGGATATCGAGAGCGCCTTCCCGCGCGTGCAGTACGCGATCAACGGTCTGAGCTACCGGCTCGGACAGCAGGGGGTGACCGATGCGAGGGCCATGCCTGCGCTGCGGGTCTTCATCGATCGCTACCAGCGCTTCGTGGAGGATCCCGAGGATCACACGCGTTTGCAGGACCTCGCCCTCGACGCCACCCAGGCCGATCCGGGACTTGCGATCTGGCTCATCGCCTATGCCTTTCGCAACTATCCTCACATCTACGACGTTTACCTGCTGGATGCGGTGCAGGCCGCGCAGCTGGAGATCCTTTTCCTGCGCCTGAAGCAGCTGCGCATGCGTGTCCTCGGTGACGAGGACAAGATGCTGCTGCACTACCCGGCCCACACCTACCGGCCTGGTGACCGTCGTTCCTCGCCCTACCACTTCTGGTCCGGCGGCTACGTGGCGTACCAGCTGTGGAGCCGCGGCCACCGTCCCGTGCTGGCAGCGACCCTCGGGGGTCTGGCCCAGGGGGTCTACGAGGTGACAGCGGCCGTGCGCTATGCGGCGACGCAGACCCAGACCGGGGAGTCCTTCGTCGATAGGGCGCTGTACTTCTTCGATCGTAGCGCGACGTGGGAGGACGCCACTGGCGGCATGCTTGGCGCCTTCGAGACCGTCGAGATGGGGCGGCGGCGCCTGGAGCAGCGCGCGGATGCTGAGTACCTCGCGATCCGGCGCGAGGCCTGGCGAGCCCTCGACAACGTCCGACTCTTACGGCCGCTGTACGACGGCAGGGGCAAGCACCCAGCGCAGAAGCCGCAGCTCAGCGACGACGATCGTTGAGCAGATCGTCAACCACTCCGGCGAGACCCTGTACCACGCGCGCGAGGCGCTCGGTGTCGACGTGATCCGGGCGGTCCCCTGCCGTGTGGTAGTGGGGATCGCGATGCGGGGCGGTGTCCGTGACCATCAGCGCTGGCACGCCCTGCTCCCAGAACGCCCAGTGGTCAGACCAGGCCACCCCTTCGATGGATGCGGGCACCGCGGCGCCTTCGCTCGGAAAAGCGGCGTGATGGCGAAAGCTGCCAACGCAACGCCGGACCAGGGAGAGCGAACCCAGGTTGCCGACGAAGCCGACGAAGTTGCCGGTGTCCGGGTAGAGCAGGCCGAAGGGAAACGGATAGTGCTGACTGCCCCGCGCCTCGCTGTAGTAGCCCAGTGTCTCGGGTGTCAGCATGGCGACGACGGGCGCTCCCTGGCTGACGAGCTCGCGGGCATACACCAGGCTCCCCATGTTCTCGGTCTGAAAGTAAGGGGGCTCCTCGTTGACGAAGGCCACCAGCCGCAACTCGCGCTGGCGAGGCCTGTCCTGCAACAGGCGCGCGAGCTCGAGGACGGTGGCCACGCCCGTGGCGTTGTCGTTGGCGCCGGGGCTGCCCGGAGCGCTGTCGTAGTGGGCGCCCACCACCACGATCTCACGGTTGGTTGCGCGACCCTCGAGCAC
>JBDRCO010000047.1:0-2835 GCA_043821645.1 Pseudomonadota bacterium | reverse complement strand
ACTCCAGTCCGAACAGTTGGAGCTTGTCGTGCCGTTGGCCAGGGTCCCGGTGAAGACGCTGGTGAGCGCGGACCACATGTCGCCGGTCTCGTCGACAGATGGAGGAGCCAGGACCTGGCCAGCCAGCAACCAATCCTTGCTCAGCGCGAAGGCTTGCCCGTCCGGTCGCACCCATCCCAGGTCCGCCGACAGGCGGTCCGGCGCACTCACGCCGGCTCCAGACAGCCAGGCGATGTACTGCTGCGCGGGCAAGCCGGCGACATTGGCCGCGTCCCGGCAAAACTGATCGGCACCCGCCAGGCTGCTCTGGATCTCCGTCTCGTTGATGGTGTTCGACGTCACGAACACGATGTTGTGATTGCGCCAGGGCCGGTCGTCGAAGCGACCGCAGGTTGTCAGACTCGATGTGCTGTCGAACTCGACCGTCTGGTCTGCATTGACCACGCCAAGAGCGGAGTACAGCACCAGGTCACTGGCCTGGCAGCCACTGCCGTCGTTGATCAGCAACAACACCGTGTAGTCATGCCCGGCCTCCAGCACATCTGAAAGCGTCACGTCGAGCGCACCGGACGCGACGGTGCCCACTTCACCGAGCTGCGCGGTGGTGCCCAGGGTGTGATCCTCGAGCGCGCTGAACGCCTTCTTGGCGTCATAGATGGTCAGGTCGCTGTCCAGCACGCGCAGCGAGTAAGACGCCGGCGCGGCGTCGAGCCCGGCCCCATCCGCGTTGCCGGCGTCGAGGTAGGCAAAGAAGAACAGGTCGGCCTGCTCGCAGGTGGACATGGGGGTCGAGGTGGCGTGATCGAAGGCGAGGTTCACGCCGGTGCTGACCGGGCTTATTCGCCACTCGTACACCTCGTCCGGGGGCGTGGTGCAACCTTCGCTCCCGTCCCGTTCGACGAAGAGCAGGACGATGTAGTTCCCTGCCGGCGCCAGCACCTCCTGCTGCTGCACCTGCGCTACGCCGCTGGCGTCAAAGGCCGCGCCCAGCCTGAACCCCTCGGCGGATCCCGGATCGGTGGCGTTGTAGACGAGCATCTCGAAGGGTGCGTCCGCGGCAAAGCCCGAGAGCGTGATGCTGAAATCGAACCAGCCGGTGCTGCTGTCCGGACCCGATCCGGCGTCCAGATCCGGCGGTGCGCACACGTCCGTCATCAAGTCGCTGGCGTCCACCGCGAGGGTCTGGTCGCCATGGACGGGCCCCACGCCATAGGCCCACCCGATGTCGCCGGCACCGCAGCTGCCGTCGGCGTCGAGGTCGACCCAGGCCACCAGGGTGTAGCTCGCGCCCAGGTTCAGCACACCGCTCATGGTCGAGCTCGGTGCGTCGCTGTTGATGATCACGGTGCGACTGGTCGCCAAGGCTGGCGACGTCCCCTCGTGCAGGTCGAGGTGCAGCGTGTTGGTGAGGTTGGAGCCAAAGCCTGCTCCGTTGATCGTCAGGTCGAAGAGCTGCGGCCCCGCGTCCGTGGGCGACGCGTTGAAGGTGGCGCAGATGTCGGCCTGGGGTGTGGTGGGCAGCAGCGTCACCGTGCGGTCGCTGCTGACCTGACCCACGGCGACGTCAAAGCTGCCCTCGCTGCCAAAGTCGCACTGACCATCGTTGTCGAGGTCAAAGTAGACGTGCACGCTGTAGGTGACGCCGGCGTTGAGGGCGCCGGACCAGGTGAACGCGAAGCCGCCACTGGAGATGCTCGTCGATTGCAGTGCCGCCTGGGGTTGATCGGTCGCGTCCACGAGCATGGCGTAGGCGATGCTGCCCGTCGCGCCCATGAAACCCGAGCCTGCCAGCGTGAGGTTCCACGGCCCCGTGCTGGTGGTATCCGGTCCCGTGGTCGTGTCGGGCGACGCTGCGTCAGCGCCTGACCTGTCCGTCCCGGCCCGATCCGTCTGCTCGCGATCCGAGGCACCTCCATCGCGGCTGTCCTTGACGCACTGCTGCGTGCCGGGATCGCAGACGTAGCCATCGCCACAGCCTTGCTCGGTGCTGCAGGCCAGGCCCGTCCTGTCGCCCGACACAAGCTTGAGGGCATTGCAGCCTGACATCGCAAGGGCGAGGGTCGCCACCAGCGCGATTCGCGTCGTCATGTTCATTCTCCGACCAGGGACACGCCCACCAGCACGCCGCCCGCCACCAGCGCCAGCAGGCCCACACCGCTGCCCGCGGCCAGACCCAGAGTGGCGTAAGCCGCCGTCTCCCGCTCATCCCAGCGATTGCCTGCGCTGGCGACCTGACCATCCAGGGCCACCGCCCCGATGCCGAGCCCCAGCGCCGCCAGCGCGCCGACGCCGGCGAGCGCACCACCGGCAATGAGCAACGGGCTGGGGCCCGCACCAGGCTCGGGATTCCTGGCCTCGACCGGGGGCGAGGAGGTGGCCGTCGGGGTCGACGCCGGAGTCGTCGTCGCCAGCGGGTTGCTCGAGGCCTGGGTCCAGCCCAGGGCCACGGCCAGGTCGAGCACGCTCTGGCGCACACCGGTCAGCGCCCCGGCCTCGGTGCCATCGACGTACTGCACCTTGCGGTGCAGCACCCGGCCGTCCTTGACGTCGATGACCTTGGTGGTGACGATGAACTGCTCGCCGAACTTGCCCAGGCTGGGCACCACGATGTGGCTGGCGCCCAGGGCGTTGCCGATCTCCATCAGGCAGCTGCTCTCGTCGCAGCCCACCAGCATCTTCTGCTGCTCGAAGCCGAGCACCGCGGTGACGTCGGACGAGCCCACCACCTGCACCCCCTGGGGGATCAGCGGTGTCAGCTCGCTCAAGAAGACCTCATCCAGGATCTTGCCGCTCTTTTCGTCCAGGCCCTGGGCCAGCTGAAAGGGCAGCACCACC